>JAFWGQ010000014.1 GCA_017512365.1 Mogibacterium sp.
CACTTCGGCGGCAAGGGTTCAGAGAACCACAAGGCTGCCGTAGTAGGCGACACCATCGGCGATCCGTTCAAGGATACATCCGGACCTTCGATCAACATCCTGATCAAACTGGTATCGATGGTATCGATCGTCTTCGCCGGACTCATCGCTTCGGTAAGTATTCTGTAACAGCGATACAGATCCATGAAAACAAGGCGCATCCGCATCCTGCGGATGCGTTTTTGCACCTCTTTAGAAGTAGAAAATGCCGTAATTTATGCTATACTAATTATGTATGCATGCTAATGAAGATAAAAGAGATGAAGGGAAACTTCTGAGGTCGGACAAGCTCCTGCTCCGCAAGTTCTCGCAGTACCTGGTGCCGACGATGATCACCTACGCGGCGCTGTCGCTTAACGAGTTCGTTGACAGCATGCTGGTGTCCAATCTTCTCGGCAGCGAAGCGATGGCGATCGTCAACATCGGAGTACCCGTTGTGCTCCTCATGGCAGCTGCCTATGCGCTGCTCGGACAAGGCGGAGCGACTTTATATGCCATAGCTGCAGGCCGCCGCGATCAAAGGACTGCCGGAGAGAGCCTGACAGCTTCAATGATGCTGTCTCTTGTCATCGGATTTATCATAATGATCCCCGGCATAATGCTGCTCGATCCTGTTGCAGGCATTCTCTGCAAAGAAGAGGCCCTGCGCGGATCGTTCGACGTATATCTCAGAGTGCTGCTTTTATTGGCTCCTCTTGAGGTCATGATCCTTACGCTGGCGACTTTTCTGCCTGCGGCGGGTTATCCCGGACTGTCGACCGCGGTCAATGTGGTCGCGAACATCGTGAACATCATGATGGATGTCGTATATATAAAGGTCTTCCATCTGGGAGTGGAGGGAGCCGCCTGGGCGACTCTGACAGGATACATAGCCGCCGGTCTGCTCGTGGCAGCGGGTGCGATGTCCGGCAGGGTGAAATTATATATCAGCAGGGACATAAAAAGTTCCATGGGCTGCGTACGGGAGATCTTCGACCTGGGCAAGCCGGATGCGATGAACCAGATAGGACTGTCGATGCAGTTTGCCGTCTGCAACAGACTTGCGATGGCGGCCGGAGGCGCCAACGGGATCGTCGCACTGTCGTTCTGCATGCAGTCAAGTTCCGTCATGTCTGTGTTCGTCGGCGCTGTCATCGGAGCCTCCGTGCCTCTGATGGCCGTCCTGCACGGACAGTCGGACTACAGGGGCGAGGCGGGTATACTGAAGACTGCCATGATAAGCCAGTTCGTCGTTTCACTGGCGGGCACCGTGCTCATGTTCGTGTTCGCACCGCAGGCAGCCGCTCTTTACAATATAAAGGAGGCGGCCAGGCTTGCGATGTCTGTACATGCATTCAGGATATATGTCCTGATGTTCGTTCCTAGATACGCGCTGGTCGTTTATTACCGCTATCTGAAGGTGATAGGACTGACCGGATACTCGACGGTCCTGAGCGCTCTTGACAGCTTTGCCGCTGTGATCCCCGTAGCATGGATCATGGTGAAAATGACCGGCATAGACGGTCTGTGGTGGTCGTTCCCGCTGACAGCTGTCCTGCTGATCATCCTTACTCTTGTCTGCAACGGCATGTACGCAGCCAGATCCGGAGGAAGGCTCAGAGGACCTCTGCTGATCGAGTATGAAAAAGAGGGCGATCCCGAGACCGTCATGGACGCGACGATAACCAGGGATTCGACAGATATTTCTCTTATCAGCGAGAAGGTCCAGGAGATATGCGAGGAAAGAGGCCTTGACAAGATCGACGCGATGCGCGTCGCCATGGCCGTGGAGGAGATCGCTGTATACACTGCCAACAGGCAGACGGAAAGTTCATACGCCGATGTGCTGGTGCGTATATACAGGGGGAATGTGGAGATCGATTTCCGCAGCATGGGAGAGGTCTTCGACCCGAACGCGGACTACGAAGGCGACATAGCCGAGAATGTGCAGATACTAAGGAGCATAGTTTCGGATATCAGCAATGAATACATACTGGGCATGAATTCGACCCGGATCACTATAAAAGGAAAGAACGAAGATGGAGAATAAAGGCAGCAGAAAGTCCATAGTGATATGCGAATATATCTCGACCGGCATCAATTACGTCGATGACGCTCTGGCGCGCGGCTATACGCCGGTGCTTGTAGAGGGACCGTATGTCGGCTCTCCCGAGGATGTGGAGCGACTGAGAGCGGTCCGCGAAAGGATCAACAGGCGCATGAAGGGCAAGGTCAGGATCATAAAGGAAGATCCGGACTATGACAATATCCTCAGGCAGGTAAAGGAAACGGATCCTGAGGTCGTACTGGCAGGCAGCAAATTCGGGGTGGCTCTGGCCGCCAGGCTCGCTGCGGATCTCGGACTCAAGGGCAATCCTGTCGAAAGGATACCGTACATGATCCGGAAGGACATGATGCAGAAGGCGCTCGCGGAACACGGCCTCAGGACTGTTCGGGGAAGGGCTGTCCGGTCTGACAGGGAAGCGCTGGAGTTCTTCAGACATCTCGGCAAAAACGAAGTCGTGGTCAAACCCGTACGCGGAGCCGGTTCCCAGGGCGTCCATCTGTGCAGGGGACAGGTCGAGATGCTGGAGATGGTGAGAAATCATCTGAACGAACTGCGGGAGCAGGGCGCCGAGGACCCCGCGGTCCTTGTTCAGGAATGCATCAAAGGCACAGAGTATGTAGTGAATACGGTCTCGTGCAACGGCAAACACAGGGTCGTGTCGGTCGGAGCGTATGACAAATACAGACTGGACAACGGCTCGATAGCGTATAATTACTTCAGATACATAACGAGGCTCGAGGTGGGGCACTCCAGGCTCCTCAGATACGCGTGCAGCGTGGCTGACGCGATCGGCATCAAATACGGTCCCGTGCACGGAGAATACATGGTGGACGAAGAAGGACCGGTCCTTATAGAGGTCAACTGCAGGCCGATGGGAGGAGGGCTCATGCGAAAGTATTCGGAGCTCATCTCCGGCCAGCACGAGACCGACTCGGCTCTGGACAGCTATCTGGATCCGGAAAAATTCCATCTGGATTCGCTGAAGCCGTACAGCGTCAAGCGCTTCGGAGTGAGCAAGGACCTGGTGCTCACATCGGATACCGAAGTCATCTCGGCTCCCGTGCTGCAGATATGCAAAAGGCTCAAAAGCTATTACTCGGCGTCGTATGATCAGATAGGAAGGACGACGATGCTTCAGCAGACTACGGACATGGAGACTGAGGCGGGCCTTGTATACCTTATACACGATGATGAGCAGCAGGTAAGAGAGGACTGCGAACTGCTGCATCTGCTTGAACTGAGATATCCGGACATACTGTTCCAGAAGTCGGATGAAGGCAAAACTGCGCCGAAAGTAACGAGAGATATCGGACATGTGATGGAAGCCGCTGAATGCCATGGCGCGACAGTGGTCTTCAGCGATCGTCACGAAAAGATAAGCGGGGCGGCCGTCATCACACAGGAAGAGCTCAAAAACGCATACGACAGCTATGATCAGGGAATAATCGATCTGTCAGATCCCCGTTCATTCGCGGATCTTGAAAGTGTGATACAGCAGATTTTCGTGTTCATGGACAAGGTGCGTGCAGGCGGGCGCGTGATCGTGCCGGAGAGCACATATTGTCACCTGCCTTACGGCATCGAGGGCATGGAGATACTTTTCAGGGTATCCGGAATGCTGTTAGAGCTGCCGGCAGCGGACGAGTCGGGACTTCTGATCGCGACAGTACAGGAGTAAAGGAAAACAGAAATGGCAAAGAAGAAAAAAGGAGATAATCAGCTCAATGAGGTGCGCCGTTCACTCGGCACGAAGACGTTCCTGATCACGCTTGCGCTTACGATGGGTATCGGAGCGACAGTGCTGATATTCGGGTTCCTGCTGTATGTCGTCGGCGTCATGCACGAATACATGGTCAACACCTGGAACCAGGCAAATGCTGAGGCCGCAGTCATCAGCCAGACCGATTACCGCAGACTGAGCGAGACCGTGATGAGTATTTATGACAGCATCCCGGATGAAGAAAAAGGAGACGGAACATCTGAGGAATATATCGCGAAGTACGCAGGCATCAGGGAGTCTGATGAATTCCAGGGCGTTCTGAAAGCGATGAAGAGCCTGCAGAACAGGAACGGCCCGCTCAATGCCTTCATGGTGGCCATCGATCTGGAAAGCAACAGGATGATATATATAGTGGACGCTGATCAGAAAGAAGACAGCACATGCCGCCCGGGCACATGGGATGAATATCCTCATGAGGAACTCGAGCAGCTCATCTACGGAAGAAAGCGCTCATCCCTCGACAAACAGCAGGGGGTGAAGTCCGGAATCCAGGCTGTGTTCACGAACAGAGCCAAATACGGTCCGCGCTGCACCGCTGCATCGACCATGTGCGGGATCAGGAAGTATACGATACTGGTATGCGTAGACGAGAAGCTGAACCCTATGGTCGAGGCCAGCAAGCGATTCTTTGCTGAGTACGTCGCGCTTCTTGTGGTCGTGACTCTCATAGCCTCATATATCGGAATGAAGCGCATGAAGAAGGCGTTGATCGATCCGATCGACAAGCTTGCAGCTGCGGCTGTGGAATACAGCGATGATGAAAACAAGAAGGACGGCGAGAGACACTTCGCCGGTCTTGACATACACACAGGAGATGAGATCGAACGTCTGGCTGTGACGCTGCGCGACATGGAGACCGACGTCGCGGAGTACATGGACGACCTGACTGCCGCGACTGCCGAAAAGGAGCGTCTGGTCACCGAGCTGGCGCTTGCTGCCAAGATACAGATGAGCGTGCTGCCTGCTGTGTTCCCTCCGTTCCCTGACAGGAAGGAATTCGACCTTTTCGCTTCGATGGAGCCTGCAAAGGGCGTCGGAGGAGACTTCTACGACATGCTGATGCTCGACGATGATCATCTGGCGATAGAGATCGCCGACGTTTCGGGCAAGGGCGTGCCGGCCGCTCTGTTCATGATGATATCAAAGATCATGCTCTCGGATACGATGAGAGACACACTGTCTCCGGCCGCCGTTCTCGAAGAGGTCAACAACAGGATATGCGAAAAGAACGAAGAAGAGATGTTCGTGACCGTATGGCTCGGCATACTTGAGATATCCACCGGAAGGCTTACAACAGCCAGCGCCGGACATGAGTATCCTGTGCTGGTGCATACTGACGGCAATGCTGAAGTCATACGCGACAAGCACGGTTTCGTCGTAGGCGGTCTGGAAGGAATGAAGTATGAGGACTATGTGATACAGCTTGAAAAGGACGACAGCATATTCGTATATACAGACGGCGTTACGGAGGCGACTTCGGCATCTGACGAGCTCTACGGCATGGACCGCATGGTCAGGGCGCTCGATAACGCTCCTGCGGGGGCGGCGCCGTGGGAACTGATGAAGTCCGTACGCAATGACATCAATGAATTCATCGGAGATGCAGAGCAGTTCGACGATCTGACGATGCTGTGCCTCAGGTACAACGGAAAAAGCGAATAACGTTAAAGGATAAGAGCAGTAAATGAACAGTAAAAGAATGGAAAGTACAAAGAACTTTCTGGCGATCATGGCGGTAGCGATAGTCATCGCTGCCGTCGCTCATGTCGTGTCGGTGATCTCGTATAACAGCAAGGTGCACAGGACACAGGGCGAGGATGACAGAAAGCAGGCCGTCATGGTCCTGAACGACAGAGAGGACAGCACCAGTTCATGGCTGAAGAGGGATTTTGACATGGACGGCAGGACTGTGGATCTTACAGGGCAGACCTTTGACGGCGTACTTACGAACAAGTCATCCTCCGAGATCTCCGAATGGATGATGCGCATCAATATCAAGGGCGACTGTTACCTGAACAACGCCTGGTGCGGCGTCGTCGAGGTCCATCAGCACGTCGGCTCGGATAATGAGAAGGTGCAGACGCTCGATCTCAGAAAATACGAGCTTGAGGATGTGAAGCTGGATCACGTATACGACGGAGACCTGCTCATCCCGCTTTCAAAAGGGGATTACATCATGTATTATCCTTCCGCCAAAGAGAGAGAGATGCCGGTGGCGGGCAAAACCGAGCTTACGATAGGCATGATCCTGTACTATCTCGATGGGATAGATCTTTCGGATCACTACATCTCATACAAGCTGCATAAAAGCTTCTTTGAAGGGAAGGGCTTCTACGCCGTTCTCGGTCTTGCACTGGTCTGGATCGCTGGATTCTTTGCATATGTCGTTGCTACGCTGTCGTACAGGAGAGCCTGGAAGGACATGGAACTCAGGAAGACCGGCGTTGCATACATGTCCGACATCTATGACATGATATACATGGCGGATCTTGTGAACGATGATATCACCACGATAAAGGGCGCTGATGCCGCACGCGGGAGCGCACGCGGAAGCGTTGTTTCGCGCCTCGGTAAGCTGTTCATCGATGATGTCACGGACGAGTACAGGCAGGTCGCTGAGGAGTTCATGGACCCTGCTACGCTTGAGGAACGTTTTGACAGGGAGAGCATAGCCTGCCAGTACATGAGCAAAACAAAGGGGTGGTGCCTCGTCAGGCTTTTCGCCATAGACCGCAGGGAGGGCGAGCCTCTTCGCAGGTTCATCTTTACCATACAGAACATCAACGATGAAAAGACCGAGATGGATGAGATAGAAGACAGCATCACGGGCAGCGAAAACGAGACCGCCGGCATAGTCCCGGAGTCGGTCACGTATTCGATCAGGGATATCGTGGATGAAGCTCTCGCGGATGCTTCGGAAGAGGCGGAGCTCAGGGGAACTGAAGTCACTTCGGATATAGCTGCAGATCTTCCGGAGAAGCTCACAGGTGATCCGGGAAAGCTGCGCATGGTGATCGCATGCATGCTCCTCAGCGCTCTCAGGCACGCCGGAGGCAAAAGCATCAGGCTGTCGCTCTTCGCGAAGGAGACGAAGGACGGCAAAGAGCATCTGCTGGTCTCTGTAAGGGACAGCGGAGACGGGAAAAAGGATGATGAGAAAGACTTCGGCGGTCTTGGACTGAAGGCAGCCGAAGAGATGCTCAGGATAATGGACTCAGAGCTCCGCTCCATCTATGAAGAGGGAGCCGGAAGCGAGCTTTATTTTGAGATAGAGCAGGAGAAAGCATGATAACTGCCATCTACAGCCTGTGCCTGCTCGTATGCATCCTGATGCTCCTGAACATGGCG
Source organism: Mogibacterium sp. (assembly GCA_017512365.1). Lineage (GTDB taxonomy): Bacteria > Bacillota > Clostridia > Peptostreptococcales > Anaerovoracaceae > Crickella. Next base: position 7,215 of record JAFWGQ010000014.1, read on the forward strand.
CAGAAGAACTACAACAACATAGACATCTATCACTGGACCATACTGATCCTGATACCCGTCATCATCATGGCGTACTGGCTCAAGACGATGGTGACCAGCCCCGACGCTGCTTACGCACTGATGTGCTTCCAGTATCTGGACAGCACATTTCTGGTGGTCGCGGTAATATTCTATCTGCTGCACAACGCGGGCGTGACAGCAAAGCCCTGGATGAAAACAGCTCTGTACGGGCTGGGGGTCGTCCATCTGCTCATCATATGCCTCTGCATCAACACAGACCTGTATTACAGCAGTGTCGAGGTCATAGAGTCCTCCGCGGGCAATATCGTCCGCATCAGCAGCGGTCCGCTGATGGTGTTCCACTACATCTATCTCGCCGTGATCCTGCTCTGTTTTATCGCTGTCATGGCGGCGGGCGTCAGGCGCAGAGGAAGCTATGCGAACGCCAACATGCTGGTATATCTTATACTGCCGCTGATCAGCCTTGCTGCATATGCGGTCGAAGGCATGACCGGCCAGGACTATTCCATGCTTCCGGTGGCGTACGCCGTCATGGATGTGGTCATCGCTTTGTTTTATGACGGCGCGCATACTCACGACATCTCGTTTCTTATCGCGGATCATCACAAATCCGAGGCGTCAAGAGCCTATGCCGCATTCGCGCTGAACGGAAGGTTCCTGAGCTGCAATGAAAAGAGCTATGAATTCCTGCCGTTCCTGAAGGAGATCAAAGTCAACGACATGCCTCCTGAAGGAGACAGGATCGCGGACATCATCTATGATCTTTTCGATTCGTTCGAACGCGGTGAGGTGAATACGGTGAGATACCCCCTCGGAGACATGACCTGCGAATGCGGGATATCCTATTTCTCACTGCGCGAAGGAGGCAGCAGGCACGGATATCTTCTCGATATACGTGACGCGACAAAAGAGCAGGAAGCCTACGATCTTATGCAGAGCTACAACGAGAGGCTCAATGAAGAGGTCGAGGAGAAAACCGAGAATATCCGTGACATCCAGCGCAAGATCGTCCTGGGGATGGCGGGCATGATAGAAAACCGTGACAATAACACGGGAGGCCATGTAAAAAGGACAAGCGACATAATAAAGATCATCGTGGATGAGATAATGGCGCGCGGCACCATGGACATCAGCGAGCAGATGGCGGAAGACATAGTCCGGGCTGCCCCTACGCACGACCTGGGCAAGGTCACCATAGACAACAGCATCCTCAACAAGCCGGGCAGGTTCACCGATGAGGAATACGAGATAATGAAGACCCACTCGACGAAAAGCGGCGAGATGGTGATGATACTGCTCGACGGCGTCGAGGAGGAGCGATTCGTAAAGGTGGCGTACAATGTTGCGCGCTATCATCATGAAAGATGGGACGGACGGGGCTATCCTGAGGGGCTTGTCGGCACGATGATACCTCTGGAGGCAAGGATAATGGCCATAGCGGATGTGTATGACGCGCTTGTAAGCAAGCGCGTTTACAAGGATGCGATGAGCTTCGAAAAGAGCGCGTCGATCATGTGCGAATGCATGGGCACTCAGTTCGATCCCAACATGAAGGCGGTTTTCCTGGGATGCAGGGAAAAGCTCGAAGAATACTATTCAGCCAACGAATAACGGCTGTTTGTATGCCCGCAGCTCAGGCGCAGCGGATCAGACACAGAGGAAGGAAACCGCAGATATATGCACGCAGTAACCAACATACAGAAATATTCGATACATGACGGAGACGGGATACGCACCACGGTATTCTTCAAGGGATGCCACCTGAGGTGCTGGTGGTGCCATAACCCGGAAACGCAGCGCTTTGAGCCGGAACTGCAGGTCGACTCGGACAGATGCACCGGATGCGGCCGCTGCGCCGCAGCCTGTCCCACGGGGGCTGTAAGCTTCGGCGACGACCGCAAGGCTCTCATAGACCGTGAGAAGTGTCTTGTGTGCGGCCGCTGCGCTGATGTGTGCCCCGGCAATATAAGGACTCTGGTAGGCAGGGACTACAGCGTAAAGGAACTCGTAAAGATATGCCTGCAGGATCAGATGTTCTACGAGGAATCTCACGGGGGCGTCACTCTGTCCGGCGGCGAGGTCATGGCCATGGATCCGGATTATATCCTTGAGCTCGTCAGGGCGCTCCGCCGCGAGGGCATAGACATCACGATTGATACCTGCGGCCAGGCTCCGTACGCCAATTACGAAGCTCTGCTGCCTTATGTACATACATGGCTCTACGACATCAAGGTCATGGACCGTGATAAACACAGAAAGTATATCGGGACGGACAATAACATTATACTGGACAACCTGAAAGGCATCGCAAAGGCGGGTGCCAGGATATACGTAAGGATACCAACGGTAAGGGAAGTCAACGGCGATCCTGAGTCCATGGCTGCGATAATGGACTTCCTCAAAGAGAACGATATCAGGCCGGCGCAGGTGAATCTGCTGCCTTATCACAGCACAGGCTCCCACAAGTACGGCAAGCTCGGAAGGGAGTACCGGGCGTCGGAGCTGACGGCGCCTTCGGACGAAGAGATGCAGGGCTTTGTAAAGCAGTGGAACGATGCCGGCTTCACAAACGTGATGATAGGCGGATAAGAGGCGTAAAGCTGTCTCTCATTATAAGCATAAACGGAGGAAAAACATGGAAGAAAGAGGAATGAACGAAAGGGTCAGGGCGCTCAGAAAAGTGAGCATGGAGACCCAGCCGCACATCGATCTCGAAAGGGCGAAGATCGAGACGGAGGTATACAAAAAATACGAAGGCAAGGTTTCCCTTCCGGTGCTGAGAGCCATGGTCCTCAGGGAGTATTTCAGCAAGAAGACGCTCTACCTCGGCGAGGGCGAACTCATCGTAGGCGAAAAGGGAAGGGATCCTCAGTCATCTCCTACTTTTCCTGAACTGACATGCCACACGCTCGAGGACATGTATATCATGAACGACAGAAAGGTCGTCAACTACACCGTCACGGAGCAGGATCTGAAGGACCAGAAGGAGATCATCATTCCTTTCTGGCAGGGCAAGTCCATGAGAGACAAGCTGCTCGCGAGCATGACCCACGAATGGAGGAAGTGCTACAGAGCGGGCATGTTCACGGAGTTCATGGAGCAGAGAGGACCGGGACACACCTGCGGCGGAAAGAACGTATTCAACAAGGGGTACGAGGAATACAAAACAGAGATACAGGCTGCGATCGACGCGCTCGACTTCATGAATGATCCGGAGGCTCTCGAGAAGAAGGACGAGCTCGAGGCCATGCTGATCGACTGTGATGCGGTGATGACTCTCGGCAGGAGATATCAGAAGCTTCTGAAGGATGAGGCCGGCAAATGCACGGATGCCGTTCGCAGGGCGGAGCTTGAGCAGATGGCGGCGAATCTGGATGTGGTGCCGGCTCACAAGCCTGAGACATTCTGGCAGGCGATCCAGCTCTACTGGTTCACCCACCTTGCTGTAACGACAGAACTCAACCCATGGGACGCATTCAGCCCGGGCAGGCTAGACCAGCACCTCTTCCCGTACTACGAAAAGGATACGGAGGACGGCATACTCGATGATGAAAAGGCGCTCGAGCTTCTCGAATGCCTGTGGATCAAGTTCAACAACCAGCCGGCTCCTGTAAAGGTCGGAGTGACTCTCAGAGAGAGCGGCACATATACCGACTTCGCCAATATCAACACCGGCGGCATAAGGGAGGACGGCACCAACGGAGTCAACGCCGTAAGCTACCTGATCCTCGACTGCATGGACGAGATGAGACTGGTGCAGCCTAACTCGAACGTACAGATCTCAAAGAAGACTCCCAACAGGTTCCTCAGGAGGGCATGCGAGATATCCAGAAAAGGCTGGGGACAGCCGGCTTTCTATAACACGGATGAGATCGTGCAGGAGCTCCTTAACGCGGGCAAGACTCTCGACGACGCGAGGCAGGGAGGTTCGTCCGGATGCGTCGAGACGGGCAGCTGGGGCAATGAAGCCTATATCCTCACAGGATACCTCAATATCCCTAAGATACTGCAGCTCACTTTATACAACGGATTCGACAATCAGTCGGGCAAGCAGCTCGGACCTAAGACCGGATACGCATGGGATTTCGACACTTACGAGCAGCTCTTCGACGCATTCGCAAAGCAGCTCCATCACATGGTGGACGTAAAGGTGCGCGGCAACAACGTCATCGAGAAACTCTACGCCAACTACATGCCTGCTCCGTGCCTCTCGATCGTCACAAACGACTGCATCAGCAAGGGCAGGGACTACAACAACGGCGGTTCGAGATACAACACGAGGTACATCCAGGGCGTCGGCATCGGCACGGTCACAGACTGCCTCGCGGCGATAAAATACAACGTATATGACAATAAGAACTTCACCATGAAGGAGCTCATCGAAGCCATGGATGACAACTTCCTCGGCCACGAGGACATACTCAACATGGTGCAGAACAGGACTCCTAAATACGGCAACGATGACGACTATGCCGACGACATCATGCAGGCTGTTTTCGAGCTGTACAGAGACGAGGTCACAGGCAGACCGACCATGTGCGGCGGGCAGTACCATGTAGACATGCTGCCTACGACATGCCACATATACTTCGGCGAAGTCATCGGAGCCACCGCGAACGGCAGACTCGCAAACAAGCCTGTGTCCGAGGGCATCTCGCCTGAAAAGTTCGCAGACACGAACGGACCTACCGCGGTCATCAAGAGCTGCGCCAAGATGGATCACTGCAGCACGGGCGGAACACTTCTGAACCAGAAATTCACGCCGGCAGCCATCGCGGGAGAGAAGGGACTCGACAATCTGGCAAGCCTGATAAGAGCGTATTTCGCGATGGACGGACATCATATCCAGTTCAATGTATTTGACAAGGAGACGCTGCTCGAGGCTCAGAAGCATCCTGATGACTATAAGGACCTCATAGTCCGCGTAGCCGGATACTCAGACTACTTCAGGAACCTCGACAGGGAGCTGCAGGACGAGATCATCAACAGGACAGCGCAGTCATTCTGACGATGACAGAGTTTTGCCGGCATGAGTTGTGTAATATTTCAGAAAAAAAGCCGGCCGGTACACATTTATGTAAAGAAAACTTTACATTTTGTGCCGCGAATCTGCCGGATCGTGTATAAAATCCCGGAAAGTGAAAGACCATACACACTTTCATTGAAAAAAATGTGTATGGTTTGTTCTTTTTTGGGATATTTTACACATCAGGTAAAGTATACTTTACATTTTGACGTGTCCTGCCGCCTTTTTTGTGTATCGATGAGGCTTTTCTGAAGCGTGATACACATTTTTGCGGGAAGCGGCGGTATGTGTTCCTATTTAAGCTCCATCGAAAGGCTCGCACGGCCGCTGTCGAAAGTCAGGCGGCCCATCGCACCGTTGATGATGGTAAATGACGGCTTGGTGTGACCGATGTCGGCGTTCCATATCACCGGGACTTCGGTCTCCGCGAATACTCTTTCTATCTGCTCGAGGTATTCGATGTCAGTCGCTTCGCCCGGCAGGAAGGTGCGTCCGATAACTACTGCGCGCGCGTTTTCGAAGAGGCCCATGAGCTTCATCTTGGAGAGCGCATACTGGAGCGTCAGCGGATCCAGGCTGAAGTTGTCGAAGAACCAGATGAGCCCGTCATCCGCGTAGCGCTCAGCAAAGCCCTTCATGTCTTCGTATGGCGTGCCTGCGGCCTCGTAGATGACGTCTATGCAGCCTCCGATGAGTCTGCCCGTCACATCGAGATGCGAAGCTTCGGCGAGCTCGCGGTCGTACCCGCTGCCCGAAGGTACGAAGAGTTCCCATTCTACCGGAGCATCCATCGGGTAGCAGTCGTTCTCTTCGTCATATCCGCCCGATGCCCACATGTCATAGGAATGCTGGACCGGGATGTCGCCTTTAAGGACCGACAGGGCATTCAGCTGGTATTCGTGCAGAGGCCTCCAGTCGAAAGCTCCTGCGTTGAATCCGTAGACTGTGGCGATATCCAGCTTCGTGGTAAGCAGAAGCTCGATGCCGGTAGGATCCGAATAGCCGCAGAACCACTTGGGGTTTCTGATGACAGCTTCCTGATCGATGTACGGCAGCATCTCGAGGACGTAGTCTCCTCCTGATGCGCAGAGGACTGCGGATAATTCGGGATCGCTGAAAAGACAGCTGAACTCGCTGCCTCTTATGACCGCAGGAGCTGAAGGGTAGCCGTCGCTCCTGACGCAGTCTGTTTCGAAAATCTCATATCCTTCGCCGCGAAGGGTCTCGAGCGACATATCGAAGGATTCGAGCTTGCCGCCCACGCCGGCGCTCGGCGCGCATATGCCTAACGTCGAGCCCGCTTTCGGAAATTCCGGGTATATCATGTTTCTTTCTCCTGTAGTTTTGCATTGAGTATACATCAGAGGAAGGGCTTGTTGACACAGATCAGGCAGATTGTACTGTTTTGTTTTTTATCCACGATTAGATAATTCTTTAACGATATAACAATTGATGAAGACGCTTTATTATTGTAGAATGTTTGTGTATGGATGATTCTTTTTCCATAATCCAAGGTAGATATTTCTTATCTGAGAGATGAAGGAGGAGCTAAGCAGATGAAAGTATCAAGCGTTCCTTTCAGCGGAACCAAGGAACAGGAAGCCAAGCTGCTCGAAGTGATCGCAAAGTATAAGGACATGAAGGGCGCTCTCATGCCGATCATGCAGGAAGCCCAGGAAATCTACGGATACCTTCCTTATCAGGTGCAGAAAATCATTTCCGACGAGACAGGCATTCCAATCGAGAAGATTTATGGTGTAGCTACTTTCTATGCGCAGTTTTCGATGGAGCCGAAGGGCAAGTACACGGTGGCCGTTTGTCTGGGCACTGCGTGCTATGTAAAGGGCTCCGGCGCCATCCTCGAGGAAGTCGAGAAGGTTCTCGGCATCTCTGATGGCAGCTGCACGGCGGACGGCAAGTTCTCGATCGAGACATGCCGCTGCGTAGGTGCATGCGGACTCGCGCCGGTCATGATCGTAGCCGGAGACGTATACGGCAAGCTCAAGCCTGAAGACGTAGAGGGCATTCTTGCCAAGTACGAGTAGCATAGGAGGTTATGTCATGAAATCACTGCAAGAGTTAAAAGAAATCAGAGAGGCCAAGGCAGGCCAGGTGGATATCAGGTTCAATCCTGATACTGCTGAAGAAGCACTGAAGACATACGTCCTCGTATGCGGAGGTACAGGCTGCACATCCAACCACAGCTGGGAGATTATGGACGAGCTCAGGAAGCTCATCGCGGCTGCCGGCAAGAAGGATGAGATCCAGATCATCCAGACAGGATGCCAGGGACTCTGCGCAAAGGGCCCTATCCTGGTAGTGCATCCGGGCAACGTCTTCTATCAGGAGGTCACTCCTGAGATGGTAGATCAGATCTTCAACGAGCACATCATCGGCGGCAAGCCTGTAGAGGAGTTCCTGATGATGGAGGAGCTCACAAGCGGAGAGAAGATCCATTACGTTGATTCCGCATTCTACAACAATCAGATGAGAATGGCTCTCAGGAACTGCGGAAAGATCGATCCTGAGGACATCGACGAGTATATCGCGAGAGACGGTTACATGGCGCTCAATAAGGCGCTCAATGAGATGACTCCTGATGATGTCATCAAGGAAGTAGTCGACTCGGGTCTGAGAGGACGCGGAGGCGGCGGATTCCCTACCGGAAAGAAGTGGATGTTCGCGTCTGCAAACAGAGGCGAAGTCCAGAAGTTCGTAGCCTGCAACGCCGACGAAGGCGACCCGGGCGCGTTCATGGACAGGTCCATCCTTGAGGGAGACCCTCATTCGGTACTCGAGGCCATGGCCATCGCCGGCTATGCTATCGGCGCGAACCAGGGCTATATCTACGTAAGAGCTGAGTATCCTATCGCCGTGGACAGACTCAAGATCGCTCTCGATCAGGCAAGAGACTACGGCGTGCTCGGCAAGAACATCTTCGGCTCGGGCTTCGACTTCGATGTCGACCTGAGACTCGGCGCAGGCGCGTTCGTATGCGGCGAAGAAACTGCCCTGATGACTTCGATCGAAGGCAACAGAGGCGAGCCTCGTCCGCGTCCGCCGTTCCCGGCTGTAAAGGGTCTGTTCGCTCAGCCTACAGTTCTCAACAACGTTGAAACATACGCGAATATCCCTCAGATCATCCTGAACGGCGCAAGCTGGTTCAACCAGTACGGAACTGAGACATCAAAGGGCACGAAGGTATTCGCTCTCGGCGGCAAGATCAACAACACGGGTCTTGTAGAGGTGCCGATGGGAACGACTCTGAGAGAGGTAGTCGAGGAGATCGGCGGCGGAGTGCCTAACGGCAAGAAATTCAAGGCCGCTCAGACAGGCGGACCTTCCGGCGGATGCATCCCGGCCAAGTCCTACGATGTGCCTATCGACTATGAGTCGCTCAAGGAGATCGGCTCCATGATGGGATCCGGCGGAATGATCGTACTCGACGAGGACAACTGCATGGTGGATATCGCGAAGTTCTACCTCGGATTTACTGTAAGCGAATCCTGCGGAAAGTGCACGCCTTGCCGTATCGGTACCAGACGCATGCTTGAGATCCTCGAGAAGATCAGCGAGGGCAGAGGAGAACTCGAAGACCTCGACAAGCTGCATGATCTCGCCAAGTACATCCAGGCGAACGCACTCTGCGGTCTCGGCCAGACAGCTCCTAACCCTATACTTTCGACACTCGAGCACTTCAGGGATGAGTACGAAGCTCACATCGTAGACAAGAGATGTCCGGCAGGCGTCTGCAAGGCACTCCTCAACTACGTCATCGATCCTGACAAGTGCAAAGGCTGCACGAAGTGCGCCCGCAACTGCCCGGTACAGGCGATCAGCGGAGAGGTCAAGCAGCCACACGTTATCGATTCGAGCAAGTGCATCAAGTGCGGAGCCTGCATGGAGAACTGCGCGTTCGGTGCAATAAGCAGAAAGTAGGAGGTGAAACCATGGCAGATATCAAAGTAACAGTTGATAACATTACTGTAACTGTTCCGGAAGGTTCCACCTTACTGGATGCAGCACATAAGGCCGGCGTTTACATCCCTACGCTGTGCTACTTAAGAGACATCAACGAGATCGGCGCGTGCAGGATGTGCGTGTGCGATGTCGAGGGTGCAAGAGCGCTCGTGGCTGCCTGTGTATATCCTTGCACAGACGGAATGGTCGCTCATACAAACACTGAGAAGATCAAGGAATACAGACGCAAGACTCTGCAGCTCATCCTGTCGGATCACGATCAGGACTGCCTCGGATGCGTACGCAGCACAAACTGCGAGCTCCAGGCGATGTGCCAGAGATACGGCGTCGACAACACGGATTTCTACGCAGGCAAGAGGAACGAATTCACCATCGATGATTCGTCCGCTTCCATCGTAAGAGACAACAACAAGTGCATACTCTGCAGAAGATGTACAGCTGCATGCGAGAAGTATCAGGGCATCGGCGTCATCGGCGCCAACGAGAGAGGCTTCGATACATACATCGGTTCCGCCTTCAACCTGCCTCTCGCGGAGACGAGCTGCGTGAACTGCGGACAGTGCATCGTTGCGTGCCCGGTAGGCGCTCTGCATGAGAAGGATTCGACAGCAGCGGTCAAGGCTGCTCTGGCAGATCCTTCAAAGACAGTCGTGATCCAGGCCGCTCCTTCGGTCAGAGTCGGACTCGGCGAATGCTTCGGCATGCCGGTCGGCGCTGAGGTGGAGGGCAAGCTCGCTGCAGGCATGAGAAGACTCGGCTTCGACGCCGTGTTCGACACGAACTTCTCGGCCGACCTCACCATCGTAGAGGAAGCCAACGAGCTGATCGAAAGAGTCACAAACAACGGAGTGCTCCCTCTGATCACTTCCTGCTCGCCGGGATGGGTCAAGTTCATCGAGCATTACTATCCTGAGCTGCTGCCTCACGTATCCAGCTGCAAATCACCGCAGCAGATGTTCGGAGCAGTGGTAAAGAGCTTCTGGGCAGAGAAGAAGGGCATCGATCCTAAGGATATCGTAAGCGTATCCGTAATGCCTTGCACAGCCAAGAAGTTCGAGGTCGGAAGACCTGATCAGGACGCCAACGGAGTTCCGGATGTGGACTACGCTCTGACAACAAGAGAACTCGGCAAGATGATCAGCGAAGCCGGCATCGACTTCCTGAGCCTGCCTGACGAGGGCTATGACGATCCTCTGGGCGAGAGCACAGGAGCTGCCGTGATCTTCGGCGCTACGGGCGGCGTTATGGAAGCTGCCCTGCGTACAGCTGTCGAGTGGATCACCGGCAAGGAGCTCGGCAAGGATCTCCTCGAGTTCCAGGATGTCCGCGGAGTCGAAGGCGTAAAGGAAGCCTCCTACAAGGTAGGCGACCTCGAAGTCAAAGTCGCCGTAGCTTCCGGCCTGGCGAATGCGCGCAAGGTCCTCGAGATGGTCAAGTCCGGCGAGAAGGACTACACCTTCATCGAGATCATGGCCTGCCCGGGCGGCTGCGTGAACGGCGGCGGACAGCCTATCGTGCCGTCGAACGTCAAGAACTTCATGGATGTGCGTGAAGTCAGAGCGAAGGGCCTCTATGACCTCGACGCTGACAGGCCTCTGAGAAGATCTCACGAGAACCCGAGCATCAAGAAGCTCTACGACGAGTATCTCGAGTCGTACGGCAGCCACAAGGCACACCACCTGCTGCATACAACGTATGTAGAGAGAAAGGTCAATGCTGACCACGAATAAGGCTTTCTACAGCACAGAACTGAGAACTGCTCCGCTCCGGCGGGGCAGTTTTTATGCCGGCATGACGGGCATGCCGGCGTGCTGCTGATCCTGTGAAGCGGAGTTAAGCCTATGCGCAGGCCCGGTTTTATGGTAAACTACTACACGTCAGTATGCGCATTGCGCTATATGTAAAGTATTCTTTACATATAGCGGTCATCTGATATGGTAATTCATTGACGGAGGTAAAAATGATTCACGATAACGCATGGAACACTTACGGGTCTGAAGATCTGGATGCGCTCGAAAGATTCAGCGCAGATTACATAGATTTCATCAGCGAGGGCAAGACTGAGCGCGAATGTGCAGAGCTGCTCGTAGAGATGGCAAAAAAGAACGGATACAAAGATCTTGCCGATGTCATAGAAAAGGGTGAAAAGCTCAGTAAGGGCGACAAGGTGTACGCCGTTAACATGGGCAAAGCTGTCGTGATGTTCAACATCGGCGAGGACATCGTAAACAGGGGCATGAATATAATCGGCTCTCATATAGATTCTCCGAGGCTCGACATCAAGCAGAAGCCTCTTTATGAATCAGATGAGTACGCATATCTGGATACTCATTACTACGGCGGTATCAAAAAATATCTGTACGTGGTCACGCCCCTTGCTCTCCATGGAGTGGTGGTCAGACCGGACGGCAAAAAGATCACGATCAATATAGGAGAGAAGGACGGAGATCCTGTGTTCTTCATCAGCGACCTCCTTATCCATCTGTCGAATGACCTTATGGAAAAGCCTGCTGCGAAAGTCGTGGAGGGCGAGAAGCTCGACATAATGATCGGATCGAAGCCTCTGAAGGGCGAAGAGAAGGATGCCGTAAAAGCAGCCGTACTCAAGCTTCTGAAGGATCAGTACGGGATAGAAGAGGATGACTTCCTCTCGGCCGAGATCGAGGCTGTGCCTGCCGGCAGAGCCAGAGAGGCTGGCATTGACCGCTCCATGATACTGGGATACGGACATGACGACAGATGCTGCGCTTATCCGTCGTTCATGGCCATGATGGATGTGAAGGATGCAAAGACCACGACCTGCGGCATATTCGTTGACAAGGAAGAGATCGGCAGCCTCGGAGCTACCGGCATGAGATCGTACTTTTTCGAGAATATGGTAAGAGAAGTGCTCGACAGGATGGGCATCAGCAAAGAGACGGAACTGAAGAGATGTCTCAGAAACAGTCGTATGCTGAGCGCTGATGTGAATTCCGCCTATGATCCGCTGTATGCGGACAAATTCGAGAAGAAGAACGCGTCGGTATTCGGACACGGACTTACTTTCTGCAAGTTCACGGGTGCGAGAGGGAAGTCGGGCTCCAACGATGCGAACGCCGAATTCATGGCCTCGCTCAGATATATGATGGATAAGCACGGCGTCACATACCAGACCGCTGAGCTGGGCAAGGTGGATGCAGGCGGCGGCGGCACGATAGCTTACATACTGGCGCTGTACGGCATGGAAGTCATCGACTGCGGCATACCTGTGCTTTCGATGCACGCTCCGTGGGAGGCGATAAGCAAGGCGGACCTTTACGAATCCTACAAAGGCTATAAGGCCTTCCTGACAGAAGGATAATAATGATAAAAGAAGCACTGATCACATTTTTCATGGCTATGGTGCCGGTGATCGAGCTCAGGGGAGCGATACCGTACGGTGTCATCGCCGGGCTCAGCGTTCCGGCGGCGTTCATCATAGCGGTCATAGGCAATCTCGTTCCCATACCTGTGCTCGTCGTTTTCACGCGCAAGGTGTTTGAATGGCTGCGTACGAAGAGCGGGGGGCTCGACAGATTCGTAAGCAGGCTCGAGGCCAAGGCCGAAAAAAACAAGGAAGTCGTAGAAAGATATGAGTTCTGGGGACTTGTCGTGCTGGTAGCGATCCCGCTTCCGGGCACCGGTGCCTGGACGGGAGCTCTTGTGGCGGCGATGATGGACATGAGGCTGAAGAGGGCGATGCCTGCCATAATACTCGGCGTGATAATAGCCGGCATCATAGTCACTACAGTTACTTACGGTGCGGGGGCGCTGCTGGGCTGACCGTCCGGAGGACCGTAAAGCATGGGGGGTATGAGTAATGGGCAGATATGAATATTCTGATATCGAACGAAAGACGCTTGAAAGATCGAGGATGCCGTTCGCCATCTACCAGTTCGTCGACAGGAGAGTAGCGACGCTCATCCTTTCCGACGGCTTCTGCGAGCTTTTCGGTTACAGCGACCGTGCAAAGGCATATCATGACATGGATAACGACATGTATGTCGATACCCATCCGGACGATGCTTCGAGGATAGCCGAAGAAGCGCTGCGCTTTGCCACTGAAGGCGGCTCTTATGATGTGATATACCGCTCCAGGATACCGGGCACAAAGGATTACAGAATGATCCATGCAATGGGCGAGCATTTCAGAGCGGCTACAGGCGAGAGGCTGGCGGCCGTCTGGTATACGGATGAGGGCAGATACAATACAGGAGATACTTCGGGAGGTACTTTGCTCAAACGGGATCTGAGCGAAGCGCTGCACGAACAGAGCCTGCTGAAGGCGAGCAATTACGATTATCTCACGGGTCTGCCGAGCATGACTTATTTCTTTGAACTGGCTGAATCAGCCAGACATGTACTTCTGGATGCCGGCGATGAGCCGATGATGATGTTCATGGACCTGAGCGGCATGAAGTACTATAACAGCAGGTACGGATACAGCAAGGGGGATGAACTTCTGATATCTTTTGCGCGTCTGCTCGCGAAGTATTTCGGCAATGAGAGATGCTGCCGCGTGGGAGAAGATCACTTCGCCGCTGTAACAGGCAGAAGCGGCATAAAGGAAAAACTGGACAGCCTTTTCAGCGAATGGAAGGAAATGTACAAAAGCGACGCTCTCGCCATACGCGTCGGCATATACCGGGAGAGCGTGGAAAGCGTGGATGTGAGCAGCGCATGCGACAGAGCAAAGTACGCCTGCGACTCGATGAGAAACGTCTATGAGTCAAGCGTAAGCTGGTTCGATGAGAAGATGCTCTATGAAGCGCGCGGCAAGCAGTACATCATAGAGAACCTTGACAGAGCCATCGAAGAGAAGTGGCTCACTGTGTATTATCAGGCGATAGTAAGATCAACGAGCGGAAAGGTCTGCGATGAAGAGGCTCTGGCCCGCTGGATCGATCCTGAAAGAGGCATGATGTCTCCGGGATTCTTCGTGCCTGTCCTTGAGGAGGCAGGTCTGATATACAAGCTCGATCTCTTCGTGGTCGAACAGGTCCTCGAAAAGATAAAGAAAATGAAGGAATACGGTCTGCCTATAGCTGTACCTATATCCGTCAACCTTTCGAGGAAGGACTTCGAGTCATGCGATATCATCGATGAGATATGCAAGCGGGTCGATGCATCGGGGTATGGACGCGACGCTATCAGCATCGAGATAACGGAAAGCACTGTGGCGCGCGACATCGACTTCATGAAGGCGCAGGTGGAGCGGTTCAGGGAACTCGGATTCAAGGTATGGATGGATGATTTCGGAAGCGGCTATTCATCGCTCGATGTGCTCCAGACCATAAAGTTCGATCTTATCAAGTTCGACATGCACTTCATGCAGCAGTTCGACAGCGGCAATGAATCCAGGATAATACTGACCGAGCTGATGAAGATGGCCGGCTCGCTCGGCGTCGAGACGATATGCGAGGGAGTGGAGAGAGAGGATCAGGTGCACTTCCTGAGGGAGATAGGCTGCTCGAAGATACAGGGCTATTATTATGAGAAGCCTTTGTCGCTGGAGGCTCTTCTGGAGAAGTTCGACAGGGGGCTCGAGATAGGCTTCGAGAACCCGGAGGAGAAAGCGTATTATGAAGCGATCGGCCGCATAAATCTCTACGATCTCTCTATGATCGCCGGCAGGGATGACAGCAGTCTGAAGAACTATTTCGACACCCTCCCTATGGCCATAATCGAGGTGAACGGAGAGGAGGCCCGCTTCCTGAGAAGCAATCAGGCCTATCGCGAGTTCGTTGAGAATGCCTTCGGATACGATCTTCCGAGAAATGTCACTGAGTTCAGCAAAACGCCGCAGGGCATAGGGCCGTGGTTCCTTGAAAGGGTCAGGGAGTGCTCTGAGACGGGGAACAGCGTGATCGTGGATGAGAGAATGAAGGACGGCACCACTCTGCATTCGTTTGTCAGGAGCATAGATACCAATCCTCTTACCGGATCTACGGCTGTCGCAGTGGCCGTGCTTGCATTGACTGAGGACGGAGAGGGCGTCACATACGCGAACATAGCCAGGGCCATGGCTGCAGATTACTACAACCTGTTCTATGTGGATCTCGATACAGAAGAGTTCATCGAATACAGATCGCCTGCCGGTGAAGAGACCATTGCGGTCGAGAGACACGACAGCGACTTCTTCAACAAGGCAAGAAAAGACGCTGCAGATCATATGCATGCAGAGGATCTGGTGAGCTTCCTCAGATCTTTTACCAAGGAAAACATCATCAGAACTCTTGACGAACAGAAGTCATATACTCTCAGCTACCGCCTTCTGGTGAACGACAGACCTGTCTTCATGAACATGAAGGCAACGCGCATGCAGGACGACGACAGCAAGATAATCATCGGCGTCAGCAATATAAACCTGCAGATGAACCAGCGCAGGGCGATAGAGAAGCTCATGCAGGAGCAGGCAATGTACAACAGGCTGAAGGCTCTGCTCGGCGACATCATGGTGATGTATACCATAGATCCGGAGACGGATGCTTTCATCGAATCCAGCGTGGACAGCCGATTCGAAGGCCTCGGCGTAGCCAAAGCCGGAGACAACTTCTTTCAGGCCAAGGACATGAACGCCGACAAGCTGATACATCCTGATGACAGGATGCGTTTCAAACTCCTGCTGGAAAAGGAGATACTGCTGAAAAGGCTTGAGAAAAAGGGCGTGTTCACAATGAAGTACCGCATGCTCATAGACGGCGAAAGTGTTACAGTAAGGCTCAGGGCCGCCATGGTGAAGGAATCCGGAGAAAATAAATTAATAATAGCGGTAAATCACCTGCATGAAGACGAATAAGGATAAAAAACGCCTGAGAACTGATAAAAGCTCTCAGGCGTGGTTCTTTTTTTGAGACGGATCACTTCTTTCCGAGCTCTGCGGCGCGGTCAACGGAATTGACTACCGTGTCGATGAACGCGCCTCTGACTCCGTGCTCCTCGAGGGTCTTCATTCCCACTATGGTGTTGCCGCCGGGCGAGCAGACCTGATCCTTGAGGAAGCCCGGGTGCTCTCCGGTCTCGAGCACCATCTTAGCCGCGCCCATGACCGTCTGGGCGGCCAGTCTCTGCGCAGTCTTTCTAGGAAGGCCCTTTACGACTCCGCCGTCAGCGAGTGCCTCGATAACGAGATAGATATACGCCGGGCCGGCGCCGGAAAGTCCGCATGCTGCGTCTATAAGGTTCTCAGGCATCCATTCCACTATGCCGATCGATTCGAAAAGCTTCCGGGCGAATTCCTTTTCTTCAGGCTTAAGATCGGTGTCCGAGTCCAGTGCGAAGGCACCCATGCCTACAAGAGCAGGGGTGTTGGGCATGAGCCTCAGCAGTCTGAAGCTGCCGCCGGTCATCTCGCGGATGCTGTCCGTTGTGAGACCGGCCATGATGGAGATCATCGCCTTGCCGTCGAGAGTGTCGCCGAGTTCTGCGAGGGCGGCAGCCGCGTACTGAGGCTTGACCGCAGACAGGAGAATGTCGACAGCCTCGCCGAGCTCCCTGTTGCTGCCGGCGATATTGCATCCCATGGCCTTATATTTGTTCTTTATCTCATCCGATACGTCAAATACATATACATCTTCAGGCTTTACCACGCCTTTTGCGACAGCGCCGGAGAGTATGGCTCCGCCCATGGCGCCCGCGCCGAGAAATCCGAGTTTCATATCTGCCTCCATTGTTCATTGTGAGAGTATTGTTTACCAGATAATTGTAGCACTATGCGGGCGGGGATGGAACGCTCATGCTGATAAATAAAAAACTATGCTGCGGAATGTTTACAAACAGTTGTTCGGATGATATACTTTGCACGATAAAACACACTCAATGATCATACTTTGAACAGCCGGCAGGGCACAGGGTCCTGCTGACAGGGATGCGATAATGAAACAGGATTTTCCTAAGATCGGTCCTACGGTAACGATGTTCGTTCCGTATGACTGCAACAATGCGTGCCCGTTCTGTGTCAACAAACAGGAATACAGGGACACATCGGGATTCGACATCGAGAGATGCTACAGATCGCTGGATCTGATGAACAGGATATTCCCGCACAACGATATCGTGCTGACGGGAGGAGAGCCTCTCGCCGAGCTCGACGCTCTGCAGGACATACTCGACCATATAGAAGAGGGACACCACATATATATCAATACGACCCTTCCTGTGGGCGAGGGCAGGACTATAGAAGACGTTGCGGCCGTGCTCAATAAATACGCTGACCGTATCAGCTGCATCAATGTTTCCAGACATCTGAAGCATTATGTAAAGGAGTGCCCTGATGAGATCTTCGATCTGCTGAAGATCAGGACGAGGATCAACTGCGTGGTATTCGAGGATGCCAAGGATCCGGCCACCAGGGAAAAGCTCCTTAAATTCCTCGACAGGTTCAAAGGACATGAGATACAGCTCAGAGCCAATTATTCTTTCCTGACCCTGGAGAACGTATTCGACAAGGACAATGACAACCTGTTCAGGCTGATATCCGAGATATGCGAATATAAGTATCCTCTCGAAAAGGAAAGATTCAGGACGGGCTTCGTGTTCGAGCGTGACGGCAGCAGGATCACATATCACAAGACGCTTCCGTTCGCAAAGGTCGACGGGATAGTCGGAGACATCATCATCAGGCAGACCGGCCGCATATATGACGACTGGAACGAATACGGACACGAGCTCAACATCAACGATCTGACGGATCACAAATACAAGTGAGGGAGATGAATCATGAAGAAAAGCGAACTGCGGCAGAACGAGATCCTGGAATTCATGAAAAAGACGATAGCCAGCAAGGGTTATTCGCCGACGGTAAGAGAGATATGCGCCGCTCTGGACATAAAGTCCACATCGACTGTACACAGCGATATCAAGGTGCTTGAGGAAAAGGGCCTCGTAAAAAAGGACCCCGCAAAACCACGCACGGTGCTCCCCGTCGAGAACGAATTCATCAGGGCTGCGCAGACGTCCTTCGATACAGTGTCTCTGCCTGTAGTAGGCAGAGTAGCTGCCGGAGAACCGATCTTCGCCGAGCAGAACATCGTGGATGAGATGCCGATACCTTCGAGGTTCGTGGGCAGCGGCAATAACTTCATCCTCACTGTCAGCGGCGACAGCATGGTCAATGTCGGCATCAACGACGGCGACTATCTGATCGTGCAGGAGAGCAGGGAAGCCTCCAACGGCGAGATCGTGGTCGCTCTTGTAAACGACGGGATGGAATCCGGCGCCACGGTCAAGAGATTCTATAAGGAAGACGGACACGTCAGGCTCCAGCCTGAGAACGACTACATGGATCCTATCATCGCCGAGGACGTCACAGTGGTAGGCAAGGTAAAGGGCGTGTTCAGATACCTGAATTAATATGCTGAAAACAGCCTTCCAAGGGCTGTTTCATCCCATCGTGCGACCAATTTTTGCACGGTGTTACGGACGGGCATTTGAGTTCTCCTCATCAGCCCGTCTTTATATTGTGCGGGATTTAATGTATACTATACAGGTAGTTTCAAGAGAATGAGAGGAAACTCTTCTGAGGAAAAGCAGATTTTTCAACACCATAGAACTGGCCGCAGTGCTGTTTGCACTGTGGTTTGTTATGTCTCAGAAAACAGAATATAAATTTCTGGCTATCGGAGGCGCCGCGAGCATCATCATCGCCGTGATGTGCATGAGGACCCTCAGCATGAAGGGCGCAAAGACCGATGCCGTCTACTATTACACCGAAACGACATTCTTCAGGATGCTGGTTTACCTTTGCTGGCTTATTGTCCAGATCATCAGATCCGCTCTTTATGTATCGATGATATCGCTTTCGAACAGATCGAAGGTCGATCCGTCGGTCGTATGGTTCAAGGCGGACTATGATTCACCGTTCGCCAGGGCTCTTCTGGCCAATTCCATCACGCTCACTCCGGGAACGATAACGATAGACATCACCGATGAGGGCTATTATTCCGTACACGCTCTTACTCAGGAGCTTAAGGAAGGCCTTCTCGACGGCAGCATGCAGAAAAAAGTCGCCTGGGCATACAGGGAGGAGATAGACTTCAGACCGCTCGACGAAAAGGAGATCGCCGGTATCGATGTCATAGAGCACGAGACCGCGCCGAGGACATTCAGGGGCAGGAGGAAAAAGAAATGATGCAGATATTCTGGACCGCCGCTCTCGGATGCCTCATAGCCATCCTCATGATCATGCTGATAATGATGTTCAGGAAGAAATACCCGCTGAACAAGCTCAACTATGTCTTTGCGATGAATACCGTCATAGTGCTTCTCATCCTGACGGTCGGATTCATAGACGGCAGGGTGGACATGTACATAGACATAGCGCTCAGCTACTCGATACTCGGATTCGTTACATCGGTCATACTGGCCAAGTACATGGGAGGACGCAGACGATGAACCCACTGGAAATAGCGACGATCATCACCGGCTCTCTCGGACTTCTGTTCATGCTGATCTCGCTGATCGGCATCATCCGCCTGCCTGATTTCTTCACGAGACTCCACGCTCAGGGCGTGGGGGACACTCTCGGCGCGCTTCTCATGATCATCTCGATGATGATGGCGGCCGGAGCGGGACTCATGAGCGTCAAGCTCTTCCTTGTAATGGTCATAATACTCGTCACCAATCCTGTCGGCACAAACCTCATGATGATCGCAGGAATGAACAACAAGGAATACAGGGAATACAAAAAGAAAAAGCCTGAAAAGGACAAAGGAAAAGAAGAGAAAAAGCAGTAAGGGGGAAGACAAGGCATGACACTTATCATCGAAGCGATACTGCTGCTGGGTCTGATAGCAATAGCCGCGGCAATAATATTCGGCAGGGATCTCATGGTCTCTGTTGTGATATACTGCGCCTTCAGCTTCATCACGATGTTCCTGTACATCATAATGGGAGCGCCTGATGTCGCCTTCACCGAGGCCGTGATCGGAGTCATCTCAACGGTCTTCTTCATCATAATACTCAGATCCATCAAAAGGGACGCAAGGAGAAGAGGGGAAAAGTGAGAAAAGCGCTGACAGTCATATTGTTAATAGCCGCGCTCACGCTGCCGTTCATGTTCTTCGATATCCTGCCGGATATAGGAGATCCTGCTTCGGCGCCTAATTCGCATGTGTCCGATTATTACATAGAGCACGCTGTCGAAGAATGCAATTCGCCGAACATGGTGACGGCCGTGATCGTCGATTACAGGGCCTTCGATACCATGTTCGAGACGACGGTCATGTTCCTCGCGGGAGTGGCGGTCATTCTGATCCTCGCGTACCACCCGAAGAGGAGGCTCATCGTGCCGACGCGCTTCAGGCGTTTTGACAGGAGGACCGGCGCTCCCATGTACAATACGGTCAACAAGGACGTCATGGTGTCGATCATCCAGTCTCTGATACTCATTTACGCGGCATATGTGCTTTTCCACGGGGAAGTCAGCCTGGGAGGCGGTTTCCAGGCGGGAGCTCTGATCGGTATGACATACCTCCTGGATGTCATGGTATGCAGAAGGGAAGTGCCGCTCTTCAGACTCAGCAAGTTCAGGGCAGGCGCTGCCGCCGGTCTCGGACCGTTCATGTACGCCGTGACGGGGCTTCTTTCGTTCGTTGGAGGAGGCCTGTACCTGCAGTATTCAAAGATGCCGTTCCCGGTGCATGAGGCTGAGCTCCACTCGATAGGCATAACGCTGGTCGAGATCGGAGTCACCGTCGGTGTCGCCGGCACGATAATAACGATAGTAAACGCTCTGACCGAAAGGATATCCTTCGACGACGAATTATAAAACAGCAAAAACGACATGATACCTTCAGAAGTCACCGCCTTTCTGGCGTCAAAGGGAATATACCTGCTCACATTCATCCTGCTCTCCCTGGGAGTCGCGGGCATGATAGTGTGCAACAATTACATGAAAAAGCTGATCTGCATGAACATCATGCAGGTCGCCGTCATATTCTTTTTCCTCTGCCTCGGACAGAAGAACGGGGGAACTATCCCTGTAGCCATGGACGGGGCCGTGAAGGCGTCAGAATACATCAACCCGCTTCCGCACGGACTCATGCTGACCGCTATTGTGGTCAGCCTCGGTACTACGGGAGTGGGTCTTTCACTGCTCCTGAGGATAAGGGAGAAGTACGGCACGGTGGAGGAGGACGATATCATCAGGAGGGAGCAGAAGATCTAGATGGCGAACATTCCCGTTCTGATAGTAATACTGCCTCTTATCGCGGCGCTCCTGTGCCTGCTGCTGACCGGGATCAACAGACATCTCGGCGCGCTGACAACAGGGCTTGCGGTGCTCGCTTCTCTTGTGCTGTCAGTCATGCAGCTCATCACTGTCGTAATAGGAGGGCCTGTCCATTATGAGATAGGCGGCTACGCGGTGCCGTACGGCATAGAGTTCGTGATCGACTCCCTCAACGCCCTGATACTCGTCCTCGTGTCTCTGATGGGCTTCCTTACGGTGCTTTTCGCGGGACATTTCTGGAGCGATGACAGGCCGATGGTAAGGGGAGCGGCGTACTCGGTCCTGGCTCTTCTGATCACGGGCCTTCTGGGAATGACGTCCACTGGGGATGTGTTCAACCTCTATGTGTTCCTGGAGATAACATCGCTTTCGGCGTACTGCCTCATAGCTCTGGGCGGCAGCAAGGGAGTGGTATCCGCTTTCAGATACATGCTCGTCGGCACAGTGGCCGCGACATTCTATCTGCTCGGCATCGGCATACTCTACGGCGCCACGGGAACGCTCAATATGGGAGACATGAAGGCCATACTGGATAAGGGCGGCTTCGACGATGTCATGCTCGTCTCGATGTGCTTTCTTATCGTCGCTTTCGGCATCAAGATGGCGCTGTTCCCGTTCCACGGATGGCAGCCTTCGGCGTATACACACGCCGAGCCGGGAGCAAGACCTCTCATCACGGGTGTGATGGGCAAGATACCCGCTCTGGCGATGTTCAGGTTCATATACTGCATATTCGGGACCGACCTCAGATATGTCAGATATCTGCTCGTGATGATCGGAGTGCTGTCTGTGGCCGGAATGCTTTACGGCTCGATAAGGGCGATGGCCCAGAACGACATCAGAAAGGTCCTCGCGTATTCCTCCGTCGCTCAGATCGGATATATCTCGCTCGGCTTTGCTGTCGGCACTCCGCTCGCTCTGGCGGGCTCGTTCCTGCACATGATGGGCCACGCCTTCATGAAGGGAGGACTCTTCTTCTGTACGGGCGCGATCACATTCAAATACGGGACGACTGCGCTGGACGATTTCGGCAGGATATACAAAAAAATGCCGCTGACATCGGGACTCCTGGTAATAGCGGCCCTTTCCATGATAGGCATACCGCCTACTGCCGGTTTTTTCAGCAAGTGGTATCTGGCGCTTGCCTCGGCCGGACAGAGGGAATGGATATACATCGCCGCGCTCGTGATCTCGAGCCTGCTCAACGCGGTATACTTCTTCAGGCTGATCGAGAAGGTGTTCATACAGCAGCCTGAGGATCTGAAGGAAAGATGGTCTTCGGAGGCCGCGGAGCTCCCGCTTACACTGATCATCCCGATCGCGGTGTGCTTTGCGGCCATACTGGGCATCGGTATCTTCAACGTAAAGATAGTCGATGTCCTGATGCTGACGCTTGAGGGGGTGGGCTTATGACAGACATCCACGCTCTCCTCGCTCTTCAGTACAGACCGCTGCTGGCTGTGCTCGTCTCACTGACGGCATCAGTTCTGATATACGTGCTCGGAGAACACATACACAGAAATCTCCGCGAAGGGATCACGGTCACCGCGTCCCTCGCCAAGCTCGCTCTGGTATATTCGATGGTGCCTGCTGTTCTGGCGGGCAGGGAGATAAAGCTCAATGTATTCGAGATCGTAAAGGGCGTCACCCTGGCGTTCAATGTTGATCCGGCGGGCATGGTGTTTGCCTGTGTTGCGTCCACGCTGTGGATACTCACTTCGTTTTATTCGATCGGATACATGCGGGGCCACGGTGAAGAGAACCAGACCGGCTACTACGCCGCGTTCGCGATGTGCCTGTCAGCGACGACCGGCCTGTGCTTTGCCGCGAATCTCCTGACCTTCTTCATATTCTTTGAGGTGCTGACTGTGGCAACATATCCCCTTGTAGTGCATTACAGGGACGCGGAGGGCACGGCCTCGGGCAGGAAGTACCTCGCGTACACCCTCATAAGCGGGCAGATTTTCTTTGCCGCCATGGTCATAGTGTACGCTGTATCCGGGACCATGGACTTCAGACCGGGAGGCTTCCTGACAGCTGACATGCTGCCGATGCCGTGGGCCCTGATCGTGTTCTTCATGATGGTCGGAGCGGGCATAGTCAAGGCGGGCGTCATGCCGCTGCACAGCTGGCTGCCTGCGGCCATGGTGGCGCCGACTCCGGTAAGCGCGCTTCTGCACGCGGTCGCTGTCGTAAAGGCGGGAGCCTTCTGCACGCTCAGGGTAGTGCTGTATGTGTTCGGACCGGAGCTTTCGGAATCATGCGGCGGTTCAAGGGTGCTAGCGTGGATGGCGGTGTTCACGATAATAGCATCCTCTCTGGTGGCGATGAAAAAGGACAATCTCAAGGCGAGGCTCGCTTTCTCGACAGTGGGACAGCTCTCGTACATAGTTCTGGGCATATGCATACTATCGCCGTTTGCCGTGGCGGGAGCGATATATCACATAGTGGCTCACGCCTTCATGAAGATCACGCTCTTCATGGCTGCGGGCGCCATATTCGTTACGACTCACAAGAAGGACATCACGGAGATGATAGGCATAGGAAAACGCATGCCTGTGACCATGACGGCCTTTGCCGCTGCGTCGCTGGGAATAGCTGGATTCCCGTTCTTCGTGGGCTTTGTCAGCAAGGCCAATATCATAATGGGCGCGGTGTCGATGGGCATGCCGGTGTTCGTGGGGACTCTTATCGCGAGCGCACTGCTGGCACTGAGCTATCTGATGCCTGTGGTGCTGATCGCATTCAAGAAAAACGTGGACAATCCGGAATTCGCCGAAAGAGGCGAAGCCTCGCCTGCGATGCTCCTGCCGCTTGTAATAACGGCGATAATATCCATGGTGCTGGGACTTGCTCCGAATGCGGGGCTGCATCTGCTTGATCTCGCATACACGGCAGGCAATTCGATATTCACTCCGCTGATGTGACTGAAAGACGACAGGGATAATGACGACGGAAATACTGAGATATCTCGGAATAGCTTTTGCAAGCTCTGCGCTTCTGCTGGTGCTGAGCAAGATCGTCATGCAGTTTTTGTTCAGAAGACCGGCCGATTATTATCTCAGGGAAGAGTACAGGCAGGAGGAGCTCATACTCAACAATGCAGGCTTCAGCATAAGCGATGAAGTTGAGACGACGCCGGAGGGCGAGGTGACGGAGGAACACGTACATGTGGAGCCGCAGATACCGAAGCCGGAACCGATACCGGAACCTGAGCGTGAACCTGAGCCTGAGCCTTTTGTCATCCCTGTGCCGGAGCCTGTGAGGATAGCAGGACCTGTAAAAAAGCCGGAACCGGAGAAGAAGGAAGCCGGAAAGATACCTGCAGGCGTGCCGCTCACGAAGAGCGGAAAGCCTCGCAGGCCTTCGATGAACATGAAAAAGGACGAACTCATCGCGATCGCGGAGTGGAAGGGCATAGAGCTGCCGCCTGAGGCGACAAAGGCCGTCATACTCGAACTCATAGAAAGCGCAAAATGACAGACATAAGCAAAGACATGCTGATCAACATGCTGCATCCCGGGATCATAATGATCGCGTTCGGAGTGATCACGATGCTGTTGCCGAGACCTTGCAGGAGGCCTCTGTCTGTTGTTGCGCCCGCATGCGCCTTCTGGGCTTTTCTGCAGATGGGAGATGACAGCAGCCTCGTATATCATCTGACACCTTACATCAGGATGCAGTTCATACACTTTGACAGCATCGCGTACGCTTTCATGATGGTGTTCTGCGTGATCGCCCTGCTGAACGGGATATACGGAGAGGGCATACAGCACAGACACGAGTGCGGCATGTCCATGATATACGCCGGCAGCGTCATGGGAGTGATACTCGCGGGCGATCTGATCTCGCTCGTGATCTTCTGGGAGATATCCGCCTTCGCGTCGATGTATGTGGTCTACTGCAAGCACGACATGACATCCGAAAGAGCGTCGTTCCGCTACATACTCGTGCACGCATTCGGAGGCAACATGCTGCTGGCGGGCGTCATAGCTTATATATTCCATTACGGAAACAGCATAATGAACATAGCTGATCACATGGAGGAGCCGTTCTTCTGGCTGATCGCTGTCGGAGTGGCCGTCAACGCGGCGATACCTCCGCTGCACTCGTGGCTTCCGGACGCATATCCGGAGTCGACGGCAACGGGCACGGTATACCTTTCGTCGTTCACGACCAAGGCCGCGATCTACCTCATGATCAGGATGTTCGCAGGGATCGACGTTCTCATATGGATAGGGGCGGTAGTGTCCGTTTACGCGGCCTGCATGGCCATAATGGAGAACAACATCAGACGTCTGCTGGCGTATCACATAATAAGCCAGCTGGGGATGATGATCGCGGCGATCGGAGCCGGCGGTGAAGCCGGCATAGACGCTGCGACAGCGCACGCGTTCACGAACATACTCTTCAAGGGAGTGCTGATGATGGGCGCCGGAGCCGTCATGTACGCAAGCGGACGCAGCAAGATAACAGAGCTCGGCGGCCTTGCAAAAAAGATGCCGGTAACGGCTGCCTGTTTCCTCATTTCGTCGCTTGCGATAGCGGGCCTTCCGGGCCTGTCGGGATTCGTCAGCAAGGCTCTCATAACAGAAGCTGTCACCTCGTCGGGCCATGATACCGCAGCGATCCTTCTCACTGCGGGCGGCGTAGGTACGCTGCTGTCCATCACGCTCAAGATAAACTGGTTCGTATTCTTCGGACCGTGCGAAAACGAAAAGGATTCAGAGATCACAAGGAAGGTGCCGGTCACGATGAACGCGGCCATGATCATCGGCACCGTGCTGACGATACTCATAGGAGCGTTCCCGGGCAGGTTCTACGCTCTGATGCCGTACGGCACGAACGCGCATCCTTATCATATGGCTCATGTGCTCGAATACATCGCGATATTCGTCGGCGGCTCGATACCTTTCTTCATCTGCATAAAGAAGATGAAGCCGCATGATGAGATCACGCTCGACTTCGACTGGTTCTACAGGGTGGTGCTCAACAGGCTGGTGCTGTGGATCTCCGGAGTCACCGAAGGCATATTCGCCCGGTGTGGCAGACACGCTTCAAAAGCAGCTGAGTATCTCAGGACCCATTTCGGGGATCCTTATCTGTGGACCGGTGAGAGCAGCAGCGTAAAGGTGAGAAAACTCTCGTTTGAAAACGAGAGCCGCCTAATAGGCGATGTGATGACCGTGATCGTGCTTGCGTTTACGGTGATGCTGGCTCTTGCGGCATATCTTGCATCATAGACAGGGCAGATGACACCAGATATGGTATCTGCCCTGTTTTTATGTTATCATTTACATGCATGTATTGATTTTCAGCAGTGCTGCCGCCGTGACGGGAAGATCGTCCGGGAGGCCGTGTCTCCTGCGGCAGTACATATCCGTATAAGTAGTGTACACGACCGCATATGTTTCCAGTTGAAGGGAGGAACCAAGATGAACAAGGCAAAAGTGCTTGCACTCACTATGATCATCGCGATCATGACGATGTACATGCCCGCCTGTGCTCAGGAGGTCGAAGCCGGAGACTTCACCGGTGTGCTGACTGTAGCAAACGATCAGAAGATCATCGTGAGCAACGCTCAGGAGACGAAGGAATTCGTCACCGACAGCTCCACGAAGTATGACATGGGCGGAGAGAGCACCTTCAGCATGAACGACATCGTCACTGTCAAGTATCACGGCAAGGGCAAGAAGCTCGTTGCTGAAGACATGACTCTCAAGAAACATGTCCGCGAGGACACTTTATTCAGCGGGACCGTTACGGGACTTGAGGAAAAGAAGAACCTGACTGTCTCCAGCAAGAGTCTTACGGTCACATTCGCATATAACGGGAACACGACTGTCGACGGCAATCTGCGCAAGGGGGACGGCGTAAGGATCACTTATGTCGGAAATCTGTCGGAATTCCCTACGGCGACAAAGATCGTCGTTACAAAGGAAGTCCCGGAAGAGCCTAAGACTCTGAAAGTCAGCGGCATCGTTTCGGAGTTCAGCGATACTTCGCTGCTCCTTTCGATCGACTCGGCGCATTCCAGCAGGTTCACGCTTGACAAGAATACCAAGATCACCGGCGTTGCAAGCAAGCTTCAGGCAGGCGACAGCGTCAACGTCACGTTCAACAATACGAAGGATGCAGCTCCTCTTGCGGTAGAGGTCAATATCGTCAGGGAACCTGATCCGGAGGTAAGGACGATCAACGGTACCATCAAGAGCGTAGGTTCCAGCGCGCTGTCCCTCAAAACGGATGAGAAGACATACAACTTTGTCACCGATGACAAGACAAAGTACAAGGGTGTGAAGCCGGCAGTCGGATGCAAGGCCGAGATCACATACAGCGTCGTGAAGAACAAGAACCTGGCTTCAGTGGTATACTGCCAGAAGCCTGAACCTGTACCTGAGAAGCCGGTCATCGCGAAGGGAACCATAGTCTCCTGGGGCAACGGCAACGCCACTGTCAGCGTTGACGGAACGGGCAACAAGAACTTCACATATACCAACAAGCTTGAGAAGGCATCTGACTACAAGCCTCAGGCCAAGGATTATGTACAGATCTCATACATGAAAAGCAGCAGCGTGATCACCAAGATCCAGCTCATAAAAAGGCCTGATCCGCCGAAGCCTGTGCCGCCTGAACCGATCGTCGCCAACGGCGTTCTGAAATCGTGGGACAGCGGCAAGTGCACAGTCGTCACAGTTGACGGCGCAGATCTCAATCTGACATACACGAAGGATCTTGACATATCCCCGGGCTACAAGCCGCAGGCACAGGATGAGGTCCAGATAACCTATACAAAGGATAAAAACGTTCTTACAAAGATAGAGCTCATCAAAAGACCGACCCCGCCTGAGCCGGTAAAAGCAGAGGGAACTCTGACGGCATGGGGTATAGGCGGCGAAAACAAGTGCACCGTGGATACTGCGGATGATACTCTTGAGCTGACATACGATCCGAACTCTCTCAATATTCCGATCGGCTACATGCCGCAGGCGGATGACAGCGTCAAGATCACATACACAAAGGAAGACATGGTCCTCAGGTCGATCGAACTCATAAAAAGACCGGATCACAGCGTAACATCGGAGGGAACTCTGACAGCATGGGGCATCGGCGGCAAAAACAAGTGCACAGTCGACATCGCAGGTTCCGGAGATCTTGAACTTACATATGATCCGGCCAAGCTGCAGATCGCACCGGGATACATGCCGCAGACCAATGACTATGTAAGCATCACTTATACGTCGAACGACAACGTGCTGCAGAGGATAGATCTGATAAACAGGCCGGATCCTGAGCCGGCACCTGAACCTGAACCGGAACCAGAACCGACACCGGCACCTGAACCGACACCGGCACCTGATCCGGAACCGGCACCTGAACCGACACCGGCACCTGATCCGGAACCGGAACCGGAGCCGGAGCCTGAACCTGAACCGGAGCCTGAACCGGAACCGGTCCTGATCAAGGCGGAGAAGGTGACTATCGTCTCCATCAGCGGAAGCTCGTGCACTGTCAAACTCGGAAACGGCAATACAGTCGACCTTACTATCGACGATGATACATCCATCGCAGCCGGATATAATCCGCAGGAGGGAGATGTAGTCGATGTCGTATATACCAAGGACGACATGGTGCTCAAGGATATCGAGCTCAAGGACAGGCCGCAGCCTGCAGATGACGGCGGAGATGACGGCGCAGATGAAAGCGCAGATGAAAGCGGAGATGAAGGCGGAGACGATTGATACCGGTACATCGAAGCGTATCATACTCGCTTCCGGTTCGCCGCGGAGACTCGAGATACTGAATAAACACGGGATAGAGCCACTCGTCATGCCCTCACGGGCTGACGAGTCTCTTCCTTTGGGTACGAGCATGACGGAGGCCGTTGAGACGCTCGCCCGCCGCAAGGCAGAGGCGTGCTGCGAAGATATCAAGGATGATCCCGGCCTCAGGGACAGCCTTATCATAGCCGCCGACACCATCGTCTGGAAGGACGGTATAATGGGAAAGCCGGAGTCAGAAGCAGACGCCTTCCGCATGCTGGACGCAATAAGAGGCACTTCGCACTTTGTTGCGACAGGGGTCTGCATCATAGATACCGCCAGTGGGACGACAGATGTTCTGAGCGATGTTACGGAGGTCTTCTGCAAAGACTATTCCGATGAGGACATCTGCGAGTACCTGTCCATGGAGGAGCCCTACGACAAGGCTGGATCGTATGCTATACAGGGGTATTTCGGACGCTACATCGATCACATAGAAGGGGATTATGAAAACGTGGTCGGACTCCCGTTCTACCGCATTGAGCCATTTATAAAAAAACGTTGACAGACCCTGCGCGCGTCTGTATAATAGGCAAGGTCAAAGCAGAAGTTATCCGCTTCTCGCCTTGCAGACTCGCGTTGGCAGGGCCTCATAAGAAAGCAATTCTTATTCGCGGATGCTTGTGCGTCCGCGAATTTTTTTAAAGGGTTTCTCAGACGAAAGGGAGGGCAGAACCATTAGCGCCAGAGATAACAGAAGAGAACAGACCCAGATCAATGAGTACATAAGGGCAAAGGAAGTCCGCCTTATCGACGAAGAGGGTCAGATGCGCGGTATCTTCAGCATAGACGAAGCGCTTGCCATGGCGGAGGACGCAGACCTCGACCTGGTAAATATTTCGCCTAATGCCGATCCGCCGGTCTGCAAGATACTCGACTACGGCAAATACCGTTACGAGCAGCAGAAAAAAGAAAAAAACGCCAAAAAGAACCAGCGCGTTACGGAAATCAAGGAGATCCGCCTGAGCGCCTCCATCGAAGACCACGACATCACAGTCAAGGCCAAGGCAGCGAGCAAGTTCCTGCAGGACGGCGACAAGGTCAAGGTTTCTCTGAGATTCCGCGGCAGAGAGCGTGACTACACGCAGCTCGGCTTCGACGCGATGAAGAAGTTCGCAGACATGGTTTCCGAATTCGGCGTGATCGAAAAGGAACCTAAGATGGAGGGACGCAGGATGAACATGTTCCTCGCACCTAAGAAGGACAAAAAATAGACTGATATACAGGAGGATGATTCAAGATGGCTAAGAACAAAATGAAGTCACACAGAGGCGCAATGAAGCGTCTGCACGTTACAGGCTCCGGAAAGGTCAAGAGAAACAAGGCTTACAAGAGCCACATTCTTACAAAGAAGACCGCTAAGAGGAAGAGAGGCCTCAGGAAGGCTACTACTCTTACAAGTGCAGATCTGAAGCGTATGCTGAGATCGATGGGCAAGTAATCGGGGAGGTGTAACAAATGGCAAGAGTAAAGAAGGGCGTAAACGCTCACAAGAGACATAAGAAGGTACTGAAGCAGGCTAAGGGATTCTACGGAAGAAGGAAGAACACCTTCAGAGCAGCCAACCCGGCAGTAATGAGAAGCCTGAGATCCGCATACATCGGACGCAAGAACAAAAAGAGAGAGTACAGAAGACTCTGGATCGCAAGGATCAACGCTGCGACAAGAGCAAACGGCATCTCCTACAGCAGGTTCATGAACGGACTCAAGAAGGCGGGCATCGAGATCAACCGCAAGATGCTCTCCGAGATGGCCATCTATGACGCTGCAGGCTTCGCAGAACTCTGCGAGACAGCAAAGAAAAACATCTGATGGAATACTTTGCGAGCCATATCGTGATAATTTTCCTGGCGGCATGCTTCGTGGCTGTCTGCGCCGTGGGATGGTGGCTTCTCACAGAGAGGAACGCTGTTCTCAGGAGGCAGAGGGCAGAGGCAAGACGCAGGGCGGCTGCGGAATCGGCCGGCAAAAAGGATAATGAATAACACAATGAAAAACTCCGGCCTGGTGCCGGAGCTTTTCATTGTGCGAAAATATCTAACTAAGAAAGAACAATCAAAAGAAAAAGGTAAACTGTCGAATATCTCTTTCGACACCATCATATTAACACGTGAATGTGTAGGAATTATCGTGCAAATGTGAAGAAAATGTCACAAAAGCCCGATAGCTGCTGGTATTATTAATGTAAAAGAAAATCGACCTCGTAGAAAGGGATTTTCATATCCGGAGCGGAAAGGAGACGGCAAAGAGATGAAGACCTTAAAGACCAATGGCAGCAGAGCAATGCAGGTTTGCGCTGTGATCGCATCTGTATTGACATGCTTTATTATCGCGGGCACAGTGCTTGTATTTACTGCAGCTTCAGCGCCTGCTTATGCGGAAGATGCTGAAAACCCTTACAGCAGTATTTCAGAAGGCGGTATCGAGCCGGGCTCTGCAACGCAGCCGGGTGGCTGGAGCATCCCTGATCCAAGAAGCATGTTTACGCTTGATCAGGAGACCAGTACAGATGAATCGATCGAGTATGGCTGCAGAACCATTTCCGGATCCACAAAGGAGGGAACTACAGTAAGTGTGATCATCAACAATAAGACCTATTCCTGTGTCGCAGGCAGCGAGGATATGATCACCAACTTCTCCATCAATATCCCTCTGGTCAGGATCGGTACACTTACGGTCAATTTCGTCAATGGAAATGAGACATGTACAAGAAATGTCAAAGTCGTAAAAGACAGCGAAATAGAAACCACCGGCTGGGTGCTGAAGAACAGCACAAAAGTCCCTGTGCTCGTAACGAATGCTCATAAAGGAGATATCGTCAAGGTCACTATCGGCAAGAAGGTATACAAGAAAAAAATCACGAAAAACAAAGCAAAACTGAAGCTCAAAATCAAAATAAAGAAGCCGGGCAGGTACAAACTCAGGATGAAAACTGTTCTCTATAATAAATTCGGACAGGTCCTTGCCAGGGAGAATGAGTATGTCTATCTTTCCAATACCGTCCATGTCGGAGACAGCAAAAAGAAGGTCAGATGGCTGGCGTCCTGGAGCAAACCATACAGGAAGAACAAGTATACGAACTCTGAGCAGTGGTGCTATGACTGGGATGACGATCCGGGCATGGACGCATACCTGTATTTTGACAGCAGAGGCAGAGTTACAGGATGGCAGAAATTCGGCGTGTAGCAGAGCAATAGGTTTCGGAGAGGATCGAAATGAGGAAACGCGTATCTTTCATCTGCATGCTTGCGCTTTTGATCTGCATGCTGCTCGCAGCATGCGGCGGGAGCAATAAGAGCAGCGTTACCGCTGACATGCAGAACTATAAGGATCTGAACAGGCCCGGGATCAAAGTCGGCGCACTGAACGGAGGCATAGGGCCCGAACTGGTGGAAAAAGAACTGCCGGAGGCCGAGCTCATGACGTATAACAATTACGCGGACCTGCTGATGGCGATAGACTCGGGCAAGGTCGATGCCATTGTCGAAGACGGCTGCACGCTCATATACCATAATATGCAGATGGATGACAGATACCGTAAGCTTGACGGTTATCTGAAGGATTTCTCATACGGATATGCCTTCGCAAAGAATGACAAGGGCCGGGCTCTTGCTTCACAGATGAGCGAGTTCATCGGAAAATGCAAAGAGGACGGAACTCTCGACGAGGAATTTACGAACTGGCTTACAAAGGAAGGTGAAGCCAGTATGAAGGTCGACTACGCAGCTTTGCCGGCGACGAACGGCGTGATCCGCATGGCGACTACATCCACATCGCCTCCGTTCACGTATGTTGAAGACAATAAGACCATAGGATACGACATCGATCTGGTAGCGCGGTTCTGCGAGGAATACGGCTACGGACTGGAGCTGTCCTCAATGGCTTTCGATGGACTGATACCGGCCGTAAGCTCCGGCAAATGTGATCTGGGCGGAGCTGCGATAGTCATCACTGACGAACGTAAAGAGAGCGTAGAGTTCTCAGAGGCATATTTCGACGGCGGTCAGGCGGCGGCAGTTCTGGCAGATCCGTCACGGAGCTCAGAAGGGTTCTTTCGGCAGATGAAGGACAGCTTCGTCAAGACCTTCATCCGGGAAGACCGCTATAAAATGTTCGTAAACGGCATTCTCACGACGCTTGTCATAACAGTGCTGTCGGCGATATTCGGAACATTGCTCGGCTTCGCGGTGTTCATGTGCTGCCGCGGAGGAAACCGTGCAGCCAATACGATCACGAGGATATGCACCGGTCTCATACAGGGACTGCCTGTCGTAGTCATCCTTATGATACTCTACTATATCGTATTTGCGAAAGCTCCTGTCACGGGTGTCTTCGTATCGGTCATCGCTTTTACGCTTACGTTCGCTTCTGCGGTATACTCGATGGTCAGGACAGGCGTCAGTGCCATAGACACAGGTCAGACGGAAGCGGCATACGCGCTCGGTGTAAGAAAGAACAAGACCTTCTTTAAGATCGTTCTTCCTCAGGCGATGCCGTTCATACTGCCGCAGTACAAGGGCGAACTGGTGTCCCTGATCAAGGCTACCGCGATCGTGGGATATATCGCGGTAAGCGACCTCACCAGGACAGGAGATCTGATAAGAAGCCGCACATATGAGGCTTTCTTCCCGCTGATCGCCGTGGCCGTCATCTATTTCCTGATGGCGAGGATACTTATATTCGCGGTCGGCAGGATCGAGGTCAGGACAGACCCTAAACGCAGAAGGAGGGAAGACATACTGAAGGGGGTGACAGTACATGATTGAACTGATCCATCTCAGAAAAGAGTTTGAGACCGTAACGCCCCTCAGAGATGTGAATGCTGTGATAAAAAGGGGAGACGTGATCTCCGTTATCGGACCGTCCGGTACGGGCAAATCAACGCTGCTCAGATGCATGAACCTCATAGACCCTCCGACTGACGGCAGGATCATATTCGAGGGCGAAGACATAACGGCGCCGGGATATGACGCATCGATGGCGCGCCGCAGGATCGGGATGGTATTCCAGTCCTTCAATCTGTTCGGACACCTGACGGTCGTCGAAAACATAATGTTCTCTCCTGTGGAGACGCTCGGAGTCAGCAGGCAGGATGCGTATGACAAGGCGATGCAGCTGCTGAAACAGGTCGGCCTTGCGGACCGGGCGCTCAGTTATCCTGATGAGCTCTCCGGAGGCCAGAAGCAGCGCGTTGCGATCGCAAGGGCTCTTGCCATGGATCCGGATGTTATCCTGCTCGATGAGCCTACGAGCGCGCTGGATCCGTCACTCGTAGGCGAGGTGGAGGCCGTGATAAAGGATCTCGCACAGAGCGGCAAGACCATGCTCATAGTGACACACGACATGAGGTTCTCGCGTTCCATTTGCAACAGAGTGTTCTACATGGATGAAGGCGGGATCTATGACGATGATGTGCCGGAGGTCATCTTCGATGCGCCCC
This sequence comes from Mogibacterium sp., assembly GCA_017512365.1. Taxonomy (GTDB): domain Bacteria; phylum Bacillota; class Clostridia; order Peptostreptococcales; family Anaerovoracaceae; genus Crickella. The sequence goes on from JAFWGQ010000014.1 coordinate 41,753, forward strand.
GGAAAGAAAAGACCCGCCGCTTCATAAAGCAGCTCAAGGTACTCGAGCTCATGATCGAGAGCGATACGTATGACTTTCTCGGGGACGGTGCCGAGGTCGACATGTACTGCTACAGGAACCAGCTCTCGCCAAAGCATGCGTACCGGATCCGCAGCGCAATAGAGGAACTCGTAAGACAGATACTGCTGCCGGAGCTCGCTGACCCGAAGATCAGCGCTGTTGTCGAATACAGCGAGAAAAGCGACAGGACAACGATCACGGTCAGGTATAACGGGCCTCCGTTCGACCCGGAAGATACGGAGAACGATCTTGCGCTTTCGATGCTCAGGATCGCTTCTGACAGTATCGTTTACGACAGGATAGACGAGGACGGCTTTACGAACCGCGTTACGATGGAGCTCAGCCAGTCCTGATACGGTATCACCCTGCGGCAGCAGGGTGTTTTTATGCGCGGATCTCAAAAGGTTAACGTTCTTTTATCTTAATACCGGTTTATTGATAAGACACTATATCTTGTGATAACATCCCGATGTGTGTACAAGCACCTAGTATTCGGAGAGAACAATGAGAACAAAAAACAAATTTTACACACTGCTGATCGCACTGCTTGCAGCTGTGACGATGGCAGCCTGCTCGGGCGGATCGACGGCGTCCTTTCTCAGCGGATATGATTACGATGATCTTACGCAGTTCATAAAGCTGGGAGAATACAAGGGCATCGAGTATAAAAAGACGGAGCCTGTCAGCGATGATGATGTAAAGGCCAGGATCGATGAGGATCTGTCGCAGAACGCGGAGGAAACAAAGATCGAATCCGGCACAGTGACGGAAAACAGCATAGTGAACATAGACTATGTCGGCAGCATCGACGGGGTAGAGTTCGAAGGCGGAACTGCCCAGGGGGCTGAGCTCGACATAGCCAACAGCAATTACATCAAGGGATTTGCCGAGGGCATAGTCGGGCACGATGTCGGCGAGACCTTCGACCTGCACGTGACATTTCCCGAGGATTACGGAAAGGAAGAACTCAACGGCAGGGACGCGGTGTTCAAAACAACGATCAACTACATGATCGAGAAGAAGCCTGCCGAATATACAGACGAGTGGGTAAAGAAAAACACCGAGTATAAGGACAAGGCTTCGTACGAGGCCGCCGTCAGAAAGGAACTCGAGGAAGAGCAGGCCGCGAATGCCGAGACCCGGGAAAGATCACAGGTGTTCGGAACGATCTTCGATGCTTCGGAGGTCACGGAGTATCCTGAAAAAGAGCTTAAGGACTCTCATGACAGGATCGCCAAGTCATATGAGACCGCTGCAAAGAACGCGGGGACCACTCTCGAAGATTACATCTCTTCGATGGGCATGGATACCGACAGCTTCAACAAGGCCGTCGATGAAGACGCTGAGAAAAACGTAAAGACCGAGCTCATCCTGCGTCAGATCGCAAAGGAAGAGGGCATCGAATTCACTGAGGACGACTATAAGGACTATCTGAAGAACATGCTCGATGAAGCCGGCTATACAGAGGAACAGTTCAAAGAGCAGAACGGCATGGATCTCATGCAGTATGCCGAGGAGAACAGTTTATATGTCCTGTACATGTATGACAGAGTCATGGACAAGGTCATGGAATACAGCAAGGCCGTATAAACAGTAAAACGGGATCAAAGGGTATTGTGATCGGAAGCACAATGGAGGTAAGCATATGAAATGTCCGTACTGCAATTATGAGGACACAAAGGTAGTCGATTCGAGGCCTGTCGAGGACGGGCTGGCTACCAGAAGAAGACGCGAGTGCACCAAGTGCAAAAAGAGATTCACGACCTTCGAGAAGATAGAGAATTCTCTGCTTGTCGTAGTTAAGAAGGACGGCACGCGCGAGAGCTTCGACAAGAACAAGATCATCAACGGCATCATGAAGGCCTGCCGGAAAACGAAGGTCACATACGAGGATGTCCAGAGGATCGCGGACAATATAGAGCGCGGCCTTTCCAACACCATGGAAAAGGAGATCCAGTCGACGAATATCGGCCTCCTCATCATGGAAGAACTCAAATCCATCGATCAGGTCGCTTATGTAAGGTTCGCTTCTGTATACCGTGAGTTCCAGACCATCGACACATTCATCGATGAGATCAACAAGCTCAACGGACACAAGTAACAGGGAGAGGACGATGCTCAGAGTTGCAATAGACGGACCGGGAGGCACCGGCAAGAGCACGATCGCGAAAGCCGTTGCCGAACGCTTTGGAATAGAATACATCGATACCGGCGCCATGTACCGCGCGCTCGGACTCAAGTCGAAGAGGCTGGCCGTGGATCCGGCGGACGAGTCGGAGGTCAGGACCATGCTGGATGATACGGTCATAGACTTTTCGGGCGGACGCACCATGCTCGACGGAGAGGATGTGAGCGGACTCATAAGGACGGGCGAGATCTCGATGGCCGCTTCGGATATCTCAAAACTCGCGATAGTCAGAGCAAAGGTGGATGAAGTCAGCAGACATCTGGCCGCGACAAAGGATGTAGTGATGGAGGGCCGCGATATAGGCACAACCGTCATACCCGACGCCGAGGTGAAGATATTCATGACCGCGTCTCCCGAGATAAGAGCGAAAAGACGCTATGACCAGCTTATCGAGGCCGGCAAAGAGGCTGATTACGATCAGATCTATAAAGAGACGATGGAAAGAGACTACCAGGACTCTCACAGAGAAGTCAGTCCTCTGCGGCAGGCGGAAGATGCAGTCCTTCTCGACACCTCGGATCTGACTCTCGAGGGGAGCATCGACGCAGTCGCGCGGATAATCACCGAAAAGACGCAAAAATAGCACGTTTCAATGATGTGGAAATCTACACGAAATCTACAGACCGCGTTCTCACGGGCGCGGTTTTTTTATATATGATATGAGTGTGTGCTCCGGAAAGGAGAATATATGCATATCAAGCAAATGCCTGTGACGGAGAGGCCTCAGGAGAAGTTAGTGTACGGAGGCGCTTCGGGTCTGAGCAATTCAGAGCTTCTGGCTCTCATAATCAGAACGGGAACGAACGACAAGTCCGCGATCAGGCTTGCGGATGAGGTCATTTCCTATGCGAACGCCAACATAGGAGATCTGGGAATGGCCGAGGTCAGAGAACTGACTGAGATCGACGGCATAGGCGAAGCCAAGGCATGTTCCATAGTGGCGGCAATGGAACTCAGCAAGAGACTTATCTCTGACAGGCAGGGGGCCTTCAGGGAAAGAGTCAGGGACAGCCGCCAGGTGGCAGAGCTTCTGATGGAAGAGATGATGTACGAGAAGAGAGAGCTCTTCATGACCATCAACCTTGATTCAAAGCTGCGCATCCAGTCAAAATCTGTCATTTCGATAGGCAATGTCGACAGCGCGCCGGTGCATCCGAGAGAGGTGTTCGCACCGGCGATCAGAAGGGGTGCTTCGGCGGTCGTGGTGGCGCACAATCACCCGAGCGGAGATCCGACGCCGAGCGCTCAGGATATCGATGTGACCAAAAGACTGATCGCGGCATCGGAGATCATAGGCATAAAGCTGCTGGATCACGTGATAATAGGAAACGGAGTGTTCACCAGCATGAAAAGCGAAGGCTGGTTCCCGGAACAATAAGCTTTTCATTGACTGGAATTGCGGGCATATGTATAATATATGGGTAGGTTTATGCAGTCTAACCGTATATGTTGTATAAAAATCACATGATAATATCAACATATGCGCAGATCATGTATATATTACAAATTTAATAATTGATAAGGGGGGTGCCTATGTCACCGGTTTTAACTGTTGTGATCAGCATTGTAGTCCTTATCGTCGGTATAGCAATAGGATATGTGCTCCGCAAGAACTTCGGAGAGAAGGCAATAGGAAGCGCTGAGCAGCAGGCTCAGAACATGATCCTTGATGCAAAAAATACTGCCGAGAACCTCAAGAAGGAAAAGGTGCTTGAGGCTAAAGAGGAAATACATAAGCTGAGAAGTGATTACGAAGGAGAGCTCAAGGCCAGAAGAGCCGAAGTCTCCAAGTCTGAAAGAAGGATACAGCAAAAGGAAGAGAACATCGACCGCAAGCTCGAGAGCATCGAAAAGAGAGAGAACAATCTCACGAAGAAAGAGCAGTCGATGAACGAAAAGCACAAAGAGATAGATTCCTATCTCGCCAAACAGGTAGCCGAGCTCGAAAGGATCTCGGGCTATACCAAGGAAGAGGCCAAGCACCTGCTCCTGCAGGAGCTCGAGACCGACATCCGCAAGGAGGCTTCGGAACTCATCACAAGCATCGAGAGCGAAGCCAGGGAGGAAGGCGACAAGAAAGCCAGAGAGATCATCACGACCGCTATCCAGAGATATGCGGCGGATCAGGTCACAGAGACCACAGTATCCGTAGTAAGTCTGCCTAACGACGACATGAAGGGCAGGATCATCGGAAGAGAAGGACGCAACATCAGGGCGATCGAGACCCTCACCGGAGTCGACCTGATAATCGACGATACGCCTGAAGCGGTCATTCTCTCGGGATTCGACCCTGTGAGAAGGGAGATCGCGAGGATCGCACTCGAAAAACTCATCGTGGACGGAAGGATACATCCGGCCAGGATCGAGGAGATGGTCCAGAAGGCGACCAAGGAAGTCAACAACATCATCAAGGAAGAGGGCGAGAGAGCCTGCTTCGAGACAGGCGTGCACAATCTGCATCCTGAGCTCGTGAAGCTGCTCGGAAGACTCAAATACAGGACTTCGTACGGTCAGAACGTGCTGCAGCACTCGATAGAGGTAGCGACCCTGGCAGGCATGATGGCCGAAGAGCTCGGACTCGATCCTAAGCTCGCAAAGAGAGGCGGACTCCTGCACGATATCGGCAAGTCCATAGACCATGAGGTCGAAGGCACTCACGTCGAGATCGGAGTCAATATCTGCAAGAAGTACAAGGAATCCTGGAAGGTCATCAACGCCGTAGAATCGCATCACGGCGACGTCGAGGCTACAACGCTCGAATCCATGCTGGTAGGAGCGGCCGACGCTCTTTCGGCAGCAAGACCGGGCGCCAGAAGAGAGACTCTCGAGACGTATATCAAGAGGCTTGAGAACCTCGAGAACATCGCCAATACAACGAAGGGCGTCGACAAGTCCTACGCCATACAGGCCGGACGAGAGATCAGAGTCGCAGTCAAGCCTAACCAGGTCAAGGACGACGAAGTGCCTATGCTCGCCAGAGAGATCGCCAAGAAGATCGAGGCTGAGCTCGAATATCCGGGCCAGATAAAAGTCAATGTCGTAAGAGAGACAAGGGCGACCGATTTCGCCAAGTAGCAGATAAGATGATCTATCTCGACAACAGCGCGACAACAAGACAATACGATGAAGTAACGGAACTGATGTACAGGGCTGCCAAAGACAACTTTGGCAACCCTTCATCTTTGCATGCCCTCGGATTTGAGGCGGGGAACCTTCTTTACGATGCCAGAAGGCAGGTCGAGGCGCTGCTTCCTCCGGCGGGAAACATCATATTCACATCGGGAGGCACTGAGGGAGACAATATGGCCCTCATATCCGCCGCGCATAAGCTGAGACGCAGGGGAAACCGCATACTCACAACCAGGGTAGAGCACCCTGCAGTGCTCGAGACCTGCAAAAGGCTCGCTGATGAAGGCTTTGAGATCGCATATCTCGATGTGGATGTCGACGGATATGTCGAGGAACAGGCAGTCAGAGCGGCGATTGATGATAACACTATTATCGTCTCCATCATGACTGTGAACAACGAAGTGGGCACCATAGAGCCGGTCTACCCGGTCAGCAGGATGCTGAGGGAGTACAACAGACAGCACGGTACGGAGATCATCTTCCATACCGATGCCGTACAGGCATTCGGCAAGCTTCCGATGGACGCCGTCGATGCCGACATCATCGTTGCCAGCGGGCACAAGTTCCACGGACCTAAGGGAACGGGCCTCGTATACATCAAAAAGAGGCACAAACTGCCGCCGTTCATCACCGGAGGCGGTCAGGAGGGCGGGCTCCGCTCATCCACGGAGAACACGCCGGGCATAGCCGGACTCGGTCTTGCGGCGGAAATGTCGGCGGACGATATGGTGATGAAGATAAGCAGGATGGGCATAGTGAACAACTACCTGCTCAACGGGCTCAAGACCGAGATAAGCGATATCATCGTGAACGGACCGGAGGAGCTCGGATACACGCTGCAGGATCACGGCAGACGCTGCCCGACAGTCCTGAATGTTACTTTTGAGGGCACAAGGGGCGAGGTGCTTCTGCACACTCTCGAGCAGGACGGCATATATGTATCTACAGGGTCCGCGTGCTCGTCGCACAAGACGGGCGACAGCCATGTGCTGAGCGCGATGTCGATGACACACAAGGAGATAGAAGGCGCGATACGCTTCAGCTTTTCGGAATTCAACACAGTCGAGGAGATGGACGAAGTCATCGCCCGCACCAAGACTGCGGTAGAGCGCTTCCGCAGACTGGGCAGTTTCAGATAGGTAAAGTATACTTTACATTTAGAACGAATCATATGGAAAAGAATTTATACATCGTGAGGTGCGGCGAGGTCGCACTCAAGGGAATGAATAAGCCGTACTTCGAGCGCGTGCTCCTCGAGAGGGTGTGCAGGGCGCTTGAAGTCTATGAAGACGCCGAGGCAAAGTGGATCGACGGTCTGATGTTCGTCAGGGTGCCTGAAAAGTACAACGAGGATGAAGTCATCGCGAGCTGCGTAAGAGTTTTCGGCGTGGCGTCGGTGAGCCCTGCGGTCGAAGCGCCTAAGGACATCAACGAGATCGGACGCATCGCCGGAGAGTACATGCTGAAGGTCATCGAAGAAGAGGACATAAAGACCTTCAAGGTCAAGGGCAAGAGGGCAGACAAGAGCTTTGCCGTCGAATCTCCGGAGATAGCCAGGCAGGTGGGAGGCATGGTACTCAAGGCCTGCAAAGTGCTCTCCGTAGATGTGCACAGGCCCGACTGCGTGCTGACCGTCGATGTGAGGCGCGAGGCGGCGTATATCTTCAGAGACAAGATCAAGGGCTTCGGAGGGCTCCCTCTGGGGACCAACGGCAAGGGTATGATACTCATGTCCGGCGGCATAGACAGTCCGGTCGCAGCCTTCATGATGGCAAAGAGGGGCATGAGCATAGAAGCCGTGCACTTCCATTCATATCCGTACACGAGCCAGAGAGCCCAGCGCAAGGTCGAGGATCTTGTAAGGGTGCTCGCCGGCTACATGGGTACGGTGAAAATGCACGTAATAAACCTTCTTCCTATACAGGAAGAGATCGTAAAGAACTGCCCTGAGGATGAGACGACCCTGCTGGTGAGGCGCTTCATGATGAGGATAGCCGAGCAGATCGCGATAAAGAACGGCGCCATGATGCTGATCACCGGCGAGGATCTCGGCCAGGTCGCGAGCCAGACGGCAGAGGCACTGGTTGTCACGGACAGCGTCGTATCGATGCCTGTCATGAGGCCGCTGATCGCCATGGACAAGGTGGATATCATGGACAAGGCCCGCGAGATAGGGACCTACGACATCTCGATCCAGCCATACGAGGACTGCTGCACGGTGTTCCTGCCGAAGCATCCTGTCACAAAGCCTAAGCGCGAGAGGATCGAAAAGTCGGAGTCGGCTCTCGATGTCGATGCTCTTGTAGAAGCGGCAGTCGCTTCTGAGGAGACCATAGAGATCAGACCGTAATGGATAAAAGGGACTTGGTTGAGAAAAGAGAAATAAAAGAACCTTCAGTTAATAAAGTATTGGCCGTACAGATAGTCACGATGCTGATAAGCGTCATCGCGATGTTTATTGACAGCGTCATAATCAGCCTTTTCCTCAAAGGTGACGCGCTGGCTTCGTACGGCTTTACTAATCCCGTAATTCTTCTGATCACGGCTTTCGGCGGAATGATAGGAAACGGAGTGCAAGTGCTGGCGGGGGAGAGCTCCGGCAAGGGAGAGACTGAGACGCTGAACCGGATACTGTCTACCGCACTTGCGGGCGGCGTGACGGGATCCGCATTGCTGATGCTTGTGATGCTGCTGTTTCCGGAATCGGCAGCGGCATTCCTGGGAGCCAGGAGTGCTGCCGTTACAGCGATGACGGCGGACTATCTGAAGGGGCTGTGTTTCGCTTTTCCTGCTATCGTGATCATGCTAAGCGTACCGGTCTTCATGCAGCTCGACGGCGGAAGGACACAACTGCTCAGAGGAGCTCTGCTCCTGATAGTGCTGGACGTGGCATTTGATCTCATAAATGTTACCGTGCTGCACGGCGGCATGTTCGGCATGGCGATGGCGACTACCCTGAGCTACTGGATCACGCTGGCTTACAATTATCTCTGTTTCTTCCGAATGAGCAGATACAGAGTATCTTTCAGCGCGGTATCAGGCGCAATAATGAAGGCCATATTCCGTTTCGGCATGCTCTATCTTACCTATAAGATGTGTCAGGTGATCCTCAGCTATGCGATCAACCGCATGCTGGCGTCTTTTGGCGGGGAAATGTATGTAGCTGCGAATTCCATCATATCCTCATTCAATCTGGTGACCGGGGCAGTTCCGTCAGGATTCGGGAGCACGACCACTATGATATGCAGCTTCTACTACGGAATGGGCAGCAAAGAAAAGTTCAGGGCGTTCATATCGCATATCACGAAGCTTTCGGTCAGACTGGACTCAGCGATAGCAGTCATCAGCATCGCGGCGGCGCCTTTGCTCGTGCTGCTGTTCAGACCGGACACAGCAATTGTCAGTGATACGGCAGTATTCGGACTCAGGCTGTTTTCGGCCAGCATAATATTCAACACACTCAACTACATCATAAAGAACAGCTGTCAGAGCGTCAGGAACAACCGGGCGTCCTATGCGATATGCATTATGAACGACCTCGCACTTCCGCTCGCGGCAGCGATTATCATAGTTCAGCTGCTTCCTGTGGGATGGATATGGGCCGCATATACGATCGGCCAGTTTCTCACATGGCTCGTAGTATGGACCCGGGCAGGAGGATTCAGTAAGGGAGGACCAGAGATTTGGAAATAAAAAACAGCTTTGAGGAATACAGGGAGAAAGTGCTCGGTGCGGCATCGGACAGGCCCGAAAAGTATATGATCCGTTGCCTTATGACTAACGGCAGGATACAGAACATCAAATGGTCGAAATTCCTGAGACTCGCAGAGAAGTTCAGGGATACCAAGGAAAGATACGGGCTCAGGGACGGTGACAGGGTATATCTGCTGACGCCGTATACAGCGGATGCTCTTCTGAGTTTTGCCGTTCTTTCAGTAAATCATCTGACGGTGGTATTCGGAGATCCCGGCATCCCGAAAGAAGAACTGATCTACCAGACCGGATGCACTGAGATAAGCGCCGTGTTTGCCGACCGGAAGCTTGTACATGTTCTGGACGGAGTCACTGACGTGCCTCTTTTCAGCACATTCGGACTCAGGAATGACATGGCCCTTGTGCGCGAGGCTGAAAGGCCGCATGCGAATTTCGATCGGACACCCGAGAGTCTTGCGATAATATTCTCATCCGGTACCACATCGAGGATGAAGCCCGTGGAGATAACATACGAAGCGATCCTGCTGTCGCATAAGAGCACTCTTAAGGATGCCGCGCTCGAAGAAGGAGACGCAGACATCCCTAGCATACTCGTGTTCCCGATGAACCATATCTCAGGCCTGGCTGCATCGATGTCCGTTCTGCAGGACGGATTTACAGCCGCCACGGTAGAGAAACTGGATTCTGTCTCTCTGGTAAAGATGGTCAGCATCTTTGAGCCGAAGACGCTTTCGATGGTACCTAAGGTACTCGCAATGTTCATAAACCGGCTGGAGGAGGAACTCAGGAAGCAGGGTAAATACGAGCTTTATCTGGCACTCAAGCAAAAGAGCTGCGACGCACGCGAAAAAAACGGGGACCGCGCTACCGGCAGAAAACTCATGGAGCCGTTCCGCCGTTCACTGCTGGGAAAAAACATGAGGAACATATACTCGGGCGGAGGACCGTGCCCGCCTGATCTGGCAAAGGGCATACTGGACCTGGGCTTCAACTTCGTGGTCAATTACTCTTCGACTGAATGCGGCGTGCCTATAGCCCAGACAGACAGCGGCATCAACGACTGTTATGACTGCGTGGGGCGCGCGGACCGCGATCCGAATGTAAGGATAAAGATAAACATGCCTGATGCTGACGGCATCGGAGAGATATATGTAAATTCCCGGTACATCATGAGGGGATATTACAATGATCCCGAAAAGACCGCGGAGGCCTTCGACGGGGAATGGTTCAGGACCGGCGACAACGGATATATCGACGAAAGAGGATATCTGCATATCTCGGGCAGGTCGAAGGACAGCATCATGCTGGAGAGCGGAAAGAAGGTCTCGCCGGATGATATCGAAATTATGCTGATGCCGCTCATGGGACTTGAGATACCGTACTCGGTAGTGGGAGTGACGGACAAAGACAGCGGATATGACAAAATACATATTTTCATCGCGGGAGACCTCAGCGCAGAAAAGAAGGTTTCCATAGCGGGAGATATACGCAGCTGGCAGCGGACCGAGGCAGCGCTCTATCCTATAGAAGGCATACATTTCATAAGGGAGCTTCCGAAGACATCGATAGGAAAGATCAAAAGAGTCAAACTCAGGGAGATGGTGATATCCGGAGAGATCCCGGAAGAAGCAGCAGACATCATCGCCGCTCCTGCCGGAGAGACTGTCGCAGCGGAAGGAGATTCCGTGCTCGACAGAGTCAACTCCATCGTGGCCCGTGTTGCCGGGCTGGAGAAGGCTCCCGAAGGCTCCGAGGATCTTACGAACGATCTGGGACTGGATTCTCTTGCGATGCTCGAGATATGCAACGAGATAGAGAATGAGTTCGGAGTGTTCATAGGCAGCTACATGCGCGTGCTTCCGAACACCAGGGAGATAGCGGACTACATCGGGGATCCTTTCTTTCAGCAGATGCTGGAGGAAAGGAAGAAACAGCAGGAGGAGAGCTTCGACGCATTCGAGTTCCCGGCGCCGCGCACTGTAGAACACAGGAAGGCTTTCGAAAGCTATCTTGACAAATACCGCAGCGAGCTGGACTTTGAAGTTCGCGGACTCGAAAACATCGAAAAGGGAGAATCCTATATATTCTGTCCTAATCATCAGACGCACGCTGACGGGCTCTGGGTGTGGCTCGCTCTCGGAGACAAATGCCCGCCTCTTGACAGTATCGGCTGCATGGCAAAGGCAGAACACCTCGATGATCCGGAGTCGGCGTTCAGGATGACGGTCCTCGGCGGCATCCCGGTAGACAGGGAGGGCAACACCATGGACTCGTTCAGAAGATCAATAGACTATATCCGCGAAGGAAACAGCTTTCTGATCCATCCGGAAGGCACCAGGACCAGAAACGGGAGACTCGGAGAATTCAAAGATGGAGCCGCTCAGATGGCGATAGATTCAGGTGTGAGCATCGTTCCTGTGACAATAGACGGCGGACTCGATGTATGGAGCTATGACATGGAGAGACCGGAAACGAAAAATCCGGAGACCGGAGAGAAGAAAAAGATAAGGATCACTTTCTGCAGACAGATAAGTCCGGATGAGGGCAGCGCCGGAAAGATCACGGCGATGGTCAGAAGATCCATAGCCTCGAACCTGCCTGATGAGGACTGAAAATGAGGACTGAGAATCATCTTGACAGTGAAAAACCAAAGTGTTAGGATTTTCGGGTAATAAAACGATGACGAGGACAGTAAGTTCACCAACGGGTCCTTCCAGAGAGGGATGGCAGCTGGAATCATCCCAGGTCCCGGTGTTCTGAAAACCACCTCCGAGTGGCACCAATCATGCCCGCCCTGGCCGCGTCAAAAGCCTGAATGAGTGCCGGTAAGAGATCTTGCCGGAAGATGGGTGGAACCACGGATACTCATACATACCGGAGTATGCGTCCCTTCTGACAACACGTCGGAGGGGACTTTATTTTTTGGCCCTTCCGGGAAGCGGCCCCGCTCACGTATGGCGGAGGCAAGAGAAAGAAGGAGGAAAAGAAATTGCTAGTAACACTTAAAGACGGAAGCAAAAAGGAATATCCGCAGCCGATGTCGGCATACGACATCGCGAGGGATATCAGCGACGGGCTTGCCAGAGCGGCCTGCATGGCCGAGATAGACGGAAAGGCCGTCGACCTCAGGACGATGGTCGACAGGGACTGCGAGCTCAACATACTCACATTCGATTCGGATGAGGGAAAACGCGCCTACAGACATACCTGCTCGCACGTTCTGGCAGAGGCCGTGAAGAACCTCTATCCGGATGCGAAGCTCGCCATAGGACCGTCGATCGAGAACGGCTTCTATTACGACTTCGACATGCCGCCTCTGACAAGAGAGGACCTCGACAAGATCGAGGCAGAGATGAAGAAGATCATAAAGAAGGGCGACAGGCTCGAGTATTTCGAACTTCCGAGAGAAGAAGCCATAAAGATGTACCAAGAGAAGGATGAGCCTTACAAGGTCGAGCTCATCGAAGACCTTCCTGAGGACGAGGCTATCTCGTTCTACAAGCAGGGCGATTTCGTCGAGCTCTGCGCAGGCCCTCACATCATGAGCACGAGGCCTATCAAGGCGTTCGCCCTCACATCGAGCTCGGGCGCTTACTGGAGAGGAGACGAGCACAACAAGATGCTCACTCGTATATACGGCACCGCGTTCACGAAGAAGGATGATCTCAACGAGTACCTGGAGTACCTCGCGGACATAAAGAACCGCGATCACAACAGGCTCGGACGCGAGATGGACATCTTCACTACAGTCGATGTCATCGGCCAGGGTCTTCCGCTCTTCATGCCTAAGGGCACCAAGATCATACAGAAGATGCAGAGATGGATCGAGGATCTCGAGGAGTACGACTGGGGCTATGTGCGCACAAGGACGCCGCTTATGGCTAAGTCCACTCTCTACAAGATCTCGGACCACTGGTATCACTACAAAGACGGGATGTTCCTGCTCGGATACGACAGCATGGACGAGATCATGGCATCCGAGGACCGTTCGCACGAGATCCACGGAGTAGAGGACCTGAACCTCATCGAGAACGATGCGGACGCCGATGTCATGGCTCTTCGTCCGATGACATGCCCGTTCCAGTACTACGTGTACAAGGCGCGTCAGAAGAGCTACCGCGATCTGCCTTACAGGATGGGCGAGACTTCGACTCTGTTCAGGAACGAGCAGGCGGGCGAGATGCACGGACTCACAAGAGTGCGCCAGTTCACCATTTCTGAAGGCCACCTCGTGTGCACGCCGGAGCAGATCAAGGATGAGTTCAAGGGCTGCGTCGACCTGGCGAGATACTGCCTGACGACCCTCGGACTCGAAGAGGACGTCACATACCGCTTCTCGAAATGGGATCCTGAGAAGGCCGATGATTATCTCGGCGACGCCGAGTCCTGGGAGAGAGTCCAGGGACTCATGAGAGAGATACTCGACGAGATCGGCATCGACTACACCGAGGCTGAAGGCGAGGCCGCGTTCTACGGGCCTAAGCTCGACATACAGGCGAAGAACGTGTACGGCAAAGAGGATACGATGATCACGATCCAGCTCGACATGTTCCTCTCGGAGCGCTACGACATGTACTACATCGACAGGGACGGCCAGAAGAAGCGTCCGTACATCATCCACCGCACTTCGATCGGATGCTATGAGCGCACTCTGGCGTGGATGATAGAAAAGTATGCGGGCAACCTGCCTACATGGCTCTGCCCTGAGCAGGTCAGGATACTGCCTATCTCCGACAAGGTTGCCGATTACGCCGAAGAAGTACGCAAAGAGCTGCGCAGGAACGGCGTTGACGTCACTGTCGACGACAGCAGCGAGCGCATCGGATACAAGGTGCGCAAGGCTCAGATGGAGAAGGTGCCTTACATGCTGGTGCTCGGAGCCAAGGAGGCTGAGGACGGCAATGTATCCGTCCGCTCGAGATACCTCGGCGATGAGGGCGTAAAGCCTCTGTCGGAATTCGTATCCGCTCTCTGCGAGGAGATCCGCACCAAGGAGATCCGGAAGATAGAGAAAAAGGACGACGACAAAAAAGCTTAAGAACTATTGCAGGCGCAGTACAGTTGTAAGGCGAAAGTCGCGAGAGAATCCTGCCAGCTGCACCGTTATTGAAGGAGCCTAGCCTCCGAAAATCAATGCTTTCGACATAACGGCAACGCCGTATGATCAGAAGAAAGCATTTAGAAGCGATGCGAAGCGGCTGGATGTTTGAGACGGAGTCCCGGTACCCAGTGCGACGGCGAAAACTCCCCGCGCTCGCAAGCAATAAGGATGCAATGGCGGATTCTGGAGCTTTTCGCCGCGCAAGTGTACTGCCGCCTCCTTGAAGTTAGCGATATATATGTTATTATTAACAGGTAGGACTGATAACAAGGTAAAGGTAAGAAAACTATGTCTGTAAAGTACAAAAGAGTTCTCATAAAAGTCAGCGGTGAAGCGCTTGCAGGCGAGGACAGGTTCGGTGTCAACGGAGATCAGCTCGAGAAGGTCGCGAGGCAGATCAGGGAGATCCGCGACGCCGGAGTCGAAGTAGGAGTCGTTGTCGGAGGAGGCAATTTCTTCCGGGGCCGCACCGGCGGCAGCATCGACAAGCCGACAGCCGACTACATGGGCATGCTGGCTACTGTGATGAACGGACTCGCTCTTCAGGACGCGCTTCTGTCCGTCGACTGCGAAGCAAAGCTAATGACCTCGATCGAGATCAGGGACATGGCGGAGGGCTACGCCAGGCGCAAGGCTCTCGACTATCTCGCTGAGGGCAAGGTGGTCGTGTTCGGAGGCGGCACGGGAAGCCCGTTCTTTACCACAGATACCACGGCAGCGCTGAGAGCCGCCGAGATCGGAGCGGACGTGCTGCTTCTGGCCAAGAACATCGATGCGGTATATTCCGCGGATCCTGACATCGATCCGGACGCCGAGAGGTACACCGAGCTCTCGTACATGGACATCATAGACAGGGATCTTAAGGTCATGGACCTGACGGCTGCCACTCTGTGCAAGGACACGGGTACGAAGATATATGTATTCGCGCTTGCAGAAGAAGGCAATCTCATGAAAGTCATCAACGGTGAAAATGTAGGAACACTCATTCAATAGGAGGCAAACATGGCAAAGAAATCACTCGAGGAGAGAATAGAAGGTGCCAAGGGCTACCTTAAGGAAAATCTCAACACAGTAAGAGCGGGCAGAGCCAATCCGGCGCTTCTCGACAAGATCACGGTGGATTACTACGGCACGCCTACACCTCTGAAGGCGCTCGCCAATGTCTCGGTGCCTGATCCGAGGACGCTCATGATATCGCCTTTCGATCCTAAGTCGGTAGCGGATATCGAGAAAGCAATTCTCGAGGCAAACATCGGCATCACTCCGAACAATGACGGCAAGGTCATCAGACTTGCCATCCCTCAGCTGACCGAGGAGAGACGCAAGGAGCTCACAAAGGTGGTCAAGGGCTACGGCGAGGACGCCAAGGTCGCTGTCAGGAATCTGAGGCGTGATGTGAATGACGAACTCAAGAAGGCCGAAAAGGCCGGCGAACTGACAGAGGACGATCTCAAGGACGAACTCGAAGAGACCCAGAAGAAGGTGGAAAAGGCCATCAAGGATATCGATGAGATCATCGCAGAAAAAGAAAAGGAACTGATGGAAGTCTGATAACTGCATATGCTTATGATAGTGAGCGCTTTACAGCACTCTGCAGAGTACGGCTCTCGCCTCGCTGCGGCTATATGCAGCGGTACCAGGCTCTGACTTCGCCTGACGGCTCGTCAATCGCCAAGTGCCGGCTGCCGCAAAGCCTCTGCCCCGTGCTGTAAAGCGCTCATTTATAAAACAAACGGAAATGGAAAAAAGACCTTTCCCCACACATGTGGGAATCATAATGGACGGCAACGGCAGATGGGCAAAGGCTCATAATGTGCCGCGCGTCATGGGACATAACGCAGGGATGCAGTCGATGAAAAAGATCGTCATCGCCTCATCCAATCTCGGCGTAAAATATCTGACTGTTTACGCTTTCTCGACGGAGAACTGGAAGCGCAGCACCGAAGAGGTGAACGGCATATTCAATCTTATCGTCAGGTATGTCAATTCCGAACTGGAAGAGCTTGACGAAAACAATGTGCACATCAACATCTTCGGCGAGTATGACATGCTTCCGAAGGCTTCGGTCGATGCGATCGACAGGATGGTCAGCAGGCTCGAGGCCAACGACGGCCTGGTGTTCAACATTGCCCTCAACTACGGCGGAAGGGACGAGATACTCAGAAGCGTGAAGGAGCTCGCAAGAGAGTGCGCCGAAGAAGGAAGGGATCCTTCCGGCCTTACGGAAGAAGACATATCGGCTCACCTTTACTCCGGAAGCGCTCGCTTTGATGTGCCCGATCCGGATCTGATCATCAGGACGAGCGGCGAGGAGCGCATGTCGAATTTCCTCACATGGCAGGCCGCGTACAGCGAGCTGATGTTCACTGACACGCTCTGGCCTGACTTCACGCCTGAGGAATACAAAGAGATGCTCGAGGCCTATTCGAACCGCGACAGAAGGTTCGGCGGCCGCAAGGAGGAAGATAAATGAAGACAAGAATACTATCCGGACTCGTAATGGCGCCGCTGCTGATACTCCTGTATCTGGGCGGATGGTGGCTCTGGGCGGCGGCTCTTCTCATAGCGGCCACAGGACTCCAGGAATTCTACAAGGGATGGGAAAACATCGATGTTCATCCTTCGAAGGAGATAGGCTATATCATGACGGTGCTGCTGTTCGTGACGGCCATACCGTACAGCGTTACGGAAAAGCATGCCGTACCGCAGTACTATGAGAACATGACATACATATGCATATGGCTGTTCATCGCTGTTGCCGCCGGGCTTATCTACGGATGGAAGATCGACAGGCGCGGACCTTACGACGCGGCAGCGACTGTCACAGGCCTCGTGTACATACCTTTCTTCACATACCACATGATACTGATCGACATGACCGAATATAAGCTGTTCATATGGATAGTCATAATCGCGGCATTCGGATCGGACATTTTCGCGTACTTTACGGGATATTTCTTCGGAAAGCACAAGATGGCGCCGAACCTCAGTCCCAAGAAGACGATAGAAGGTGCGATAGGAGGCCTGGTCGCGAGTTCGCTCCTTTCATGGCTCTTCGGATTCATTTTCATGAGAGAGATGGCGCCTGTATGCCTCGTGCTCGGCCTTGTCGGAGGCGCTGCGGGCATGGCGGGAGATCTCACGGCGTCTGCGTTCAAGCGCAAGATGGGGATCAAGGACTACGGGAATCTGATCCCGGGACACGGCGGCATCATGGACCGCTTCGACAGCGTCATATTCGTCGCGCCTGTCGTGTATTACGCGATCTGCGCAATGACGGGGATACTGTCGATCTGAATGCAGCATACGGACGGACAGGTACGGAAGATCACCGGATGAAAAACAACAGTATCATCAAAAGAATATTCATCCTGCTTCTGACGGCTCTGCTGACCATCGGCTTTTCCGCACCTGCTTTTGCTGCCGAAACGGCTGAGCAGAAAGCGGAGCGGATACTGTCGAAGATGAGCACAGACGAAAAGATAGCTCAGATGATGGTAGTCGCCATGCCGTCGGAAAAAGCCGCTGCAGTCCAGAAGAAGCATCAGTTCGGAGGATACATACTTTTCGGCGGAAACTTTGCCGGGACCGACAGCAAGGGGATGAAGAAGCTCGTCAGATCCTGTCAGAGATCATCGAAGGTGCCGATGCTGATGGGCACAGATGAGGAGGGCGGCACTGTTGTAAGGGCGTCGTTTTACAAAAGATACAGAAAAAGCAGATACCGCTCCCCGAGACAGGTGTACAGGTCGGGCGGATACAAGGGCATAACGAAGGACACCGGGAACAAGGACGCTTTTCTCAGGTCTCTCG
Organism: Mogibacterium sp.; assembly: GCA_017512365.1. Lineage (GTDB taxonomy): Bacteria > Bacillota > Clostridia > Peptostreptococcales > Anaerovoracaceae > Crickella. The sequence goes on from JAFWGQ010000014.1 coordinate 59,758, forward strand.
GACTCAACTGCAATTTCGCTCCCGTGGCGGATGTGCCGTACAGGAGGAGCGACTTCATGTATCAGCGCGCTTTCTCGACAAATGTCGGCGGCGTGAGCAGATTCATAAAGCTCAGCGTGAAGCGGATGAGAAAGGACGATATCGTGTCTGTGCTCAAGCACTTCCCGGGATACGGAGACAATGGCGATACCCACGGAAGGATAATCCGGGACAGGAGGCCGAGATCCGCATTTGTCACAAGAGATCTGAAGCCGTTTGAGGCAGGGATACAGTCCGGGGCAGACATGATCATGGTGTCCCACACCATAGTCAATGCCTTCGATAAAAAGAATCCGGCTTCGCTTTCGCCGGCTGTCCATGAATACATGCGCAAAAACATGGGCTTCGGCGGAGTGATAATCACGGACGGCCTCGGCATGAAGGGGGTAACGGACTTCGTCGGAGGTGACAGCGGAAAAGCCGCGGTGCGCGCGGTCAGGGCGGGCAACGACATGCTGTGCGTCACGACGGACTACAGCCGCTGCCTTTCCGCGATAAAAAAAGCCGCAGCCGGGGGAGATATATCACAGAAACAGATAGATGATTCTGTAAAAAGGATACTTCTGATGAAGATCAGAAGGGGAATAATAAAATAGTCAGGAGAACACAGATTTGAAAACAGCCATATTATTCGTATTCATGATGCTGGTCCTGGTCATTCCTCACGAGTGGGGGCACATGATGGTGGCCAGATGGTGCGGCGTCAAAATCAAGGAATTCTCGGTCGGAATGGGACCGCTCATTTTCAAGAAGCAGAAGGGAGACACCCAGTATTCCCTCAGGCTCCTTCCTCTGGGCGGATACTGCATGATGGAAGGAGAGGAAGAGGCTGTAGACAGCCCGACCTCGTACAGCAGCAAGACCTATCCGCAGAAGATAGCGATACTTCTGGCGGGAGTCACGATGAACGTGATCATCGCGATAATCGCGGTCTCCGTTGCGTTATGGATCGGAGGAGCTCTCACCAACACTATCGGCGAGGTGACGCCGGGTCTGCCGGCTGAAGCTGCGGGACTCGAGGCAGGTGACACCATAGTCGCTGTCAACGGCAAGGATACTCCGGAATGGGAGGATGTCGTGGCCGCTATCGACGGCTATAAAAAGGGAGACGCTCCTCTTGCGGTCACGTATGAACGCGAAGGCAGGGAGAATACAGTGAACGTGACGCCTGAGTACAACGAGGAGAGAAAGGCATACATGCTCGGCATCACCGCCGGCGTGACGCACAGCTTTTTCAGGACCGCCGTGCACGGACCTGCTGCGACATGGGAACTCACCAAAGCCATGCTGTCAGGATTCAGGATGCTCTTTTCCGGCAAGCTCCACAAGGACGATGTCGCGGGGCCGGTAGGACTGGTGAAGATAGTAGGCCAGGCCTCGGATTACGGCGTCGCGCCTTATCTGATGCTGCTTGCTCTTGTAAGCCTCAACCTCGCGTTCTTCAATCTCCTCCCGATACCGGGACTCGACGGCGGCAAGATATTCTTTATCCTGCTCAAGATCATCTCCGGAGGAAGGATAAACGACGACATGGAATACAAGGCCACGCTCGTGGGCATGGCTGTTCTGCTGATGCTCTTCGTATTCATAACGATCAATGATGTCATGAACCTGTTCGGCAATTAGAGGTGATGCGATGTCGAGGAAAGTATATTGCGGCGATGTCGCCATCGGAGGCGGAGCGCCGGTATCCATACAGTCGATGACCAATACGGACACCAGAGACACTGACGCTCTGGTAAGGCAGATCTGGGAACTCGCGGATGCGGGATGCCAGATCGTGCGCTGCGCCATACCGGATATGGAGGCTGCGGAATCCTTCGGCAGGGCGAAGAAGCTTGTCAGAGTGCCCCTGGTAGCCGACATCCACTTCGATCACAGGCTCGCGATAGCCGCGATCGAAGCCGGAGCGGACAAGATAAGGATCAATCCGGGCAACATCGGAAGCGCGGAGAACGTAAAAGCCGTAGTCGACAAGGCCAGGGAAAGAGATATCCCGATCAGGGTCGGCGTCAACTCAGGCTCGCTTCAGAGCGACATACTGAAAAAATACGGAGGCGTGACAGCTGACGCTCTTGCGGAGAGCGGAGCGGGCATGGTCAGGTACATCGAGGATCTCGGCTACGACAGGCTGGTCGTATCGATCAAATCCTCAAACGTCAGGATGAACTACGATGCTCACATGAAGCTCAAAGAGCTTACCGACGCCGCGATCCACGTAGGAATAACCGAGTCAGGCACGCCGTCGAACGGAGAACTCAAGTCCGCGGTCGGCATAGGATCGCTGCTGCTCGCCGGGATAGGCGACACCATGAGAGTTTCTCTCACGGCAGATCCGGTAAAGGAAGTCCTTTTTGCGCGCCGCATACTCGAGACGGTCGGAATGAGAGAGAAGGCCATAGACGTAGTGTCCTGTCCTACATGCGGGAGGACCGAGATAGATCTCATCGGTCTCGCGAACGAAGCGGAAGAAAGGCTGATGCCTGTCGCTCGGAAGAGGGCAGCTGCAGGTCTCAGGCCTCTTAAGATCGCTGTCATGGGATGCGCTGTGAACGGCCCCGGAGAGAGCCGCGAGGCGGACTACGGCATCGCCGGCGGCAGGGGAGAAGGGCTGGTGTTCAGCCACGGAGAGGTAATAGAAAAGGTGCCGGAAGACAGACTCATTGACCGGCTCATAGAACTGGTCGAAGCTGAATGATCAAAATACCCGAAGAAATACTGACCGCCGCTGAGCTTACCGAAGCCAGCGGCAAAAAAGCGGCTGATATCGACATCGAGATAACAAATGTATCGGTTTCCAGGATCAGCGGAGGTTCGAGCGTGGCGCTTACCATAGACGCCAAGCTCAATTTTCTGATGCCGATAAAGACCGAGCGTTTGATGAAAGAGAGGATAGCCTCCAGGATATCCTCAGTAGAGAGAGTCAGGGTCAATTATTCATACACCGGAGTCAGGATGCCGCAGCACGGCAGCGACGGACAGGATGCTTCCGGCAGACCCGGCGGCAGCGGCTGGAGCGGAAGAAAGAGCAAAAAGGACGGCCCGGCGTTCGAGAACGCAAAAGGAGAGCTCGTGCTCATGGGCTCCGACTTCAGCGAAGCCCCCGTGCCATACGGAGAGCTTGCCGCTCTTGTCGGCACGAAGGACAAGCCGGTCATCGAAGGCGAGGTCTTCAGGATAGATTCCATGCCGATAAAAAGCGGCCGCGAGCTGGTCACGATACTTATAGCGTCCGGGGCGAGGACATTCGCGATGAAGGCATTCACCGCCAAGGAAAAGCTCGCCGAGATACAGGAAAACATCCACTCCGGCGACATGATAAGGGCGAAGGGCGCCATAGAATACGACACCTATGAGCACGAGAACCTCATGATGTTCTCATCTCTCAAGAAGGTCGAAAAGAAGCTCAAGGAAGACACTTACCCGAACGGCCGCAGGGTCGAGCTGCACTGCCACACGAAGATGAGCGACAACGACGGCTTCAACGAGGTCTCGGACATCGTAAGCAAGGCTGCTTTCTGGGGACAGCCGGCAGTCGCCATCACTGACCACGGAGTCGTGCAGGCCTTCCCTGACGCTGCCAAGGAAGCTGCCAACCAGGCAAAGAAGGGCAGAGACATCAAAGTCATATACGGAGTGGAGGGATATCTCTATCCTGACGAGGACGCCGCTCTTGATGACGGCACGATAGACATCAAAAAGAACAGGACCTATCACATCATAATCCTGGCCAGGAACCAGGAGGGCCTGAAGAACATATACAAGCTTGTGAGCCTGTCGCACATAGATTATTTCTACAAGAGACCGAGGATACCGCGTTCTGTGCTCGAAGCTCACAGGGAGGGGCTCATCATAGGATCAGCCTGCGAAGCGGGCGAGGTATATCAGGCAGTAGTCAGAGGAGCGGATGATGAAGAGCTCGACCGCATCGCTTCGTATTACGACTATCTTGAGATACAGCCGCTGGGCAACAACCGCTTCATGATAGAAGACGGCATTGCAAAGGACGAGAACGACCTGATAGCCAACAACCTCAGGATCATAGCATCGGCAGACAGGCTCGGCAAGATGACCGTAGCAACGACGGACTCCCATTATCCGTCGCAGGATGCATCGATCTACCGCAATATAATCATGGCGGGCATTGGCTTCCGCGACACGCCGTCGGATTCCCTGTACCTCAGGACGACGGATGAGATGATGGCGGAGTTCTCGTATCTCGGCGACAGGGCAGAGGAGATAGTCATCACCAATACGAACAGGATAGCGGAAATGGTCGAAGAGGTGAGACCTGTGCCGGCAGGCAAGTTCCCGCCTAAGATCGAGGGCGCCGAGGACACACTGAGAGAAAGCTGCTATTCGAAGGCGTGGTCGATATACGGAAAGCCGCTTCCGCCTGAGATAGAGGAGAGGCTTGAGACGGAGCTGAGCTCCATCATCGGCAACGGGTACGCTGTCATGTACATAGCTGCGCAGATGCTGGTAAAGAAGTCGAACGAGGACGGGTATCTCGTCGGTTCGAGGGGATCGGTAGGATCATCGTTCGCGGCGACCATGGCGGGAATCACGGAGGTGAACCCTCTGGCTCCTCACTATATCTGTCCTGAATGCAGACACTTCGAGTGGTCTGACGAACCCGACAAGTACGATACCGGATACGACATGCCGGAGAAGTCCTGTCCTGAATGCGGCGCACGCATGAAGAAGGAGGGCCTGAACATACCGTTCGCCACGTTCCTCGGGTTCAAGGGCGACAAGGAGCCTGACATAGACCTCAACTTTGCGGGCGAATACCAGGCGACGGCCCACAGATATGTGGGAGAGATCTTCGGAGACAAGAACGTATACAAGGCCGGTACTGTGGCGACCATAGCGGACAAGACCGCGTACGGATACGTCAAGCACTACATAGAGGACAACCACATCAGCGCGAACAAGTACGACGTGGACTATCTTGTCAAGGGCTGCACGGGCGTGAAGCGCACGACAGGCCAGCACCCGGGCGGCATCATCGTCGTCCCTGACGATCACGAGATATATGAGTTCTGCCCGGTGCAGAAGCCCGCGAACAAGCGCGATACCGATGTCATCACGACGCATTTCGATTATCACAAGATCGATGAGAACCTGCTGAAGCTGGATATCCTCGGCCACGATGTCCCGCAGCTTATCCGTCACCTGCAGGTGATGACAGGCATCGATCCGATGACGATCCCGCTGGATGACAGAGAGACCCTGAGCATATTCACATCGCTCGACGCTCTTCACATAAAGAACGAGGACTACAGATTCACGCACGGAACGTACGCCATACCGGAGTTCGGCACGAACTTCACCCGCGGCATGCTCGATGACATACATCCGACGACCGTGTCGGCTCTGATCAAGATGTCGGGATTCTCCCACGGCACGGACGTATGGACCAACAACGCCCAGGACCTTCTCAGAAACGGGACGGCAACGATCGACGAGGTCATATCCTGCCGTGACGATATAATGAACTTCCTGATAAGCAAGGGCCTTCCGAACGGCGATGCCTTCAAGATCATGGAGATAGTCCGTAAGAACAGGCAGCTTTCGCAGGAGCAGCTCGACATGATGAAGGATCACGGCGTGCCTGACTGGTACATATGGTCCTGCGAGACTCTGAAGTACATGTTCCCGAGAGCTCATGCGGCGGCATATGTCATGATGTCCATCCGTATGGCATGGTTCAAGGTGAACTACCCTGAGGCGTTCTACGCGGCGTGGTTCACTTCAAAGGTCGACAACTTCGACGCCGAGATGACCGGGAAGAGCTGGCACGATGTCGAGCGCAGGATGGACGAGATAGATAAGCTCGGAAATACCGCCACCGCCAAGCAGAAGGAGCAGCTGACTGTATACGAGGTTATGTACGAGGCTCTCTCGAGAGGGTACGAGTTCGCAGAGCCCGTGCTCGGAACGGCCGAGGCATGCAGGTTTTCTGTCGTTGACGGAAAGATCATGCTGCCTTTCAATGCGGTCAGCGGGATAGGAGACACGGCCGCCGAGTCGCTGGCAGAGGCGTACAGGGAGAAAGCCTTCAGCACGCTCGATGACGTCAGATCGAGAACGAAGCTTTCGGGCACGAATATCGAGGACCTCAAAAGGCACGGTCTGTTTGCCGGCCTTCCTGAATCGGCCCAGATAAGCATCTTCGACCTTTAGCGCTCGATCTCCCAGCGGCATTCGCTGTAGAAGTAGAGCAGCTTGTATGATATGCGACGTCCCTTGTCCACGGTACAGCAATCGTACTCGACGCGGGTCGTTCCGCCCGCGCCGAGCCATTCGATATTGCTTATGTCCGTGACCCTGACCGTTTTCTTGATGCCGGAGTCCACTATCCTGAAGCGCAGAGGCCTCGGAGAGAGGGCGCCTATATCAAAGACGGCCAGCACATCGACTGCCTGTCTCATGAAAATAAAAAATGCTCCTTTTTGAAGTGAAGCATCCCTGTCATCATAATACAGAACAAGAGTTCGCAAATCAAGAGCCGGATCGCGTGCTTTTCCAAACATGCACAGTGATACAAGAGAGGGAAATGGATAAAAAATACAGGATATTCGTCATAAATCCGGGATCCACATCGACAAAGCTTGCATACTTCGAGAATGAAGACAAGAAGTTCGAGACCAACGTGTTCCACGACGCGCCTGAGCTCGCCGGGTTCGGCAGCGTAAGCAATCAGTCCGGATTCAGGAAGCAGATCATAAAGGACTTCCTGGAAGAGAACGGCATCGACCTCAGCGGCGCCGACGCGATAGTCGGACGCGGAGGAAGCTCGGCCAGTGTCAGCAGCGGAGTATATGAGATAAACGACAAGCTGATCGAAGACACCGTAAACAATGTGTCCGGCGTCGAACATCCGGCCAATCTGGGAGTGCCTCTGGCAGCGGAGCTCGCAGCAGAGTACGGGGCCAGGGCATTCATGGTCGACAGCCCGAAGACGGATGAGTTCTGCGATGAAGCGCGGATAACGGGAATAGACGGTCTCTACAGGGTGTCGAGCCTCCATGTCCTCAATCTCAGGGGGACAGCAAGACTCTGGTGCAAAGAGCACGGAAGGAGATACGAAGACTCAGGGCTCATCGTCTGTCACATAGACGGGGGCATGTCCGTATCCGCCCATGATCACGGAAGGATGATAGACGGCACCAACAACGCCTGGGGGGAAGGTCCGTTCACGCCTACGCGCACCGGAGAACTGCCGGCATACCTGGCAGCTGAGTATTTCCGTGATAAGGATCCGCAGGACCTCATGGACGCGTGCACCAGATCGGGGGGCTTCGTCAGTCACTTCGGCACCTCGGATTCGGACAAGGTCCACGCGATGGCCGAATCCGGCGATGAAAAGGCGGCGCTGGTATGGAACGCCATGATATACAACATATGCAAGAGCATAGGATCGATGGCGGCGGTGCTGTCGGGAGATGTGGACGCCGTGATATGCGGAGGAGGCCTTCTGAGGTTCGAAGATATCAGAAGAGGCATAGAAGAACGCTGCAGCTTCATCGCGCCGGTATACTTCTATCCGGGCGAGGTGGAGCACGAAGCGATGGCCGCCGGAGCGCTCAGGGTCCTGTGCGGTGAGGAGGAGCCTCTTGTCTACACCGGCGAACCTGTCTGGTCCGGCTTCGTGAGCCGGCAGTGACCGGCAGGAGGATCCGGATAATAATACTTGACTTATTATGAACATATGCTAATATATTCATATGAATGTATCGGCATATGTTTTTATATGTCACATCTTAAGAACGAGGATGGATATGGCTGAGAACGATCACATGATAAAAGACCTTGACGAGGAGGAACTTCTTGAACTGGCGGAGCTCTTCAAGATGTTCGGCGATTCGACGCGCATCAAGATCCTCTATGATCTCTTTGACGGGGAGAAGAACGTCACTGAGATATGCGAGGATATCGCGATGAACCAGTCGGCGGTATCGCATCAGCTCAGGGCCCTCAGGACCGGCAAGCTCATAAAGAGCCGCCGCGAAGGGAAGGCCGTATACTATTCGCTCGATGATGATCACGTAAAGACGATCATAGCGATGGGCAAGGAGCACATCGAAGAGTAAAACGGAGGAAAACACAATGAAAAAGAAATTCAAACTGATCGACCTTGACTGTGCGAACTGCGCCGCAAAGATGGAGGAAGCAATAAAGAAGATCGACGGAGTGACTGACGCTTCCGTGAGCTTCATGACACAGAAGATGATGATCGAAGCGGATGACGATGTGTTCGATCAGGTGGTGGAGGAAGCTGTAAAGGTCGTCGCAAAGGTCGAGCCTGACTGCCGGGTAGTGCTGAAATAATGGACAGATTCACAGATAAACAGAAAAAGGAACTTGCCCGCATCATAGTTTCACTGGTGATGTTCGCGGCACTTCTTGCCGCAGAGCACATGCACGTGTTCCCGGAAAAGGGAACAGGCCGTTACATACTGCTCGCGCTTTACCTCGTGCCTTACTTCCTTGTCGGCCACGATGTGATCAGGAAGTGTCTGGCGGGCATAAAGAACAGGCAGCTCTTCGACGAGAGCTTCCTGATGACGCTCGCGACCATAGGAGCCTTCGGATGCGGAGAATTCGAAGAAGCAGTCGCGGTGATGCTCTTCTATCAGATCGGGGAATTCTTCCAGGATTACGCTGTCGGCAAGTCGAGAGGCGCGATCTCGGATCTGATGAGCATAGCCCCTGATTACGCGAACAGGGAGGCTGAAGACGGGACTGTCGAGGTGATCGACCCTGACGATATAAACGTCGGCGACATGCTGATCATAAAACCGGGAGAGAAGATCCCGACAGACGGCACTGTCATGGAAGGAGAAGGCCTCATAAACACATCGGCTCTCACCGGGGAATCGATGCCGAGGCCGGTGCAGTCGGGCGATCAGGTCATCTCCGGATGCATCAACGGCGACACGCTGCTGAAAGTAAAGGCGGAGAAGGAATACGACGATTCAACTGCGGCAAAAATACTGGAGCTCGTCGAGGATGCCGCGACAAAAAAGTCGGTCACGGAGAATTTTATAACGAGATTCGCACGCTACTATACGCCGGCGGTCGTCATCGCGGCGCTGGTTCTCGCGTTCATTCCGCCGCTTGCCTCGGGGCACTTCACAGCTGAGTTCGGCAAGTGGGTGCTCAGGGCATGCACATTCCTCGTGATCTCCTGCCCGTGCGCTCTGGTCATATCCGTTCCGCTCGCGTTCTTCGGAGGCATAGGCGCGGCTTCATCGACAGGAGTGCTCGTCAAGGGCTCGAATTACCTCGAACTCATGTCAAAGCTCCATACCGTGGCATCCGACAAGACCGGAACTCTTACGGAGGGCAGCTTCAAAGTGTCGATGGTCAGCGCAGTGAAAGGCTGCGACACCTCAGACGTCATCAGATATGCTGCTGCAGCCGAATCCGGATCGACCCATCCTATAGCGGCGGCTGTCATCGAGGCGTGCGAGGATCCGTACCCTGAAAACAGGATAAGCGATGTACAGACTGCGGCGGGCAAAGGCATCACGGCAAAGGTCGGAAAGGACAGGATAGCTGTGGGCAACATCAGCTTTCTTGAAAGCAGCGGCATCGAGGTGCCTGAGACCGGTGAGACAGTGCAGGGCACCAACTGCTATGTCGCAAGGAACGGAAAATACATCGGCCTTATCGTAGTGTCGGATACGCCGAAGGAGGGCGCGGCCGGCGCTGTCGCTTCGATGTTCAGAGAGGGCGTCAGAAAGTTCGTGATGCTTACCGGCGACTCGGAAGCTGTCGCGGCATCGGTCGCGAAAGAACTCGGCATCAGCGAGTACAGAGCAGGACTGCTGCCGCAGGACAAGGTGAGAGCGGTAGAGGAGCTGCTTGAAGAGCTCGCTTCGGAAGGCAGCGAAAAGAAACGCGGAACTCTCGCGTTCATAGGAGACGGGATCAACGATGCCCCGGTGCTCTCAAGGGCGGACGTCGGAATAGCCATGGGGTCGCTCGGATCTGACGCGGCCATAGAGGCGGCTGATGTCGTCATAATGGATGATGATCTTTCAAGGATACCGGCTGTCATGAGGATAGCCCGCAGGACCGTGGGGATATCAAGAACGAACATAGTGTTCGCTCTCCTTGTGAAGTTCGCTTGCCTCGTGCTCGGAGCTGCCGGAATAGCCAATATGTGGGCAGCGGTATTTGCCGATGTGGGAGTCGCCGTCATATGCATACTCAATTCGATGAGGATGCTGGTAAAGAAGGAGAAGGGCATCCTGCAAACACCTTAATAAATCTAAATCTAAATATAGTGGTATAAAGGGTATCAGTGACAACACTTTGTGTTAGAATAGCTACGGTAAAAACCGCAGCTATTTTTATGCGCGGGACCGGGAGAGGTGTTACGGGTGTCAGAAAACGACGGATACAGCAATGACAGGGAGAACAGCGGCAGGAGGCGCGTAGTCAGTGACAGCAGCAATCCTGATGCATACAGGGGACGGTCGAAAGAACGGGCATCCCTGTCGTTCAGATACGATAAAACTCCTGAGAAAGCCGGAAAAGGGCTTGCCGAAGAGGAGACCGCGACTTCGACGAAGGGTCTTGTTCCTGAAGAGAAGCCTGCAAAGAAAAGCGCGGCTTCGCGGCAGGTGGTCGCCGATGCTGAGAACGTAAGCGATGTCAGCATGACGGCAGAGGCTTCCCCGCGTACGGGATCTCCTGCTGCCGGACGGGGCTCCGAAGTGCTTGACGCGGTAAAAGGCAAGCTGGCTGAGAAAAGGCAGGATATAAGGAACAGAAGAGCGGAAGCTGCAGTAAGGAAACTGGAGAAGTCCAAAGCAGAATCCGCAGCCAGGGCTGAAAAGGCCGCAAAGGAAAAAGCCGAGAAGAAGCCTGCCGTGAATGCCGTCAGGTATCCGGGCAAGCAGATAAAGAAACAGGCGGCGTCGAAGTCCGGGAAGAAGCCTGAAAAGATAGAAAAAGGGAAGACCGGCAAGAACGGTAAGAGCAAGTCGAACGCCTCCGGATCAAAAAGCAGTCCTGATAAGCCGAACAGGCCGAAAACGCCGAAGAAACCTAAAAAGGCGATGACCGGAGGACGGAGAGTGCTCATGTGGATATGGGCGGCCGTAAAGGTCATGCTGGCTTTTGTGATCGTAAGCGGCATCACCGTAGGCGCCTATGCCGCGTATACCATAGCGCATGCGCCTAAGATCCATCCGGAAAAGATATACGATACGCTGGAGGTGAGCACGCACATCTACGATGATCAGGGTGACCTCATAAGCGATATATATTACGATGAGAACCGTGAAATAGCAAAGTATGATCAGCTTCCGGACAATCTCAAGAACGCTTTCATCGCTGTCGAGGACAAGACGTTCTGGGAGCACAAGGGCTTCAATTTCAGACGTATTTTCGGCGCCATATGGAATTCCCTTACGGGCGGGGGCGAGATAAGCGGCACGAGCACCATCACGCAGCAGCTTGCCCGCAACATATTCCTGCCTGAAGAAAAAAGCATAAGGTCGATAAAGCGCAAGATCATAGAGATGTACTATGCCCGGGAGATCGAAGAGGTGCTGTCAAAGGAGGAGATCCTTACGGCATATCTCAACACGATATACCTCGGATACGGATGCTACGGAGTGGATACCGCGGCCAGGAAATACTTCTCGACCAATGTCGAAAACCTCACGCTCGAGCAGTGCGCGGCACTTGCGGCGCTGCCTCAGGCCCCGGGAGTATACGCTCTTCTGACAACAGAGGAGGGAGAAGCCACGACTGAGATATCCGACGGCCTTTACGCTAACGACATCTCTCAGGAGAGAAGGTACATGACGCTCGACCTCATGGCCGAGCAGGGCTACATAACGCAGGAGGAGGCCGACGCGGCCAAGATCCCGATCGTCGACATGATCAAACCGGGCAAGGAAGCGAAGGACGTGAGCTCTGCGTTCAAGGACTACCTGATAGAGACTGTCATAAAAGATCTCATGGATCAGTATCAGCTTACAGAGGATCAGGCCGAAAAGCTCGTATATACCAAGGGACTGCACATATACTCGACTCTGAATACGCAGGCTCAGAAAGTCATAGTGAAGGAATTCAGGAACGGAGACAATTTCCCTGCCGCCATCAGGGACGATACCAACGTGGAAGCCGCGATGGTCATGACCGAGGTGGGCACCGGGAAGATAAAGGCGATGGCGGGCACGAGGTTCGCCGATGCAGACATGCTTTTCAACAGAGCGACCAGCCCTCGTCAGCCGGGATCGTCGATCAAGCCTCTGGCCGTATACGGCGCGGCTCTCCAGAGGAGCTTTGATTACGAAAAGCAGGGCAAGAAATTCCAGTATGTAAAGACCGGATATGACAAGCAGCAGGATACCGGCTGGGGCGATTACATAACCGTTTCTTCATATGTCAGCGATGAGAAGATGAAGGTCAACGGACTGGACTGGCCTCAGAACTTCAGCAAGACATTTACCGGCAGCAACAACTTCAGGACAGCCATACAGCAGTCGATAAATACATGCGCAGTCAAGATACTGGCTCAGGTCGGACTTGAGTATTCGATGGAAAAGGTGAAGGAATTCGGAGTCTCGACAGTTGTCGACGACACGTCTGAAGCTACAAACGATCTGAACCTTGCTGCTCTTGGCCTGGGCGCGATGACATACGGAGCCACGCCGCTCGACATGTCTCTCGCGTACGCGACATTCCCTAACGGCGGAGTCCGCAACAGCGGCATATGCTATACGAAGGTCACTGACAGCGAGGGCAAGGTCCTTCTTGAAGGGAAGTCAGAGGAGACAAGGGTCCTTGATGAAGGCGTCGCATACATCATGACGGACGTGCTTCAGGATGTAGTGTCCTACGGCATAGCGCGCGATGCGGCGATAAGCGGCATAAAGGTAGGCGGCAAGACCGGTACTACGGATGATACATGGGACATCTGGTTCGACGGATTCACTCCTTCATATTCAGCGGCTCTTTGGATCGGCACAGATGACAACACCCCGCTGGATGCGACCTCATCTGTCGCGGCCGCGCTCTGGAGCAATATCATGGGTCAGGTGGATGAAGCTGTTGAAGGCGAATATCCTGACATGCCCGGCGACATTATCGTCAGAAACGGCGACTACTTCACAAAGGGCACTGAACCGCCGGTCATCGTACCAAAGAAAAAAGAAGAAAATAAGGATGATAAAAAGACTGACAGCAAGAAACAGGATACGAATGCTGCGACGCAGCCGGCGACGCAGCCTGCCCCGCAGCCTGCGGCAGACCCTGCTGCAAAGCCTGCAGCATAGCGTCAGACAGCAAAAAACAACAAAATGCTTGCAATCACTGCAGTTTAATGGTATAAGTGCAGAGTAAGCTATAGTTTTTCCCGAAAGAGTGGGTGATCCCACTCTTTCGCTTATGTAGTACCAAAAACGGAGGCGGCATGGCAAAGGATGATGTATCCGCTAAAGTGAGCGGACTGCTGCAGCCGTACCTGGCTGAGCATGGACTCGATCTTTACAGGATCGAATACAAAAAGGAAGGACCGGGCTGGGTCCTGAGAGTATATCTCGACAAGCCGGCCGGAGCCGGGAGCGAATATGTCAGCATCGAGGAATGCGAAGAGGCCAGCAGGTTCCTGAGCGATGCTCTTGACCGCGATGACTTCATCGCCAGGGGCTATAACCTCGAGGTATGTTCTCCGGGGCTCGACAGAGAGCTCATAAAGGACGAGGACTATACTCGCTTCGCCGGAAGACAGGTCGAGGTCAGGACATATGAGAAAATATGCGGCAGCAGGGAGCACGAGGGCATACTCGCCGGAAAGAAAGACGGTATCGTTACCATTGAGACCGCAGACGGTGGACTCGATATCCCGGCCGATAAGATATCAAGGATAAATCTGGCAGTAGTATTTTAAAGAGATTCTCTATCGAGAAGGAGGAGACAATGAGCAAGGAATTTCTAGATGCATTTGCAGATCTCAAAAAGGAGAAGAACCTTTCCCAGGAGGAGATCATAGGAGCGATCAAGGATTCTATCGAGAATGCATACAGGAAGAATTACGGAGCGTCGAATGTCAGAGTCGAAGTGGACATGGAAGAGGGCAATGTCACCGTGTTCATGGGACTGGAAGTCGTCGAAGAGGTAGAAGACGATCTGACACAGATCTCGCTTGAGGAAGCAAAAGAAATATATGACGGTTACGAGCTCGGCGATGTAGTCGAGTACGAGATCGACCCTAAGGACTTCAACAGGATCGCGGCTCAGGGAGCCAAGCAGGTCTTCGTACAGAAGAACAGAGAGGCCGAGAGGACCAATTCATACAACGAATTCATAGAAAAGAAGGGCCAGATCGTTACGGGCAAGGTCGAAAGGATCAACAACGGAACGATGCTGATATCGCTTGGAAGGACAGAGGGCAGAGTCCCTGCCTCCGAGCAGGTAAGGACTGAGTCTTTCAAACCGGGCGACAGGATCAAGGTCTATGTCATGGATGTAAAGAAAGAGAACAAGGGTCCTCAGGTTCTGCTCTCCAGATCTCATCCGGGCCTTGTCAGAGGACTCTTCGAACTCGAGATCCCTGAGATCGCGGACGGAACGGTAGAGATAAGAGGGACGGCGCGCGAGGCCGGCTCCCGCACAAAGATCGCTGTTTTTTCGAATGACCCTAACGTGGATCCAGTAGGAGCCTGCGTAGGAAACCGCGGCGCCAGAGTCCAGAACATCGCCGATGAGCTCTTCGGAGAGAAGATCGACATCATCGTATGGGACGATGACCCGGCCGTTCTCATCAGCAATGTCCTCAGACCTGCTATCGTCGAGGGAGTATACATCAATGAGGATGAGAAGGCCGCGACGGCAGTCGTACCTGAGCAGCAGCTCTCACTCGCTATCGGCCGTGAGGGCCAGAATGTAAGGCTCGCAGCCAGAGTCAGCGGCTGGAAGATCGATATCAAGAGCCACGAACAGCTCGAAGAGATGGGCTTTGCCTTCGATGAGTACGAGGATTCCGAAGATATCGAAGAGATAGCTGAGGAAACCTCGGATATCGCAGAAGATGCTGAAGGTGCCGCTGAGGATATCGCAGAGGAGACAGCTGAGACGGAAGAGGTTGGCGCAGTTGAGGAGACATCAGACAGCGAAGCCGATGCGTAGATGCATCGCATGCAGGGAATCAAAGCCTCAGGACGAGCTCATGAGATTCACGGTACAGAACGGCGGGCTCAGAGCGGACGGGGCGATACCTGCGGAGGGCAGGGGCTTCTACCTGTGCAGGGACAGAGACTGCATCGATGCTGCAATAAAGCGAAAAGCCTTCAACAGGGCGTTGAGACGCAGCGTGGATGCTGATGAAGTTGCAAGAGTTATTGATGAAGCATTCAATAACAACTAAGGAGGATTGAATGTCAAAGAAAGTTAGCGAACTGACCAAAGAACTTGACATAAGCTTACAGGAACTCAAGGGATACGCGGAAAAGCTCGGCATCGAGGTAGGCACGGCAAGATCGAGCCTTGAAGACGCCGATGCCGAAAGGCTCGCAAGATCCATCAACATGATGAAGGGAGTCGCGCGCGATGACGGCAGATCGGGCGGCAAGCCTAAGATCAGGGCGGTGCCTGTCGTCCACAAGGACGGCCCTAAGGCAAAGCCGCCTGCAGGCAAGCCGGTCATACCTAAAAAACCGGTAGTGCCTAAGGATGAAAAGCCTGAGGCGTCAGAACCTGAAGAGACCGCAAAGGCTGAAGAGCCTGCTGCCGAAGCGCCTGAAAAGCCTGAGACAAAAAAGCCTGCCGAAGAGGCAAAGGCCGATGTTCCTGCGGCCGAAAAAGCAGCTGAACCTGAAAAGGAAGCCGAAAAACCTTCCGGGACTGCAAAACCTGAAAAGAAAGCGGAGCCTGAGGCAGAAAAGCCGGCGGAAAAACCTGAGGAAAAGCCTGAAGAAGAGTATGTCAACGCTCCGGGCAAGCCTATGAGGTTCAAGAAGATCTCCGATGCCGAGACCGAAAAGAAAAAGGCCGAAGAAGCCAGAAGGCAGCAGAGAGAAAGAAGAGCCGCATCCGCAAAGGACGGTGAAGGCGGCCGCAGACAGGGCAAAGGCCAGGGCGGAGGACGCAAAGGCGGATCCACGGGCGACGACAGGCCTCAGAGAAGAGGACAGGGCGGAGCAGCTCCTGCAGCCGCTCCTTCGGGCGCTGCGAGATCCGGCAAGGGCAAGAGCAAGAAATTCTTTGACAACCGCGACAGAGAACGTCAGTCCAGATACGACAGACGCGAAGACGGACCGGGCGGACGCCGCGGCAGCAATAACTTCTACGATGAGAACGCTCTCGAAAAACAGGAACGTCACAAGAAAAAATACAAGACCAAGACGGTCGAAGAGCCTACAGTGGAAGAACTCCTCCCTGAGGGCACCATCGCAGTTACGGTGCCTATCACTGTAGCGGGTCTTTCCGAACAGGCTGAGATCAGCGTCAGCAAAATCATCATGGCGATGATGCAGATGGGCGTCATGGCTACTATCAACCAGACCCTCGACAGGGACGCAGTCGAGATGCTCGCGGAGGATCTCGGACTCCAGATCGCTGTAACGGAGGAAGTCGCTGAGATCGAAGAACCGGGCATCGACATGCACGAGGATTCCGAGAGCGAGCTCAGACCGAGACCGCCTATCATCACGGTCATGGGTCACGTAGACCACGGTAAGACATCGCTTCTTGACGCTATCAGGAATACAAATGTGACAGCGGGTGAATCCGGCGGTATCACGCAGCATATCGGAGCTTCCGAGGTCGAGATCAACGGCAAGAAGATCGTATTCCTCGATACCCCGGGCCACGAAGCATTTACGACCATGAGAGCGCGCGGAGCCCAGGTAACGGACATAGCGGTTCTCGTAGTTGCTGCTGACGACGGAGTAATGCCTCAGACCATAGAATCGATAAGCCACGCGAAGGCGGCAGGCGTCCCTATCATCGTTGCCATCAACAAGATGGATAAGCCGGGCGCGAACCCTGACAGGGTCAAGCAGGAACTCATGGAGCACGGGGTGCTCGTCGAGGACTGGGGCGGCGAGGTCATCTCGGTGCCGGTATCGGCCAAGAAGGGCGAGGGCATCACAGACCTGCTCGAAATGATACTACTGCAGGCGGACGTGCTCGAACTGAAGGCCAATCCTGACAGACTGGCCCTGGGTACGGTCATAGAGGCAAGGCTCGACAAGGCCAAGGGCCCTGTGGCCACGCTGCTTGTATCGAACGGTACTCTCAAGACCGGTCAGAGCGTTGTCGCCGGGACCACATCCGGCAAGATCAGGGTCATGACTGACGACAAGGGCAAGGCCATCAGAAAGGCAGGCCCTGCTACGGCTGTCGAGATCCTCGGTCTTTCGGACGTGCCGGCCGCGGGCGATGCCTTCAACGCCGTAAGAGACGACAAGACGGCAAGAGAGATCGCTCAGAACAGAAAAGACAAGATGAGAGAGGAAGTGCTTGCGAAGAACGCCAGCATGACGCTCGACAAGCTCTTCAGCCAGATCCAGGAGGGTGAGGCCAAGGAGCTCAATCTCATCGTAAAGGCAGATGTTCAGGGATCTGTCGGAGCCATCATAACATCTCTTGAAAAACTCGAGACGCCTGAAGTCAGGATCAACGTCATCCACAGCGGCGTGGGAACGATCAACGAGTCCGATGTTACTCTGGCCGAGACATCGAACGCCATCATCATCGGATTCAACGTCAGACCGACGACTGCCGTAACCAACCAGGCGCAGGAAGCCGATGTCGAGATCAGGCTCTACAGGGTCATCTACGACATCATCAACGAGATACAGGATGCCATGAAGGGTATGCTCGATCCGGAGTACAGGGAGGAAGTGCTCGGCAAGGCAGAGGTCAGAGAGACCTTCAAGGTGCCGAACCTCGGCATCGTCGCCGGCTGTTATGTCACGGAGGGCGAGGTGAAGAGGAACGCACAGATCAGGCTGGTAAGAGACGGCATCGTCATCCACGAGGGAGTCATCTCCTCGCTCAAGAGATTCAAGGACGATGCGAAGGAAGTCGCCGCCGGCTATGAGTGCGGACTGGGTATCGAAAAATACAACGACATCAAGCCGGGTGACATCATCGAGTGCTTCGAGATGGTAGAGGTGAAGCGTGGCTAAATACAGACAGGGAAGGCTCAGTGAAGAGATCAAAAAGAGCGTAAGCGGATTCCTGATCAACGGAGCCAAGGATCCCGCGCTGACATCAAGGATAATAAGCATCACGGGAGCTGAGGTGACGCGTGACGGGAGCTATGCGACCGTCTACGTTTCGCCTGTCTGCCTTGCAGATGAAGACAAGGAGCAGGTATACGCCGAAGTCCTCGCGGGATTCGAGAGGGCGAAGGGCGCGATACGCGGACAGCTTTCGCGTGACATAATGATGCGGCATACGCCTGAACTCATATTCAAACTGGATTCGTCACAGGATTACGGACAGCGCATAGATTCCATCCTGGACACTCTGACTTACAGCAACGAGGACTGATTTGAACGACACGATCAAAAGCATAGCGACAATAATGAAGGATCTTGACGGCATCCTCATATTCCCACACATCAACATGGACGGGGACGCTCTGGGGTCCGCCACCGCTCTTTGCCTTGCTCTGAGAGAACTCGGCAAGAAGGCCTATGTGATGATCAACGAACCGGTCCCGAAGAATCTGGACTTTCTCGAGTGCGGATGCACGACGGATGACGACAGCGTGCTCGACGACGTGCAGCTTTCCGTAATGGTCGACTGCAACGGCATGAACCGCATACCCGGCCGCGAGGTTGCGTGGGAGAGAGGGCGCCTGAAGGGCTGCATCGATCACCATCAGACAAAGGCCAAGGACATACGCTACGATTTCTCGCGCATCGAGCCGAAGTCGGCAGCGACCGGAGAGATCATTTACAATATCGTGAAGGCGCTCGGCGTCGGGATATCGCTCGACATCGCCAACGCCATCTTCACGGCGATCACTACTGATACCGGCAATTTCCAGCACAGCAACACTACAAGCCGCTCGCATGAGATAGCGGGACATCTTTACAGGATCGAAGGCTTCAACTCCAAGGTCATTTCAGCGCTGATCTACGACCGCAGATCGAAGAACGCGATCAGGATGGAAGGGAGGGTCATAGACGATCTGAAGTTCTACGCTGACGGAAAACTCGTTGCCGGCAAGGTGACGCTGGATCTTCTGAAGGAGTGCGGCTGCACGATGGATGAGGCTGACGGCATCATACAGAAGATGATGAGCATCGACGGAGTAGAGGCGGCGTGTCTTTTCAAGGAATCCGAGAACAACGTCAGGGCCAGTCTCAGGGGCAGGTCATACGCCAATGTGGCCAAGGCCGCAGCTGTCTTCGGTGGAGGCGGACACGTCCTTGCCGCCGGATGCACGTTCTTCTGTACTGTGGAGGAAGCTGAGAAAAAGATCATACCCGTTCTGATCGAGACCGTGAACACAAGGGACAGATAGAAATCATTTCAAAGGATGAAGATCGACGGAGTCATCAACGTAAACAAGCCTGCGGGCTGGACGTCACAGGACGTATGCGCAAAGCTTAGAAGCAGGCTTCACATAAAGAAAATCGGACACACCGGAACGCTCGACCCAATGGCTACGGGCGTTTTGCCTGTATGTGCGGGTAAAGCGACCCGGATAATCGAGTATTACGGCAAAGACCGCAAGACATATCACGCAGTGATGAAGCTCGGCCTTGTGACCGATACTCTGGATATAACGGGCGAGATCCTCGAAACGGGCAGTTATGCGGAAATAAGCGAAAATGCTGTGAGAGAGGCGTTCAGGGCCTATACGGGGCATGTATCCCAGGTACCTCCGAAGTATTCAGCTCTGAAAGTTGACGGAAAGCGCGCTTACGAGCTCGCGAGGGAAGGCAAGGACTTTCAGATGAAGGCCAGGGAGATCGAGATCTTTGAAAATGAGATCGCGCGTCTTGATCTTGATGCGGGAGAGATCGAATTCGATGTCACATGCTCAAAGGGCACGTACATACGGACCATATGCGATGACATCGGAAGGACGCTCGGCTGCGGAGCTGTCATGACTGCACTCGAGCGCACGGCATCGGGCTTTTTTACGATAGAAGACGCCGTGGATGTCGGAGAGCTGGTCAGCATGAGCGATGATGAGATCGAAGAGCTGGTGATCCCTGCGGATCTGACACTGATAAATCTCGGGAAAGCATTTCTTAACGATAACAGAGTTATTGCATTCAGGAACGGCAACTCCACAAGAGAGGGAGGATACAGTATAACAGAGCCATCCGGATATGATCAGCTGTACCGTGTATACGGGAAGCACCCTGAAGGCAGTGACGCGCCTGCCTTTCTCGGAGTCGCGGCGATCGAAAACGGATCCCTCGTTCCCCGCAAAGTGCTGATCTGATACAACATTCACACGAGTGTGTACGACTATAGCATTTTCTTAAGATCGTACACACATTTTACGGTCTGGCGGCTGAAACCACTTGAGAATTCTATCAAAGTGTGTACAACAAGGCAGTTCTGGAGAGATCGTACACACAATTTCAAAAAAAGTGTGTACAAATTGGCCGTAAAGCATCGAATCGTACACATTTTCTGTAATTTTCTGTTCTTTAACTTATATGTGAACGTGGAAAGTGTGTACGATGGAGCCTAAATCCGGAGATTGTACACACTTTGGCGCAGGTTAAAATAATATGCAAATCATAAATGATCTTGAAGAGCTGAGAATAGAAGAAAAGACCGCGGTGGCCCTGGGGAATTTCGACGGGATACACCTCGGGCATCAGAAGATAATGGAGAATGCGCTTGAGGCCGCAAAGAAAGGAGGCCTTAAGCCGCTTTGCTTCACTTTTTCGAACCATCCTTTCAATTTCATCCTCGGGAGAGACGGAGATGATCCGGCCGCGATAAAGCTCATATGCTCCGAAGATGAAAAGATCTCCATGATAAGGGACATGGGCTTCGACATCCTCGTGAACCTGCCGTTCGATGAGCGCATTATGAAGATGAGAGCGCACGATTTCTTCAGCGAGGTCCTATCCGAAGGGCTGAACTCGGGCTTCATTTCCGCAGGCTTCAACTACAGCTACGGAGCAAGGGCAGAGGGAAAGCCTGAGATGCTCATGGCCGAGTGCGCTGAAGCCTGCATGGGCTGCCGCATACAGGAAGCGGTAAAGGTCGATGGAAAGGTCGTCAGCTCGACCCTGATACGTGAGATGATCTCGGCCGGCGACATGGAGCTTGTGAGGAAATATCTCGGAAGGGCGCTGTCGTTTGCCGGCAGGGTGGAGCACGGAAACAGGATAGGAAGCGCCAACGGCTGCCCGACTGCCAACATCATCCCGGCTGCAGACAGGATGCTTCCTCCGTACGGAGTGTATTTCACTCGTACGACAGTCGACGGCAGGGAATACAGCAGCGTATCGAATCTCGGGCTCAGACCGACGATCGATGCGGACAATGAGGTCAGGTCGATCGAAACGAATATCTTTGACTTCAGCGATGACCTGTACAATAAGGACATAAGCGTCACATTCGATCATTTCTCGAGAGGAGAGGTCAGGTTCGGCTCCAGAGAGGAGCTCTTCGAACAGATCAGAAGAGACTGCGAGGGCGCGATGGAATATCACTCAAAACCACAGCAGTGATCTGATCTGATAAAAAAAGATAGACATCCGCTTCGTATTATGTTAGTATACACGAGCTGCGGGATTTTTCCGCGGCTCGATCAATCAAATATACCCGCGCCGCAGTGGCTCGACACTCCAACGGCCTCGCAGAGCGGGCGAACTGAAGAAAAGGAGTTTTTTATTATGCTTACAAAAGAAAAGAAACAGGAAATCATCAAAGAGTACGCTATCAAAGAGGGCGACACAGGTTCCCCTGAGGTACAGGTAGCCATCCTTACTTACAGGATCAATGACCTCAACGAGCACCTCAAAGAGCATCACAAGGACTTCCACTCCAGAAGAGGTCTTCTGAAGATGGTAGGTCAGAGAAGAAACCTTCTCAAGTATCTGAGAGAGACAGACATCGAAAGATACAGATCTCTCATTTCCAGACTCGGTCTGAGGAAATAATCACTGACAATGAAGCGGGAGTGCGCCTCCCGCTTTGCTTGTATATCCGGAGCAAAAGCTCCGCACGTTAATGCCCATAGGAGAGAAAGATTAACAGGAAGGAGTTGTTAATAAATGGGTAGATTTGAAGATTACAGAACATACAGAACAGCACTCGGCGGCAGGCTTCTCGAGGTAGAGATAGGCAAGCTGGCCGAACAGGCAAACGGAGCCGCAGTGGTAAGATACGGCGACACGGTCGTGAGCTGCACGGTCTGCGCCAGCAAGGAGCCGAAGCAGGACGTGGATTTCTTCCCGCTGACATGCAATTTCGAAGAGAAGCTTTACGCGGTAGGAAAGATCCCGGGCGGATACATCAAGAGAGAAGGCCGTCCGAGCGAAAAGGCCACGCTGATCTCGAGACTCATCGACAGACCGCTGAGGCCTCTTTTCCCGAAGGGATACAGAAACGACGTTGTAGTCGCGGCGACCGCTCTTTCGGTCGATCACGACTGCTCGCCTGAGGTAGCATCCCTCATCGGAACATCCATCGCGATCGCCATATCGGACATCCCTTGGGACGGCCCTACAGCAGGCGTTGTCGTTGGCAGAGTCGACGGCGAATTCGTCATCAACCCTGACTTCGAGCAGAGACAGGTATCCGACGTTAATCTGACAGTCTGCGGTACCGAGGAGGCCATCATGATGGTCGAAGCCGGAGCGAAAGAAGTTCCTGAGGATCAGATGCTCGAGGCCATACTCCTCGGTCACGAAGAGATAAAGAACATCTGCAGATTCATCAAGGGCATCGTTGAGGAAGTCGGAAAGGAAAAGCAGGACTATGTCACTTTCAAGGCCGGCGAGGACGTAGAAGCTGCAGTAAGAGAATACTCAACACAGCTGATGGTCGACGCCATCTATACCAAAGATAAGCAGGAAAGACTTGCCAATATGGATGCTGTGTCCGAACTCACAAAGGGACACTTCGCCGAGAAGTTTGAGGAGAGGATGGCTGAGGTAGACGAGGTCCTCTACAACATCAAGAAGGAGCAGGTCAGAACGCGCATCCTCGAAGAAGGCGTAAGACCTGACGACAGAAGACCTGATGAGATCAGACCGCTCTGGAGCGAGACCGGATATCTTCCGAGAGCTCACGGATCAGGACTCTTCAAGAGAGGCCAGACACAGGTCCTCTCGATCGCGACACTGGCGCCACTTTCCGAGGCTCAGTGGCTCGACGGCATCGATGACGATGTGACAAGAAAGAGATACATGCATCAGTATAACTTCCCGGGCTACTGCACGGGCGAGGCAAAGCCTTCAAGGTCGCCTGGAAGAAGAGAGATCGGACACGGAGCACTCGCTGAAAGAGCGCTTCTGCCTGTACTTCCTTCCGACGAGGAATTCCCTTACGCTATCAGAGTCGTCTCCGAGGTAATGAGCTCTAACGGTTCATCCTCGATGGCTTCGACATGCGGCTCCACGCTCGCTCTGATGGACGCCGGCGTTCCTATCAAAAAACCTGTATCCGGCATCGCGATGGGACTCATCGAAGGATTCAACGAAGACGGATCGAGCAAGTTCGCGATCCTCTCCGACATCCAGGGCATGGAAGACTTCCTGGGAGACATGGACTTCAAGGTCACCGGTACTCCTGACGGCGTAACGGCGCTTCAGATGGACATCAAGGTGCACGGACTCAACAGAGAGATCCTCAAGCAGGCCCTCGACCAGGCCAAGATCGGCAGGGCCAAGATCCTCGAGAACATGCTCGAAGAGATCGCCGAGCCTCGCAAGGAGCTCAGCCCGTACGCTCCTAGATTCATCAGCATGAGAGTCGACCCTGACAAGATCAGGCTCGTCATCGGACCTGGAGGAAAGACAGTCAACAGGATCGTCGAAGAGACCGGCGCCAAGATCGATATCTCCGACGATGATGTCGGATTCATCGCCATCTACGCTGTCGATCAGGAAAGCGCGGAAAAGGCCAGACAGGAGATCGAGCTCATCACTAAGGATGTCGAGGTCGGAGAGACCTACGAGGGCACGGTCACAAGGATCATGGGCTTCGGAGCCTTCCTTGAGATCCTGCCGGGCAAGGAGGGGCTCCTCCACATCTCAAAGATGGCCGACCACAGGGTCAACAGGGTCGAGGATGTCATGAACATCGGCGATAAAGTTACGGTCAAGGTCTATGAGATCGATTCACAGGGCCGCATCAACCTCGAGCGTCCTGACGTCAAGAGACAGCCAAGAAGAGACAAATAAGCTTCGATGCTGTACGAAGAAGGATTCACTCAAAACAGAGAGATCTCATGGCTCAGATATAATGAGCGTGTACTCGAAGAGGCACTTGATGATAAAGTGCCTCTTTTTGAGCGCCTGCGTTTCATAGCCATATTTGTCAGCAATCTCGAGGAATTCTTCAAGGTAAGGGTAGGCAGCCTGCTCGGCGAGGATGACGAGGGCGATGATCAGCCTGATGAAAGATCCGGGATGACTCCGGCAGAGCAGCTCAGACTGATACACAGCATGGTGCCGGGTCTCCTGATGAAGAAGGACATGGCGTACGGCATAGTCGAGGGGAAGCTCGCCGAATCAGGCATCATCAGGATGGAGCCTTATCAGCTCGATGAAAACGACCGCGGGAGATGCTTCGATTTCTTCCGCGACGAGATCAAAAGCAGACTGAAGGTGATATTGCTCACGTCTGATGATCCTCTTCCTGAACTGGACGAGGAGCGTCCCTACATGATAGCCAGCCTTGACGCAGAGCTAGAGGACAGGTTCGGAGTCATAGACATACCGGAAGACATACCCAAGCTGCTGGTCCTCGACAGGGGAATAAAGCCCGGCTCGGCTTTCAGATACGTGCTTACGGAAGACATCATAGAGATGTTTGCCGACACGCTGTTCATTCCTTTCATCCCGACAGAGATATTCTCGATAGACATCGCAAGGAACGCAGAGGCTGCGGGCGGAGGGAGCAGGGCGAATACCGCCGGAGAGATGAGAGAGATAGTCAGGCAGAGGAAGACTGCTCCGGCCGACAAGCTCATTGCCGACGGCAGGATGTCAGGAAATCTCAGGAGATACCTCGAAGGCTGCCTCGATATAGACAGCAGACAGATATTCAGCACCACGAGGATAGATTTTTCATATCTGGACGAACTTGCGGAGGCGGTTCCGGAATGGCTCAGGATCGGCCTGATGTATGAAGCTCATGATCCTTATGATCAGACGAGGGAGATAAGAGGGAACATCATCGACGCTGTGAAGGAAAGGGATTTTCTGTCGGCGTATCCGCAGGATTCGATGGATCTCTTCCTCGGACTTCTGAGAGAAGCCGCATTTTCGGCCAGAGTAAAGGAGATAAGGCTCACGATATACCGTCTTGCAGCCAACCCGAAGATCACCGAATATCTTATTTACGCTGCAAGAAACGGGAAGAAAGTCAGAGTGGTGCTCGAACTCAGGGCAAGATTCGATGAGGAGAGGAATCTCGAATGGGCGGAAAAGCTCAGAGCGGCGGGCTGCAAAGTGTATTACGGCACGGAGAACTACAAGATACATTCCAAAATGTGCCAGATCGTCATCACCGGCGCGGACGGGGAAGAAAGACATATCACCCAGATCTCGACAGGCAACTACAACGAAAAGACGGCGAAACAGTACACCGATCTTTCTCTGATCACATATGACCGGAAGATCGGGAAGGCGGCAGCCAGGCTGTTCAGAGATATATGTAAGGACAGGATAGCAGATGTGCAGACCCGGGGGAGCAGGAAGGCGTCCGCAAAGAGATACGCGCCTCTTCTGGCTTCTCCGGTAAGCATGCGCAGCGAACTCCTGAGACTCATAAAGCGCGAGGCCGGAAAAGGGGACCGGGGCAGGATATTCTTCAAGGTCAATTCCGTATCCGATGAAGAGATAATAGAGGCGCTCATGGAAGCATCATGCGCGGGATGTCAGATCCGCATGATAGTTCGCGGCATTTGCTGCATACTGCCGGGCATACCGGACTGCACCGAGAATATCTGCATCGTCAACATGGTCGGACGATTCCTCGAGCATTCGAGAGTGTATGTGTTCGGCGAGGGCGCTGAAGAAGTCATGTACATCTCTTCGGCCGATCTTATGACGAGGAACCTCGACAGAAGAGTCGAGATAGCCTGCCCTGTATGTGACGGTAAAATAAAAAGCCGCATACGCGGCATAATGACTGAAGTATACTGCGATACAGACAAAGGCAGGGTAATGATGCCGGACGGCACATACGCACGCAAGGTCTAACGGATGTTCCGCTTGCGCTTTTCGACCTCGGCGTCATCCGGAAAGTGCATGGTATGTCCGCTGCCGCCGGTTTCAGCATCGTCTGACTGAGAACCTTCATCGTCGTCGACGACCTCATAGTTTGCGCTTTTGTTCATGCGTTCCTTCATCTTTTCGAAAACATGAGAATAACGCTCCCTGACAGGGCGCATGTCGATCTGCTCATCGCTGTTGGCGTACCTGACAAGAGCGTAGATGACTATTCCCACTATGAATATCAGTCCGAGCAATATGAGCGGCATATATACCTCGCATCTCAGCAGCCGAAGCGCTGCTTTTTTGATGCTCCAATTTTATACTTTACAGGCCCGCCGGTCAATGCAACAAAAAGTACATAAAAAAACATAATAAGCAATAATCGTTACAAGAGTACTGATTGCAATGCCTGCAGACTATTCAGGTTGACTATAACAGTAATAAAAAATAGTTAACAATTAAACAATACTGTCATTACAGGATGGTTAACCATAAAATATATTTCGTGAGCGGCAGCAATTATATAAGCTGCCACGTGAGAAAGGGTTATACAGGGAAGGGTGTATTACGATGCATCACTGCCATGTGTGACCTTGTTTTTATTTATGAGGGGGAATTGATATGAAGTATAAGAAACGAGCTTTGTCGATACTGCTGGCATTGACGATGATCCTGACATTCATGCCGGCGATGGTGTTTGCGGATGATGTCGGGGATGCCGGAATAGTTGCTAAAATAGGCGATGTGGGATATGAAACGCTTGAATCTGCTGTATCTGCAGCAGGTGAAGAAGATGTCATAGTACTGCAGTCAGATGGTATTCTTACAGCTACTTTGATTATCCCGAAAACAGTTACTATCGATATCGGTAAATACAACATCACTGGAAAAGACATTGGTTCAAGTGTTATAGAGGTTACTGGTGGTACGGTAACTATCAAAGGAACTACCGGAAGGATTTATGGGGAGTCATATAATAGTTATCAGGGTAAGTATACGCAGATAACAAATGACGTTAAAGTAACGAGTGGAGCGTTTATTCTGGAAGGCGGCACATTGGATTATGCGTATAAAGCTGTTTCCTGTGATAAAGGTACTACTGTTACTATAAAAGCTGGAAAGGCAGAAGGGCTCAGCAATGCTGTAGAAGCATCAGAGGCAGATGTGTATGTGCAGGGAGGAGTATTGAACTGCAATGGAAGCAGCGGTAACGGAATCCAGCTTACTGTAGGCAACGGAATCATATCTGTCTCCGGAGGAGAAGTTCATGGCACAAAGTACGGCATAATGAACACCTATGGTACAGTAATAGTTTCAGGTGATGCCAGAGTGTCTGGTGATAAGGGCGGAATAAAGCCTACTGGCGGAGAAGTAACAGTTAAAGGTAATGCTGGAATATTCTCAAGTACGGCTGATGGAATTCAAAACTACAGTGGTGCTGCGATTACTGTATTAGGTGGAACGATTACGGGTAAAATTAGCGGAATACTGCTCAATAACACAAACAAGAAAAATCCTCCGTCAAATATTACGATTTCAGGAGGGACAATAACTGGCGAACAAAACGGAATTAATGTTAATGGAGCAGCACAGGAAGGAAATGTTGTTAATATTTCCGGAACTCCAATTATTTCCGGTGGAAATGCAGCTGTTGCAAAGAGTGCTAGCCTTAAAAAAGACGTTGATATACCAATTTCAGGAGGCATCTATAGTACAGATGTGACAGGATTCATTGTAGCTGGTTCTGCTGTAGCTGATGTAACGAGCTCAGGAGGAGCGACAACATATGCAGTAGGCCGGGAGTCGATCCAGCAAGTTGCTAACGAGGCCGGTAATAGAGTTTCCATTACACAGGGAAGTGTTATTATAACAGAGCCAAAGGCAACAATACAGGCTGTTCCACAAATAGCGTTAGCTAATGTAACAAATACAGAAGGAAAATCGAGCGTTGCAGTAGGACAGGAATCAATCCAGGAGGCAGCAGAAGCATCTGATAATGCGATTGTTGTAACGCAGGGAGATGTTGTTCTTGATCCTGATACTACAAAAGCTACTGTAACTAACGATGGAACGGGAGAGGTCAAGGTAGGTGATAAAAAGGTCAACACCAGCAGTGAAGAACTGGCTGAAATGAAGAAGAATGTCAGGGAGGATGCAGAGAAGATCGATGCTCTCGAAAAGGCAAAGGCTGATGCTGATAAAACTGCTGCAGACACAAAAGCAGAGCTCGATGCTTTGAAGAAATCCGTTGAAGATGAGAAGAACATCGAAGCGAAGTATGCACCTGCCAAGGTGAAGCTCACTAAGGCAGTGAGGGGCAAGAACAGGATCACAGTATCTTTCAGGAAAGTCAAAAAGAAAGTCGCAGGCTATCAGATACGTCTGACCAATACAAGAGACGGTAAGAAAACGTACATAACGGTTAAAAAGAGCAGCAAGAAGACGATAAAGAAGACAGTAAAGAATCTTTACGGCAATACCAAGTACAAGGTGAATGTACGTGCTTTCAACAAGGTGAAAGGAAAGAGGGTATATGGCAAATGGTCAAATACCAGGACAGTCAAGGTAAGATAGACTGCATGGATCGGTGATCGACCGGAATCATGTCTGAAAGATCTGATCACGGAAGGCGGGGCTAAGGCTCTGCCTTCCGTTTAGTTGAAGTTTGTATCCGTTGAACATATAATCTACACGATGAATCCGGGGACGAAGATGTTGAGAATAACTACTCTCGCATTGTGGGCAGCGGCCTTTGTCACGACGCTCGCAGGCAGCTGGAGATATTATCATCTCTTTGCAGCTCTTACAGCGTTCAGCGCTGCGCTGCTCATTTATGCTGCAAAGGATACACAGGGCCATTACAGGAACATCTCTCTGGCGTACATGGTCGGGAGCGCTGTATGGGGGCTTGAGGAGACCCTGAGATTCATCGCGACGTTCATGAACGATTCGGAGACCGTTCTGACTGTGGCGCAGAATGTTTCGTTCATACCGCTTCTGTTCTTCTCGGGGGGGGGGACTGCTCCTGATGACCCAGAGCGAATACAACAAACTGCACTTCGAAAGGATGACGCTGCATACGTTCGCCATCGCTTTCTTTGCGTTCATGGTGGTCCAGAAGCTCGTGCTTTATCACTATGCCGGCATGCAGATCAGAGGCTTCAGGATGTTCGCCGCCATGGTCTACTTCTTCGTGGCTGTGTTCACCATCGTTCTGATATTTTCCATATTCGTGCAGACGAATTTCAGGGGACATACATTCGGCACAAACTGCTCTGCTGTCATGCTGACGGCCTACTGCGTGGTCGAGCTCGACAGGCTGTACCGCATCCTGTCAGACGCGGATCCGAGACCTCTTGTGGTCGAGATAATAGGACTGGCGGGCCTTGTGGTTTATTCATGGGCTCAGAGCGATCCTCATCTGGTCGAAAGAGGCACGGAGGAAGACGAGCTGAAGCCCGGGGAACAGGTAAAAAGTCTGTATATATGGGGGAACTCAGCTGTGTTCCTCCTGCTGGGAATGATCCTCTACGGGTTGCATTTCTTCGATACACGGGACCTTTATCTTCTCATAATCGCCGTTCTTTCTTATGCGACGATATACAAGTCGCTTCAGGCAAGGGTATATAACACGCAGCTGCTCGAGCATCAGATGCAGGTGAACCAGAGGCTTGAAGAGATGGTCGAAGAAAAGACCAGGGAACTGCGCGAGGCCAACGAAGAACTCAGGATCATATCATCGACCGACGCCCTGACAGGCCTGTATAACAGACGCTACGGCAGAGAGTGCATACAGGGTCTTGCTGATGCAGCAGACAGAAAGCCTTTTGCTGTGATGCTGATGGACCTCAACCATTTCAAGCAGGTGAACGATACTTACGGTCACGAGATAGGAGACCGGGTGCTCGAAGTGGTCGGCAGAAGACTGAAAAATCTCGGAAACGACGGCGTTACCACATTCAGGACATCGGAACGCGGAGTCACCGCGATCAGGCTCGGAGGCGACGAGTTCGTCATAGTGCTCGAAGAGCATGAGGGCGAGCCTGTACGTGAATCGGCGAAGAAGCTTGCCGAAGAGATATGCAGGGTAATGGACGAGCCTATAAAGACCGAAGAGGGGGATATCCTTTCGACTGCCTGCATGGGCATCGGCATATGGCCTGAGAACTCCGATGATATCGACGAGCTGTACCAGATGACCGACGAGGCCATGTACGATATCAAGCATAAGACAGACAAGAGCAGCTACAGGTTCATCGATTGACAAAGCGCATTTCACATAAGCCCTGTTTTGCTTGGAAATAAAGCCAAAACACGGCTTTTTTCTTTGTCTGTAAACGTGCAATGGAGACCTGTTTTGTGGTATTATTCATTAGTTATGTGAAATGATGGTTTATTATGTCGATTTATGCGCTCAGACTGTCCGTGGAGACCAATCTGCGAGCACGGATCGACAGGTAAACGGGAACAAAATTATCATCTTAGGAGAAAGTAAAACAATGTTTCAGAATCTATCAGACAAGCCTGTAGCCGAGTGCCAGGCTCAGCAGGTAAAAAAGTGGGATGAGATGGACTTGCTCAGTCTCTGCGTAAAGGCAAGAGAGGGAGCTCCGTCGTTCGTGTTCTATGAGGGGCCACCGACCGCAAACGGAAAGCCGGGCATCCATCACATGATGGCCAGGACCCTCAAGGATTCAGTCAACAGATACAAGACCATGAAGGGCTTCCAGGTAAAGCGCAAAGGCGGCTGGGACACCCACGGGCTTCCGGTGGAGATCGAGGTCGAAAAACAGCTCGGATTCTCCGGAAAGCAGAACATCGAAAAATACGGCATAAAGGAATTCAATGAGAAGTGCCGCGAGTCCGTATTCAAATACACACAGATGTGGACGGACATGTCAGAGAAGATGGCTTATCTGGCAGACATGGAAGATCCGTATATCACATTCAAGAACGACTATATCGAGACAGGATGGTGGATCATCAAGACAGCCTTCGATAAGGGGCTCGTTTACGAGGGCTACAAGATCCTGCCTTACTGCCCGCGCTGCGGAACGGGACTTGCCTCGCACGAGGTCGCTCAGGGCTACAAGGACATAAAGGTCAACACCCTGACATGCAAGTTCAGGCGCACCGGAGTCGATCACGACAACGAATACTTCCTGGCATGGACGACAACGCCGTGGACCCTGGCTTCGAACGTTGCTCTGACCGTCGGCCCTGACGTCGATTATGTCAAGTGCCTGATGAAATCCGGCGAAAATAAGGGAAATCTCCTCTGGGTCGCCGAGGCTCTCGCGGACAAGGTCTTCGGGGACGATGAATATGAGGTCGCCGAAAAGGTAAAAGGCTCCGAAATGGAGTACTGGACATACGAGCAGATCGAGCCGTTCTGCGTTCCTGAAAAGGGAAAGAACGCCTTCATCGTCACATGCATGGACTATGTAAGCACTGAAGACGGTACCGGCATCGTACACACGGCTCCTGCTTTCGGTGAAGACGACTACAACTGCGGCCGCAAATATGATCTCGCTGTCCTCCAGCCTGTAGACGAGAGGGGCTGCTACACAGAGACTCCGTGGGCAGGCAGATTCGTCATGGAGGACGGCCTCGATGTGGATATCATCAGGTATCTGGCCAAGGACGACAAGATCTATTCAAAGGCAAAGCTCGAGCACGCCTATCCGCACTGCTGGAGATGCGACACGCCGCTCGTGTACTATGCGAACAAGTCATGGTACATCGAGATGACAAAGCTCAGAGACGAGCTCGTCGCGAACAACAAGACTGTAAACTGGTACCCGCCGTATGTAGGCGAGAAGCGCTTCGGCAACTGGCTCGAGGAGGTCAAGGACTGGGCGATCTCGAGATCGAGATACTGGGGCACCCCGATCCCTGTTTGGAAGTGCGAATGCGGACATCTCCACTGCGTGGGTTCGCGTGAGCAGCTCATCAATGACGTCGATCAGGACATCGACATGGATATCGAGCTCCACAGACCGTATGTCGATGAACTGACCATCAGATGTCCTGAGTGCGGAAAGAGCATGCACAGGATACCTGAGGTCATGGACTGCTGGTTCGACTCGGGAGCAATGCCTTTCGCTCAGTGGCACTATCCGTTCGAGAACTCGGAGAATTTCGATGAGCTCTTCCCGGCGGATTTCATCTGCGAGGGCATCGACCAGACGAGAGGATGGTTCTACTCACTGATGGCGATCTCTACCATCGTTAAAGGGTGCGCACCGTATAAGAACGTGCTCGTGAACGACCTCATACTCGATAAGAACGGAAAGAAGATGTCGAAGCACGTCGGCAACACCGTAAATCCATTCGAGATGATGGACAAGTACGGAGCTGACGCCGTCAGATGGTATCTCGTGTACGGCTCGCCTGCGTGGACGCCGACGAGATTCGATGAGGACGGAGTCAAGGAAGTTATCAGCAAGGTGTTCAGCACTCTGAGGAACACATACAACTTCTTCTGCCTTTACGCCAATATCGACAAGGTCGAGCTTTCGATGCTCGATGTCCCTTACGACGACAGGGCCGAGCTCGACAAGTGGATACTCTCGAAATACAACAGGCTGATCGTCGATACGACAAAGTCCATGGACGAGTACGATCACATGAGGACAGTAAGGGCCATAGGCGAATTCATCGACGAGGATCTTTCGAACTGGTACATCAGAAGAGCCAGGAGAAGATTCTTTGCGGAAGGAGCCGGAGAGGACATGAGCCTCGACAAGAGAGCCGCGTACGCGACCACATATGAGGTGCTCGTGGGCGTAGCCAGGATGATGGCGCCTGTCGCTCCGTTCATCTCTGACGAGATATATACAAAGCTCACCGGAGAGCAGACCGTCCATACGGCTTACTATCCTGAAGCGAACGAGAGCCTGATCGATAAAAAGGCCGAGGAGAGGATGGACCTTGTAAGGACTCTCGTAAACCTCGGCAGAAGCACCAGGGAGCAGGAGAAGCTCAAGGTCAGACAGCCTCTGTCGAAGGTCATCGTCGACGGCAGTTACAGGCAGCTCATAGGAGACCTGACAGACCTCATCACCGAGGAACTCAACGTCGGCGAGGTCCAGTACGAGGACGATCTCGACAAGTACATGAACTTCGAGATCAAACCTAACTTCAGGACAGCCGGACCGGTGCTCGGAAAGAAGGTCAAGGACTTCGGAAAGAGACTGACTGAGATCAACGCGAAGGAGCTTCTCGGATCCATAAACGAGGATCACATAATGATGACTCTCGGTGATGAGGAATACGAGATCACTGAGGACATGCTCGATGTCCGCATCTCTTCGAAGGAAGGCTTCGTGGTCGGCATGGACAACAACGTCTTCGTCATACTCGATACGACGCTGACTCAGGAGCTCATCGATCAGGGATACGTAAGAGAGGTGATCTCCAAGATCCAGCAGCTCAGGAAGCAGGCCGATTTCGAGATGATGGACGAGATAAAGATCAGCCTCTGCGCAGACGATGAGATAAAGGCAGCTGTAGAGGACGCGAAGGACTTCATCATGGATGAGACTATCGCAAAGAGCCTCGAATATGACGATGGACTGCCTGAATTCGATATCAACGGACACAGGACGGGAATAGCGGTACAGAAACTGTAGTCAGCATCTGCAGGGAGCGGGCTGATGCCACAGACAGAAAATGTAAAAGACATACATAACTGCACAGTTGAGGAACTGGAGGTCCTGGTCACGGAACTCGGCGAAAAGAAGTTCCGGGCGAAGCAGATATTCGGATGGCTCGCGAAGGGTGTGGAATCCTTCTACGAGATGCATAATGTTCCGATGAGGCTGCTCGTGAGTCTCGCGGACAGGGGATGGTATGCCGGACTTCCGGAGGCAGCGCAGGTCCAGAGATCCGCTGACGGCACTGTAAAGTGTCTCTTCAGATTCACAGACGGTGCGGAGATCGAATCCGTTTTCATGAAATATGAATACGGCAATTCAATATGCATATCCTCGCAGGTCGGCTGCCGCATGGGATGCACGTTCTGCGCTTCGACCATGGACGGGCTTGAGAGGAACCTGAGCGGAGGCGAGATGCTGGCCCAGGTGCTCGCGATGAGGAAGCTTACCGGAGAAGATATCGGTCATGTAGTCATAATGGGCATGGGCGAACCTTTCGACAACTACGACGAGGTCATAAGGTTCATAAGGCTCATAAACGACAGGGACGGATACGATCTCGGGCTTCGCAACATCACGGTGTCCACCTGCGGGGTAATCCCGGGGATAAGGAAGTTTGCCGAAGACGCGCCTCAGGTCAATCTGGCTGTTTCGCTGCACGCTCCGAACCAGGAGCTCAGAGAACGCACTATGCCGGCCGCAAGGAAGTACGGCTATGACGAGCTGATGGATGCCTGCAGGGAATACACCGAAAAGACGGGAAGACGCATCACCTTCGAATACGCGCTGATAGACGGTGTGAACGATTCGGAGGAATGCGCGAAGGAACTCGCAGGAAGAGTGATGGGCTGGCTCACGCATGTGAACCTCATACCTCTGAACGAAGTGAGCGGAAGAGACTACAGAAAGGTCCAGCCGGAGAACGCGCGCAGATTCAGGGAGGTCCTCGAAAGAAGAGGCGTGGCCGTAACGGTCAGGAGGACTCTCGGCAGCGACATAGACGCGGCCTGCGGACAGCTTCGCAGGAAAAAGGACCATAAACAGATATAAAAGAACGGAGTACAGAAAGAATGAAAGTATTGATTGACGGCATGGGCGGCGATTACGCGCCTGATGAAATAGTCAAGGGAGCTGTAAAGGCGGCGCCGGAGATCAAAGAGACGATAGTGATCATCGGTCCTGAAGAGCTTATCAGAAAAGCTCTCGATGACAATAAGTGGAAAGGCGGCAATATCGAGATCGTCGATGCCACGGAGGTCATCACCAATGATGAATCTCCTGCCATGGCGGTAAAGAAAAAGAAGGACTCGACTATCGTAAAAGGCATGGGGATGATCAGATCGGGAGAAGCCGATGTATTCATCTCGGGCGGCAGCACCGGAGCGCTTCTTTCGGCCGGTCTCATCAATCTCGGCAGGATCAAAGGCATCAAGAGACCTTCGATCGCCGCGTGGTTCCCGCGCTGCGGCAGGGAGGGAAGCACACTCCTCCTTGACTGCGGAGCGAATGTGGAGTCTAAGCCTGAATACATATATCAGAGCGGCATAATGGGCAGCATTTTCGTCAAGGGCATCACGGGGAATGATGAGCCTGTTGTAAGGCTTCTGAATGTCGGAGCAGAAGAAGGAAAGGGCGATGACCTGCATAAGGACGCTTTCAAAATGCTCGAAAAAAGCGACATCAACTTCAAGGGCAATGTCGAGGCGAGAGATGTCGTCTTCGGAGAGACCGACGTTGTCGTCACAGACGGCTTCAGCGGCAATGTATTCCTCAAGAGCAGCGAGGGCATGTCGCTTGCGATAACGGGCCTTCTCAGGCAGAAACTGACAGAAAGCCTGGTCGCCAAGGCAGGAGCAGCGCTGGTGCACAGCAAGCTGAAAGCGCTCAAAACCACCTTCGGCTACGCTGATGCCGGCGGAGCGCCTATCCTGGGCCTCAAGGGAGCTGTGCTCAAGATCCACGGCAATTCAAAGGAGACCGAGGTTTATTATGCGATACACAGAGCCATCGACTATGTGAGCAATGACATAAACGGCATGATAGAGGAAGCCATACTCAAGAACGAAGCCATCAAAAAAGAGCAGAGCATCTCAGGCAGGATCGCGGAAGCTATCTCCACAGCCAGCGAGACATTCCGGAAAAAACCTGATGCTGAAAAAGCGCGCGATGAAGAGGACGATCCGTTCGCGGTCTTTATGCAGGTGGACGGCAAAGAGCAGCAAGAGGAAAAGTAGATGTCCGGAAAAACAGATTACCGAAAACTTTACGATATAACGGGATACTGCTTTTCGGACGAAAGGCTGCTCAGGACAGCGCTGACTCACAGCTCTTACGCATCAGAGCACAGGCTCGGATATGACAGGAACAACGAAAGGCTCGAGTTCATAGGCGACGCTTTCGTGGACGCAGTAGTCGGAGTCGAGCTCTTCAGCATCATGAAGGACGCTCATGAGGGAGAACTATCGAGATGCAGGGCCGATGTCGTCTGCGAGGATTCGCTCGCCGGGGCTGCGTCAGAGATGGGACTCGGAGGATTTCTGTACCTGGGCAGAGGAGAGGAAGCGAGCGGCGGCAGGAACAAGCCGTCCATACTGGCCGATGCCTTCGAAGCGCTCATGGGAGCGATCATAATGGACGGAGGCTATGAAGCCTGCCGTGAAGTCATACTGAGACTGCTGAAGGACAGGATAATGCTTGCGTCAGAGGGCAAGCTCAACAAGGATTTCAAGACGAAACTGCAGGAGATACTGCAGGACAGGGACAAAAACGTAAAGATAGCGTATGAGATAACTGATCAGACGGGACCCGATCACAGCAAGGTGTTCACCACGCAGGTCGCGGTGAACGGAAAGGTCCTCGGGTCGGGATCAGGACGAAGCAAGGCAAGGGCCGAGCAGGCGGCGGCAGAGGACGCGCTCACGAAGGGAGAGTATTGATTGTACTTTAAGAGAATAGAGATGCAGGGCTTCAAATCCTTTGCGGACCCTGTAAGCATTGAACTTAATGACGGTGTGACATGCATCATCGGACCTAACGGAAGCGGCAAGAGCAACATCTCCGACGCCCTCAGATGGGTTCTCGGCGAGCAGAGCTCGAAACAGCTCAGGGGCTCAAAGATGCAGGATGTCATATTTGCCGGCACCGCGACCAGAAAGCCTAAGGGTATGGCCGAGGTCACTCTTGTGATAGACAATTCCGGAGGGATACTGCCGCTCGAATACAACGAGGTAGCCGTTACCAGGCGCATGTTCCGCTCGGGAGAGAGTGAATACCTGATAAACGGCAATCAGTGCAGGCTTAGAGATATCCGTGAGCTCTTCATGGATACCGGTATCGGTGTAGAGGGATACTCTATCATCGGCCAGGGCAAGATCGCGGACATCGTCAGCACGAGGCCTGAGAACAGACGTCAGATATTCGAAGAGGCAGCCGGAGTAGTTCTGTACAAGAGCAGGAAAACAGAAGCCGAGAACAAGCTCAGGGCAGCGACTGTTGACCTCGACAGGGTAAGGGACATCATCGTCGAGATCGAAGGGCGCATAGGAGGACTGAAGGAGGATTCCGAAAAAGCGACCGAATATATCGGTCTCAGAGACAGATACAAATATCTCGGCATAAACATAATCCTCCACAATCTCGTAAATCTCGAGTCGAGCGTCGAGACGGGAAAGGCGGATCTGGAAGATCTGCAGAAGAGGATCGACGAGACGGCTGCGAGACTCGAAGAGACTGATAACAGGATAGACAGCCTGAGAGACGAAGACATAGATCTTTCGGATGAATTATCCAGAGCCAATGCCAGGCTTCTCGAGACGATCGATGAGCTCGCGATCATAACAAGCGGCGGCAAGCTCAACCGCGAACGTCTTGAGAACATCGAAAAGGAGCTTGCAAGGCTCGATGAGGAAAGCAAGGCCGCCGAGGCAAGACTGGAACAGGAAAGAGCTGAGCTCGCCAGACTCGAAGAAGGCGAGAAGTCCATGAATGATGAAGTGGACAGAGTAAGAGCCGAGCTCGACAGCGCTGTCGTCAAGTACAACGAGGACAGCAGAAAGGCTTCGAAGATAACGTTTGAGGTCGAAGAACTCAAGAACGATCTCATCGAGATCAACAATAAGAACATAACAAAGAACGCGGATATAAAGACCCTGAGAAACTACATGGCGACTCTGGAGGAGCGTAGAGACAGCCTTACTGAGGAATTCGAGACCAGGGGCACGACCGGCGCGGACAACAGAGAGAACCTTAAACAACTCGAAAAGAAGATCGCCGAAAACGAGGCGCAGCTCAAGGCAAAGAGAGACAGGCTGGATGAAGTTTCCGATAACATTATATCTGTTGCATCAAATATAGATAAGATCGCTGCCGAGACAGACGAGATATCAGCCAGATCCAACAGAGCCATAGCAAGGAGAAGCACCATCCAGGAGATGGAAGCCAACTACGAGGGCTACAACAACGCCGTAAGGGCCATCATGTCCGGCGGCCGCAAGGGAATAATCGGAACTGTTTCCGACATCATCAAGGTCCCGGGCGGCTTTGAAACAGCCATAGAGACGGCTCTGGGCGGGAATCTGCAGAATATAGTCTGCGATGACGATGATGCCGCCATGAAGTCCATAGAATGGCTCAAGGCCAGCAGCTCCGGCAGGGCTACATTCCTGCCTGTTGCGTCGGTAAAGGCCGACAGGATCGCACTGGACAGCAGCGTAAAAAATGCGAAAGGCTTCGTAGGGATCGCATCAGGGATCGTACAGACCGAGGACCGCTTCAGAGAGATAGTAGATTACCTGCTCTGCAGGGTCATCATAGCTGACAGCATGGACAACGCTGTAAGACTTTCGAAGATGAACATCGGCGGATTCAGGATCGTTACCGTCGAGGGTGAAGTGATCAACGCTTACGGAGCCATCACAGGCGGAAAGTTCAGGAACAGGACGGCGAACCTTCTTGACAGAAAGAAAGAGATCAGCACGCTGAGCGCTCAGATCGATGAATACGCAAAAAGGACTGCAGCTCTCTCTGAGTTAAAGGACAAGGCAGAAAACGCAAGGATGCAGCTCAGAAGCGAAAGGGATGCTCTGAGAACAGAGATCACAGAGCTGGATATAGCAGGCAATGTGCTGAGGACCGACAGGGATCACGCGGAAGCTCTTGTCAGGGAAGACGAGGGTGCGGCCGAAAGATTCAGATCCGGTATGGAGACCATAGAATCGGATATCGCAAGAGCCGAAGAGATGATAGCGGGCCACAGGAAGAGCATCGAGGAGGCCGAAGGCGAATATGCCGAAAAGGAGGCCAGGGTCGAGGCTCTCATGGCCGAGGCTGATGAGATGAAGCCTGTCATCGAAAAAGACAACGAGATGATAGTATCTCTCAAGGTAAAGATCGGCGAGAGCGAATCGAGACTCTTCTCCGGCAACGAGATGATAGAGCGCGTGAGAGACAGCGTCACGGAGCTCGAATCCGCACTCGAGGAAAACAGGGAGTCACAGGCCGAACTCACAGGAACTGTCGAACGGCTCACTGCCACGGGCGAAGAATCCGGCGACAGGGAGAAGGCTCTCGCGGCTGAAAAGGCCGGTCTCGAAGAAAAGATCAGCGCTATCTCGGACAGGATAGAAGATACAAGAAACAGGAACGAAGAGCTCCTTGACCTCCAGAAGAAGGACAGAGAGGAACTCGAGGAGATCAGGGACGCAAGATATAAGCTGGAGATAAGGACAGCAAAGAACGAGACTCTTCTCGATACCCAGAAGGACAAGCTCTGGGATGAATTCGAGGTCAGTTATGCCGAGGCGGTCGACATGAGGGATGAGAACTTCGCCGTAACCGCCGGAAACAGGGAATCCAGAGAGATAAGGCTCAGACTTGCCGAACTCGGAGACGTCAATATCGGAGCGATCGAGGAGTACAAGGCTGTCAGCAAAAGATATGAGTTCATGACTGCCCAGGAGGCCGACCTTACAAAGGCCATGGACGAGCTGAACGATATCATCTCGAACATGGACAAGACCATAAAAACGAAGTTCAAGGAGAATTTCGACAGGGTCGTGGTCAATTTCGAGGAATCCTTCAGGGAACTTTTCGGCGGAGGCTATGCCGAGCTGCGGCTTGAGGACGAGACTAAGCCGCTTGAGTCAGGCATCGAGATAACGGCTCAGCCTCCGGGAAAGAAGCTCAAGAACATCAATCTGCTTTCGGGAGGCGAAAAGACCCTGACGGCGATAGCCCTGATGTTCGCTGTCCTCAAGGCCAAGCCTACGCCTTTCGTCATACTCGACGAGGTCGAGGCTGCGCTTGATGAGGTCAATATCGAGAGGTTCTCCGACTACCTCAAGAATTTCGAAAACATTCAGTTCGCTCTCATAACGCACCAGAAAGCGACGATGGAGCACGCTGATGTGCTCTACGGCGTGACGATGCCTGAGCAGGGCATATCGCGTATGCTGTCGCTGAAGCTGGGTGATGAGTTCGATCTGGATGAATAAAAGCGATGTTTTCATATGCCTCACGCGGCTGGATTCCGTCGCCGTGAATGTCTGCTCGTTCGGCCTTGCCTCTCGGGGAACGGCCCTGACGCTTCGCTTGCGGGACTCGTTCCGTGCCGATCGCCCGCGGCCTCTCTCGGACATTCATAGCGGCTCCTCCATACGCCGCGCTCACCGTATGAAAACATCAGATAATAATCAAGAAGGAGACTCAGAATGGCTCTATTTGAGAAGAAAAACGCATTCCAGAAGTTCATAGACAGCATCACAATGGCCGTCTACGACAATCCGGAGCTCGGTCCGGAGTTCCTCGACCAGCTTGAGGAATCCCTGGTCATGGCAGATGTCGGCATCGACACATCCGCAAAGATAATCGAAAAGCTCAACGAAGTGATCAACTATCATCACTACACAAGGGAGCGCGAGATAAGACGCGAGCTTGCGAAGATAGTGGAAGAGATCATGGACAAGGGAGAGCGCAACAGGATGGCTGATGAGTATCCGCTGATCATACTCATGATCGGCATAAACGGCGGAGGCAAGACGACCACCATCGCCAAGCTCGCATACATGTACAGGCAGCAGGGCAAAAATGTCATGCTCGCGGCAGCGGACACTTTCCGCGCGGCAGCAGCCGAGCAGCTCCAGATGTGGGGCGACAGGACCGGCGTCAGGGTCATCAGACACGAAGAGGGCACGGATCCGACTGCCGTCATATACGACGCCATACAGTCGGCAAAGGCCAACGATATCGACGTTCTGATCTGCGATACCGCCGGACGCCTGCAGAACAAAGTAAATCTCATGAAGGAGCTCGAAAAGATGAGCAAGGTCATCTCGAGGGAGTGGCCTGAGGCTGCCAGAGAGAACCTGCTCGTGCTCGATGCGACCACCGGCAAGAACGCGGTGAGCCAGGCTGAGGAATTCAACGGCATCACTGACATCACCGGGATCGTACTTACAAAGATGGACGGCACCGCAAGAGGCGGCATTTCCATAACCATAACGGACGAATTCGACATGCCGATCAAGTTCATCGGAGTCGGAGAAAAGATGGAAGATCTTGTACCGTTCGATGCTCACGAATTCGTGGAGGGAATATTCGAAGAAGATGAGTAAACCTATACTCGCAGTAGTCGGCAGACCGAATGTCGGCAAATCCACATTTTTCAACAGGCTCGTAGGCGAAAGACGGGCCATAGTCGAGGATGTCCCGGGCGTAACGCGCGACCGCATCTATGCCGAGACCGAATGGAACGGCAAGGAATTCGGCGTGATAGACACAGGCGGCATCGAAGTAAAGACTGACGACACCATACGATCCCAGATGAGGGATCAGGCCGTTACGGCCATGGACATGGCGGACGTCATACTCTTCATGGTGGACGGAAAAGAAGGCCTGACGACAGCGGACCGCGAGGTCGCCGACCTTCTGAGGCGCACGGGAAAGGAGGTCATACTCGTTGTCAATAAGGTCGATGCTCCGTCGAAGGCGTACGATCTTGTTTATGATTTCTACGAGCTCGGCTTCGGAGAGCCTGTGCCTATCAGCGCGGCCAACATGACCAACATCGGTGACCTTCTCGACCGCATAGTCGAGAGCTTCCCGGAAGAAGCATTCGGAGGATCTGATGAGACCGTAAACATCGCAATAATCGGAAAGCCGAATGTCGGCAAGTCATCGCTTATAAACGCTCTCACGAAGCAGAACAGGGTCATAGTATCGCCTATAGCCGGCACTACGAGAGACACCATAGACACGCCTTTTACATACAAGGACAGGGAATACACGCTCATAGACACTGCGGGTCTCAGAAAGAAGAGCAAGGTGCGCGACTCCATAGAGAAGTTCAGCGTCATAAGGGCTGTCGCCGCGGTGGAGCGCTGCGATATCTGCGTCCTCATGATAGACGCGGTCGAGGGACTGACCGAACAGGACAAGAAGATCGCGGGCTACGCCCATGAGGCGGGCAAGGGTCTTCTCATCGTCGTCAACAAGTGGGACCTCATCGAGAAGGAGACCAACACCATGCGTGACTATGAGAGGAAGATCAAGGCAGAGCTTCTCTTTGCATCATACGCTCCGGTCCTCTTCGTTTCGGTGCTCAACAAAGTGAGGCTCTACGACATCATCGACAGATGCTCGAAGATAGCCGATGCAAGAGCTGTCAGGATCACGACCGGCAGACTCAACAGCGTGATAGAGGACGCTGTCATGATGAGACAGCCTCCTTCAGACAAGGGCAGGAGACTGAAGATATACTACGCGGCGCAGATAGGCACAAAGCCGCCTCTGTTCAGCTTCAGCATCAACGACAGGCAGCTCATGCATTTCTCGTATTCGAGATATCTTGAGAACAAAATAAGAGAGGCTTTCGACTTCGAAGGCACATCGATCAAATTCGTATGGAATGAAAAGAGAGGTGAAAAGCAGTGAGCGGAACGATGATCGGAAAACTGGCGATCGCCTTTCTTATCGCTTACGCACTCGGTGACATCAACCCGGCGATCATATTCGGCAAGATAAAGGGGATAGACATCCGCAGGGAAGGCTCGGGCAACGCAGGCATGACCAATACCATAAGGGTGATGGG
This sequence comes from Mogibacterium sp., assembly GCA_017512365.1. Taxonomy (GTDB): domain Bacteria; phylum Bacillota; class Clostridia; order Peptostreptococcales; family Anaerovoracaceae; genus Crickella. The sequence continues at coordinate 102,954 of JAFWGQ010000014.1, forward strand.
CCTCGGCTACGGCATAGCCGTTTTTGTCATAGACGTACTCAAGGCCTTCGCAGCCGTAAAGATCGGCTTTGCGATCGCGGGCACATTCGGCGCCATGGCGGGCTTCGCAGGAGTAGTTCTCGGACACTGCTTCCCGGCAGCATTCGGTTTCAGGGGAGGCAAGGGCGTAGCCGCATCTTTCGGCGCTGCTCTGGCTCTGAACTGGAAGACCGCGCTTATTGCGCTCGCTGCCGCAGGACTGGGCTTCGGCCTGACGCGCAAGATGTCCGTAGGCTCGCTAGCGGCAGCTCTGGCATACCCGGTCGCCGTATGGTTCATAGCACCTGAATACAGATACTTCTCCATTGCCGCAGCATTTTTTCTCATCATCATGCATATCAGCAACATAAAGAGGATCGCAAAGGGAGAAGAGAAGGAGCTTAGCGTAGGAAACGCGGACAAAGCCGAATGAAGACATATAATATCATCACATACGGATGCCAGATGAATGAGCACGACTCCGAGAACATCGCGGGACTCCTGGAGGCGATGGGATATGAGCACTGCGATGATCCGTATAAGGCGGACATCACCGTGATCAATACCTGCAGCGTCAGGGACAACGCCGACAAGAGATTCTTCGGAACGCTCGGACAGTTCAAGAAGGTCAAAAAGAACAGACCTTCTTTCATGTTGTGCGTATGCGGGTGCATGCCTCAGCAGCCGAGAGTGGTCGAAGAGATCAACAGGAGGTTCTCCTGGGTGGACATAGTGTTCGGTACCCAGAATATAGCCGGACTGCCGGAACTCATCGAAGAGAGAACAAAGACCGGCAAAAGGGTGCGTTCCATAATCGACAACAATCCTCACATAGATGAAGATGAAATGAAGCCGGTAAGGATGCACAGCCACAAGGCTCTTGTAAACATCACCTACGGATGCAATAATTTCTGCACATACTGCATAGTACCGTATACGAGGGGGCGCGAGAAGAGCAGGATGCTTACGGCCGTCACTGACGAGATCAGGTGTCTTGCAGAGGACGGGGTGAAGGAAGTGATGCTGCTCGGGCAGAATGTCGACTCGTACAGAGACGCTTCGGGACACAGCTTCGCGGATCTCATAAAGGCAGTCAACGAAACAGACGGCATCGAGCGCATAAGGTTCATGACTTCACATCCGAAGGATATCTCCGACGAGATGATCGACTGCTTCAGGACATGCGGCAAGCTCTGCCATAACATACATCTGCCGGTGCAGTCGGGCAGCGACCGCATACTTAAGCGTATGAACCGGCACTACGACAGGGCATCGTATCTTGAGACAGTGGATAAGCTGAGAGCGGCCGCTCCGGACATCACGATATCGACGGATGTGATAGTGGGATTCCCGGGAGAGACTGACGAGGATTTCGAGGGTACGCTGGATATCGTCAGAAGAGTCGGTTACGACTCGGCGTTCACCTTCATCTATTCGCCGAGGGAGGGCACTCCCGCCGCGAAGTTCGCGGATCAGATACCGGACGATGTATGCCACGAGAGATTCGACAGGCTGGTCGGGGTGCTGAACGACATCAGTCTGAAAAAGAACCGGGAATACAAAGGAAAGGTTTACGAAGTGATAGCCGAAGGTGTGAGCCGCAGCGATGAGACGACGATCTCGGGCAGGACGGACGGCTTCAAGCTCGTCAACTTCACTACAGACCGCAGCCCCGAAGAGATAATGGGCAAAACGGTAAAAGTGCTGATAACAGAGAGCAAGACCTTCAGCCTTGAGGGTACGGAGATAAGAAGCGAGGTATAAAATGAATGCAGGCATGATATTGGGCAAACTTCTTTCACTGCCGGGGATCATACTCGGGCTGAGCTTCCATGAGTTCGCGCACGCATGGGTCTCTGACAGGCTGGGCGATCCTACGCCGAGAAGAGACGGCAGAGTGACTATCAATCCTCTGGCTCATATCGACTGGATCGGCTTTGCAGCCCTGCTCCTTGTCGGCTTCGGCTGGGGCAAGCCGGTAGTGATAGATCCGAGATATTACAAAAACAGGAGGCGAGATGAATTCCTCGTCGCCATAGCGGGCGTCACGATGAATCTCATTCTTGCTGTGATAATCTCGATACCTGTGCGGTTCATGATGAAGCATTATGCTACGAGCATGCCGTCGGATCTGATGTACAACATCTTCCAGATACTCTATTACGCGGTGACTATCAATGTCGTTCTGATGGTCTTCAACCTGCTGCCGGTGCCTCCGCTCGACGGATGGAACATAGTCACGCAGCTGTTCAAGCTCGATCAGTACGACTGGTGGTACAAGGTATATCAGTACGGCACGTACATACTGCTCGCGCTGATAGTGTTCAATGTAACGGATCTGGTGCTCACACCGCTTGTCAATATGGTGATGAAGCTGTTGATCTGAAAAGAAAGGCGGCGGCGCTATGCTGCTGCCTTTGATATTTGGAAGAAAAAGACATGGGCAGGAAAAGACTTATAAAAGACTCTCAGATAAATGAAGTGATGGACACTCTCGGGAAGATGCATCCGGAAGCGATGTGCGCTCTTGACCACGGAAGCGAATTCGAACTGCTGGTCGCGGTCGTACTGTCTGCTCAGACAACAGACGTAAGCGTCAATAAGGTGACGCCGGAACTCTTCAAAAAATATCCGGTGCCGGAAGCTCTCGCGTCTGCATCGCAGGCCGATGTGATAGACACGATAAGGACCATCGGACTGTACAAGACCAAGTCGGCGAATATCATAAAGCTTGCGCAGAAGCTGGTCGATGATTTCGGAGGCGCTGTTCCCGACACGTTCGAGGAGCTCACAAGCCTTCCGGGAGTGGGCCGCAAGACCGCCAATGTTGTGATGGCCGAAGCCTTCGGAAAACCCGCGATCGCGGTCGACACACACGTGTTCAGAGTCTCCAACAGGATCGGTCTGACCGATGCAAAGGATGTGAACGCGACGGAGGACCAGCTGAAGGAGCGTCTGCCGGAAAACATGTGGATAAGGGCGCATCATCTCCTGATATTCCACGGACGAAAGATCTGTCACGCGAGAAAGCCTGACTGTGAAAACTGCGGAATACAGGAGATTTGCCTGCATAACGGAGGGACAAAGTGAGAATAATGCATCTCTCGGATCTGCATCTGGGAAAGCGCGTAAACGAGTTTTCGATGATCGAAGACCAGCGGTATATCCTCGACCGGATCACTGAAATGATAAAAGCGGAAAAGATACAGGCCGTGATCATAGCCGGTGATGTATACGACAAGCCTCTGCCTCCGGCCGAGGCTGTCAGGCTCTTCGATTCCTTTATTACCGGACTCGAGGAGACGGGTCTTGACGTATTCATCATAAGCGGCAATCACGACTCGGCCGAGAGGCTGTCTTTCGGCGCCGGCATCATGGACAAGAGGGGCATACACTTTGCCGGAGGCTACGACGGAAGCATCCGCAGAACAAGTCTTCAGGACGAATACGGGGAAGTGGATTTCTACATGCTGCCTTTCCTGAAGCCGACTCATGTGCGGGCCTTCATCGAAAGGGAGTGCGAAGACGGAAGCGCCGGGCCTGAGATCGGCTCATATACCGATGCTGTCAGATTCGCAGTGGAAAGGATGGGGATCGACCGAAGCAGACGAAACGTCCTGATCGCCCATCAGTTCGTTACGGGTTCGGAAAGAACGGAATCCGAGGAGATAACTGTCGGAGGTCTCGACAACGTGGACGCGGACGTGTTCGAGGGCTTCGACTACACGGCGCTGGGACATCTGCACGGACCGCAGGACACATCCGCTCCCGGAGTGAGATACTGCGGATCGCCTCTGAAGTATTCGTTCTCCGAGGCGGATCAGAAAAAATCCGTGACCATCGTCGATCTCGGAGAAAAGAAAAACGGGGTATGCGTCGCTGATGTAAGGACCCGGGAGCTTGTTCCGCTGCGTGACATGATGGCCATCAGGGGACCGTTTCATCTCCTGACCGATAAGCAGTATTACGAAAAAATCGACAGGGACTGCTACATGAGGGTGATACTTACAGACGAAGAGGACATAATCGGAGCATTGTCCGATCTCAGGGCTGTATATCCCAATATCATGAGGCTTGAGTACGACAACAGCCGTACACGGGCTTTCCCGACGGTATCCGACGCGGCCGAAACCGATTCGAGGACCCCGCTCGAGATATTCGCGGAATTATATGAAAAACAGAACGGAAAGCCCATGAGCGATGAGCAGACGGTCCTTATCTCCGGGCTTATAGATAAAGTGTGGGGTGCCGGAGAATGAGACCGATAAAACTGACGATGACAGGCTTCGGCCCGTACAGGGATAAAACAGTCATAGACATGAAGAGCCTCGGGACAGGAGGGCTCTATCTGATAACCGGAGATACAGGCGCCGGAAAGACCTTTATTTTCGATGCTGTCACCTATGCTCTTTACGGTGAGACCAGCGGAGGCAGCAGAGACAGCAGGTCGCTGAGATCCCAGTACGCCGGTGATGAGGACAGGACTGAAGTCGAGCTGGTATTTGAGTATTCCGGCAGGGAATACACGGTCACCAGGAATCCTGAATATGACAGACCAAAAAAACGCGGCGAGGGCATGACGCACGAGAACGCCTCGGCGACTCTGAAAATGCCCGACGGCAGCGTGACGGACGGACCATCCAGGGTCACTGAGGCGGTAAAGGATATCCTCGGGATAGACAGGGGACAGTTCTGCAACATAGTCATGATCGCGCAGGGAGAGTTTCGCAGGGTGCTGAACGCGACCACTGACGAAAGGCAGAAGCTTTTCAGAAAGCTCTTCAACACACAGCCGTATAACGATCTTGTCGAAGAACTCAAGTCGATGGGAAGGTCAGTGGATGATGAGTATGCCGAAAACAGAAAAGAGATAGACCGGGCTCTCTCCAATGTGAACTGCAGCTATGACTATGCGATGCAGCTGAAGCTCGACGAACTCAGATCCGATCCCGGCACCGGTATCACGGATATAACAGATACGCTGGAATCCCTGATCGGATACAGTGAATCCAGGATCAGAGAGTGCGAAGTATCCCTGGAAAAGACAGAAGAGATCCTCAGCGAGGCAAACGGCAGGATCGCCGTCATCAACAGCTACAGGGAAAGCGTAAAAGCGCTCGGGACTGCCAGGGCAAATGTCAAGAAAATCGAAGACGACATAAGGTCCGCGCAGTTCGAGCTTCAGCTTGCAAATGAGGAAAAGCCTCTGATCGGACAGCTGAGAAATGAAGCCGCTGTAACGGAAAACAGCCTTGATGCCTACGACGTGCTCGATGGTCTGAACACAGAGCTTGAGGCGGCAGAAAAGCTGGCGTCTGACAGGCACGGGGAACTGATAACTGTCAGAGAAAAAAGAAAAGCTTCCGGAGAAGAACTTGAGAGCATAAAGGCCGAGCTCGCGGATCTGAAGCATTCTGATGAAAGTATGATAAAGATCGGGAACGAGCTGGAGAAGACCCGGAACAGGATAAGCCTGTTCGAAGCTCTGAGCGAGGACCTGAAAAAGGTGACGGATCTCAGAGAAAGCCTGCGAAAATGTCAGGACGAGCTCAGGCCTCTTATCAGCAGGGCGGAAAAGCTCGATGCAGACTATTCGGAAGGACACTCTCTCTTTCTGAGGAATCAGGCCGGCATACTGGCGTCCGGCCTTGAGGAGAACGAGCCCTGTCCTGTGTGCGGCGCGACCGATCATCCGCACCCGGCGGTGAAGGTCGATGACGCGCCGTCGAAAGAGGAACTCGACAGGATACAAAAGGATGCAAAAGCGGCCAGAGATCTCGCAGCAGAAAAGGCGGGTGATGCCCAGAAGATAAAGGGGAACCTGGATGCAGCCGAAAACAGCGTGAAGGGGACGGCCCTGAAGGAGACAGGTACGGACGATATCGGCGAAGCTCTTGTTCTGACCGAAAAAGGCACTCAAAAGCTCAGAGCCGACGTCATCTCACTTGAGATGACGGAAAAAGATCTGAAGGAAAAGATCGGGCGCAGATCAGAGCTTGAGGAAGCGCTCACAGCGGCGGAAGAAGAATTTGGAAAGCTCAGCGAGAGCATGGTCGAAGCCGAAAAGGAATACATCGCGCTGAAGTCCGATGCCGATTCTGTCAGAAAAAGGCGCGATGATACAGCTGCAGGGCTCAAGTTCGAAAGCAGGAAAGCAGCCGCTGAGCATGTCGAAGATATAAGAAAGAAGGCTCAGGACAAAGAGGACGCCATAGAAGAGGCAGTAAAAAAACTGAACGAAGCCAAAGGTACCCGGACATCGAACGAGACAAAGATCGCCGAGCTCGAAAAGGTGGTGGCGGGAGCCGTTCCGATGGATGAGACAGACGCGTATCAGAAAAAGACCGAAGCAGAGAAGAAAAAGAAGGAGCTGACAGAATTCAGGACGCAGACTGCCGCTGAGCTCATCAACGCCGGGAACGCTCTTGAAAGCATCAGATCCAGTTCAGATCTGCTCGGGTCTCTCAGAAAACAGCACGAGATGATCGATTCGCTCGTAAGGACCGCATCGGGAACACTTTCGGGCAGGGACAGGATAAGTCTCGAGACCTACGTCCAGACCTTCTATTTCGAAAGGATAATAAGACACGCCAATCTCCGGCTGAGGATAATGTCAGGCGGACAGTATGAATTTGTGAGATCGGATCTGTCGAGAGACAACAGGCATCGCTTCGGACTGGATCTGTCCGTTACCGATCACTACAGCGGCACGGAAAGACCTGTGAGCACGCTGTCGGGAGGCGAGAGCTTCATCGCGTCCATGGCGCTGGCGCTCGGTCTTTCGGATGAGGTCCAGGCCTCCGCGGGAGGCATCAGACTCGATACGATGTTTGTGGACGAGGGCTTCGGATCACTCGACTCCGAGACGCTTGAAACGGCGATCCGGACACTGACGGAGCTTTCCAACGAGGACAGGCTTGTCGGCATAATTTCTCATGTCGAAGCCCTCAGGAACCGCATCGAAAAGCAGATAGTGGTCACCAAGGACCGCACGAGCGGCAGCCGCGTGGATATTCTGACCTGATGAGCGACATTCTTTTAATAATCCTTGAAAGAATCGGTACCCGTTGTTAATATTATTATGTATGTAATAGTCACCATCTGAAGCACTGTTTCATAATGAATAATCAGGAGGAGAGAAATGATCAAGGTTGGCATCAATGGTTGGGGACGAATCGCCACGTGCGTAATGAGAGCTATCAGACAGTTCGACGACATGGAGGTCGTCGGCATCAACTGGCGTAACGCGGATACGGATTATGTAGCCTATATGCTCAAATACGATTCCGCATTCGGAAGATTCCCTGAAGAAGTCAAGGCTTATGACAAGGGCATCATCGTAGGCGGCAGGAAGATCCCGGTATACTTCGAGTCGGATCCTGAGAACATCCCGTGGAGCGAATGCGGAGCAGAGTACGTCATCGACTGTACAGGCACGCTCACGACTACCGAGAAATCAGCGCCGCACCTCAAAGCAGGCGCAAAGAAGGTCATCATTTCCGCTCCTGCAAAGGACAAGACGACACCTACCTTTGTGTACGGCGTAAACCACGACTGGTACAAGAGAAACATGAATGTCGTATCGACAGCATCCTGCACCACCAACTGCCTCGCGCCTATCTGCAAGGTCATCAATGACAAGTGGGGCATCTATGAGGGTCTCCTGACGACGATACACGCGACCACGGGCAAACAGAAGACAAATGACGGCCGTACAAAGTACAACTGGAGGATGGGACGCTCGGTGTTCAACAACATCATCCCGACCACGACAGGCGCGGCAAAGGCTGTAGCGCTGGTCATCCCTGAACTCGAAGGAGCGATCACGGGAATGGCCTTCCGTATCCCTGCTGTCGATGTTTCCGCTGTCGACCTCGACGTAGTGCTCAGAAGCGCAACTTCATATGAAGAGATCAACAAGGCCATGAAGGAGGCCTCGGAGACTTATCTGAAGGATGTTCTCCTTTACACTGAAGAGGAAGTTACATCGATCGACTTCATCGGATGCCCGGCTCCGTCTGTCTACGACGCCAAGATGGGCATCGAGGTCAACGACAAGTTCTTCAAGATCGTAGGCTACTATGACAACGAATACGGTTATACGTCCAACATGCTCAGGATGGTAAGGCACATGTACAGGACTGACATCGATACATTCCCTATCGTTGAAGACGACAGCAAAAAGAAATAGCATAGATACATAAGCTGTGCCGTGCGTCATGTACGGCACAGAATCTTTAAAGGAGACCATGAAATGAAAAAAACCGTAAAAGACATCAACTGGGCCGGAAAGACGGCTGTCACAAGATGCGACTTCAACGTGCCTCTTGACGGAGACAGGATCACCGACGATACCCGCATCAGGGCCGCGCTTCCGACCATAAAGTATCTGATGGAGAACGGTGCGGCGACAGTGCTCATGTCGCACCTCGGAAGACCTAAGGGCAAGCCTGTTCCGGAGATGAGCCTCGCTCCTGTGGCGAAGAGACTCAGCGAGCTGCTCGGAAAGGACGTCATCTTCGTTCCTTCCGATGCGGTCGTGGATGACAAGGTCAGAGCGGCGGCAAAAGTTCTCAAAGCCGGAGAGGTCATGCTCATCGAGAACGTGAGATACAGAGAAGAGGAAGAAAAGAACGATCCGGGATTTGCGAAGGATCTCGCGGGCCTGGGCGATGTATTCGTGCAGGATGCTTTCGGAACAGCTCACAGAGCCCACGCTTCGACGACAGGCATCGCGGACTACATCCCTGCGGTATCGGGCTTCCTTATCGAAAAGGAGCTCAGGTTCCTCGGAGAGGCTGTCAACGATCCGAAGAGACCGTTCGCCGCGATCATGGGCGGAGCCAAGGTGAAAGACAAGATCCCTGTGATCACGAACCTGCTCGACAAGGTCGACATCCTCCTTATCGGAGGCGGAATGGCATATACCTTCTTCAAAGCGCAGGGCTATTCCATCGGCACATCGCTTCTTGACGAGGAGGGCCTTGAACTCGCGGGAGACATACTCAGGAAAGCGGAGGAGAAGGGCGTGAAGTTCATGCTTCCTGTCGATGTGGTCGCAGCGGATGAGTTCGCGAACGATTCTCCATGCGGCGTATATCCTGTGGATTCGATCCCGGACAACAGGATGGGCCTCGACATCGGGCCTGAGACTATAAAGCTCTACTGCGATACTCTCGCGACAACGAAGACCGTCATATGGAACGGACCGATGGGAGTCTTCGAGATGGACAACTTCGCAAAGGGTACGAAAGCTATCGCCGAATGTCTGGCTGAGATCGATGCAACGACAGTCATCGGCGGCGGCGACAGCGCGGCGGCTGTTGCGAAATTCGGTCTCGGGGACAGGATGACGCACATAAGCACAGGCGGCGGAGCCAGCCTTGAATTCCTCGAGGGAAGGGAGCTGCCGGGGATCGCTATCATAGAAGACAAGTAGGAAAGGGTAAAACATGAAAAAAATACTTATCGCAGGCAACTGGAAAATGAACAAGCTCAGCGCTGATGCTGAGGAATTCATAAAGGAACTGAGAGCAAAGAATCTCCCGAATGAGAAGGACATATGCATACTCGCGCCGTTCACTCTTATCGCGGGAGTTGGAGAGGCTCTGGAAGGCTCTGAGATCGGCTTCGGGGCCCAGAACGTTCATTTCGAAGAAAGCGGGGCATTCACGGGAGAAATATCCGTGCCGATGCTGAAGGAACTCGGCGTCACTCACTGCATAGTGGGCCACTCAGAGAGAAGGGAATACTTCAACGAGACAGACGATACCGTAAACCGCAAGCTCATGGCACTTCTCGCTGCGGGCATCACCCCGATACTCTGTGTAGGCGAGTCTCTTGAGGTCAGAGAGGGAGGCGGCGAGCAGACATTCGTCGCGGGCCAGCTCATTGCTGATTTCAGCGGCATTTCCGCATCTGATGCTGCAAAGATCGTCATCGCATACGAGCCTATCTGGGCTATAGGCACAGGCAGGACGGCTACGCCTGAGCAGGCCGAGGAGATGTGCGCGTTCATAAGAGGAGTGCTCTCCGGCATCTATGACATGGCGACCGGCGACAGCCTCATGATCCTCTACGGCGGAAGCATGAAACCGGGCAACGCTAAAGAACTGCTCGAAAAGCCTGATATCAACGGCGGGCTGATCGGAGGAGCAAGCCTGAAGGCGGACGACTTCGCTGCGATCGCGGAAGCTGCGGCATCGCTGTGATCCGTTTGACATAAAATAGTATAAGTGTTATATTTAAGCGTTCGATTTTCTGCACGCCGCGTGCCGTCTGTCGGACGCTTAATAACGGTATTTTCAATTGATCGGAGGACAAAATGCATACTGCATTAATGATCATTCTGCTGATCTCCAGCATAGTGCTCATCATCAGCATCCTGCTTCAGGAGAGTAAGAGCGACGGACTTTCGGGTTCGATAGCCGGAGGAGCGGAGCAGTTGTTCGGCAAGCGCAAGAGCAAGGGCTATGACGCTCTGCTTTCAAGAGTCACGACCGTCTGTGCCGTGATCTACATTATCGTGTCGCTTGCAATTGTAGCTATTTTCAACTGATATGCTCGATAAGATATTGACTCTCGCGTGCGCATTGTTCGGACTGCTCACAGCCATCTCGCTTGAAGCATGGCTGAGAAGCCGCATATCGAAGAATGCAAGTACTACCAGAACTTACAAAGCCGTACGCAACAGGAATTCCGAGTACTGGTCGAACCAGTACCTTCCGCTCATCGTAATGCTGGCGGTGGTGGCTGCAGCCATCGGATTTGCTGTTTCGCCATGGAATGCCGCGGTCTTTTTCGGAGGCGCGGTGCTTTGTTTTGTTTCGGTGATACTCGGATCGAGAACGGTGATAAGCGGAAGCATATCTTCCTCTTCACTGGCTGTTTCCGGAGATGTGAGGGGAGCTCTCAGGACCGCTTACAGATCGGCGGCCGTGATGGGGCTTTTCGTTTCTTCGTTCGCGCTGATAGCGCTGGGCTTCCTGTTCTACTTCCTTGATACGGAAAAAATGGTGAGCCTGATAGCGAGCTTCGGCCTGGGCGCGTCGATAACTTCTCTGTGCCTTAATCTTTCGGGCACAGCGTTTTCGGGTGCTTACGCGCTTTCTGTAAAGAGCGATGACTTTACCGATTACACGGGAATGTTCATAGGAAGCGGCGCGGACTTCGTTGAGACATATATACTCTCGGCATGCGCCGCCGCGCTGCTCGCCGGCATCGGCGTGGATGCATCCGGCGTGACTTCGACATTCACCATCGCGTCTGCCGCGAAGTATCCGCTTATCGTTCTGGCAGCGGGCATCGTCGCAAGCATCACAGGCATACTCGCGTACAGAGGCAGGATAGTTAAGAACCCTGCTTCGGGAGTCACCCTCGGAAACTATATCTGCGCTGTCATAGTCATCGCTGCGGCTCTGTATTTCAGCAGGAGGCTGCTGCAGTCGTACGTATACGGGTTCTGCGTTGCTGCCGGCATCGTTGCCGCTGTCGCATGCGGAGAGATATCCAAGCTGTATTCATATGACGGCTTCATGTTCAGAAAGCATGTGCCTGACGCCAGGACCGTCGGCGCAAGCCAGTCCATGATATACAGTCTGTCGATCGGCATGATGTCTGTCGTCATTCCCGCTGTCATAACGACGGCCGCTATGACAGTGGCTTTCAAGTTCGCCAATTTCTACGGTATCGCTCTTGCGTCGATCGGCATCAATTCGATGGCGGGGATCAATTCCGCGGTAAGAGGATTTTCCATCAATACCGCAAGCTCTTCGGAAATAGCTTCGGTCATCCTGGAAAGCGATGAGAGCCCGAATCCTGCAGACGTTCTTCTTACAGCATCGGTAAGGACCGATGTCATCGGAAAGACATATTCCGCCGTTGCCACTATCATCACTCTCACGGCGATGTTCACCGCGCTGTCGGTCACAGCGGAAAGTCCTGCTGCCGACCTTCTGAGTACGCCGGTATTCCTCGGCATCACAACAGGAGCTGTTTTCGTCTTCGTATGCGCCGGTCTCATAATAAGATCGATAAGGATGACAGCAACGGTACTGAGAGAAAGACTTGACGACATGTATAGCGATGAGAAGCACATAAATACGCTCAGAGGACTTGTTCCTCTGTACGTGGCGTCTCTCCTCGTACCGGCTCTTGCCGGCCTTCTGGGCGGAATAAACAGCCTTATAGCGTTCACATGTTCCGTCACCGTTACGGGAATGTGCATGCTTTTCGCATTCAATTATTCCGGAAAGTACTTTGACAGGATGGCCACGGAGACCCTCGGAAATGTCATCAAGGTCATGGTGGTCGCAGCGATCGTTTTTGCTCCTGTCTTTATGAAGTTCGGAGGAGTGCTTTAATCTGTAATCTGCAGAGTATATCCGGCAGAAAAAAGATCGCGGTGGCTCTGCAAACGGAGACGCCGCGTTTTTTAACATCTTAGACTTATGAGAAACGGAAAATACAGGATATTCGTAATTAATCCGGGATCGACATCCACCAAGCTTGCGATGTTCAGCAATGACGAAAAAGTCTTCGAGACATCGGTGACGCATGACGCGTCCGTGCTGAATTCGTTCGGAGACGTGAACGATCAGTTCGGCTACAGGATGAAGGTCATAGAAGATTTCATAAAGGACAATGACATAGATCTCGACGGCGTCGATGCTTTTGTCGGGAGAGGCGGCGGATGCTATCCGGTGCCGTCGGGAACCTTCGAGGTCAACGAAAGGCTTCTGAACGATATCAGAAACAACGTCGGAAGGACCATACATCCGTCGATACTCGGAGTGCAGCTCGCCCGCGAGATGCAGCAAAGATACGGAGGCAGACTCTTCATGGTCGATCCGATATGCGTCGATGAGTACACGGACGTCGCGAGAGTTACCGGAGTAAAGGAAATAGAAAGAAGGACTGAGTCGCACGCGCTGAATCTCAGAGGCACCGCGATGAAGCACTGCAAGATCCACGGCATGGATCACAAAGATGCGTGCCTCGTGGTGGCGCACATAGACGGAGGTATCACCATTGCCGCACACGACCACGGCATGCAGGTAGACTGCAATCAGGGCGCGGGCGGCGAGGGACCGTTTACCGCAACAAGGACCGGATCGCTGCCGCTGATGGAGGTGCTCGACTACTTCCGCGATCATACGGTAGAGGAGATGAGACATCTCTGTACCGGCACCGGAGGCTTCGTATCCCACTTCGGCACTTCGGATGCTGATGAGATATACGGCAGGGTGCTTGCCGGAGATAAGAACGCCGCACTGATATGGGAGGCTCTCGGATACAACATCGTGAAGTACATCGGCTCGATGGCGACGGTGCTGAAGGGCAGGGTCGACGGCATACTGATCACGGGCAGATATACGAGATTCGGCTCGCTGATAGATTACATCAGGGAATATACGGAGTGGATAGCTCCGGTATACGTATATGAGAATGAAGTTGAACAGGAAGCCATGTGCGCGGGAGCTCTCAGAGTGCTCAGAGGCGAAGAGGAGCCAAGGGTATATACCGGTGCGGACATGGTAAAGAGAGAGGTACAGGAGGGTAAAAATGCTGGATAAGCTGGAGAAGATTCGCGAAGAAGGATTTCAGCGCATCGCCGAAGCAGCTGATATGGACAGCCTCGAGGCTGTGCGCAGGGAGCTGACCGGTAAAAAGAGCGCGCTGCAGGAAGTCCTCAAGAGCCTCGGCGGTATCGATCCCGAAATGAGGAAGTCCGTCGGAATGAAGGCCAACGAGGTAAAGAATTCCTTCGCAGAGAAACTGCAGGAAAAGGCCGATGAACTGATCGCGGGCGCTTCCGCGGTCGAAGGCGACATAGATCTGACGCTGCCCGGCACAAAAGCCGGTGCAGGAGTGCTGCATCCGATCACGCAGATGTGCTACGACCTGAACGATGCGTTCAGATCGCTGGGATTCGAGATATATAACGAAGACGACATAAGCAGCGAGAGGTTCGCTTTCGATAATCTGAACTTTGCTGCCGACCACCCGGCCAGAGCGTCCATGGACACATACTGGCTCAAGGGTACGGAAAATAAAAGAGGCAGCGAAAGACTGTGCCTCAGGCCGCATCTTACCGGCGGCTCCGTAAGGTATCTCCTCGAGCACGGCGCTCCTGCCAGGTTCGTGTATCCGGGAAGGGTATACAGGAACGAAACGACAGATGCCCGCCATGAGAGAGCCTTTTTCCAGTACGAGGCGCTGATAGTCGACAGGGACATCTCCTTCAGCTCCGGACGCGTGATGATCGAGACCATACTCGAGAAGGTGTTCGGCCGCAAGGTCAACGTAAGGATGAGGGAAGGCTTTTTCCCGTTCACCGAACCGGGCTACGAGATCGACATGGAATGCCTGCTCTGCGGAGGCAAGGGCTGCAAGGCATGCAACCAGGCAGGCTGGATCGAAGTCATGCCGGGAGGAGTCATCCATCCGAACGTGCTCAGGGCGGCGAAGCTCGATCCGGACGTATGGACCGGTTTCTATACGAATATCGGACTCGACAGGCTGGTAATGATGCGCTACGGAGTCGATGATGTAAGGCTGTTCCACAGTGCGGATCTGAGATTCCTCGAGCAGTTCAGGTAGGAAGGGAGGCACCATATGAATATTTCACTGAAATTCTTACAGAGATATGTCGATCTGCCTGCTGATCTTACTTACGAGCAGATCGCATATGATCTCACCATGAGGACCGTGGAGGTCGAGGAAGTCATAAAGACTGCCGACAAGTTCCATGACATAGTTGTCGGAGAGATAAAGGAAGTAAAGGCTCATCCGAACGCAGACGCTCTGAAGATCTGCATCACGGATGTCGGAGAGGGCGAACTCAGACAGATCGTCTGCGGAGGATCGAATCTGGTCGAGGGGCATAAAGTCTGCGTCTCAAAGCCGGGCGCCGAGGTCGTATGGCACGGAGAGGGCGAGCCTGTGCTGATAAAGGAAAGCAAGCTGAGAGGCGAGCCGTCGTACGGAATGATATGCTCGCCGCTCGAGGTGTACCTCGGAGATCTTATCTCCAATGAGGACGAAAGATGGATCGTGGATTTCACCGAGCTCGGCATCGACTGCGAGACCGGTCAGTCCGTGGCGGAGGTCATGGGTCTCGATGATGTCATCCTCGAGGTAGACAACAAGTCGCTCTCGAACAGACCTGATCTCTGGGGACACTACGGGATCGCCAGAGAACTTGCTGCTATCTACAAGGTCCCGTTCAAAGAACTCAGCAGAGAGCTTCCCGAAGGCCTTCCGGAGTATCCGGTCACGATCAGAGAGCCTGAAAGATGCAACAGATTCACTGCTACAAAGATCGATAACGTCTGCGTAAAGGAATCGCCTGCATGGATGAAGAATCTCATAATAAACGCCGGAATGAGGCCTATCAACGCCATAGTCGACATCACCAACTTCGTCATGCTCGCTGTCGGAGCTCCTCAGCACGCTTATGACAGCACTCACGTCGAAGGCGGTGAGATAGTCGTAAGGCTTGCCGAAGAGGGCGAAAAGCTTCTGCTTCTCGATGAAAAGGATCTGGAGCTCACGCACGATCATCTCGTGGTCTGCGACGCAAAGAAGCCTCTGAATCTCGCAGGTATAAAGGGCGGCAGAGACGACTCCGTTCTTGACAGCACGAATTCCATCATACTGGAATGCGCGGTATTCACCGCGCCGGGTATCAGACGCACGACCGCATACTTCAACGAGAAGACCGATGCTGCGCTCAGATACGAGAAAGGCATAGATACGCAGAGAGCAGATCTCGGCGTTTCGATGGCTCTTTCGCTGTTCAGGGAGATATATCCGGAATGTGTCATTTCGGCATTCGCTGACAATTATCCTGTCAGAACGGAAAACTCCGAGATAGATATCTCGCAGGAATTCCTCGACAGGAGGCTCGGAGAGGTCCTGACTCAGAGCACGATCGAAGACATCCTCAGGAGGCTCGGATACATCGTTATCTTCCAGCAGGGAGTGTACCGCTGCATAGCGCCTACCTGGAGATCTACAGGCGATGTTTCCATTCGTGATGACGTTCTGGGCGATATTGCCAGACTTATCGGCTACGAGTATTTCACGAAGCAGCCGCTCCCTGTGAAATTCGACCACTGCGTCAATCAGGTCAGGATGGATCTTGCCAGAAGGCTCAGGGAATACCTCGCTTTCAGATGCGGGATGAACGAGATTTTTACTTATCCGTGGATAGATGAAAAGTACATCCGCGCCGCAAAGATCGACACATCGGAATCGATCATGCTTGCGACGCCGCCTGCGCCTGAGCTGGGCATACTCAGAAGCTCGCTCATACCGGGCATGCTCGAATCGATCGAAAAGAACCACAGATACTACGACGAGTTCGCGATGTTCGAGGCCGCTCAGGTGTTCGTAAAAGGCGAGTACAGCCCGTCGGATCCTGATGAGGTGCTGCCTGTGCACAGGAACCTCCTTACAGGCGTGTTCGCCGGCAGGGACGCCAAGGCGCTTTTCTTCAATGTAAAAGGCGCTGTCGAAAACATGAACGGATACTGCCACTTCGAGCCTCTGACTTTCGCTCAGGTCGAGAAGCCTTGCTGGGCTGACGAAAAGGTATGGCTCAATGTCATGAGCGGGAAAGATGAAGAAGAAGTGATCGTCGGATCGATCGGTCTCCTCGCGGTATCGGCTCTGGCTGATTCGGGCATAAAGCTCATAAGCGCGGCAGCCTTCGAACTCGATGTCGATAAGATCACTCCGTATCCGTCGAGGACCAACGAATTCAAGCATCTGCCGCTTTATCCGCTGGTAGAGCAGGATCTTTCGATACTGGTAGACGAGTCCGTCAAGTGGAGCCAGATCGAAGAGGCGATCGGAAAGATGGTCAAAGAGCTCAGCTTCGTCGAGGAATACAGGGGCAAACAGATCCCTGCAGGGATGAAGTCGATCATGCTCAGCTACAGGATCGGAAATGATGATTCGACCATGAACTCGAAGCAGATAGAAAAGAAGATGAACGCGATAGTCGGAGTGCTCAGGAAGAAGGTGGGAGCCGAACTCCGCTGAATGGTGTGATATCTGACGGAAAAACGGAATTGATACACAGCGTTTGCAGAAAAAAGGTGTATGGGTCGCCTGCAAAGGGCGATCTGTACACCTTTTTGATTATCCGGGAGTTTGAACAACTCCGTATCCGGGCGTCAGGGTGTATGAAACAGAGAAGATCATCTGATCTTACACCGTTCGGCTGCTGCAAGGATGTCATCCGGCAGCGGTGCTTCGAAGCTGACGCGTTCGCCGGTGACCGGATGGTCGAATTCGATGTAGTACGCATGCAGAGCCTGGCGGTCTATTAGCTCAGTTCTGCCGCCGTAGAGCCTGTCGCCGGCGATAGGATGACCTGTGTGCGACAGGTGTACTCTGATCTGATGAGTGCGGCCGGTATGAAGAGTTACCTCGACAAGGGTATGAGGGCCATGTTCCGCGCTGTCACAGCGCTCAAGGACTCTGAACTCGGACACGGCGTCCTTGCCTCCGTCTTCGACTTCCATGTGGCAGCGCTGTATTGACACGGAATCAGGACGTCCTATGGGCAGATCGATGAGGAAATGATCTTCGGATACAGAGCCTTCGACAAGTGCGATGTATTTCTTCACAACGGTATTGCGCCGCATCTGGTTAGAAAGCTCATTCTGTGCATTGGCATTTTTGCAGACTATTATAAGACCCGATGTGTCCATGTCTATGCGGTTGGCAAAGCGCACCTTGAACGACTGGCCGCTTTCCTCCATGTATTTCATGATGCCGTTTGCTATCGTATGGTCAGGATGACCCTTTGTCGGATGAACTATGACGCCGGGCTGCTTGTTGATCATTATTATGTCATCATCCTCATATACTATGTCCAGAGGGATGTCCTGAGCCGGGAAATCGCTCGTTTCCTCGGGAAGTCTTACACCAATAACATCACCGACCTCGGGCTTTACATAACCCGGTGCCGGCGTTCCGTTCAGGTCTATGAGCGACTGATACTTCATCTTTGTCCTGAATCTTGCCGAGAACCGGTAGTTGAGACGGAGTATCTGGTTGATCGTATAGCCTGATTCTTCTTCAGTTACGATATGTTCGTATTTTGCCATCAGAGAAGTTTGCTTGAGAGCTTGTTCCAGTGGTCGTATGATGATGTGCGGATAAGATGGATCTCCCTGTCCGATTCGGAGATCTCCATCCTGAGGACGCCGCCGAATTCATGAGTGCGTCCGTCGAAGGAGACCATGACTGTGCCGCCCTCGCATCGGCCTGTCCCGGCGACAGTTATCCTTTCCTTTGAAGGGAGGAGGATGCTCGATCTGAAGCATCTGTACGCATTGGTGCTCATCGGAGCGATAGGCGTTATCTGCAGGACCTCGAGTTCAGGAGATACTAAAGATCCGCCCAGCGAGTAGTTATAAGCGGTCGAACCGACCGGTGTGGATATGATTATGCCGTCTCCGGAGAAATCCTGGATCTTTGTGTTGTCGATGGATATCTCATAATGGGACGCGTGGGAGAAAGGCCCTCTGATAACAATCTCGTTGAGGCCGGTGCGCATGAACTCGCCTCTGCGCGTTATGATCCTGGCCTGCACAGGCCTGATGTTCTGGAGTTTATAGTCACCCTTGACGATGTATTCGAGGGTCTGTCTCAGATTGCGCGGCGAAGCCTCCTGGAAAAAGCCCAGATGACCGGTGTTGATGCCGATTATAGGCGCGGCAGGGAAGCCGCATTTGTGAACGAAACTCAGGAAAGTGCCGTCGCCTCCTATACAGGCGAGGACATCCGCTTCTTCTGAATACTCGTCGAGCATCTCAAACCCGAATTCATCGAGAAGGGAGGTAAGCTCCCTGAGCGCCCTGCGTGAATCATCCTTGAAATTGGAGAATACGAATATCTTCATTTTATCTGCTCCGTATGTTATAATATGCTTTCGTAAATTGTACCACAAAGAGAAGATGAATTGAACGTGTTTGACGCATGGATAAGGTCAGATTCTACAATATACTGGATATAGAAAGCCCTGATGAATTCAAGTTCTACGAGAACCTCTCCGCACTGCTTGAAGAGGACGAATTCATAGAAGAGAACCTCATAAAGGATCTGCTGAGGGATATCGACAAGGAGAAGCTGGCGGAGCACTTCGATTCGTATTTCGAGGCGTTCCTCGGCCATCTGCCCGAAAATGAGACCGAAATGTACATGACCGTCGATTCCATAGGGAGAGTGTTCGACGGCATGATCTATGACGGCATGTCAGATGAGGACATATCCGCACTGGCATCCGAGATATCGAAGTTCCGCAAATGGTACGTTCACGACCTGAATGTATTCGACAGGATTAGCGGCAGCGAGCTGAGCGTCAGGGACGCGAGATACGACATAGCTGCAGCAAAGCTGCTCGGAGACGAAGCGGATCACGATTTCAGGCTCGCTCTCGACTACGATCCGGACGGATATAATGTCAGAGTGGCGGACATGCTGAGCGCCGGCATGGCAGATGAGGACATTGCTGAGGACTGTCAATAAGTTTACCGATATACATTATTCGTGATTTACAGAGAAGATGCGGAAAAAAGAGAATACGAGATCCTCTCGCCGCTCGCATCCAGGGCCGCCGAGTCAAAAGGAAGGTTATACGACGAGGAGCAGTGCTGTTTCAGAACTGTATATCAGAGGGACAGGGACAGGATAATCCATTCAAAGGCATTCAGGCGGCTGATACACAAGACACAGGTTTTTCTGGCCCCTGAGACTGACCATTACCGCACCAGGCTGACCCATACTCTAGAGGTGGCGCAGATCTCGCGTACTGTCGCGCAGATACTCGCGTATAACGGCGACCTTACCGAAGCCATCGCTCTGGGACACGATCTCGGACATACGCCTTTCGGTCACGTAGGGGAAAAGGTCCTCAACAGCATACATCCCGGAGGCTTCTCGCATAACGAGCAGAGTCTCAGGACCGTCGATCTGCTCGAAGAGACTTCCAGACGGAGAGGGCTCAACCTGACCTGCGAGGTGAGAGACGGCATACTGAATCACAGGGGACCTGTCAGGCCGATGACTCTCGAAGGCCAGATCGTCAAGATATGCGACAGGATCGCGTATGTGAACCACGACATAGACGACGCCGTAAGAAGCGGCATATTCACTATGGAGGATCTGCCCCGGAAGGATCTCGAAGTGCTCGGGTATACGCACAGCGACAGGATCAATAACCTTATCGCCGATCTGTGCTCGAACAGTGAGGGAAAGGATACGGTGGAGCTTTCGCCGGATTTCAGCGATGCTCTTCTGGACCTGAGGAGCTTCCTCTTCAGGAACGTCTATCAGTCGCCTGATGTGCGCACAACATCCGATCTCGACAAGGTCGAAAAGGTGATAACGTCGCTTTACGATCACTTCCTTGAGCATCCGGATGAGATACAGGGCATATACGGGACGGTCCGGGAGGAGGAAGGCGCTCACGCCGCCGTCAGGGACTGGATATCAGGAATGACGGACCGCTACGCGCTCGAGATGTACGAAAAGCTCTTCGTGCCGCAGGGATGGAGGCAGCTGTAGGCCATGGCTTATGACAACTTCACTGATGAATTAAAGGCTCAGCTCAACATCGTCGATATCATAGGCCGGGAGGTCGCTCTGAAGAAGTCGGGCTCCGGCTACATGGGTCTGTGTCCGTTCCATTCCGAAAAAACACCGTCCTTCAGCGTCAATGAAGGCAAGCAGTTCTATCACTGCTTCGGCTGCGGAAAGTCGGGCGATGTAATAAGCTTCGTTTCCGAATACTATAAGCTTCCGTTCATGGAAGCCGTGGAGAAGCTTGCGAAGGAAAACGGCATAAAGCTGCCTGAACGCAGGACGAGCGGCCCCAGGATCGACTACGACAAATATCATGGTATAAACGCTAAAGCCGCAAGGTTCTTTTATAATTCCCTGGGAACAAAGGGCAACAAGGGCCTGGCGTATCTGAGAAGCCGCGGACTGACAAAAGAGACGATCACGGCGTTCGGACTCGGATACGCGCCGGCTTCGGGGCACGCTCTCGTGGATCATCTCAGAAGCGAAGGCGTTAACGATGAGGACATGATCAGGCTGGGGCTGGCAAACAGCGGCAAAGGCGGCCTGTATGATAAATTCAGAGACAGGGTGATGTTCCCGATCATAAGCACTCAGGACAAGGTGATCGGCTTCGGCGGACGCGCAATAGGCGATTACAAGCCAAAATATCTGAATTCGCCCGAAAGCGAGATATTCCTCAAGAAGAACAACCTGTTCGGCCTTAATCTGACTAAGAAGGAGATAGACAGGGAGCAGAGAGCGATCATAGTCGAGGGATACATGGACATGATCTCCCTGTATCAGAACGGAGTGAAGAACGCCGCCGCGTCGCTCGGAACGGCGCTTACACCTAACCAGGCGAGGCTGCTGTGCAGATACTCCAGAAATATCGTACTGTCGTACGATTCCGATGCTGCCGGCATCAACGCCGCGCTCAGAGGGATAGATGTCATAAGCGCAGCGGGCGGCAAACCGAGAGTGCTGACGGTAACGGACGGCAAGGATCCGGATGATTTCATAAAAGCTCACGGCAAAGACGCCTTCATGAAGCTGGTCGATGACGCTGTGCCCGCGACTGATTACAAGCTCGCTCTTGCAAAACGCGGCCTGGATCTTGAAGACGACAGGGACGTGCTCGAATATGTAGAAAAGGTCGTTCCGGTACTCGCGCAGCTCGGTCCTGTAGAGCTCGACATCTACACCAGGAAGCTCTCGGAGGAGCTCGGGATATCCGGTCAGGCGATAAGCATGGCAGTTCAGACCGGCGGCAGAGACCGGCGTTCCGGAGACAGGCAGTCGGAACTCAGAAACGAGAGGGCGGTCAGAGAAACGGCAAAGAAGTCTCCGGATACGGGATATTATGAAAGGCTTGAGACGGCGTTCGTCATACTGGCGATGCATGATCCGAGATACATAAAGCGCTTCAGGGAAGACGGCATCGAATTCAGAGGCGCGCTTACGAATAAGATATTGCTCGTTGAAGAGTCGATCTGCGCGAATGACGCAAAGGCGGCCCACGGGATAGAAAAGGAAAAGATATTCGAAGCGCTCGATCCTGATGAAGAAGCCGTGTTCGCGAAGCAGCTTGCATCGATACAGACAGGACCCGACGATGAGGCCTTCTACAGAGAGACGAAGGCAGGGTATCTGCAGGGAAGATACAGGGACGAAAAGACGGAGATCACGAACAACATAGCGGTCGCCGAAAAAATGGGCAGGACCGATGAAGTCGAAAGGCTCGCGGCCCGTCTGATCGAACTCGATGAACTCATCAGGAACACAATGGAGGAGAGATAATGCCTGAAGATGTAAAGAATTCAATCAAGGAAATGGACAGCATCTATGATGACGATGAGAAGGAAGTCAGGAACGTAGTTTCCAGGACCGAGGAACTCGCCAACTCGATAGTCGAGACGGCCAAGCTCACCGGAAATGAAGTCACATATTCCGAGATCAACGCGATACTTTCGGATGTGACTCTCGACAAGGACACTCTCGAGGAGATATATGATCTTGTCGAGAGCAAGAACGTCAGCATCATGGAGACGAGGGAACCGACCTCCATCGAACTCGAGGATGAAGACGTCGATGACGATGAGATACTCGAGATGGAGATGGAAGGCGATGATATCATCAACGATGAGGAAGACGAAAAGAAGAGCGGAGTAATCATCAAATCGTCGGGCGAGATCGAGGTGACCGATGCGGCCAAGAACATCCCTACGGACGACCCTGTAAGGATGTACTTCAAGGAGATCGGCAAGGTGCCTCTGCTGACTGCGGAGGAGGAGCGCGAACTCGCCATCCGCATCGAGCAGGGCGACGAGGAGGCCAAAAAGAAGCTTTGCGAGTCAAACCTGAGACTCGTCGTATCCATCGCGAGAAGATACCTCAACAGAGGCCTTTCGTTCCTTGACCTCATCCAGGAGGGAAACCTCGGACTCATCAAGGCTGTCGAGAAATTCGATTATACGAAAGGATACAAGTTCAGCACATACGCGACATGGTGGATCAGACAGGCCATCACAAGGTCGATCGCAGACCAGGCCAGGACCATCCGCATCCCTGTGCACATGGTCGAGACAATAAACAAGCTGATCAGGATATCCAGACAGCTGCTCCAGGAGTACGGCAGAGAGCCTACCAGCGAGGAGATCGCCAAGGAGATGGGCATCTCCGTAGAAAAGGTCAGAGAGATCAAGAAGATCAGCCAGGATCCTGTATCGCTCGAGACGCCTATCGGCGAGGAAGAGGACAGCCACCTCGGGGACTTCATTCCTGATGAGGATATCCCTTCGCCTGTTGATGCCGCCGCGTATTCGATGCTGCAGAAGCAGCTCAGGGAGGTGCTGGATACTCTGAGCGAGAGGGAAAAGAAGGTCCTTATCCTCAGATTCGGACTCGACGACGGACGTCCGCGCACTCTCGAAGAGGTAGGCAGGGAATTCAACGTTACGCGTGAGAGGATACGTCAGATCGAGGCAAAGGCTCTGAGAAAGCTCAGACACCCGAGCCGCAGCAAGAAGCTCAAGGATTACCTCGAATAATGAGATTAAGCAAACGGATCCATGCGCTGGCCGGCAGCGTGATCAGAGGACATGCAGCAGCAGATATCGGGACGGATCACGGATACGTCCCGATGCTTTTGATAAAGGGCGGCATCAGTCCCCGCGTTATAATGTCGGACATCTCCGAAGGATCGCTCTCAAAGGCCAGGGAGACGTTCAGACAGTGCGGCCTTATGGACAAAGTCAGCATCGATGACTTCAGGACCGGCGACGGCCTCGAGACTGTAGAGGCCGGAGAGGTGGATGAGATCATAATAGGCGGTCTCGGGGGCCATACCATAGTCGATATCCTGAGCGCCGATATCGAAAAGAGCCGGAGCTTCAAAAGGCTCATACTGCAGCCGAGAAAGCACTCGGGAACTCTCAGGTACTGGCTGTATGTGAACGGCTGGGATATCGAGCGCGAATACCTTGCGCCGGAAGGCAAATTCGTATGTGAGATAATCGCCGCCGTTCCGTCGGAGGAGGAATGCAGGGAGCCTGAGTTCGAATATGCTGATATCAGGTGGAAGTATCCGGAATATCTTGTGGATATAGATCCGGAACTTGCTCTGAAAAGGATAGAGTGGAAGAAGAACAGCATCGCCGAACAGATAGAAAACCTGTACAACGCTGAGACAGACAACA
Source organism: Mogibacterium sp. (assembly GCA_017512365.1). Lineage (GTDB taxonomy): Bacteria > Bacillota > Clostridia > Peptostreptococcales > Anaerovoracaceae > Crickella. Next base: position 127,247 of record JAFWGQ010000014.1, read on the forward strand.
GCGAAAGGATCAAACCTCTGCACAGGGACTATCTGTATCTCAGGGATCTTGCAAATTTATCCTTGAAATTGCATCGATGATGATTATAATAAGCAAAGCGTTTGGGCAGACCAGATGATCGCGTGCACATGCATGAGGAAAGTCCGGGCTCCGCAGGGCAGGGATGACGGATAACGTCCGCCGCAGGCAACTGTAGGGAAAGTGCAACAGAAACATACCGCCGAAACGGGTAATGCCGTGGCAAGGTTGAAATGGTGAGGCAAGAGCTCACCGGCGTCATGGAGACATGACGGCCGTGTAAACCCCATCCGGAGCAAGACTAAGTAGGGCATCTTGTGGTGCGGCCCGTACCCGCCCGAAGGTAAGTCGCTAGAGGCTGCAGGCAACTGCAGTCCCAGATGGATGATCGTCCAATACAGAACCCGGCTTACGGTCTGCCCAAATTTGTTCAACGAAGAGGATATTTATGCTGAGATTAGGGATAGACGTAGGATCGACTACAGTCAAACTCGTTCTCATGGATGAGAAGGGCAGGATCGTATACTCGAAGTACGAAAGACACATGTCCAACGTATTCGAAAAAGCCGACCAGCTCATCAGAGAGCTGAGAGACGAAAAAGGCAGCATCTCCGTCAGGCCTGTTATAACCGGGTCCGGCGGTCTTTCGCTTGCTGATCTTCTGGGGATACGTTTCGAACAGGAAGTGATAGCATGCAGCAGGGCCGTCGAGGAGCTGATACCTCAGACCGATGTCGCGATCGAACTCGGAGGCGAGGACGCCAAGATCACCTTCTACGGACAGACGGTCGAGCAGAGGATGAACGGCACCTGCGCCGGAGGCACCGGAGCTTTCATCGATCAGATGGCCGTTCTGCTCAACACAGATGCGGGCGGCCTGAACGAGGCTGCCAAAGATCACGGGATGATCTATCCGATAGCGTCGCGCTGCGGGGTCTTCGCCAAGACCGACATCCAGCCTCTCATCAATGACGGCGCCAGGACCGCCGACATAGCGGCCTCGATATTCCAGGCAGTAGTGAACCAGATGATATCCGGCCTTGCCTGCGGGCACCCTATAAAGGGCAATGTCGCCTTCCTCGGAGGGCCGCTCGAGTACCTTTCCGAGCTCAGAGAGAGATTCATCGAAACGCTTTCTCTCAAAGAAGAGAATGTCATATTCCCGGAGAACGCAAAATACTTCGTTGCCATCGGAGCAGCCTATCTGGCGGAAAAGTCCGGACCGGCGGAACTCGATGCCCTCATCGAACGTCTTGACGATGCTTCTCCTGACGATATCACGGACACGAAGTACATGAGGCCTCTGTTCCATGACGATAAAGAACTCCTGGAGTTCAGGGAGCGCCACGCAAAGGACAGGATTGCGAGGGGAGACATATCCGCGGCGTCGGGCCCGGTATTCCTCGGCATCGACGCGGGTTCGACGACCACGAAGGCCGCACTCATCAACAGAGACAAGGAACTCATTTACGAGCATTACAGCAACAACGAAGGCGATCCGCTCGAGGTCGTGAGACAGGTCCTCACGGAGATATATTCTCAGCTTCCTTCGGATGCGTACATCGGCAGGTCTGTAGTCACAGGCTACGGAGAGGGACTCGTGCAGGCTGCATACAGCATAGATGCAGGAGAGATCGAGACGATGGCGCATTATAAGGCCGCGAAGCAGTTCCTGCCTGAGGTCAGCTTCATACTCGACATAGGCGGGCAGGACATGAAATGCATGCAGATACACGACGGAGCCATCAGCAGCATCATGCTGAATGAGGCGTGTTCGTCGGGCTGCGGATCGTTCATCGAGACGTACGCGAAGTCGGTGAACATGAGCGTTCCCGAGTTCGCCGAGGAGGCGCTGAAGTCGCAGAAGCCTGTCGACCTCGGCACAAGGTGCACGGTATTCATGAACTCCAAGGTCAAGCAGGCCCAGAAGGAAGGCTCATCCATAGCAGACATCTCGGCGGGACTTTCGTATTCGGTCATAAAGAACGCTCTCTACAAGGTAATAAAGCTCAGGAACACCTCAGATACCGGACCGAATGTCGTTGTCCAGGGCGGCACCTTCCTTAACGAGGCCGTTCTGAGAAGCCTTGAGATAATACTCGAAAAGGATGTCATCAGACCTGACATTTCCGGCCTGATGGGAGCTTTCGGGGCGGCTGTCATCGCCTGTGACGACTACAGGGAAGGAGAACGCTCTTCTGTTCTTCCTCTCGACAAGGTCGACAGCTTTACCGTAACCACTTCGAGCGCCAGATGCGGCGGATGCGGCAACAACTGCCTGCTGACGATATCAAGATTTGCCGACGGGAGCAGATACATCACGGGCAACAGATGCGAAAAGGGAGCCGGCGCTTCGGCAAAGAGATCGGATCTTCCGAATCTCTACAGGATAAAGGCGGAGCTTCTCTTCGACAGACCCGTTCTCAGTGAAAATGATGCCTGGAGGGGCGTGATCGGCATCCCGAGAGTCCTGAACATGTACGAGAACTATCCGTTCTGGCACGCGTTCTTCACTCACCTCGGTTTCAGGATCGTGCTGAGCCCTCCTACCAGCAAGGACATGTACCAGAACGGCATGGACACGATATCTTCGGATACCGCGTGCTATCCGGCCAAGATCGTGCACGGACACATCAAGTGGCTGGTCGAAAACGGCGTAAAGAGGATATTCTATCCGTCGATAAATTACGAGGCCGTCGAGGACAGGACAGCGCCGAACCACTACAACTGTCCGGTGGTGGCGACATATCCGGAGGTCATCGACAAGAACATGGCGGACTACTTCTACGACAATGACGTGGAGTTCTACCATCCGTTCGTGCCTTATGACAACGATGAAAGATTCGTACGCGAGATGACAAAATTCTTCTCAGGCACGCGTCAGGTCGATGTCAGCAACACCGAGAATGTCGTGGAGAGCTATCATCTCGGAAAAGACGAGCGCGAATACAGTCTCTTTGATCTGGATACCGACATGACGGAGATCACACATGCTCTGGCCGCCGGCAGAAAAGCCCAGAAAGACTACAGAAGCAAAGTTACTAAGGCCGGAAACGACGCCATCCGCTACATGAGGGAATACGGACGGAAGGGGATAATCCTTTCAGGAAGACCTTATCATGTCGACCCGGAGATCAACCACGGCATAGACGAGCTCATCACCCAGCAGGGCATGGTCGTCCTTTCGGAGGATTCGGTGAGTTCGAAGATCAGCACCGCCAGACCCGTGCGGATACTCGATCAGTGGGTATATCATTCGAGGCTTTACAAGGCTGCGATATTCGCGGGCCAGAACGATGATATAGAGGTCATACAGCTGAATTCGTTCGGCTGCGGTCTCGACGCTGTCACGACGGACGAGGTCGACGAGCTGCTGCAGCAGAACAACAAGCTGTACACCGTTCTCAAGATTGACGAGGGCGCGAATCTCGGAGCAGCCAGGATCAGGATAAGATCGCTCAAGGCGGCGCTGGAAGAAAGGGACAGGCTCGGCACAAAGCCGAACAGGATAAACATCCCTTACGTAAGGGAGATATTCACAAAAAAGATGCGCATGGACGGATACACCCTCCTGATACCGCAGATGTCGCCGATACACTTCCAGTACTTTGAGCCTATACTGCGAAAGGCGGGATACAACGGCGTGCTGCTTCCTGCGGTGACGAAGGAATCCGAAGAAGAAGGCCTGAGATACGTGAACAACGACGCATGCTATCCTACGATAGTCACGCTCGGTCAGATCATATACGCGCTCAAGTCGGGAGAGTATGACCTCGACAGGACCGCCGTATTCATGTCGCAGACCGGAGGCGGCTGCAGGGCGAGCAATTACGTCGCGCTTCTGAGAAAGGCCCTCAAGGACCTCGGGATGGAGCAGGTGCCTGTCATATCCTTCAACATGGTCGGGCTCGAAAAGAACCCGGGCTTCAGGCTCACGGTAAGCCTTCTCAGAAAGATGGTGTTCGCTTCTCTGTACGGCGATCTGATGATGAAGTGTCTGTACAGGACGAGACCGTACGAGATCGAAAAAGGCTCGGCGCAGGCTCTGATGGACTCATGGTTCGACCGGATAATCGACAACTGCATCGATCTCAGCAGGAAGACCTTCGTCAGAAACATGAACGCCATAGTCACGGACTTCGACGTTCTTCCGATACACGAGGACATGGTCAAGCCGAGGGTCGGAGTCGTCGGAGAGATACTCGTAAAGTACCATCCGAACGCCAACAACAATCTGGTCGAGACGATCGAAGAGGAGGGCGGAGAGGCCGTGGTGCCTTCGTTCATCGACTTCTTTGAGTACGGCTTCCTCAACAAGATATACAACTACAATAATCTGTCCGGAACATATAAGGACATGATCATAAACCGCGCGGGTATCGAGTTCATCGAGCATTACAGAAAGTATGTGAGAGAAGCCTGCGCGAAGAGCAAAAGATTCATGCCAGATCACAAGATCGAGGAGACCGCCGCAAATGCCGAGAGGTTCATCTCGGTGGGCAACCAGTGCGGCGAGGGGTGGCTGCTGACCGGAGAGATGGTTGACCTGATCGACGACGGGGTCAAGAACATACTCTGCCTCCAGCCGTTCGCGTGTCTGCCTAACCATGTCGCGGGCAAGGGAATGCTGAAAGCGCTGAGGCAGTATGATGCAAAAGCGAACATCGTCGCGATCGACTACGATCCGGGCGCTTCGACAGTAAATCAGCTGAACCGTATCAAGCTGATGATGTCCACTGCCTTCAAGAATCTTGAAGATACGAAGGCATAGTAGTATTATTTGAATGTATACGAAAGAGATATCACATAAAGGAGGTGGCTGCCAATGGGCAGGCATGGAACGATAGCAAACAGAAAATCAGCACAGGATTCGAAGAGAGCCGCGATGTTCACCAAGTATTCGAGACAGATCATCGTAGCGGCGAAGGCCGGAGGCGATCCTGAGTTCAATCCTTCGCTCAGAGTGGCGATCGACAAGGCAAAAGCCATAGGCATGCCTAACGACAATATCAACAGAGCGATAAAGAAGGGCACGGGCGAACTCGGCGGAGAGTCGTATGAAGAACTTCAGTTCGAGGGATACGGACCAAGCGGCGTAGCTGTGATAGTGGAAGCTCTTACCGACAACAAGAACAGGACGGCGTCCTTCGTCAGATCTGTATTCGACAAGAACGGCGGCAACCTCGGCACTCCGGGCTGCGTATCCTACATGTTCAGCCGCAAGGGAGTAGTCATCATCGATTCGGAAGACCTCGATGAAGATGAGGTAATGATGGTGGCCCTCGATGCCGGCGCAGATGACATGATCGTGAACGATGACAACTTCGAGATCAGGACGGAGCCGTCTGTATTCAATGATGTGCATCAGGCGATAAAGGACGCCGGCTATGAGATCTTCGAAGCTGAGATCGAACAGATCCCTTCGATGGAGGCGAAAGTTGAAGACGAAGCCGCGGTCAAGTCGTTGACCAAGCTGATCACCAGCCTTGAGGACAACGATGATGTCCAGAAGGTATACTTCAATTGCGACCTCGAACTTGACTGATATCAAATTCCTGGAATATGCGTCAAAGTCTTCTTAATTGAACCTACACATACTTAAAGGGATTCCGATGCGGAAGCATTATGTAAAGCCTCCGGAGAGTGGACTACAGAAGCCAGGCTCAGGAAGTACCCACCTTATCATGATACGATAGGGCGTCAATTAAAGGCTTGACGGTATTTCGGGATTTTTTTAGTAAAATGAACAGAGAACAGAAAGAAAAACAGATTAGAAAAGAAGCGGGAGCCACTCTCATATTATTCGCTGCATGCTTTGTGTGGAACGTCGGCTTCGCCTACGGTCTGTCCGGAACAGGCATCAGGGTCTTCGGACTTCCGCTGTGGTGGCTCGTAAGCACGCCCGGAATGTTCATCTTAGCTCTTGCGGGAGTGGTTTTTTTGCTTAAGAAGGTCTTCAGGGACATCAGCCTGACGGATGAGGAAGGAGGCGGCGATGAGTAAGAACGCTGCCGTGCTGATCATCCTGATCGCATATCTGCTGATAAACCTGTATCTCGGCATACGTGCAAGCAGAAAGTCCGCAAAGGAAAACGCAGACAGCGGCTTCCTCTCCAACTATTTCGTCGGTTCAAGGAGCATGGGAGGCGTCGTGCTGGCGATGACTCTCGTTGCAACATATACCAGCGCAAGCTCTTTCCTCGGCGGTCCGGGTCTTGCCTCGACGTACGGCATGTCATGGTCCTGGGTAGCCGGGGTGCAGATAGGCGCCGCCTTTCTGACCCTTGGCGTGCTGGGCAAAAAGTTTGCTCTCATATCCAGAAGGACAAACGCCGTGACGATAAACGATTATCTCAGGGCGCGCTATGATTCGTCTGCTGTCGTGATCATATGCGGTATCGCGATGGTCGTGTTTTTTACCACGCAGATGATCGCACAGTTCATCGGCGGAGCTACGCTCTTGCAGAGCGTGACCGGACTTCCGTACTGGGCGGGGCTTCTCCTGTTCGGAGCGGTCGTCGTGATATACACATCGGTAGGAGGTTTCAAGGCCGTAGTGACCACTGATACGATACAGGGCCTGGTAATGACCGTCGGCACCTTTCTGCTGCTGTTCTTCATCATAAGAGCGGGAGGCGGCATGGAAAGCATCGTGTCTTCGCTCGATGCCGGGAATCCGGGATGGGATCTCATGGGAAAAGGCCCGTACGGCGCGGATATCCCTGCCATGAGACCGGGCGCTCTGATATCCTTCTGGGTCCTCGTCGGAGTGGCCGTGCTCGGACTTCCTCAGACCGCAGTCAGGTGCATGGCGTTCAAAGACACAAAGTCGATGCACAGAGCCATGATATACGGGACAGCTGTCATAGGCGTCCTCATGATAGGCATGCACCTTGCGGGCACACTGGCATTCCCTTTGCTTCCTGAGGGCGGACTTGAAAGTACCGATCAGGTCATCCCGTATGTTGTCATGAAATACATGCCGGCGTGGGCCGCGGGACTTTTCCTTGCGGCGCCTCTCGCGGCTGTGATGTCGACCATAGATTCGCTCCTAATACTGGCATCGGCAACTATCATAAAGGACCTTTACCTGCATTATGTGAAGAAAGTGCCTCTGGGCACGGAGGCGGTGAACGATCCGGCGTATGACGAGGCATTCGCCGGGGTGCCGAAGTACAGCTTCGCTCTGACGGCCGGCATCGGCGTCATCGGCTGCCTTCTGGCTCTGGATCCGCCAGATGTCATCGTATGGATAAATCTGTTCGCCTTCGGAGGACTCGAAGCAACGTTCTTCTGGCCTATCATCGGAGGCCTCTACTGGAAGAAGGGGAGCAGCAAGGCCTGCCTCGCTTCGGTCGTCTGCGGACTTGCGGCCTTCATATTCTTCAACAGAGTTAAGATACTTCCATTTGGAATACACGAGATCATCGTCGGTCTCATTGTCGGCGGCGTGGCATATTTCATTGTCGGCGCTCTGGATAAAACAGAGCCTGACCCTGAAATGCTGAAAAAGTGTTTCTGAAGCATTACATGATAAAACTGTTTTATGATCAACGGGTAAGAGTCTTATGAAATTCAGTACTTTGGATATAACTACATTTGAAGATTTCAGGATAGGCAACGCCGAGGACCGCGGCAGGGGAACAGGATGCACTGTCATAATCAGTGAAAAGGGCGCCGTGGGAGGCGTTGATGTGCGCGGCGGAGGACCTGCGACAAGAGAGACAGACATCCTGAGAAGCGAGAATACCGCAGAAGCCATCAATGCTGTCGTGCTCAGCGGAGGCTCGACGCTGGGATTGGAAGCGGCCTCGGGCGTTACAAGGGAACTTGCGGAGCACGGTATCGGTTTCAGACTCGGAGATGCCGTAATACCGCTGGTGTGCGGAGCCTCGCTTTTTGATCTGAACATAGGAAACCATAAAGCTTTTCCTGATGTAGCGATGGGGATCGAAGCGACAAGAAACGCTTTCAGCGGCAGGTTCAGGAACGGGAACTCAGGCGCGGGAACCGGAGCGTCAGTCGGCAAGATACTCGGAATAAGAAGGGCCATGAAATCAGGCCTGGGTACTTTTGCCTGCGGTGACGGCGAACTCGAAGTGGGAGCTGTTGTCGCGGTAAACGCGATGGGAGATGTATATAACGGCGCAGGCAATATCATCGCCGGTCTCAGAAGCGAGGACGGAAGCAGCATCTACGGCACAATAAGGACCTTCAAAGGCATGGTGCATCATGAGAAAAAGAAAGATCCGGCAGAAGAAACAGCTGGAATGACCGACGGCGATTACATCGGATCGGTGTCCAGAGTCGAGCACAAGGAGAAGATGAAGGAAGTCGCCAGAGCGATCAAAGAGGAGTTCAGCAGGACCAATCAGTATAAGAAAACCGAGGTCCCCGAAACTGACAGAAAAAACAGGGAAGACAGAGAGAGGGAAGAAAAGCTCAGAATAGCAGAGGAGCTCAGAAAAGCAGAGGAGCTCAGGATCGCAGAGGAGCTCAGAAAAGCAGAAGATCTCAGGATCGCAGAGGAGCTCAGAAAAGCAGAGGAGCTCAGGATCGCAGAGGAGCACAGACAGGAGATCATGAAGAAGGAAGAGGCCGCTGCTGCCGCAGAGGAACAGTCCTTTATCGAAAACGCGGCTTCCGGCAGGCACATGAGACGCGAAGAGCCTGAGGAAGAGAAAGCGGCGGAAGTGCCCGCATTCCCGGAAACCGGGGGATCCCGTGAAGAGTTTTATGAAGAGAAGGCCGCAGACGAAGGGGATCTCGGCTACGATATACCGTTCAACACAACTATCGGATGCCTCGTAACGAACGCAAAGCTTACAAAAGCTCAGGCAAACAAGCTCGCGTCCATACTTCACGACGCGTACGCAAGATCAATCAAACCGGTACACGGCACTCTCGACGGAGATACCGTATTCGTACTCGCTTCCGGCAAACAGGAAGTGAATTTCGACGCTTTCGCTGCACTGGCCACCGACGTCATGCAGTACGCTGTAATAGACGCGGCCATGTCGGCCAAGACCGCATACGGACTTCCTGCGGCATCAGACATGGCGAACCGGAGACAGGACATATGAAAAGACTTATACTCATCGACGGAAACAGTCTGCTTTTCAGAGCATATTTCGCAATGAGACCGATGGTTACTTCCAAAGGCATGCACACTCAGGGTGTGTTTGCCTTTGTTAATATGCTCAATAAGATAATCGCGGACTACAGCCCGACTCATATCGCCGTAGCATTCGACATGAAGGGCGGCACGTTCAGACATGATGTCTATGCGGAATATAAGGCGGGAAGACTCAGGACTCCTCCGGAACTTCTTTCGCAGATACCGATGATGCACGAGGTGCTCGATGCGATGAACATTGCCGTTTTCGAGAAGCCTCAGTACGAAGCTGACGACATTATCGGGACCATAAGCTCGAGGGCGGAACAGGATGGCATCGATACGCTCGTTATTTCGGGGGACAAGGACGAGCTCCAGCTTGTCGGCGAACATGTAAATGTGCTTATCAACAAGCGCGGAATGAGCGAATTCGACCTTTACGACCTCGATGCGATGAATGAGAGATACGGCCTGACGCCTGAACAGTTCATCGATCTCAAAGGACTCATGGGCGACAGCTCGGACAACATCCCGGGAGTACCCGGCATCGGCGAGAAGAAGGGCATTGCCCTTCTCGAGGAATACGGGACCCTTGAAAATGTTCTTGAACACGCAGATGAGATAAAAGGCAGGATGGGCGAGAACATAAGAGAAAACAAGGAGACCGCCCGCATGTCGAAATGGCTTGCCACCATCAACAGGGAAGCTCCGGTGGACTTCACATGGGAAGATCTAGAATTCACCGGACCGGACATGAAAAAGCTTGTCGAGGTCTATACGGGACTGGAATTCAACAGCTTCCTCAGGAAGCTCCAGACCGGAACACAGGATGAGATCGCTTCACCGGCCGCATCGCGTGATCTCAGGGCCGCGCTTGATGAGATCAGAAGAGTAAGTCTCGAGGAATTCATGTCCGCTGTCGCTGCCGGCAGCGAGGTCTTCATGGAAGCGTCGACCGATGCCTGCCATCTGAAAGAACCTGAGATAAAAAGCATCGCGCTCTACAGCGATGAAAAAGGCGTTGCATGCGTCAGGGAGCTTACCCCGATGGATGAGGCGATCGTGATATCCGGGATCGCGGACATGCAGTACAGGCTGTGCGGATGCGGACTCAAGCGAATCGTATATTCGCTCCTTTCAAAGCATGAAGCGGAATACTTCCCGTGCTACGATGCGGCGATAGCTGAGTATCTCCTTGACGCCAACAGGCAGAAGTATCCTCTGGACAAGCTGCTTCTCAGATACAACGGATATGTGGCTCCTGAGGAAGAATCAGCTGCTCTCAGTGACGCGGCATCCGAGGATTCACTGGCTCTTGCGGACGAAGATCTGTTAAAGAGGTCATTTTACGCAGCCTGTGTCAGACAGGAACAGTCCCGGGCGCTCGACGAAGCCGGATGCAGAGAACTGTTCGATTCCTGCGAGATGCCTCTGGTATTTACGCTTGCTCTCATGGAGCGCGAAGGCATAAGATGCGACAGGGACATACTCAGGGGCATAGGAGAAGAGCTCGCGGCAGGCATAAATGAACTCGAAGCAGGCATATATGAAGAAGCAGGCACGGAGTTCAACATAAATTCGCCAAAGCAGCTCGGGAGCGTTCTTTTTGAGAAACTGCAGATCCCGTATCCGAAACAGGGCAAAAATAAGAGCGGGTCGTATTCCACTGCCGCTGATGTCCTCGAAAAGCTCAGAGGCGAATACAGGATAGTAGAGGATGTGCTCTCGTACCGCAAGCTTTCAAAGCTGAACAGCACATATGTCGAAGGGCTGCTTCCTCTGATAGGGGAGGGAGAAAGAGTAAGGCCTCACTTCATGCAGACGGTCACTGCGACCGGCAGGCTGAGCTGCATCGAACCGAACCTCCAGAACATACCGATAAGAGATGAGTACGGCAGGCTTATCAGAAAGGCTTTCACTGTCTCTGCGGATGACTGCTCGTTCACAGGATCCGACTATTCGCAGATAGAACTCAGGATACTCGCGGCTCTCAGCGGCGACGAGTCTCTTATCGCGGACTTCAGGGAAGGCAAGGACATCCACAGGGCTACGGCGTCAAGGGTGTTCGACATACCTGAAGACGAGGTGACGCCGCTTGACAGGACGCGGGCGAAGGCTGTGAACTTCGGAGTGGTCTACGGCATGAGCGGCTTCGGACTGGGCGAGAGCCTGAATATTTCGAGGACCGATGGCCAGAAGTACATAAACGAATACTTCTCCAAGCACGCGGCGGTAAAGGAGTATCTCGACAGGCAGATAGAGTCCGGAGAGGAAGACCGCGAAGTAAGGACGTATTTCGGAAGGATCAGGAAGATACCGGAATTCGCCTCCAGGAAATTCATGGAAAGGGAACTGGCAAAGAGGCTTGCCATGAACACTCCCATACAGGGGACCGCGGCGGACATCATCAAGATCGCTATGAATTCCGTTTCGGAAGAACTCAGGAAAAGAGGCCTCAGGTCGAAGCTGATACTGCAGATCCACGATGAACTGATAGTGGAGGGGCCGGACAGCGAAACTGATCAGGTAAGGGAAATACTCGATACATGCATGAGAGGCGCGGCAGATCTTGCTGTCGATCTCGTATGCGACATACATACAGGCAAGACCTGGTATGAACTCAAATAGAGACAACAGGGAGACTGTGATGCTTAATATCGCCGTTACAGGGGGCATAGGCTCCGGAAAGACCAGCGTGACAGAAATAATAAGATCGTACGGATACACGGTCATCGACGCCGACGCGATGTCGAGGGAGATCACATCGGCCGGAGGAAAGGCCATTCCGTACATACGTGAAAAATTCGGTCCGGAATTCATAATGGAGGACGGAAGCCTCAACAGGGCAAAGATGCGCGATCTCGTATTCAGAGATCCCCGCAAAAAAGTCCTGCTCGAGGAAGGCACCACAAAAGTCGTGCTTGAAGACATAGAGACTATAAGGCTGCAGAAGGAAAAAGCAGGTGAAAAGGCACTGTTCTTCGACATCCCGCTCCTGTTTGAGACAGGGACGGAAGGCGATTATGACGCGGTCTGGGTGGTCACTGCGGAGTACGCTGTCAGGGCGGCAAGGATAATGGAACGCGACAGCATCGACGCGGGAATGATCGACCTTATCATGGGATCGCAGGAGGACGATGATGTAAAGACTTCAAAGGCGGACCTTGTCATATGCAACAACGGATCGATGGAAGATCTTGAGCGCGCGGTGGAAGGCGCGATGGCATCATACGGTCTTACGTGCTGAAAAATAAAAGAAAAAAATTTCATTTCGGTATTGCATTTCAACTGAAAAGTGTCTATAATCGGAAAGTGCCGTGTGGATGTGGCGGAATTGGTAGACGCGCATGGTTGAGGGCCATGTGGGTGAAACCGTGCTGGTTCGAGTCCAGTCATCCACACCATTTTTTTAGCCAAATTGCCATGGGCCGGCGTGGCGGAATTGGCAGACGCGCGGGATTCAAAATCCCGTGATAGCAATATCGTGTGGGTTCGACCCCCACCGCCGGCACCAGAAGAAAACAATCAGAGAACCGGGAGGTAAACATGACAGCCAACAGCCCTACATTCAGTCTCGTGTTGATGGGTCTTCTGATCCTCATGATCTACTTCATGATGATCAGGCCGCAGAGAAAGAAAGACAAAGCCGACAGAGAGATGAGAGAAAGCATGAAGGTCGGCGACGAGGCCATCACGATAGGCGGCATCGTCGGCAGGATCGAAAAGATCAACGATAAGACCGTTGTCATCTCTACGACAGCAGGCAAGAACAAGATCGAGTTCCTCAAGACCGCGATCGCCAGCGTCAGCCCAAAGGAGTCGACTGGCGGGAAGCCGGCAGCAAAGGAAGAGTCAAAGAAGGAGGAAGGCGAAGAAAAGAAATCTCCTTCGAGAGACAAGAAGGTCACTCCTAAGAAACTCGGCAAGAAGACGGAAGAGACGGAAGAGAAATAACGAGCTGACGGGATACATGAGAACGCATGATGCACCTCCACAAAATATGGGGGTGCATTTTTTATTTGTCGTATAATGACTACTATATATTGCCTGTCTGTGCTAAAATGAACTGTCAGACAATGATTGGAATCCGGGATTAAGGGGACAGAAATGTCAAAAAACGTGATCAGGCATATGACCGTTCTGCTGGTGGCTGCCGCACTGATCTTCAGCGCGGCGATAGCAGTGTCAGGCGAAGACAGTTCCGTGAACGTTGATGTTACGGGACAGAAGGAAGGCTATTCCGCCGTCCTTTATGACAATACAAAGGGCCTTCCTACATCGGAGGCAAACGCTATCGCAGAGACTTCGGAAGGCTTCATATGGATAGGCAGCTACGGCGGACTGATAAGATATGACGGCAGCTCCTTCGAAAGGATCGACTCCACGACGGGCATCGCGAGCGTCGTCAGCCTGTATGTGGACAGCAGGGACAGGCTGTGGATCGGCACCAACGACAGCGGAGCTTTTGTCATGGACAAAGGAGAATACACTCCGTTCAATAAGGAAAGCGGTCTGAGATCTCTTTCAGTAAGGGCATTTTCAGAGGACTCTGACGGAAACATCTACATCGCTACGACCAAGGGCATATCCGTTCTTGACAAGGATCTCAGACTGACGAACATCGAAGATGAAAAGATCGCAGACGCGTATGTCTGGGAGATCCATGCCGGAAGTGACGGAAAGCTCTACTGCAATACCAACAACAACGAAGTATTTACTCTTAAGGGAGGCAGGCTTGACGAATACTATACCGCTGAGGATCTCGGGATCGCCGATGCCACATGCGTCATGCCCGATGATGCTGAACCTGGCAAGGTGTATATCGGAACTGAAGAGTCGACGGTATATCACGGCACACTCTCTGACAGGCTGAGCGACAGGACATCTGTCGACCTGGCCCCGCTGGCCTACTGTAAAAGCATTACGACTATAGATGACCAGGTGTGGGTCACGACTGATTCCGGCATAGGGATCATCAGGGGAGGAAAGGCTTATGTGCTTGAAGACCTGCCGATGACTCACTCGATCGATGAGATGATGACCGATTATCAGGGAAATCTCTGGTTCACATCATCAAGACAGGGCGTCATGAAGATCGTCAGGAACAGATTCCTCGATATCTTTGAGAAATACGCTCTTGAACCGGCCGTTGTAAACACTACATGCAAACACCGCAGCCTGCTTTACATCGGTACAGACGCAGGTCTCATAATCATTGACGAAAGCACCGGCGAAAAGGTGGAAAACGAGCTTTCCGCCATGTTGTCCGAGACCCGTGTAAGGAGCATCGAAAGAGACAGCAAAGGCAATGTCTGGATATCGACATTCAGCCCGGACTGCCTTGTGAGATACAGCGACGGTGCGATAAGGAAATTCACAACGGCTGACGGAATGCCTTCCGAAAGGATAAGGAGCGTATACGAAACAAAAGACGGACGGATACTGGCGGCCTGCACCGGCGGAGTTGCCGTCATAGAAGGCGACAGTGTCACTAAGGTATACAACGACAGGGACGGGCTCGTAAACACCGAGATCCTGACTGTCGCTGAAGCGGACAACGGAGATCTGGTATTCGGCTCTGACGGAGACGGCCTGTATATCATCCATGACGGAAAGACCCTGCATATCGGAACAGATGACGGGCTTACCTCGGACGTCGTCATGCGCGTCAAGAAGGACAGATCAAGAGACATTCTCTGGCTCGTTACCAGCAACTCCATAGGCTATCTGGATAAGGACAACAAGGTGACGTTCATACATAAGTTCCCTTATTCGAACAACTTCGATCTTTACCAGAACAACAAGGACGAGATGTGGGTGCTATCCAGCAACGGCATCTATCAGATACCGACATCCGAGATGCTTGAGAACAAAGAGATAAGCCCGCTGTTCTACGATACCGACAACGGTCTTTCGTGCATAGCGACGGCCAATTCATACAGCGAACTCACCAGGGACGGGGACCTTTATATCGCCGGCAGTACGGGAGTCAGCAGGGTCAACATCAATACGGATTTCGATGATGTTGCCAGTACAAAGGTCGCAGTTCCGTATGTCGAGGCGGACGGGAAGTACTATTATCCGAACGCCAAAGGCATCATAACAGTGCCTGTGCATCCTTCGAAGCTTACGGTGTACCCGTATGTATTCACATACTCTCTGATAAATCCGGATGTGACGTATTATCTCTCCGGCTTCGACAAGAGCAAGTCCACCGTCAAGAGGAACGACCTTGCCCCTATGGATTATACGAACCTGAGAGGCGGGACATACAGCTTCGTTATCGATCTTTCAGATTCGATGGGGCATGATACAGCTGAATTCAAGACCAGGATCATCATATCGAAGGCGTTCTACGAGCAGCCGTGGTTCTATCTGATCACGGCATTGGTACTCGCAGTTATCATCGCCGTTATCGTAAAGCTTCTGATGATGCGCCAGGCAGCAGCCTATGAAAAGAAGGATAAGGAGAACAGACAGCTCGTCAAGGAAGTCACCGAGGCCTTCGCAAAGACCATCGACATGAAGGACAAGTATACCAACGGCCACTCGACGAGAGTCGCAGCTTATACAGCGATGCTCGCCGAAGAACTCGGCTGCAGCGAGGAAGATATCGAGAAGTACTACAATATCGCTCTTCTGCATGACATAGGCAAGATAGGCATCCCTGAAGAAGTGCTGAACAAGCCGGGCAAGCTGACCGACGAGGAATTCGCGATCATCAAGTCGCATTCAGGCCTGGGGTACAATGTCCTCAAGGATATCAGCATCATGCCTGAACTGGCGATCGGCGCCGGAAGCCACCACGAGAGACCTGACGGCAAAGGATATCCAAAGGGGCTTAAAGGAGATGAGATACCGCGCGTAGCCCAGATCATCGCTGTGGCGGATACTTTCGACGCGATGTATTCAGACCGTCCGTACAGGCGCAGGATGAACTTCGACAAAGTGATGGAGATCATGAAGGAGGTCTCCGGGACACAGCTTGAATCCGATGTCGTCGAGGCGCTCCTGAGACTCGCCGAAAAGGGAATGCTCCGCGCCAAAGACGATCACGGCGGAGGCAGCACGGAAGATATAAACAACATCCACAAGCGCCAGGACGAAGAAGAAAAAAAGACAAAAATGGAAAAGGCGAAGGATGAGGAAGTGACTGAATAGATGAGTCCCGGACATATACACGATGCTTTCAGCGCGCCCCTGTGACAAACAGGGGCGTCATAGTTGACCGAAGTATTCAAATTAGTACATTTCAGGGCAGCTTCAGACAGCGATTCCCGTTGAAAAAAAGTACTCAAACGAGTAAAATAGATTGAATAATTGTTAATTGTCGTATTTTGCGCTTTTTGACAAATCAAGACAAAAAACAAGCTATAAATAAACTGAAAGGTATTACAGGAAAATGAAAAAAGGCAGAAGAAAAGTATTGGCGGTATTGATCGCGCTGCTTCTCATCGCTTCGTGGACCATAACGTTCACGGGAATAGGCGATAAGGTCGGCAATCTCGGCAAGGAACTCAAGTACGGACTCGACATCAACGGAGGCGTCTACGTGCTGCTTGAGGCTGACACTCCGGAGACCGGCACGGAGCTGACGGCGATCATGAATCAGACAAAGAGCGTACTCGAAAACAGAGTCAACGCCATGGGCATCAGCGAGGCCCAGGTCTCGATCGAGGGGACCAACAGGCTCAGAGTCGAGATGCCGGGCGTCGAGAACGCCGAGGAAGCGATAGAGCAGATCGGCCGTACGGCCCAGCTGCAGTTCTTCCTCGCTGACGGAACTCTCGCTCTTACCGGAGAAGGCATCAGCGACTCGCAGATAGCCAACGACACCGAGAACGGCGGCTACAAGATCACTATAGATTTCACATCAGAGGGCAGCAATCTCTTCGCGGACGCCACCGAAAAGGCATACAGCGGACAGGTCGAGGCAAAGATGACTGACGAGGAAGGCAATCTTGTCGACCCGAGCGCCATCGTTATCTGCCTCGATGACGAGGTCATATCAGCTCCGACTGTTCACGAAAAGATCAATTCCAGATCATGCGAGATCACAAGACCTGGCGGATTCAGCGAGACTGAGGCCTCATCGCTTTCGGCACTCATCAGAGGCGGTGCTCTTCCTGCTAATCTGACGGAGATCAACTCCTCTGTACAGACCGCGACTATCGGCGCAAACGCTCTTCAGCTTTCGGTAAAGGCCGGAGCCATAGGTCTGGGACTCGTGCTCGTTATCATGGTGATCGTATACGGCCTGCTCGGGCTGATCGCCGACCTGGCGCTGCTGCTCTACATCCAGCTCGTCCTCTGGATCATGGCCGGGATGGGATCGGTGCTGACGCTTCCTGGTATCGCCGGTATCATACTGTCCATAGGTATGGCCGTCGACTCCAACGTCATCATATTCACGCGTATCAGGGAGGAGATAGCCAAGGGCAAGTCGGTCAAGGTGGCTGTCGACATGGGTTATCACGCCGCTCTGACAACCGTCGTGGACTCTCAGACCACCACGCTCGTTGCAGCATTCGTGCTGTATCTCTTCGGCACAACTTCGGTCAAGGGCTTCGCTCTCACGCTGATGATCGGTACCGTGATGTCGGTCATAACGGCCGTGTTCATCACCCAGCTCTTCGTGAATCTGCTTGCCGAAAGCAAGACCTTCGGAAAGAACAGATTCTTCGGCGTAAAGGAAGACGGCACTCCGAAGTTTTCCTGGAAGTGGAACATCAGGTTCATCGAGAACAGAAAGAAGTTCTATGCGATCAGCGCGATCGTGATGATCATCGGTCTCGGATTCGGGATCGTCAAAGGCTTCAACTACGGCATCGACTTCACGGGCGGAACCATGATGCAGATCGACATGGGAAAGAAAGTCGATATCGATGAGGTCAAGGACACGATCGCTTCGTATGACCTGAACCCGACGGTAGTCTACGCCGGCGAGGGCAACACACAGATCGTGATCAGGACGATAAAGGACCTCAAGTCCGCTGAGCGTACCGAGGTGATCAACACGATAGAGGAAAAGTACGGTATCAGCGATGACGACGTACTCGCATCCGAGGAATTCGGGCCTACGGTAGGAAAGGATCTGAGGCAAAACGCCATCAAGTCCATACTCATCGCCGCCGTATGCATGCTCATTTATATAAGATTCAGATTCAAGGACTGGCGGTACGGTCTTGCAGCCGTAGCGGGACTCGCGCACGACGTGCTTGTGACGCTTTCGATCTACGCCATATTCAGGATCACGATAAACAACCCGTTCATCGCCGGTATCCTGACTGTCGTCGGATATTCGATCAACGATACCATCGTCGTGTTCGACCGTATCAGAGAGAACACCAAGTTCTACAAGCGCAAGCAGAGCGTGCAGCTCATCGATGACAGCATCAACCAGACTCTCTCGAGATCCCTCATGACCTCGCTGACGACATTCCTGGTAATGGTGCCGCTCTTCGTCATGGCGAGCTCCGAGCTCAGAGGATTCCTTATCCCTCTGATGATAGGAGTGTTCGTAGGTACATATTCATCGATATTCCTCTGCAGCCCTGTGTTCTATGAGCTGACCAAGAAGGAAGGCATCTCGAAATACGAGGACAACAGGCAGAAGGCCGAAAAAGCGAGAAAGAAAGGCGCCAAGAGAAGAGAAGACGAAGGCATCAGACTTTAGCGCATATTTATCCGGACCGAAGGAGACGGGATGGCAGCAAAGAAGGTCCTGGACCTTTCCACTGAAAAGTTCATACAGGATATGAGCGAGATCAATCCTAAGTACGATGACTCGGTCGTTATCAAAGCATACGAAATTGCCCGCAGCTTACATGACGGGCAATTTCGCAAAAGTGGAGAGCCTTACATCATCCACCCGGTTGCTGTTGCCAGGATACTCGCCGGCTTCGGCATGGATAACGAGACCATCATCGCGGGCCTCCTTCATGACGCGGTCGAGGATACCGAATACACGAGAGAACAGCTGGTAGAGGACTTCGACGAGAAGATCGCCGATCTTGTCGACGGCGTCACGAAACTCGGCAACATCTCATACGATTCCACTGAAGCCGCTCAGGCCGAGAACTTCAGAAAGATGTTCCTTGCAATGTCAAAGGACATCAGGGTACTTATCATCAAGCTTGCCGACAGGCTCCACAACATGAGGACGCTCGAGTACATGCCTACCGAGAAGAGGACTTCAAAGGCCATGGAGACGCTCGAGATATACGCTCCTCTTGCAGGCAGGCTCGGAATATTCAGCATAAAGTTCGAACTCGAGGATCTGGCTCTCAAATACCTTTATCCGACTGAGTTCAAAAAACTGTCCGATGCTGTAGCCAAACAGAAAAAGATCTACGAGAAAAACCTCGAAGCTCTGACTGAAGAGATATCCCAGCTGCTGGAAGAAGCCGGAATACAGCATGACGTAAAGGGCCGCTCCAAGCATCTGTACAGCATCTACCGAAAGATGAAGGTCCAGAACAAGCAGATAGACGAGATATTCGATCTGCTGGCTGTCAGGATACTCGTCGGCAGCGTAAAGGACTGCTACGCGGCGCTCGGGCTCGTCCACAACAGATGGAAGCCTATCCCCGGCAGATTCAAAGACTATATCGCCATGCCCAAGCCGAACATGTATCAGTCGATACATACGACGGTGCTCGGAGACAGGGGAGAGCCTTTCGAGATACAGATCAGGACCTACGAGATGCACCGCATAGCAGAGTACGGCATCGCGGCTCACTGGAAGTACAAGGAAGGCAAGATATCCGGCAGCGAGGATGAGAGCGACCAGAAGCTCGCGTGGCTCAGACAGGCTCTCGAGCTTCAGACAGAGGCCGACGACTCCGTCGAGTTTCTCGAGACCGTCAAAGTCGATCTCTTCAACAATCAGGTATTCGTATTCACGCCTCAGGGCGATGTCATGGAACTGCCGGCTGAGAGCACGCCTCTCGACTTCGCCTTCAAGATCCATACCGATGTCGGCATCAGATGCGTAGGAGCCAAGGTGAACGGCAGGATGGTCACCATCGACCATCCTCTGCAGAACGGCGACATTGTCGAGATCGTGACTTCCGCGAACTCATCCGGTCCGAGTGTTGAATGGCTCAAGAAGTGCAAGACCTCGGGAGCCCGCAACAAGATCAGGAACTGGCTGAGGAAGGCCGACAAGGACAGCGACGTCAACAAGGGCAGGACCAACATAAACAATTACATAAAGAAAAAGGGATACGAACCTTCGCTGGTGACCAAGAACGCCTACATCCTCAAAGCTGTAAAGGACTTCAACTGCTCGAACGTGAACGAGCTCTTCCTGCAGATATCGAGGGGAGGCAGCACAGTCTCAAAGCTCGGACAGAAGCTCATAGAATACTACGAAGCTGACAACCGGATCAAAGATGACGAAAAAGATAAGGTCGAGGTAAAGAAACGCTCGATCACGAGGCACACGGAGAGATCCGATTCGGGAATCATAGTAAAGGGCGCTGACAACCTGCTCATAAGAAGAGCGACCTGCTGCAACCCTATCCCGGGCGACAAGATCATAGGATATGTATCCAAGGGCAAGGGGCTTACGGTTCACAGAACGGACTGCCCGAACATACTTAACCTCAAAGACGAAGACAAGGGGAGACTCATGGAGGTCGAATGGGATACACCGAGCGACAGCCGTAAGTACTTCGTGGACATACAGGTGGTATCAGAGGAGAGAAAGGGACTTTTCAAAGAACTCTCAAAGGTCTGTGACGACAACGATATCGAGGTCGTGGGACTGAACCTCACTCCGGGAGAGCCGGGGACCACAAACACTCTGCTGACGGTGGAGATCACCGACATGCATCAGATACAGAGACTCCTGACAGGCCTGAGACAGGTCGAGGGAGTCACGAAGGTATACAGACCTCACTGATATACTTAACAATAAATAATTATCGAAACAAAGGAGCGCAACATGGGTCTTGACATCAAATGCTACATGAAGGGCATGTACGCGGAGAATACATATCTCATTACTGACGAGGCCACGGGATTCAAAGCTGTGATCGATCCCGGGTACTTCGGCACGGAAGTAAGGTTCGACATACAGAACAACGCTTACCTGAAGTACCTGCTTCTGACGCACGCTCATCACGATCACTTCCTCAGCGTCCAGCAGTATCTCGACGAATACAGTTCGGTCGTGTTCGCTGCGCCTGAAGGGGATGCGGAGCTCCTCAGAAAAAGCGGCTGCCCGGAACCGAAAATGCTTCTCAGAGAAGGAGATGTCATCACTCTCGGCGAGACCGAGCTCAGAGTCATGGAGACTCCGGGGCATACAGGAGGCGGGATATGCTTTGTGACAGACAGGGAAGTCTTTACCGGAGACACCCTTTTCAAGCTCAGCGTCGGAAGGACCGACCTTGAGACGGGCGACTGGGACACTCTGATGGATTCGATCAAAACAAAGCTCTATACGCTCGATGACGATCTCGTCGTATATCCGGGCCACGGTCTGGAAACGACTATCGGATACGAAAAGAAGGCGAATCCTTTTGTATAGATTCTATATAAATGATATAGACGACGAATATCATTATCTTGAGCTCGGCAGGGTATTTCTTCCTGATGACGGATTCGAGGTCATCCCGTACAGGGGTGCATCTCTCTCAGGAATGCTTACGGGAAACAGTTTTTTTGTAAACGAGGAAGGATCTTCCGACAGGGATGAGATAAAAAGAGAGTTTTACGGACTCCTGTCGGACCTTACCGGTCTGGACCCTCCCTGGGGAACTCTGACTGGAGTAAGGCCTCTGAAGCCCGCTCTTGAGATCGCAAGGTCGTCATCTGTTGAAAACATGAAAACAGAGATGTCCAGGAGATATCTTATAAGTCCGGAAAAGGCGTCTCTGCTCGCGGACATCGCGTCCTACCAGATCGGGAACATCGGCGGCGTGCCGTGGGAAAAGGCATCGATATACGCGGGCATACCGTTCTGTCCGACAAGATGCGCATACTGCAGCTTCGCTTCGAACGTCTCGCCCGCAGAGGAACACGAGAGATATCTGAAGGATCTCCTGAAGGAGACTGCATATGCGGGAAGACTCGCGAAAGAGCACGGAACGGAGATCGAAAGCGTATACATAGGAGGCGGCACTCCGACGACGCTTACGGCAGAGCAGCTCTCGAGGCTGATAACAGCGGCAGCAGAGTCGTTCTCCATCGATCCCGCAGAGCTTGAGTTCACCGTAGAAGCGGGACGGCCCGATACGATAAGCGAAGAAAAGCTGTCGGTGCTGAGATCGCTCGGCATCAGCCGCATCAGCATCAATCCTCAGTCCATGAAGGACGAGACTCTAAGACTCATCGGAAGAGACCACAGCGCCGATGACATAAGAGAGGCTTACAGGATGGCGTCGCGGACCGGATTCAGCGTTATCAACGCCGATCTGATCGCCGGACTGCCGGGAGAGGATGAAAAAGACTTTGAAAAAAGCCTGAGGGAGATCATTGATCTCGGGGCAAACAACATAACGATACATACGCTTTCCGTAAAGAGAGGCTCGAGGCTCAGGGAATCGGACCCCGGGTACTACAGAAGGAACACGAAGACAGTATCGGCCATGCTGGATATATCGCGCGGGATACTGAGCGGTGCGGGCTTCAGTCCGTATTACATATACCGCCAGAAGCATCAGACCGCTGCTCTTGAGAATGTCGGATGGTGCAGACCGGGAAGTCATTCCATATACAACATACGCATCATGGAGGACAGGCAGACCGTCATAGGTCTCGGAGCCGGAGCGGTAGGCAAGGTATACTTTCCCGACGAAGACCGGATAGAACGGATCGCGAATGTCAGCGATCATAAGATCTACAGCGAAAGATTCGATGAGATGCTCGCCCGAAAGGACGAGTATTACAGATGACCGGATGAAAGGATAAAAAATGGCAATTCAATCACTAAAAGGCACAGAGGACATGCTCCCTCGCGATTCATACAAGTGGCATTATATCGAAGAAAAATGGGATGAGATTTGCCGCGAATACGGATTCAGGGAGCTCAGGACACCGATGTTCGAGCGGACTGAGCTGTTCAGCAGGGGCGTAGGTGATACTACGGACATCGTACAGAAGGAGATGTACACCTTCGATGATAAGGGCGGCAGGAGCATCACTCTCAAGCCTGAAGGAACCTCTCCGGCAGTCAGAGCCTTTCTTCAGAACAATCTGTACGCGGATACTCAGCCTACAAAGATCTACTATGACACTCCGTGCTTCAGATATGAGAATACTCAGGCGGGAAGACTGAGGGAATTCCACCAGTTCGGCATCGAGAATTTCGGGACGGCCTCCATGCTGGCTGACGCGGAGATAATCGCTCTGGGCCATGATTTTCTCAGCAGGATGGGGATAGAAGATGTCGAGCTCCATATCTCGAGCGTCGGCTGCCGCAGCTGCAGGCCGGTCTACAGAACAGCTCTTCAGGACTTTCTGAGGCCTAAGTACGACTGCCTCTGCTCTACATGCAAGTCAAGATTTGATAAGAATCCAATGAGGATACTTGACTGCAAGTCTTCAGAGGACCAGGAGCTGGTCAGGGGAGCGCCGATGATGCTCGACTATCTCTGCGATGACTGCAGGAAGGATTTCGAGGATCTGAAGTCTTATCTCGATAAGATGGGAATCAGGTATACTGTTGATCCTTCCATAGTCAGAGGACTTGATTATTACACCAAGACAGCTTTCGAATTCATAACCACAAAGCTCGGCGCACAGGGGACTGTCTGCGGCGGAGGAAGGTACGATCACCTGATCGAAGAGGTGGGCGGTCCGGACATGCCGGGCGTTGGATTCGGTCTCGGCAAGGAAAGGCTTCTGATGCTGATGGATGCATGCGGATCCTCTTTCGGAGAAGCTCCGGCGCCGCAGATATTCCTTGCATGGATAGGCGATGAACCAAAGCTCTACGCTCTCGGTCTGCTCCATGAGCTCCGCAGCAAGGGCATCAGGGCGGACATGGATACAAGGGAGCGCAACCTGAAAGGCCAGATGAAATACGCCAACAAGCTCGGGGCTGCATTTACGGCAGTCATAGGAGATGATGAAGTCGCGAGCGGAGAACTTACTCTCAAAAACATGGAAACGTCCGAGCAGACAAAAGTAAGAAGGGAAGATTTGGTAAATGCTTTATAAAAGAACTCACATGTGCGGAGATCTCAGACTCTCCGACGCAGGCAGCGAAGTAGTGCTAAACGGCTGGGTAGCCAAGGCGAGGAGCCTGGGAGGCCTGGTGTTCGTTGACTTAAGAGACAAGACAGGGATCACGCAGATCACATTCAACGAAGATGTCCCCGAAGAAGTGCTCGAAAAGGCGAAGAGCCTGAGGAGCGAGTACTGCGTAGGCGTCAGGGGCACCGTAAAGGAGAGAAGCTCAAAGAATCCCGGTCTGCCTACCGGAGACATCGAGGTGTTCGCGGACGATATCGAGATCTACTCGACATCAGACACGCCTCCGATCTACGTTAAAGACGATGACAACGTGAGCGATGAGCTCAGGCTCAAATACAGATATCTCGATCTGAGGAAGAGCAAGATGCAGAGAAACCTGTCTGTCAGGCACAGAGTCGTCAAGTGCGCGAGAGACTATTTCGATGAACAGGGATTCACCGAGGTGGAAACGCCGATGCTGATAAAGCCGACTCCGGAAGGGGCCCGCGACTACATCGTTCCGAGCAGGGTGCATAACGGCAGCTTCTATGCTCTGCCGCAGTCGCCTCAGATGTTCAAGCAGCTTCTGATGGTGGCGGGCACCGACAGATACATCCAGATCGTGAAATGCTTCAGAGACGAGGATCTCAGGGCCGACAGACAGCCTGAATTCACGCAGATCGACCTTGAGATGAGCTTCGCCGGAGTGGATGATGTCATCGAGGTGCAGGAGGGCTTCATCAAAAAGGTCATGAAGGAAGTCAAAGGCATCGATGTAGAGACGCCTTTCCCGAGGCTTACCTACGCGGAAGCGATGGAAAGATACGGCTCAGACAAGCCTGACACGAGGTTCGGCATTGAGCTCATAAAGCTCAACGATGTGTTCAGAAACTGCGGCTTCGAGGTGTTCACGAAGGCTCTCGCCGACGGCGGAGACATAAGAGGCATCTGCGTTCCCGGAGGCAGCGCTGAATTCTCAAGAAAGAAGATCGACAAGCTGGTCGACGAAGTGAAGCATTACGGCGCCAGAGGCCTCGTATGGATCAAAAACGACGGGTCGGCGATCTCCTCATCCGTGGGAAAATTCTTCTCTGAGGAAGAACTCAGGACTGTCATGGATACATGCGGAGCCGGCGACGGGGATATCGTATTCATCGTTAGCGGCAGCTCCAAGGTCACATACGACTCACTCGGCTTCCTGAGAAGAAAGATCGCCGGACTGATGGGACTTCTCGACGATGAACAGTTCAACTTCCTCTGGGTCGTCGACTTCCCGATGTTCGAACAGGATGAGGACGGCAATATAAAAGCCATGCACCATCCGTTCACGCAGCCGAAGCTTGAGGAACTCGACAAGCTGGATACCGACATACTCGGCCTGAGAGCGAACGCATACGACATCGTGCTCAACGGCGTTGAGCTCGGAGGGGGTTCTGTCAGGATACACGACAAGGACCTGCAGGCCAGGATGTTCAAAGCTCTCGGCCTTACAGACGAGGAATGCGCTGAGAAGTTCGGGTTCCTTATCGAAGCGTTCAGATACGGCGCTCCGCCTCACGCTGGACTTGCTTACGGACTTGACAGGCTCGTGATGCTGCTCCTGGGCGAGAAGAGCATCAGAGAAGTCATAGCTTTCCCTAAGAACCAGAACGCGGAATGCCCGGTCTGCGAGGCTCCTGCTCCTGCGGGAGAGGGCCAGCTCGAGGAACTGGGTATAGAGCTTGCCGATCATGCCGAGTGATGTGATGGAAAGGACATTCAGATACGCGATATACGGAGGAAGCTTTGATCCGGTGCATATCGGACACATCGCTCTCGCCGACTGCGCCGCTGCGGAGTGCGGACTGGACGAGATCATATTCATGCCGGCGTACATCTCGCCCTTCAAGCAGGACAGAAAAGTCACGAAGGGGGAGGACAGGCTGGCGATGCTTGAGACCGTGCTCGACTTCAATCCCGCGTTCAGGGTCTCTGATTACGAGCTGAGAAAGGGAGGACCGTCATATACCATAGAGACGCTGAGGCACTTCAGGAGCATGGTGGACGGAGAGCTTCACTTCGTACTCGGCTTCGACTCTGTTGTACAGGTCGATAAATGGTACGAGGGCGAAGAGATACTCAGGGACTTCCCGCTCATCACGGTCAGAAGAAACGACACGGACGACGCCGAAGGCTTTGAAAGGATCGAAGGCTTCAGGAAAGAGTTCGGAGCGGAAATAACCGTACTGGACATGGAGCCGGTCGACGCTTCGTCGACTGAGATAAGAGACATGATAAAAGGAGGCCGGGAGATCAGCGGACTGGTACTGCCCCGGACAGAGGAATACATAATTGAGCATAAACTGTACAGATAGAGAAGGACTCGAGCGCTTCATGAAGGAGCATCTCGACGAATACAGATACGTGCATTCACTGGGAGTGCAGAAGATGGCAGCATCTCTTGCTGAGATATACGGGACGGATGTCGAAAAGGCGGATTTCGCCGGCAGATATCACGACATAGCCAAGTGCTTCGATCAGGAGACAAGCGACCGCTATGTCAGAAAATACGGCCTGGACGAGAGCCTGATCGGCAACAGATCCCTCGCTCACTCAAAGGTGGGTGCGGCCATACTCGAGCACGAATTCGGCGTCGACGACGAGGAGCTGCTCGACATGGTCAGATGCCATACGACGGGCAAGGCCGGCATGAGCACTGCCGAAGAGATACTCTACGTATCCGACGCCATTGAAGACAACAGAGGCTATCCGGGCCTCAAAGCGCTTCAGAAGCTTGCGAGGGAGGACCTCGATGAAGCATGCCTGGCGATAATGGAATTCTCTGTGGATGAGCTCGTCCGCAAAGGAAAGCCGATAGACAAAGATACCATAGAAGCCCGGGACTATATAATCGACCGGATAAGAGAGAAAAAGAACAAAGGACAGGAGAAATAATGACAAGCAAAGAAATGGCAAAAGCTGTCGCTGATCTTCTCAGCGAAAAGAAAGCAAAAGAAGTTGTAATGATCGACATCGCGGAGAACTCGTCTTTCGCGGACTACTTCGTGAATGCGACTGCCGGCAATGAGAGGCAGCTCGGCAGCCTGGCAGAGGATGTGTACGACAAATTCGCAGAACTCGGATACGAGCCGAAGAGCAGGGACGGAAGGCCGGAGACCGGATGGATACTCGTTGACGGAGGCGATGTGATCGTCAATCTCTTTACTGAAGAGACCAGAAACAAATATACGCTTGAGAGGATCTGGAACGACTGCGAGATGATACTTGTTGATTAGTCTGCGCGCCGCAGATAACGCTGAGGTTTAGGAAATGAGAAACGATAAATACGATTTTACTGAAATAGAAGCAAAGTGGCAGAAGATCTGGGCCGAAGAAAAGGCCTTCAAAACGGTTGAAGATCCGGAAAAAGAGAAATACTACGTTCTCGAGATGTTCCCGTACCCGAGCGGCAAGCTCCACATGGGACATGTAAGGAACTACTCTATCGGAGACGTGATCGCGAGATACAAGAAGATGGCCGGCTTCAACGTCCTTCATCCGATGGGGTACGATTCCTTCGGCCTTCCGGCTGAGAACGCTGCGATACAGCATGACGCCGAACCTGCGAAGTGGACCTTCGACAACATGGACGAGATGGACAGACAGCTCGCTTCCATGGGCCTTTCGTACGACTGGGACCGCAAGGTAGCTACATGCACGCCTGAGTACTACAGGTGGACACAGTGGATATTCATCCAGTTTTACAAGAAAGGACTGGCGTACAAGAAGGACAACCCGGTAAACTGGTGCCCGAGCTGCCAGACGGTGCTTGCAAACGAGCAGGTAGTGGACGGAAAG
Source organism: Mogibacterium sp. (assembly GCA_017512365.1). Classification (GTDB taxonomy): domain Bacteria; phylum Bacillota; class Clostridia; order Peptostreptococcales; family Anaerovoracaceae; genus Crickella. The sequence continues at coordinate 155,403 of JAFWGQ010000014.1, forward strand.
TGCGAAAGATGCCATACGGAAGTGACCAAGAAGAACCTCTCGCAGTGGTATCTCAAGATAACCGACTACGCTGACAGGCTGCTCGACAACCTCGACAGGCTCGAGGGCTGGCCTGACAAGGTAAAGACCATGCAGCGCAACTGGATCGGCAAGAGCTACGGCGCGAACATCGACTTTGAGATAAAGGATTCGGACAAAAAGCTCGAGGTCTTCACGACGAGAGCCGATACTCTATTCGGAGCTACATACATGGTAATGTCTCCGGAGCATCCGTTCGTAGAAGAGCTTACAGCGGGACGTCCTGAGGAAGATGCCGTAAAGGCTTATCAGGAGAAAGCCCGCCGCATGACGGACATCGAAAGGACTTCCACGACGAACGAAAAAACGGGCGTCTTCACAGGAAGATACGCAGTAAATCCTGTCAACGGAAAGGATATCCCGATTTGGATCTCGGACTACGTACTCATGGGATACGGCACAGGCGCCATCATGGCCGTGCCTGCTCACGACCAGAGGGACTTCGATTTCGCGAAGGCCTTCGGCCTTGAGATAATCCCGGTGGTCGATCCCGAAGATCCTTCGATAGATCTTTACGATCTGAAAGAAGCCTTCGTCGCGGAGGGAAAGATGATCAACTCCGGACAGTTCGACGGCCTGAACAACAGGGAAGCGATCCCGAAGATGATCGAATGGCTGAACGAAAAGGGCATAGGCGACAAGACTGTCAACTTCAGGCTCAGGGACTGGCTGATCTCCAGACAGAGATACTGGGGTACTCCTATCCCTATGATATGGTGCGACGACTGCGGCTGGGTGCCTGAAAAGGAAGAAAACCTCCCGGTACTGCTGCCGACAGACGTCGAGTTCACCGGAAAGGGAGAGTCTCCGATCACCACGAGCAAGACATTCATCGACACAGTCTGCCCGTGCTGCGGCAGACCGGCGAAGAGAGAGGTCGATACCATGGATACCTTCCTCGATTCTTCGTGGTACTTCCTCAGATACTGCGACGCTCACAACGAAGAACTGCCGTTCGCGAAGGACAAGTCCGATTACTGGATGAACGTAGATCAGTATATCGGCGGCGTCGAGCACGCGATACTTCACCTGATGTATGCGAGGTTCTTCCAGATGTTCCTGCACGACATCGGTATGAGCAGCGAGGAGGAGCCGTTCAGGAATCTGCTCACACAGGGCATGGTGATAAAGGACGGCGCCAAGATGAGCAAATCTCTCGGCAACGTCGTGAGTCCTGCCGAGATACAGGCGAAATACGGCTCCGACACGGCCAGACTCTTCATTCTCTTCGCCGCGCCGCCTGAAAAGGAGCTCGACTGGAGCGATGAGGGAGTGGAAGGCAGCTACAGGTTCCTGAACAGGGTCTACAGGCTGGTTATCGGGTACATAGATGAGATCAGAGGAGACGAAAAACCGTCCGGCGTCTGCGAGGCGAAGAACGATGCCGACAAGTCCCTCAGTTTCATGCTGAATTCGGCGATAAAGAAGGTAACAGAGGATGCGGGAGGAAGATTCAACTTCAATACCGCCATCGCATCCATCATGGAGCTCGTCAACGAGATGTACAAATACAGGAACGGAGAGATCAACCTGCCGCTGTACGACCGTGCGGTGGAGACGCTTCTCGTGCTGCTCAATCCGTTCTGCCCGCACATCACGGAAGAGCTCTGGAACCGCCTCGGACACGAGGACAGGCTCTACAGCAAGGAATGGCCGTCGTACGATGAGTCGGCTCTTGTAAAAGACGAAATAGAATTCATACTGCAGATAAACGGCAAGCTCAAAGACAGACTGAGACTGCCGAACGATTCACAGAAGGAGGTAGTTGAAGAAGCCGCGAGGGCATCCGAAAGGTTCGCCGAGGCGACCGAAGGACGCGAAGTTGTCAAGGTGATATTCGTACCTAACAAGATAATCAACTTCGTGGTCAGATAAAGCGGCTTCGGTGGATATGGCTAATACTGATAAAAACAAAAGGTATAAAAAACCTAAGCCTTACAGAGTAAGCGCTTCGAAAAAGGTAAATAAGGAAAAGGCTCCGTTCAGGATAATCCCTCTGGGCGGACTCAAAGAAATAGGCAAGAACTGCACGCTGATCGAGTGCAACGACGAGATACTCATCATAGACTGCGGGCTCGCCTTCCCGGAATACGAGATGTTCGGTATCGACATAGTCATCCCGGATTTCACGTACATCAGGGATAACATGGAAAAGATAAAGGGACTTATAATAACACACGGACACGAGGACCACATAGGAGGAGTCCCGTATCTGTTGCAGGAGGTGAACGTACCGGTATATGCTTCGCCGCTCGCGATGGGCATGATAGACCACAAGCTCGAGGAGAACTATCTCACATGCGACAGACATGTCATAAAGGCGGGCAGCAAGTTCAGGATAGGATCGTTCAGAATAGAGGCTATACAGACCAACCACAGCATAGCCGATTCCCTGGCTTATTCGATCAAGTTCCCGGGAGGGCACGTCGTGCATACCGGCGACTTCAAGATCGACTATTCGCCGCTGGACGGCAAGGTCATCGACCTCAACAGGCTCTCGCAGCTCGGCGACGAGGGAGTGGACGTTCTCCTTTGCGACAGCACGAATGTCATGAGGAAGGGCTATACGCCTTCAGAAGCTGTCGTTAGAGAGTCGATCGACGAGATATTCGACAATACCGAAAGCCGCATAATCATCGCGACCTTCGCATCCAACGTCCACAGGATCAAATACTTCATCGAGTCCTCGATGAAGCATAACAGACGCATTGCGGTGTCCGGCAGATCCATGGAGAACGTTATCGCTCTTTCCAGGAGCCTCGGCTACATGGACGACCTGCCTGAGTCGGTATTCATCGACATAAGCCAGATCAGGAATGTCGCGGACAGAAACCTGACGATAATAACGACGGGAAGCCAGGGCGAGCCCATGAGCGCTCTTACGAGAATGGCATACGACAACCACAAGTCGGTCAAGCTCAAGAAGAACGACGTGGTCGTGTTCTCATCTTCTCCTATACCCGGCAACGAGAAGGTCGTGTCGCAGGTCGTCAACAAGCTTTACGAAAAGAAAGTAGAGGTCGTGCTGGCGTCCACGATGGACGTGCACGTATCGGGACACGCTTCATCGGAAGAACTCAAGCTGATACACACGCTGATACGTCCGAGATTCTTCATGCCGGTCCACGGCGAGTACAGGCATCTCATAGAACACGCCAAACTCTCCAGCCGGCTCGGACAGCCGAAAAACCGCATATTCGTTCTCGGCAACGGCGACGCGCTCGAGGTGGACAACCGCAAGGCTCAGATCGCCAAGGAATTCACTTCCGGCGAGGACGTGATGGTAGACGGTTACGGCATAGGCGATGTCGGAAGCGTAGTCCTGAAGGACAGGAAGACGCTTTCACAGTCAGGGCTCATTACTGTATCTGTCGCTCTTGACTCTGTCACCGGCGCTCTCATGGCAGAGCCCATACTCAACACGAAAGGCTTCGTGTACGTGGATGAACATCAGGACCTTCTGAGAGAAGCCCTGAACATCGTCTACAACACCATAGGAAAGGCCAGATCACAGGGCAAGTTTGACGAAGCGGCCCTCAACAGGGCGATCAGGTCCGACATGAAGACGTTCATATACCGGAAGACCAAGAGAAATCCGGTGATAATACCGGCTATACTGTATGTGTAAAGGAGGGATCCCGCATGAATGTATATGATGAGGCTCACAGCCTTGCAAAGGCGATAAAGGAGTCAAATGAATTCAAGGAGTTCGACAGACTCAGAAAGGCTGTCGATACAGACAAGGAGTCTGCCGACATGCTCAAGGAGATGCAGGAGCTCCAGATGCAGCTTCAGGCCGCTCAGCTCGCGGGGCAGGAACCTGACAAGGATCTGTTCAGCCGTTTCCAGAGCCTGAGCACCATGGTCGCCACAAAGCCTCTTGCAGCTCAGTATCTGCAGGCGCAGGGTGCGTTCATGGTAATGATGAATGATGTTTTCGCCATCATAGGAGATGCTATGGGAATGTAGTTTTGCTACAGGAATCCATAAATCATCAGCCCGCGGAGCACGGCTCCCGCCTCGTTGCGGCTAAACGCAGCGGTACTAAGCTCTGACTTCGTCTTCGACTCGTCAATCGCTAAGTGCCGGCTGCCGCAAAGTCCCCGCTGCCTGATGTTCATGGATTCTGGAAATATATTATTGCTATAAAAATGCCACTTTTATATAAGGAGAAACACCAATGATCTATGCAAGTGATTTCAGAAAAGGTATTACTTTCGAGATGAACGGGGAGCCTCATGTAGTGCTCGACTTCCAGCATGTCAAGCCGGGAAAGGGCGCGGCTTTCGTAAGGACCAAGTACAGAAACATCCTTACAGGAGCTACGAGGGAGGAAGCTTTCAACCCTAACGACAAGTTCCCTAAGGCTCATATCGAGACCAAGCAGATGCAGTATCTCTACAACGACGGAGAGCTCTACTACTTCATGGATACTGATACCTACGATCAGGTCCCTCTGACTGCGGAGCTCGTCGAGGAAGCCATCAAGTACATCCGCGAGAACGACATGGCCACGGTCAAGTTTTACAAGGACAATGCTTTTGATGTTGAAGCTCCTAACTTCGTTGATCTCGAGGTAGTTGAGACAGAGCCGGGAGTAAAGGGCGATACGGCTACGAACGTAACGAAGGCCGCCACTGTCGAGACAGGAGCCGTGATCCAGGTGCCTATCTTCATCAACGAAGGCGAAAAGATCCAGATCGACACAAGATCGGGCGAGTATCTCGGAAGATCCAAATAGAGGTGTACCGGATTGAATAAGATCGAGGCTGCATCCGATCTGGAACAGGGACACAGTGCAAGACGCTTCAGATGGCCTTTGAGGATCATAATCGCACTCATCGTGCTGGTCCTGCTGGCTCTCTTTGGCATCCACCAGCTCAACAAACCCTATGACAGGACAGATGCCACATACAAGAATGTAGAGATCGCGGAAGGAGCCGGACTCCCTGAAGTCGCAGCGCTGCTTGACAAAGAGGGCATCATCAGAAAGGCTTCGTCGTTTGAGCTGCTCTCAAAGATATCATTCAGCGGCAGCTTCAGGCCGGGAACTTATTTCCTTTCGCCGTCCATGGATTCGCTCAGCATAATAAAGACGCTGCACAGCGGCCTCACGACTCCGACCGGATTCACCATACCGGCGGGATATACCGTCGATCAGATAGCGACCGCTCTTGACAGGGACGGACTTGCTGACAAAAAAGCTTTTCTCGAGGCGGCATCTTCGCCTGACCTCGCGGATCTTGAGGTGCTTGCGGATCCTACTGGAGAACTCAGCGGAACAGACCTTATCGAAGGCTTCCTTTTCCCGTCCGATTACAGTCTGAGTTCGGAAGCAGACGAAAGCATGATGGTCATCATGATGATCGACGCTTTTGCAAACTTCTACAACGAAGAATACCAGGCCAGGGCAGACGAGCTGGGGATGACTCCGAGACAGATCCTCATCATCGCTTCGATAATAGAGGAGGAGACTTCCGTTGACAGGGAGAGAGCCTCTATATCCGCAGTCCTTCACAACCGTTACAATCTTGAGCTTCTCGGCGAAGACGAGATCCCGAAGGTACCGGTCTGCTCTCCGTCAAAGGAGTCCATCATCGCTGCATTGTATCCGGAGGAGAACGACTATACTCACTATGTACTGAGCAGCAAGCTTGACGGTACGCACAGATTCACTGCCGATGATGCCGAATATGAACAGCTCAACGCGGAGTATGAAGCCGCTGTGAAGGAGAAGGAAGACAGGGAAGCTTCTGAAAAGGCCGCGGAAGAGATCAAAAACAGCGGGGAAGGCGGCAGCTGATGCTGGAAGTCAGAGACCCGAAGCTGAAGGATTTCATGGACAGCTGGCATATTCCCGTTGATGAAGAAATGGCAGCTCTCAGAAGATCCAACGAAGCTGACGGAGTTCCTCTCATACTTACAGAGACGGAGTCCGTGCTCAGGCTTCTTCTCGACCTGAAAAGGCCGTCGAGGATACTCGAACTGGGAACAGCGCATGGTTATTCCGCTCTGCTCTTTGCAAAATGCTGCCCGGACGCCGTGATAACAACTATCGACAGGAATCCGGGAATGACGGATCATGCAAAAGCCAATTTTGAAAGCTTCAGCGAAGGCTCGCGCATAGACTTTCGCATCGGAGAGGCTCTCGATGTGCTGCGGGAGCTGGCTGACGGAGATGAAAAGTTCGACTTCGTCTTCATCGACGCCGGCAAGAGCCACTACAGGGATTTTTTCGACATGTGCGAGACCCTATGCGAAAAGGACGCGTTTATCGTATGCGACAACATCCTCCTGAAGGGATGGCTTGTCGAATGTGAAGGAAGAGAAGCAAAAAGGCACAGGACCAACATAAAATACATGAGACAGTTCCTCGAATACATAAACGGCAGGGACGGCCTCGATGTTACATTGATGAGCGGCGGGGACGGACTCGCCGTCATACGTTTCATGAGATGACACAAAGACCCGGACTTGAACTGCTGGCGCCTGCCGGCGACATGGAAAAACTGAAAACAGCTGTGCGATACGGAGCAGACGCCGTATATTTCGGCGGAGAAATGTTCAGCCTGCGCGCCGGCGCGGGCAATCTTTCGGTTCCCGGGATCGAGGAGGCCATGGACTGGCTGCACGAAAGGAACGCGAAGGGATACATGACCGTTAACATATACCCTCACAACGGCGATATACAGCCTCTGAGGGATTATATCGCAAAGATAAGGCATATCCCCGTCGACGCTTTTCTTGTCTCGGATCCGGGAGTAATGGGCCTTCTGCGCGAACAGATACCCGATGCAGAGATCCATATTTCGACCCAGGCCAATACGACCAATTATCTGACAGCTGCGTTCTGGGCTTCTCAGGGAGTAAAAAGGATAGTGGCGGCAAGAGAAGTGAGCCTCGAAGAGCTCTCTGTCATGAGAGAAAAGCTGCCTGAGGATACGGAGATCGAAGCCTTCGTCCACGGAGCCATGTGCATCTCGTATTCCGGAAGATGCCTTCTGAGCAATTTCATGGCCGGCAGAGACGCGAACCGCGGAGCGTGCACGCATCCGTGCAGATGGAAATACGCTCTCGTTGAAGAGCAGAGACCGGGCGAGTACTATCCGATCGAAGAAGACGGCAGGGGCAGCTACATAATGAATTCCCGCGATCTGTGCATGATAGACAGGATACCCGATCTAGCGGATGCAGGAGTGTATTCACTGAAGATCGAAGGCCGCATGAAGTCCATGTATTATGTGGCGACAGTAGTCAGCGCCTACAGGGCCGCCGTGGACGCATATCTGGCTGATCCCGAGGGATATAAGTTCGATCCGGTATGGTATGACGAGCTCTGCAAGGCGAGTCACAGGGAATTCACGCACGGATTCTATTACAACAAGCCGACCGACAAAGATCAGAATTATCTGACAAGCGACTACATCAGGGACTACTCATTCACAGGTCTTGTAAGGAAAACCGACGAAAAGACCGGACTTACCACCGTCGAACAGAGGAACAAGTTCTCCGTCGGCGACACGGTCGAGATATTCGGACCTCATACGCCGTACTGGGAAGAAACGATAGAAGAGATGTATGATGAGGAGGGAGAAGCGGTCGAAAGCGCGCCTCATCCTCAGCAGATACTGAAGATAAGATTCAAAAGAATACCTGAAGAGGGATCCATTATGCGAAAAAGGAAGTAGAGACAAGGAGAAATCAATGGACGACGGACTGCCCGGATATTTATTTATCATACCTATCATACTAATAATGATATTCAACGCTCTTATTGTTGCATGCAAGAGGGCGCTTGACTACATAGACCGCAATGTCATAAAGGAAAGGCTCGAGGATGAGCCTGAAAACAAAAAGCTCGCGGCCGTCACGTATTTTCTGGCAAAGCCATCGAAATATCACTACGCCGATCACGCGGCAAGCTTTATCAGCATCGTCGTATGCTTCATGCTGTTCAACGCGTACCTGATCACTCAGGGGATCGCGGATCTGAGCGAAGAAGGCGGGACCGGACGGCTCTTCCTCGTCCTGTACAACCTCGGCTTTTACATCGTATATACTTCGCTTTCGGATATCCTTCCGAAGAAGCTCGCCGCCCAGAGCAGCGAGGCTGCGGGCGTCGGACTCATAGGCTTCCAGAGATTCGTCTATTATGTTACGCTCCCTCTCGTATGGATATGCAAAGGCATCGCCAATATCATCCTCAGGATAATGGGAAAAGACACGGAAGTGGACGATTCGTATTTCTCCGAAGACAAGGTCATGTCCATGCTCGACAGAGGCCAGGAATCCGGCGAGATCAAGGAAGAGGGACGCAGGATGATCGACTCCATATTCGAGTTCGATGATCTGCTGGCATATGAGATCATGACGCCGAGGACGGACGTGTTCATGATCGACCTCGATGATGACAGCAAGGAATACATGGACGAGATGTCCGAACTCACTCATTCGAGGATACCTGTCTACAAGGACGATCCGGACAATATCGTCGGCATACTGCATATAAAGGACTTCCTCTATAACGCCAGCGTCAGGGGCATCAACAATGTGGATATAAGAAAATTGCTGAGACCCGCATATTTCGTGCCTGAGACAAAGAACATAGACGCTCTGTTCAGAGAACTCCAGAAAGAAAAACAGCATCTGGCCATCCTTATAGACGAATACGGCGGCTTCAGCGGTATCGTGTCAGTCGAGGATATCATCGAGCAGATAGTGGGAGACATAGATGACGAATTCGATGAGGAAGACCGGATAATCGAAAAGGTGGACGATAAAACATATATCGTAGACGGAAACGTGTATCTCGACGATCTCGAGGAGGAGACGGGCATAGATCTTGAATCCGAGACCAGCGAGACGGTCGGAGGCTTCATAATCGATCTCATGGGCGAGATCCCGAGGGAAAACGTCAGGTACAGACCTGTTTCATTCAGAAATTACGACTTTACCATACTGAAAGTGAAGGACCGCAGAATAGAAAAGCTGCGCATAGACATAACAGACAGAGAGGCCGGCGAAGATGAGTGACGACATCAACATCATCAGTCTGATCGAAAAGGACATATTCTCGTTCAGTGAAGTCAGCAGGTTCCCCGGAGTCGGATTTACCGGCAATATCCAGAACATGTTGGGAGCGCACCAGAACCCCGGGATCAGGGTGACGGAAGAAGATGCAGGACTTGTTGTCAACTGCGAGATAATAGTTTATTTCGGCGTCAACATCCCTCAGCTCTGCTACGACATACAGACAAAGGTCAAGGGCGATATCGAAAGGATGACCGGAATGCCGGTCAAGGCGGTGAATATCAGGGTCGAAGGCATAGACAAGGCATCCGGCCGGTCATAAAAAGGAGTCATACTTGAAGAGAGAAGACATAAGAGAAAAAACCATGCAGCTGGTCTATCAGATGGATATCACCGGGGACTTCAATGTCTCTGATCTCAGTGTTGTCGAGGAAAGCTCGAAGGTCATCGGCAAAAGACAGGCCGAGGAGACCCTTCAGGCTGTTTCCGCGCATCACGAAGAGATCGATGCCATGATAGCCGACAATCTCGACAGATGGACTATCGAAAGGATAGGCAGGACCGACCTCGCCATACTCAGGACGGCTGTCGCCGAGATGATGTACATAGACAGCATCCCTTACGGTGTATCAATAAACGAAGCCGTTGATCTTGCAAAGAAATACGGCGATGAGAGATCTTATGCTTTCATCAATTCGGTACTGTCGAAAATAGCCGTGAAACTGGAAGCAGGAGCCTGATGGACCGGATCTTTCTGGGCTTCGATACCTCAAATTACAGGACTTCCGCCGCCGCTGTAAATGAACGCGGCGAAGTGGTGTTCCAGTCGGCTCAGCTTCTTGATGTAAAGAAGGGAGAACGCGGGCTGAGACAGTCGGAAGCTTTCTTCGCACATTCCAACAGGCTTCCCGGGATGACAGAGGCTCTTTTTCAAGCTGTTGACGCCGCCTGTGTTGCAGCGGCAGGAGCTTCTGAAAGACCGAGACGGGCGGAAGGATCATACATGCCCTGCTTTCTCGCAGGCCTGAACACTGCAAGCGAGATCGGCAGCGCTCTGGGAGTTCCCGTATACACATTTTCACATCAGGAGGGACACGCCGCTGCCGTACTGGATGATGACGATGAAAGAGTCCTCTTCATGCATCTTTCCGGAGGCACCACGGAATTTCTCGTATGCGTTCCGGATGAAAACGGCTACGACATGCGCATAGCAGGAGGCACTAAAGACATATCCATAGGACAACTCATGGACAGGACGGGAGTTGCCCTCGGATATTCTTTTCCGTCAGGCGCATATCTGGACGATATAGCGTATGAGACTCTGGAAAGGGCGGGCTTTGACGGATCACGTCTTGCGATGCCGGGACTGATGCCGAAGATAAAGCTTTCAGATGAAGCATATTTCAATCTGTCAGGAGCTGAGACAAAGCTTCTTCGGCGCATAGAAAGCGGCATTGCTGAAGATGAAGCCGGGATGCTCATCACTGAGCTTTTCATAACTGTCAGCAGGCTGCTGGAAACGGCCGCGGACAGTCTTTCCGAAAAATACGGGATCGAAAAGGTCTGCATGGCCGGCGGAGTCGCTTCCAGCAGGACGGTAAGAAAACTCATATCATCAGACGGACATAAGGCGGATATCCGCTTTGGCTCTCCGGAACTCAGCGGAGACAACGCGGTCGGCGCAGCTTTACTTGCACGGAGGGTCCATGAAACCGGTAACCGTATCACAGGTAAATGAATATATCGCAAAAAAACTCAGAGATGATCTGAATCTGAGGGGGCTGGCTGTCGAAGGAGAGATATCAGGTCTTTCACGGGGAGGTCAGCATTACTACCTGACCCTTAAGGACGCGGACTCGCAGATAAGATGCGCGATATGGGGGTCCAATGCTGCAAATATCGATATGGGCCTCGTTGAGAACGGCAAAAAAGTCGTCGTCATATGCGATATCAGCCCTTACGCAAGGGGAGGAAGCTATTCTCTCAGCATCAGGCACGTCGAAGCTGCAGGCGAAGGAGACCTCGCCGCGGAATTCCGGCGTGTAAGGGACAAGCTCGAAAAAGAAGGCCTCTTCGACAGGAAATACAAAAAACCCATTCCGCAGTTCCCGTACAGAGTCGGCATCGTAACATCGGCCGCCGGAGCAGCTGTCGAAGACATACGCAAGATCATAACAGCCAAAAACGATCTGACGGATATTGTGATATTCCCGACTGCAGTTCAGGGCGTCGGAGCCGTGAGCAGCATATGCGAAAACATAAAGGCAGCGAACAGGCTCAGCGCGTCAGGGATTCCCGTCGATACCCTCATAGTAGGGCGCGGAGGAGGATCGGCTGAAGACCTCGCAGCGTTCAACGACGAGGATGTCGCGCGCGCGATCTTTGCTTCGGAGATACCTGTGATAAGCGCTGTAGGCCACGAGGTGGATTTTTCGATAAGCGACTTCGTCGCGGACGCAAGAGCAGAGACCCCGACCGCAGCAGCCGACATGGCTGTGATGGATACTCATCAGCTCAGAGAAGACATAATCAAAAGCAGGCAGATGCTCGTCACATCGGCCGGGCAGAAAATAGCGGCTGAAAGGCGTGTGCTCGATACAGGACGTGAACTTCTGCGCGCAGGCATTAAGGCCGGGATAGCAGGAGCCAGGAGCGAGCTCGAAAAAGCGGTCATACTTCTCAGGGAAAACGATCCCCGCAGCATATTCTCGAAAGGATATGCCGCCGTCACAGACATCAGCGGCACTATAATAGGCGATGTATCGGGTATCGAGCGCGGAGAGGAATATACGATAATGATGAACAGCGGCAGCTTCACGGCAAAAGCCATCGAAGTCATGCCGGAGAAAAAGTGAGGTCGGAAATGGCTGAAAAGACTTTTACAGAATCCATGAAGAAGCTCCAGGATGCAGCTGCTGAGATAGGCAGACAGACGACGTCCCTCGAGGATTCGCTCAGACTCTTCGAAGAGGGCATGAAGGAAGCCGATTACTGCAGGGACATACTCGACAGAGCCGAGCAGAAGATACAGATATACGAGAACGGAGAGCTGAAAGATGCGGAGCTTTGAGGAATACAGATCGCTGATAAACTCTCATCTTACAGATCTTCTTCCCGACCTTCCGGATGAGTCTGAGGTCCTGAGAGAAGCCATGGCTTACAGCCTTGAAGTCGGAGGCAAGAGGCTGAGACCGGTCCTTCTGCTTGCCGCCTGCGAATTTGCCGGCGGAGACACAGAGGAGGCTCTTCCTTACGCTCTGGCTCTCGAATACATCCATACGTATTCTCTCATACACGATGATCTGCCTGCCATGGACAACGATGATCTCAGACGCGGCAGGCCGACGAATCACAAGGTATACGGCGAAGCGATGGCAATACTCGCAGGCGACGGACTGCTTTCGTCTGCCGCCGAGACGGTCACGGGAGAGCCTCTTAAATACAGGGACGATCCGGAAGCGATGTACTGTCATGTTAGAGCTGCTCACGAGATAATGAGCAGGGCCGGAACATCAGGCATGATAGCCGGTCAGACGGCTGATGTGACAGGGGAGAACAGGAAGGCCACAGCGGATCTTGTGAGATATATCGAGGAACACAAGACAGCAGATCTGATAACGGCTCCTGTCCGCGCCGGACTCATGCTTGCCGGATCGGATGATGTGACTCTTGGGGCGTTCACTGTTTACGCAAAGGACCTGGGGATCGCATTCCAGATACTGGATGACATCCTGGATTTCGAAGGAGATGCTGAGATTCTCGGGAAGAGCACCGGGAAGGATCTGGCCCAGGACAAATGTAATTATGTCTGCGTCCACGGAATGGAGGCAGCAAAGAAGGAACTGCACAGACTTACAGAAGAAGCATGCGGCGCGCTCGCTGCATTCGGAGATGCCGCTTCATTCTTCGGAGATCTGGCGCTTCAGCTCGAATCGAGGAACAGCTGATATGAAGGAACGTCTTGATGTACTTTTAGTCAACAGAGGCCTTGCGGAATCCCGCGAGAAAGCAAAACGCACGATAATGGCGGGGCTTGTTACCGTCGGCGGCAGAGTCGAGGACAAGCCCGGCTCTGTTTTTGATACAGAGTCTGATATCGCCGTCACGGGCAGGGAATGTCCGTATGTGAGCAGAGGCGGCCTCAAGCTCGAAAAGGCGATCGAGGAGTGGGGAGTTGACTGCAGAGGAAAGGTATGCATGGACATGGGTGCTTCTACCGGAGGCTTCACTGACTGCATGCTTCAGCACGGCGCCTCGAAGGTCTATGCAATAGACGTCGGCTACGGACAGCTCGATTACAGACTGCGGACAGATGAGCGCGTCGTCAACATGGAAAAGACGAACATCAGATATCTCGATACATCACTCATCGAAGAAGATGTCGATCTCATCTCAGTTGATGTCAGTTTCATCTCGCTCAGCCACATGCTTCCTGTCGCGGACAGGGTCCTGGCGGATGACGGACAGGTCGTATGTCTTGTAAAGCCGCAGTTCGAGGCGGGCAGAGAACAGGTCGGAAAGGGCGGTATCGTACGCGATCCCGCGGTACATGCCGAGGTGATAAACAAAGTCATCGGATACGCCGCGGATAACGGATTGTATCCTCTTGCACTTTCGTGGTCGCCTATCAAAGGAACCAAGGGAAATATCGAATATATACTTTTACTTTCACGTAAAAAGTGCGATAATGATATTGATGTTGATGAGGTCGTTAAAACATCTCACAGCACTCTGTGACCGGATCTACGGTCCGGCCGCAAAACGTTTTGCAGATCATAGTCATAACTATAATTTTCAAAGGAGTTGAAGACTTATGGAAGTATCAAAAAGATGTGCAGCAATGCAGTTCTCGCCAATCAGAAGATTCAATGTTTTTGCTTTTGAGGCTGAAAGAGAGCATGGAAAGAAGGTCTACCGTCTCAACATCGGCCAGCCGGACATCGAGACACCTGAATGCTTCATGGACGCTATCAGGAAGTTCGACAAAAAGGTCATAGCATACGCTGAGTCCCAGGGTATCGACGAACTGCGCGATGCAATGATCTACTACATGAAGAGAGACTTCGGCATGGAGTATGAGAGAGACGATATTCTCATCACAAACGGAGGATCAGAGGCTCTTATCCTTGCTTTCACAGCTCTCCTCAATCCTGGAGATGAAGCTCTCATCGCCGAGCCGTTCTATACTAACTACAACACATTCTGCAACGAGGTCTCCGGCGTACTCGTACCGCTGACCACATCTGCAGAGGACGGATACAACTGGGCAAAGAGAGATCTTATCGAAGCAGCCATCACTCCTAAGACCAAGGCTATCTGCTGCCTCTCGCCGGGAAACCCTACAGGAAGAGTTCTCACGATGGAAGACATGAAGCTCATCGGCGACATCGCCAAGGAGCATGACCTCTGGATCATCTCCGACGAGGTTTACAGAGAGTTCGTATATGACGGAGCTGAGGCTCACTCGTTCGGCCAGCTCGATGACATCGCTGACAGAGTCGTCATCGTCGACTCCGTATCCAAGAGATGGTCGGCATGCGGTGCCCGTGTCGGAGCTGCGATCTCGAAGAACAAGGATTTCATGAGCGCACTTCTGAAGCTTGCACAGGGCAGACTCTGCGTACCTACGCTTGAACAGGTAGGCGCTGCGGCTCTTTACAGAATGGACAAGAGCTACTATGACGAAGCAAAGGCCGAGTACGAGGCAAGAAGAGATGCCGCTTACGAAGAGATCTCCAAGATCCCTGGCGTAGTATGCCAGAAGCCTGCAGGCGCGTTCTACATGACATGCAAGCTGCCTGTAGACAACATCGAGGATTTCCTGATGTTCATGCTCAAGGAATTCGACGACAAGGGCGAGACCACGATGTTCGCTCCTGCTCCTGGATTCTATGCAACGAAGGGCCTTGGCGGAAACGAAATGCGTATCGCTTACGTTCTGACACCTGACAAGATGAGAAGAGCATGCGAACTCATCAAGCTCGGCGTAGAGGCTTACAACAACAAAAAGTAAGTTACAGCGATCAAAGGATCATCAAAGATCAGAAGGCAGGGGGAAATCTCATTTCCCCCTGCAATTATGTAAAAGGGTATGGCAGAACCTAAACTTTCCCCGATGATGCAGCAGTATATGGCGATCAAGGATGAGTACAAAGATACCATCCTGATGTACCGTCTCGGAGACTTCTACGAGATGTTTTTTGATGATGCCCTGCTTGCGTCAAGGGAACTCGAGCTCACTCTTACGGGACGCAACTGCGGACTGGAGGAGAGAGCGCCGATGTGCGGCGTTCCTCATCACGCTGTCGATCAGTACATAGTGAGGCTCGTCAATAACGGCCATAAGGTCGCCATATGCGAACAGACAGAGGACCCGGCGACAGCGAAAGGCATTGTCAGACGCGAGATCACACGGATATACACGCCCGGTACTCTGGACATAAGCGACCCGGGCAGGAGCGATGACAACGTGTACATAGCTTCGGCATGCCTCTCTGAAGAGATGACCGCGCTCGCTGTCGCTGACATAAGCACGGGGGAACTCAGCGCTTACGAATTCGAAAACGAAAGAAAAGGAGATCCGCTTTCGGGCAGGGACCGCCTCCTGAATGAGATATCCGTTCTCGGCATAAAAGAGCTCATCATGAGCGATAAATACGCCTCAGAGCTCGAAAAACAGCTTTCTGAGCACATGCCGGGCGTATATCTTGACCGTGCCGACGACTCCTATTACAGATATCAGGCCTGCAGGGACGTTATAATGAACCATTTCGGTGTAACGTCTCTGATACCTCTCGACCTTGAGGGGAGAGAGGAGATGGTCTCGGCGGTCGGATCTCTTATCATGTATCTGAGAGAGATGCAGATGAGCGACCCGGGCCAGATAAGGAACATAAACATACGCAGGCATGACGGAACCATGCATCTTGACCGCGCGACTCTCCGCAACCTCGAGCTTCTCGAGACTATATACGATCACGATGTGAACGGGTCTCTGCTCGGAGTCATAGGCAGGACAAAAACAGCCATGGGAGGAAGGCTCCTGAGGTCGTGGCTGAGAGAGCCCCTGACCGATGCAGAAGAGATCAACGCCAGGCTCGATGCTGTCGAGGCCCTCAAAAGCGAACCTGTCACCGCAAACAATATAGTGAGTTCTCTCAGGCACATCTACGATTTCCAGCGTCTGACAGCGCGTGTCGCCACGGGAAGGGCGGACGCGAGGGATCTCGTAGCGCTCAAAAAGACGCTCGCTCAGCTTCCCGACATCAAGGAAGAGCTGTCTGCTTTCAATGTTCCGATGCTGAGGATGATCAACGATGACATATCGTCATTCGAGGATCTTCACATGCTGATAGACAAGGCGATAACCGATGAGCCGCCGCTTGCGGTCACCGAGGGAGGCATCATAAGAAACGGTTATTCAAAAGAACTCGATTCCATAAAGGACAGCATCGCGGACGCAAAAAAGTGGATAGCGGAGCTTGAGCCGCGCGAAAAGGAACGCACCGGCATCAAGACCATCAAGGTAGGATACAACAAGGTCTTCGGATATTACATAGATGTAAGCAAGGGAATGACAGACAAGGTCCCTGATGACTATATCCGCAAGCAGACCCTTGTAAACAACGAAAGATACATCACTCCCGAGCTCAAGGAGAAGGAGGACCTGGTCCTCACGGCCGAGGCCAGGATAAACAAGCTCGAATATGAGGAATTCAGAAAGATCAGACAGGCTGCAGAACCGCATATAACGTCTCTGCAGACAGCTTCCGCCGCTATAGCGAGGCTGGATGTTCTGGCGTCATTCGCGAAGGCTGCAGCCGACAACTCGTACGTCAGGCCTGTCGTCAACAACGGCGATGTGATAGACATAAAGGGCGGAAGACATCCTTCGGTAGAAAAGCTCCTCGGGGCCGGGATGTTCGTTGCCAACGACACGTACATGGATCTGTCCGGACGCAGCATGCTCATAATCACGGGCCCTAACATGTCCGGAAAGTCGACATACATGCGTCAGACAGCTGTCATCGTTCTGATGGCGCAGATCGGCTGCTTCGTTCCTGCGGATTCCGCTGTCATCGGAGTAGTCGACCGGATATTCACCAGAATAGGGGCCTCGGACAATCTCTCATACGGTCAGTCCACATTCTATATCGAGATGAGCGAGCTGGCCGGCATACTCAGGAACGCTACTGAAAGGAGCCTCATAATACTCGATGAGATAGGAAGGGGCACGAGCACATTCGACGGGCTTTCCATAGCGTGGGCGACCGCTGAATACCTCGCTCAGCCTGAGCACAGAGTCAGGACCATGTTCGCGACTCATTATCACGAGCTTACGGAGCTCGCGAACGAGCAGGAAGGCATACACAATCTTTCGGTTGCAGCAGCCGAGGACGGAAATGATGTGGTGTTCCTTCACAACATAATCGAGGGTCCGGCAAGCAAGAGCTACGGCATACATGTAGCCAGGATAGCGGGCATACCTGAGACGATACGAAGCGCAGCCAGAAAAAAGCTTCGCGAGCTCGAATCAGTTGAACTGATATCATCCCCTGCCAAAAGGCCTGATGAGCAGATAAGCTTCATGCCCGATGAGGTCAGGAACGCGGATGACAGCAGGTACAGCAGGCTCGCGGAAAAGCTGAGATCGATGGACATCAATACGATGACTCCTGTCGCCGCTCTGGTGGCGCTGCAGGAGATAATAGAAGAAGCCAGAGAAGACAACTGACATGATAAGAGTACTCGACAGTTTTACAGCAGACAAGATAGCGGCCGGCGAAGTCATCGAACGGCCTGTTTCTGCTGTCAAGGAGCTTGTCGAGAATTCCATAGATGCAGGAGCCGCGCAGATAATCGTCGAGTTGAGAGGAGGAGGAAAATCCTACATCCGCATCACTGACGACGGCTGCGGCATAGCTGCCGACGAAGCCGAGACCGCCTTTCTCAGACACGCGACAAGCAAGATCAGCAGCATATCAGATCTTGATGAGATAAGTTCTCTCGGGTTCAGAGGCGAAGCCCTCGCGAGCATAGCAGCCGTGTCGAGGCTCACGATGGTGAGCAGGACTGAAGATGCCGCCGCGGGAGTAAAGCTTGTGCTGCACGGCGGACAGGTGATCTCCTGCGAAAGGGCCGGCGCCAACAGAGGAACGACCATCATAGTCGAGGACCTTTTCTACAATACGCCCGCAAGACGCAAGTTCATGAAAAGCGACGCAAGAGAGGCATCCGCCGTTATCGAGCTGATACAGCAGTACGCCATATGCTACGCGGGCGTAAAGTTCATGATGATAAACAACGGACAGACGGTCTTTACGACCAGGGGCGACGGAGACGTTCTCGGAGCGGCCGGCATTCTTTATCCGGACATGCACGCGCAGAGGCTCATACCTCTCGAAAGCGGCATCGTAAGGGGATATGTCTCCGACCCGGGGACGACGCGCAGCAACAGAAAGGGCCAGCTCTTTTTCGTGAACGGCAGGCTAGTCAACAGCGCTGTCATTGAAAAGGGACTTGTCGAAGGTTATTCCGGCAGGATATTCAGCGGTCATCCGCTCGCGATACTCTTCATCGAGCAGGACCCCCGCGACATCGACGTGAATATCCATCCGGGCAAAAGAGAAATAAGGTTCCTCAGACAGGATGAAGTATGCAGCAGCATAGCGGACGCTGTCAGCACGGCAGTAATGAGCGGAAGGGGGATACCTGATGCTTTTGCTGTCAGGACGGAGCCTGCATCCGGATCGGCCGGACCTGAGAGGGCAGCTGCAGAAGCCCCGGCGGAAAGCGGACAGACGTCCATAAGGGATTATCTCAAAGATCTTGAGCGGACTCCCCGGGAACCGCTTTCGCAGCCGCATGCCGCATATGACATCTCAAGTGTAAAAGAGGACATGCCTTCGTTTGAAAGCCAGGCTCCCGCACCGTTCGATTTTTCGGAGCTGTCATTCAGGGGATATGTTTTCGACACATACATAATAATGCAGGGCGCTGACAGCCTTTACATATTCGATCAGCATGCGGCCCACGAACGGATCTTCTATGAAAAGTTCATGGAAGGATACAATAACTCCTCACATATTCCTCAGCCTGTTCTCACACCCTTCACAATTAACGTGAGCGCTGATGTATACTTAAGCGGAAGACAGGATCTCGACGGCCTTCGCCGCATAGGATTTGAAGTGGAGGACTTCGGGGACAGGACATTCATGGTAAGAGGAGTTCCAGAATACATGACGCTTGAAGAAGCTGAAGGATTCGCCAGAGGCTGGCTGGAGGGTGCGGACGGGAGCCGCAGCGCCAATGATGCAGTCAGGGACAAGCTCATAATGAGATCCTGCAAATCGGCTGTAAAGGCGAACGACAGCTTATCGGAACTTGAAATAAACGATCTTATGAGACGGCTCGCCGGATGTGCCAATCCTTTCTCGTGTCCTCACGGAAGGCCTACGTTCATCAAAGTGACGAGTTACGACATCGAAAGATCATTCAAAAGGAAGTAAGACACAGAAATGACCAGATCAGATAAGGGGAACAGGACAGTATACATAATCTCAGGACCTACGGCCGTAGGCAAAAGCCTCATAGCCTACTATCTCGCAAAGCGCATAGGAGGAGAGATAGTCAACTGCGATTCGGTACAGCTTTATAAATACATGGATATAGGCAGCGCGAAGCCTTCGGAAAAGGAGATGAGTTCTGTCAGGCATCATCTGTATTCGATAGTCGATCCGGCACAGAGCATGACAGTCGCTTCGTACCGCAGGCTCGCTCTGGATGCGATAGATGAGATACTTTCCAGAGGGAAGACTCCGATAGTATGCGGAGGGACCGGCCTCTATCTTAATTCCATACTGTATGACATGGACTTCGGCGGGACCGACGACGCCGGAGAACGCAGGAAGGAACTCGAAAGCCTGGCGGAAGAGCGCGGCGGGGAGTACATGTACCAGTATCTTCAGGCGATCGATCCCGACGCTGCTTCGCGCATCCATCCCAACAACACGCGCAAGATAGTCAGAGCGATCGAGGCATACGAGTACGGCAAAGGTATACGGGATCTTTCCGAGTGCCAGCTGAACCCGGACTACGATTTCAGGTTCTTTGCCCTCAACATGGAGAGGCCGTGGCTGTACGACAGGATAAACCGCAGGGTATCCCGCCTTGTCTCCGACGGACTGGTCGACGAGGTAAACGACCTGATTGAAAAAGGCTATGACAAGGACCTCTCGTCTCTGAAGGCCATCGGCTACAAGGAGATCATCGGCTTTCTTGACGGAGAGTACGACCTTTTCGACGCCAAGGAACTGATAATGAAAAACACCAGGCATTATGCCAAGAGACAGATCACATGGCTCAAGAGGTATGATTTCGTGAACTGGATCGACATCAGAAAGGGAGAGACCGTAGGCGAGATCGTAGACAGGATCATAGGATCCGGGGACAGACAGCAACTCCATCATGGCTAAGACCACATACGACAGCAGAGAATTCAGGTCGCACAACAAGAGTGACAGGCCTGACAATATAGTCGAAAAGGAAAACGACATCTACATGGAATGCGAGGGCATACAGAAGGAGCTTCCTTCTTTCATGCGCTCGTATTTTGCTTACCTGAAGGGCAATGTCCTTCCGATGACAAGGCTCGCTTATCTGCACGATGTAAGGTTCTTCATGAACTATCTGATCAATGAGACAGACCTTACAAAGGCAAAAAAGACGAAAGAGATCACTTCGGATGAGATGAACGATATCACAGCGGCCGACATAAACCTCTTCCTGGACTATTGCCGCAAATACATGGTGGACGACGGAAGCACGGTGACAGTATACGAGAACAACAACCGCTCGCTTGCGCGCAAGAAATCTTCCGTATCCGTGATGTTCAAGCAGCTGTACCGTGACGGCATCCTGGAAAAGAACATAACCGACGGCTTCGATCCGATAAGGGTGAGCAAGCCGGGAGAACGCGAGATAAAAGCTCTCCAGGATGATGAGGTAATGGTAATGCTCGATGCCGTTACGACAGGCAGCGGCCTCACGACCCGCGAAAGGATGTACTGGGAGAGGACGAAGCTGCGCGACAAGGCGATACTCGTGATGTTCGTCACATACGGACTGAGGCTCAGCGAGCTCAGAGAACTGAATCTGTCGTCATTCAACTTCTCGAGAGGGGAGTTCAAGATATACAGGAAACGCGGCAAGGAATCCATCATGCCTCTTAACCGTTCAGTGCAGATGGTTCTGGACGATTACATCAAAGAAGAGAGAAACACCGTCATAGCAGAAGAAGACGCCGCAGAGGACGCGCTCTTCCTGTCCCTGCAGGGGAAACGCATAACGGAAAGAGCCATAAGAGAGCTCGTAAAGAAATACACCTCCATCGCTCTCAACACCAGCAGAAAGGCCGGATACAGTCCTCACAAGCTGAGAGCGACCGCCGCGACTTCGCTTATCGGAAGAGGCAATTCGATATATGATGTAGCCGCGCTTCTCGATCACGAACAGGTCACCACCACGCAGCTGTACGCGCAGCACAGGATGAATGTCAAGCGGGATCTTGTGAGCGACATGGAATGGGAGCTCGAGCGAACCGATGAAACGTAAATGATCGACGTCGCACCGGGTACCGGGACTCCGTCTCAAACTTCCGGCCGCTTCGCAATACTATTAAGCGATATATATATAGATCAGTTATGGATTATAAAGAATATCTGGAAAAAAATTTTAATATAGATGAAAAGGTCATCGATCTGGTACAGGATGCTGAAAGGCAGTTGTCAGAACGCTTTGCGGAGATCGATGACATCACCGCGATATGCCAGATGAAGGTGCTGAAGGCCTTCCAGGACAATCATATCAACGCTACGCACTTCGACTGGAGCACGGGATACGGTTACGATGATGCAGGAAGAGAAGCTGTCGAAAGGGTATACGCTTCTGTTTTCTGCACTGAAGCGGCGCTGGTCAGGCCCAATATCGTTAACGGCACTCATGCCATAGCTGCTTCGCTGCTCGGCATGCTGCGTCCCGGCGATGAGCTTATCGAGGTGACCGGAACTCCTTACGACACACTGCAGACCGTTATAGGAAGAGATGACGGCAAAGATGGTTTTAAGGGAACCATAAGAGATTATGGTATAGTATATAAGGAAGTTGCCCTTGGGAGCGACATGGACGTCGATCCTGACGCGATAAGGTCTGCCGTATCCGAAAATACGAAGGTCGTTGCGCTCCAGCGCTCGACAGGCTATGACTGGAGGCCTGCCATATCGCTTGAAAGCCTCAAAAAAGTCACTGAACTCGTGCACAGCATCGATAAGGGCATCATCGTGATGCTCGATAACTGCTACGGAGAGTTCGTCGATATCATCGAACCGTCTGAATTCGGCGTCGATGTCATGGCAGGATCCCTGATAAAGAATCCGGGCGGCGGTCTTGCGCTTTCGGGCGGCTATATCGTCGGACGGGCAGATCTCACAGAACAGATCTCCTACAGGCTCACATGCCCGGGTATCGGCGCTGAATGCGGCCTTACGTACGGACAGAACAGAAATGTTCTGCAGGGCCTCTTCATCGCTCCGAGAGTCGTGAATTCAGCTCTCAAAGGCGCGATCCTCGCAGGCACGGTATACGAATCTCTCGGTTTTGAGGTCATGCCGGCTGCTGACGCGAAGAGAAGCGATATCATACAGGCCATAAAGTTCGGTTCTCCTGAACGCACGGTCGAATTCTGCAAAGCCATACAGTCCGCCGCTCCTATAGATTCATATGTATCTCCGGAGCCTTGGGACATGCCCGGCTACGATGACCGGGTCGTCATGGCCGCCGGAGCCTTCGTGCAGGGCTCTTCCATCGAGCTCAGCGCTGATTCTCCCATACGCGAGCCTTATATCGCCTACTTCCAGGGAGGACTGACATACGAACATTCCAGATACGGAATAATAAACAGTCTTGACGCTTTATATAAAAGAGGAATGATAGCTCTGAAATCATGAGCGAATCAAAGACGGACAGAAAAAAAAGAATATTCGCGATACTGAAGCTGGTCCTGCTCCTGATCATCATAGCGGGCATACCGGCTTTTCTGTATTTCAGGTTCGGCAGCGAAATGTTCAGCAAAGACGCCGCGAAGCGCCTGATCGCGTATCTCACCGCGCATCAGTCTGT
Source organism: Mogibacterium sp. (assembly GCA_017512365.1). Lineage (GTDB taxonomy): Bacteria > Bacillota > Clostridia > Peptostreptococcales > Anaerovoracaceae > Crickella. Next base: position 178,686 of record JAFWGQ010000014.1, read on the forward strand.
ATCCGCGCTCATCATAATCGCCCTGCAGACGTTCCAGGTCGTGGTATGCATACTGCCCGGTCAGCCGATACAGGTCGCTGCCAGCTACATGTTCGGCGTTCTCGGCGGTCTGGGACTGTCTCTGATAGGAGCAATGATCGGTGTCGTGATATCTTTCTTCACGGCCAAGGTGCTCGGACGCGATGCCGTACACATGATATTCGGGGAAAAAAGAGTAAAAGACTATCATAGGAAGCTCAATTCGCCAAAAGGCCTCATGATCGCTTTCCTTATCTATCTGATCCCGGGCGTACCGAAGGATCTTGTATCATATGCAGCCGGGATATCCGAGATGCGCTTCCTGCCGTTTCTCGCCGCTGCTACGGTCGGAAGGATCCCCGGCATGGCGGGAAGTCTGCTGTTCGGATATTTCCTCAGCAGAGGCAATTATACGGCGATCATCATACTTTGCGTCGTCGTGGCGGTCATACTGCTGATATTCTTCATAAAGAGAAAAGACATGATCAGATTTCTTGATGAAATGGAACAGAAGAGAGAAGACAGGGAGGCAAAGCAGCATGGCTAAGAAAACTCAGGGAAAGACGAACGCCATGCGCATACTTGATGCTGAACACATCGGGTACAGAATGGCTGAATACGAAGTCGACGAATCCGATCTTTCCGGCGTGCATGCCGCGGAATCGCTCGGCGTTCCGGCTGAAACTGTGTTCAAGACTCTGGTCGCCAGGGGCGACGGCAATGAGCTCTTCGTATTCATAATCCCGGTCGCCGAGAACCTCGATCTGAAGAAAGCCGCAGCAGCATCGGGAAACAAGAGGATCGAGATGATACACGTAAAGGAACTGTTCGACCTTACCGGATACGTGAGGGGAGGGTGCTCTCCGATCGGCATGAAGAAATCATATCCCACATACATAGATGAGACCGCTCAGCTGTATGACGAAATATATTTCTCCGCCGGCAAAAGAGGTTTGCAGATAATCCTTCCGTCGGATAAATTGTGTGAAGTCACAGGCGCAAAATACTGCGACCTGATAAAAATGTAGCACTGCGGATCTTTGGTCTGATACCGAATGATCGTTGAAATTTCAAAGCTTGCGTCCTGCTTCTGCAGGGCGGTTTTTTATGTCCGAAAATTTCCAAACTTTTGTTCGAAAAAGTATTGACATGAATCGAACATGCGTTTATAATGCTATCAGAACAAATGTTTCGAAGAGAAAGACGGTGATCGAGATGAAAGAGACAGGAAGACATCATTACAGAATAGCGAACCCGGTAAGGTTCTTCGTATTCATCTTCATATGCACGATGATATTTGCTTTTGCAACGTTTACTGTATTAGGCTCCGGCAGCGCCAGCGCTGCGGCAGTGCATACATACGCCCAGGTAACCGTATCCGAGAATGATACGCTCTGGGGACTTATCGAAAAGTATAATCCGGATGGCAGAGTCAATGTCCGCAGCGCGATATATGATGTTTGCGAGATCAACGACATTGACGCAGGAGACATCCAGCCGGGCGACACACTGTTTATCCCGGTCTACTGATAAGCTGGTCCCATATATCCTCCTGGATATATGTTTCCGGAAGTGTGTTTCATAGATTGATCCGAGGTACTGACTCCGAACCGCATCCCTGCAGTCATGCCCCGGATCTTCAATTTCGGGGCTGTTTTTGGAGGTGCTGTGATACCTGAAGGTATAAAAAAATCGCTTAAATCGAAAATTTCAGCCTCGGATTTTCCTTGAAATTTCAAGGGTTTCAGCGATTCTGTATAGTACAGTGATCCGGCACGTGATCCTGTATGCAGGCAGTTGTTCCGGAATACAGTCAGCCATATGGACCTGAACATGATCATAAAAAAGAAGAAATGCGGATGAGCACTTCTTCCGGAATATATCTGATCGAATATATATGTGCGTGTTATGTAAACGTATGAGCGGACAGGTGACATGCGTAAGACTGCATGATGGATCGTTTCGAAATAAATAAATGCGGGTAAACCGCATTTATATTGCAGCAGAGCCTCGAAGCGTTGAAATGGCTGAAATACAGCCTGACTGCGCAGAAAGCCGTCACGGGTGTATAACTATTCCGAAAATTATGATTTTAGGAATAGTTGGAACTACGTGGCTATAATATACCCCGCCTGTTGACGGGTTGTCAAGAAAAATATAATATTCTTTTAGAGATATTAAGGAGGTGCGTGTTATGGCATTATTCAAGCGTAAAACAAAGCCGGCGGAGGAGCCTATTTCGCAGATCGCACAACGGACTGCTCCTGAATTGATTTGGACGAAGTCCTTCAAGCAGAGTTCAAACTTCAGAGGTTTTCGTCGAGTCAAGCTGCGGACGCACGGTGAAGCAAACGTGGATGACACCCTCGCCTTCTTCCGCGAATCTAAATTTGACTTTAAAAATAGCACAATCCAATTAGACCACTATCTCCTGCCGAACACTCAAGTCAGCGGAAACGCAGTCAGCGTAATTGACGAAGATAATTATATCGTCAATGTTTTTGTCGATGGGAAGCGAATCGGTGTCGTACACTCATACAATACCGATAATTACGAAATGCTGACACGATACGAATTTGATTCCGTCAGCCTTAAAGTAGATGAGAAATACCATACTGACGGGACTGTTATGGGCCAGAACGTGTACCTCTTCGTACATTACAGCGGCGAAGAGCCCCCAAAGCCTGAAAAGAAGTACGAATAATCATAATGAAGCAATATCTATGCACGCAAAAAGACCGGAGCGAAAATGCCCCGGTCTCATTGCGTGTTATGAAAAGAGGTTCTGCTGTCCTCCAGGACAACCTATTCTTCGCTGTTGAACCATTCCGGCTCAGCTAAGGTTTTCTCTTTCAGCCACTTATTGAATATGCTGGTCATGTACCAGTCGCCATGCAGGTCCTTGAAGTAATGCTCTGCGATAGTAAGGATCTCCTGCTTCTCCTCGCCTTTCAAAAGGATCAGGAGCAGGAGCTGCGTCCTCAGCACGTCTTTCTCGAGCAGCGTCAGCTTACCCTTGATGCTCTTCTTTGTGTCGTGCCTCGTGATCAGGAACTGAATGAAGGCAAAGAGCGCATTGGATCCGATCACTGTCAGAATGATGGTTGTTGTTGTATCACTCATATCCATCACCTCACTTCACGTAGTTCGCGGCAGCTTTGAGCGTGATCGGGCCAACGGTGCCGTCTCCGGTGCCCTTGCCGATGACCTTCTCCTGGAACTTCACGGTCCATTCATAGGTTTTGTCCCCGTAGATGCCATCGCCCTTTCCGCACTCTTTATAGAACGCTCCGTCAGACCACCAGTTCAGATAGTCCTGCCACAGCAACACCCTCTTGCTGATCTCGCCGTGCCTCATCACTACATCGGCATCGACTGATCCCGTGTAGCGATAGATCGCCGTGTAATCCGACCATGTGTCTATTCGTATGGAGTTGTTCCACTTTTTCGAATGGATCACATTATCATCACCGCCGCTCGCCTCGATGACCTTATTGCCTCCGAGCGACAGTGCCGTATGCCCTATCTTGCTTGAGCAGACTATGTCACCGGCCTTCGGTGTTCCCGTTACCCTTTTGAAATCTTTCAGGTTCGGATAGCTGTTCCAGTCATAAGCACCGCCTCGGAGGCAAACAGCCAGCCACGAAGGGATGCATCCGCCGTGGGCGAAGCAGGAATGTACGAACGGATTACAGCACTGCGAATGCTCGTACATCTTGATGCCCGCGTTTTTCTTTGACTTCGGCTGCGTCTTGCAGAAATAGCACCCGCATTTATGCGCAGCTTCCCCGTGCCCGTAGTGGAAATCATGGTTCGCTGCTATCCACTTGGCGAAGGTAATGGTATCCGCTATGACCTCAGCGTTCGACTTAACAAGTCTGTAGGACGGAAGCTGACCCGTGTACCTTTTACCAGGAGAAGGCTTAGGAGGATTCAGAATCTCGTTCACCCTCTTCTGGACAGCATCGTAATCGTGACCAGCCTGTTTGAGCGCCGTGACTCTTGCATCACCGCTGCCCCACAGATTCGCTATGACCTCATATGCAAGCTGATCTATCGTCCTCTTCGGCGGCGAGCACAGGCCCTTGCCCGTGTATCTTATCAGCACCTTGAGATCGCTGACATAAGCTCCACTAAAGCTCCTATCAGCTCTGATGTTGTTCTCCTTCGGGCTCTGTGTTGTTGCGTCACAAAGCTTGGAACTCGACATCACGATGAATGTATGATAGTACTCGGTGCCGTGGAATATGGCCGCCATATCACCTGCCTTCGCATCTGACTTCGGGATGCCGTTCTTGTTTCTGATGACCTTGATTTCCTTGATTTTGAGGAGCTTCTGCGCTATCTTCAACGCATCCGCATCGGTCTTGGCTTTGAGAATCTTCTCCCACTCATCATTTGCGATTACACCGCAGTTACATGGTATAGGAAGCCCTGCATGGTGCCATATAGCCATAGCCGTGCCGATGCACTGCCAGCCGTGGTTCTCTCCGCCGTGAGGATGGCAGATGGCACACTCGTGCCCGTACTTCTCTGTCCAGTAAATGTACCACCAGTTGTTATTGTCAGCGATCTTCTTCGCCATAGCCTTCATGTTGGTGATGATGTTCTGCCGGCAGCAGAGGATCGTGTTTACATCACCCTGCACCTGGTCGGGATTGTATCCGGCCTTACGGAGCCTTTCGACTCTCGTAGTGCCGGATCCCCATCCGCCCATGCCGGCGATTACTTCTCTTGCTATTCCTGATCTTGATTTCATGATGTCACCTCTTGATCCTCGGATCATAATTGGCCGGCAGATAATTCTCGTTCATATCTACGACATCTCCGTAGCCATTCACCCTGCCCGTGCTGGTGTACTGCCACAGAGACACCTCGCCTTTATACTGGCATGTGGTATTGTACTGAGCGCACCATATCCTGTAAGTCAGCTTCGACATGTCCAGGCAGTCTTTGAACCACGACAGAGAAGCGTAGATCATCGGCTCGTAGCCCTGTGCCTTCATCTCCTCGCAGAATCCCTTGATCGCCTCGGTCCTCTTCGCTTTCGAGAGCTTGTCGCTGTTTGCACGGCCCTTGCCGCCGCCTTCCCAGAAGACGTTCTCGGTGTCGATCGCTATCGGATACGACATAGGCAGTCCGACCTTCTGGATCTGATTCACCGCATAGACAGCTTCCGCTTTGCCCTCCTTGGCGTTGATCGCAGTCGTGAACATATATACGCCCACCTTGAGACCGGCAGCGTATGCGCCCTTGATGTGCTTCAGGAACATCTTGTCCTCTCTCAGGTCGCCCTTCTCGCCGCCTCTGAGACCGCAGCGGACTATAACACCCTCCACGCCGGAAGTCTTGACCTTTGCCCAGTCGATAGCACTCTGGAAGTCGGATACATCCAGCACGACGCCTTTGTGGGACGGTGTCGGTGCCGGCTTAGGATCTTTCTTGCTGTATGTCTGCATGCGGGCGATCGTCTTAGGTCCGACCTTGCCGTCTGCCTCAGCTGCGCCGAAGAAGTCGGTGAGCATCTTATTGGTCCACTTCAGCGTGTTCTTTCCGTATACGCCGTCCGCTTTGCCGCATTCCTTGAAGAACTTGCCGTCGAAGTACCAGTCAAGGTAATTCTGGAGTCTTGTGACATTCTCTCCCTTATCACCTGGCTCGAGATACAGCCTCACTGACGGATACAGGCCGTGGTAGTGTCCGTCGTCCGGAGTCGGTGTAGGCGTAGGAGTCGGTACCGGTTTATCTTTTGCCGACTTGCAGATCCACACGTTACGGCAGCAGCCTTTCATGGACTTTTCGAAGCAGAACCAGCCGTCATGATCTCTGGATCCGGAATCCTTCAAATAGAACCAGTGCGTTCCGTCCTTCTCGATCTTGTAGTCGCCGAAATAGATATAGTGACCGGATTTCGTCCACAGCGTTCCGTCCGGTCCGACTGACCATGCGTTTTTCTTCGCGAACAGGATGATGCCCGACTTTAGCGAGCTCTTCAGCTGCTTGAAGATATCGTCCATGCTGTCGGCCTCACGCCAGTGGACGTTGTATCCGTAGTGCTCCAGACCCGCTGTGATACCATCCCAGAGCGTGCCGTTTTTGACGGTTGCGAACTGGACCATGTAGTCACGACACTTTGGCACGGTCAGGTTTTTGTACTTATCACGCTCTATCGCTGCGTGGTACACCGCCATGCAGCCGCACCCGCTGTTCTCCATGTATGATCCGCTGCCCGGATACGGGAGATCCTTCCAACGCTTGTCATACTGTTTATATATTTCAGGCCTCATCTTCATCCTCCTTGCCCGGGAGCTGTTCCGGCAGCTCCTCAGGATCCGTTATGTGGTCATAGCACCACTTGCCCATCTGCTTGAGCAATACGAACACGACAGCACCGAGGGATATGAACAGAGACTGTTTCCAGTCGATGTCAATGATGCTCTGTCCGAATGTCATGCAGGACAGAAGTGCCTGCGTGAATGTCCATCCGCACCTATAAGCGGTGTCGATGGCGAATCTTCTGAACTCTTCCATTTAGTTCTCCTTTCCAATAAAAATGCCGAGCACCAGCCCGGCAGCAAGAAATAAGATATTAAAAATAGAGGTCATGTCTCCTCCTTCCTGAAATGCCCCGTGGGGCTTGTTATCTAATCTTTTACTTCTTACTTCCAGCGTCCTATAGCGTAGATGTCAAGATCAAAATTTTCGGTTGGCTGCGAACCTATCGCCAAAATGTAATAGTTTGAACTATATGTTGTATTTGATAAGTTTGAGGCTGTCCACGAAAAAGCAGAGCCAGCTCTTGCCGTATAGTTTCTTACAGGGGCCCTCCCAACAAATGTGAACGGATAATTAATAGTGGTGTAATATACATACCAAGTCATGCCTCCTGCACTGAACGAAAAATACTGTGTAATATTTCCGTTCCATCTTCCCCAACATTCTGCTGTTCCGTCTGACCACTTGCGATAAGTCCATATGCCGCTTGTGCCGCTCTCTACTACTATCGGGCGCTTAAGGATATGCGCCAGCAATTCTTTCAGCATCACCTTCATACAACCACCGCCTTTCTGTAAGCCAGTGATTGCAAGGCTTTGAGTAACCTATGCGCTACCCCCCCCAGTGACTTCCAGAGGCCAACTGCAATCCAGTTAATTGCATGCGGTGTTACAGCATAGTAGTAGAAGCTTTGACTTGATGAATGTGTTATTGAAATAGTTTCTCTTTCGCCATACGTTGCTTGGTATGTGGCAACCGCAGAATAGGCGTTTGCATTCATATATGCAATCGGCAAGTTAATAGAGCCCATCCAGTCATTAGACGACTTACTGCCCCAACATATTGCTACTCCAAAAGAGAATTTAACGTAATACCCATTGTTAGCATAACCGTACTGAATAGTGTTATCTTTAATGAACGCGAGGATGTTCGCGAGTGTTTCCTTTACCTTCAGCTTCACGCCGCCCACCTCCTTTCGGAGATGGTTATAGATACCGTGTCAGCGTGTAATATTGTTGAGTTCTCCCATCGCTTATGACCAGCAGATTGCTGTCCATTCCAACGCCTATCTGCATACCCGTTTTCGGGTCTGTGAACACCACATAACCGTACACATTCTTTTGTGTCTTTATTTGTCCTTGTATCAACTTCTTTAGCAGTTGTTTCAATGACAGCTTCATCTACATCACCCCCAAACAGGAGCGATGTGAAAATCGCTGTAAGCCTTGAAATAACTGAGTTACGCAGTACCCCCCCATTTTTATTCCGTAGATGCGATACGGCGTTAATACATGAGAAGCATCACTAAACCCTACATTGCCACTAATGAAATTTGCTTCTTTACCAATAGCAAAAGTCACGCCAGTTGTTCGAGCCATAAACGCTCTGTTTGTTGGGTCTATGTAAGAAGCCATAGAGTTGTTTCCTCCTGCAGTATTTGCAGATGCAAGTCCCACCGCTACAGCATTTTTACCGACATCACATCTTGTAATAACTGAATGCCTTTTGTCTCCTGACCAAACATAGAAATGCACTTCTACTGCATCATAATCCGTTAAATTAATAGAAATTGTAGAAGCTCCCATGCTATCCCCGGCACTGCTCCACAATAATTTCTTTCTTTCAACCTGCAACAGATAAGCGAATATATCCGCCAGCGTTTCCTTCAGTTTCAGTTTCATTCGATCATCTCCCTCACAATGTCCCCAAGGGCATAAGCGAGCTCTTTAGTTATCCCATAAAAAAGGACGGCATTTACCGTCTCTCTTGGTGCAATCTTCATACACCTTTGGATAAATGCGTAAATATTTATCTTCATTCGATCACCTCCTCAGGTTCCGGCTGTGGATGGTGATAGCACTCCTTCGCCAGATACTGGCCTTTCGGATCTACCACAAGTGCCGTGTGATATTCCACGCTCGATACGGCTGCAGCTGCGAGTATGCTGTGATACGCACTCATGGCCTTTTCCTCCGTGTCCTTGGTCGTGACGATGTTAGCCGTCTGACCGTTTATTGTCTGAAGTTCGATTACAATGAACATGCTTACCTCCTTAGTTCATAAATACGTCTGTCCATCCGAGTGCGTTTATGGCTGTTATGAGGTCATGGTCCGTTCCGGATGCCTGGGTGTCGTCCAGATCCAGAAGGATATCCTTTTCACAGCAGACATCTTTTCCAAAAAACGCCCCCTCTTCATCGTCCGGTGCCGGCATGAAAAAACCGACGGCTGATGCGTCCTCGTTGTAGTCCATCGGATAAAACGCTGTAGACAGTCCGCCGGCTATTGTTGTCGTGTGATCTGATGCTATCTGCTGTGAATCTGTAATAGCGACTGATACCGGATAACTTAGATCTGTATCAAATGTGCCATTACCGACTATTTGCGGCGTTAGAGACCCGCTGGTTCCGGTGAGTGTAGGCGTTATAGTAAATGATCCTATTGTGATAACACAGACGCTCACAGAGTTGTTGGAATATGGATATGAGCTGCCTCCATAGTATCTGGCATTTTCCGAGGAGAATATGCTCCAGTCAAACGAGATCCTTGCATATGCGCCTTCATCATCTTCGGCTCCATTTTGCTTGCACCGCACCACCTCTAGCTTTGATATGTTAGGTTTTACATACACCAATTCCCATACAGCATATAATGCAAGAGCAGCGTTACTGGTGTATGTAGCGCCAGGCGAATAATCTACCGTGCCCTGACCTGCTTTGGACGTGCTCGTTGCCCAGCCCTTGAAGGTGTAACCTTCTTTTTTCGGCAAGCCTGTTTGTAGTGTCAGATTCTCGCCATACCATTTTGTCTGTGATCCAGGTGCTCCGCTACCGCCGTTGGCATTGTATGAAACCGTATACGATGTTTTTGCTGGAATAGTGTATGATCCGGAGCCTGATGCCGTAGCTGATGAAAACTCATCGGCAAATCTAATAGAGAATGAGATCAGTTGTGTCGAATGTGTTTTTTGTACACTGAATGTCTTTCGTGTAATCGGTTTATATGCAGCATTAGCACCTTCAACATACACATATCCTGTGTATGTTGTTCCATTGTGCATCACTAAATTATAGGTTCCCGCCATATTTTTAGCATTTACATATGTATCAATGTAGCCTTCTATATGGTCTGGATAATCGGTAATGACCAAGTCTGCATATGGTGTAAGATATGCGTTACTCTTAGAAATTGTATTTCCGGTTATTCTCACTGTTGCCATAGTCTTAATCCTCGTTGTCGATGAGTTTTAATGTAAAGTGACCATTTTCTCTCTCATAGAATTGGAACTTTCCGAATGACAGCTTGTTATCTACATACATTTCCGAGCCATTCATATATGCCATCATATTGTCTTGGCCCTGATAGAATTCTATTTCCTGATCCGTAATAACGATGTGAAAAGCCAGGGCGCTGTTGCCTATGGTAATGCTAGGAACTGTTGTGTCTATGGATATGGCTCCATTAATGGTACTGAGTGCGTCGAAAACGGTTGACTCGCTACCAGAGGAAGGGTCCTCGAACACTATCTGCTGTGCAGCCAGGCTGATCATATTGGCGACTGCTCTTATGTTTGATAGCAGACTTGTTCCGCCATCTGCATCTACTGTATCGACCTTGGTTTCTAAAGCAGGATCAACATAGCTGCGCATATTGTTGCCCGCCTCGACTACGGCAGATTCAGCTCTATCGTTGGCATATTCTTCCAGGTCTTCAGGTGCCGGTGTCCAGTCAGTAGCAACATTACCTTTTTCAAGCTTCGGATGATAAACGTTCCAGTATTGATTGGCTGCGGATGGACTGTGGCATAGATAAACCCTGATTATGTTGTGATCTGATCCTGTAGTCCATGTATATGACAGCCTTTGCTTTTCTGTAGTAAATGTCTGTCTGTTGCTTGGCCAGTCAGGAGTATCCCTGAATGACTGGACGGCCATATATGCCGGTTCAGAAACAATTTTCCCATCTACAGCAAGTGTATATGTGGTATTAGGCTCGCAAGCGACATCCTGATATATGCCCCATCTACCGGAAGTGTGTGAAGCATCGGTAATCTTATGCATCCCTGTGGATGGATCGAACACAACCGAAATGTCCGATTCTTTCAGCCAGCCATCTATATCTTCAGTGCTGAGTAATAGGTTCCTTCCGCCGATTTCGAGGCCATCGATAACCCCTGTTGTGAGATCTCCGGCGTATGTCCATGTCATTGTCGAACCGGATATTGCTGTGCACTTATATACTAGCGATGTTTCGGTATTGAGGTACATCGAGCCAACAACTGCCCCAGGGATTGTTGCAGTAGCTGTTCCACTTGTATGCGTGAGAGCCGTGCCATAGAACCATTCGGCAGTATCACCCTTAGGACCCTGCGCGCCGTCCTGTCCATTCTCTATACTAACGGTATCGCCATTGATCGTTATATCTGCTCCTGTATCAGTCTGCGTCACAGATACATCAATATCGGTCAGCACCTCACTGAGCTTCTTGCCCGTGTTCCCGATCTTGACATTATTGCCGTTTATCGTGATGGAGCCGTCCGTCGGATCGAACAGGATATAGTTGTTCTGTCCGCCTATCACCTGCTGACGGGACGAATCGAATATGATGTTTTCGCCGAATGTGCTGACAAGATGCCCTGTGCCGTCATAGATCTTCAGGCCGGTGCTTGACAGCAGGGCCTTGTATCCCTGCCCCTGCCTCGCGTCAGAATCATCTTGCGACTCGCCACTTGCAGGAGTCGTACCAGAAGCCATGCCGCTCGGAAGCACCCACAGGCCGGCAGATGTCACAGCGATGTGCGCCATGATGTACTCGGTCTGCGAGTCTGTTATATCAAGCACATACCACCCCTCTTCATGCGGGTTCTTCGTCGGATCAGGCGAAGCAATAGGTACATACTCTCCAGATATCAGTTCAAAATACACCTTGCCGGGCTGAACTGTAGTATCCGATGTGACGGTATATGTCCCGTGTTTCTGTATCCAGTCAAGAGTACCCGCAACATCCTCAACCACAGAGAGCTGTACTAAGGCGTTATTCGCGTAGTCTGTGGCTGTGGAGGCTTGCTGTTTTGCCTCGTTCGCCGATGTTTTCGCCTCATTTGCAGCAGTCTGTGCAAGGCCCGCATTTGTCAGAGCTGTCTGTGCATGAGATTCAGCCTCTTCAGCTGCTTCCCCTGCTGCTTCTGCTTTCTCATCTGCAATATCAGCGGCCGTTTTCGCCCTGGTTGCTTCAGCCTCAGCCTGCGTCGCATAGTTGTATGCCTTTGCAGCATCATCTCGAGCGACTGCCGCATCCATGCCGGCTTGAGTAGCGACCTTATATGACTTGTTTGCCGTCGTATCGTCAGTCGGCGGAGCTGATCCGTTTCCGGTGAGCCAGGCAGTGCCTCCAGATACCCTTACCTGTACGACATCGCCCTTGCTTGCCGCTATGGTCATCCTTACAGGTGTCTCTACCGAGGATCCTGTCAGCCTGACCCATGCTATATCCTCTTCGATGCGTGCGACCACGCCCCTTGTATCGTAAGCAGACGTTTTCTCTTTCGGCGTCTGCATCGCCCTGGTCAGCTTTTTGGAGATGTTATCTATCTGCATACTTGATCACCTCCTCGGAGACCTTGAGTCCTGCTCCGAGTGTTATCTTCTGGGATGTCACTTTGAATGTCCCTACCAGGTCCTGTTCCGGATAGCTCAGACGGATGACATCACCGACATGCACGCTGTCGTGATACCTCCTGTCATATGAGATCGTCATAGCCACTCCCTGCAGCTCTTTCAGCCGCCTCTGAGCGTAACGCTGTATCGATTCATCGTCGCTGAGCGTTACGGAAGTCTCTTCCTTCCACACCTCACGGCCCCGGTTCTGTATGGACAGCTCTGAACTATCATCCTTATCCTTTGCCTCGTAGGAGACCGCACCGCTTATCGCCCGGAACACATTCGGGCATTCGAACATGTCATACTCCACTTTCACGGAAGGCTCGACCGCGTCAGAATCAAGATTGTCAAACGTAGCGACGACCGCGTCAGACTTCGGACAAACAGAAATAGTGCCATCCCCGGAGATCTTCAGTCTCCAGTCGATGGCATTAAGTATCTTTTCTATCATGGTCATGTTCGTCTCGCCCTGCTCCGCGATCAGAAAGTCGGAGAGCCTCGGCGAATCGCCTTCGATTTCGACCGGGGCATTGCATACGGCGAGCAGCTTCTTTATGATCTCAGCGCCGCTGAAACCCCTGGTTGCATACCAGCCCTGCGGCAGCAGAACATCGGAAGCCGGTTTCAGGACCGAATAGCACTTCAGAGTGTGCTTTACGAGCGGGCCCTCGATGCTCCTATCCGGAGTGGATGCGAGTCCGGTAAAGAGAGGGATATGTGCCCGCTCCCCAGACTGCTCTACATCCATCCATATCCGGATCCACTTCTCTATGCCGTGCTCGTATTCAACGCAGTCTATGTCCGCTGACTCGAACATGCCCGAGTCGATATGATTGATAGTACCGCCCGTTATACGCAGCACGTCAGTATCACGCCATGTCTTCGGGTCTATGAATGTGGCGTGGAAAGAAGCCGAAAAACCTTTTGACCAGTTCATGATTCGCTCTCCTCTTCAGTTATCCATTCCGCATATGTCATGCCGGCGAGTTCCTGCGGATCCACTCTCGTTATAGATATGGTGAACTCCACGATCTTGCCGGCGCTCTTATGCGACCACTTCTCGCTTACCTGTACATCTGCGGAGAAGCTTGACCCTTCCGGTGTGCGTACATGGCAGACGCCCGTATATACGCTCAGGCGTCTCATGGCCTCTACAGTGTCAGTCTCGTCTGCCGGGACAGCTACACCCGTGACGCTGGTCTTCCTGGATACCGACCTTCCCCAGTCTCCCTGGACCGAGCCTCCGAGATACTTAGTCTCAACGAAGTCCTTCTCCCAGGAGCCCGATACCTCGAGATTATAGCTGAGAGCTACCTTGTCTCCGCCGAAATCGATGATCGTCTGTTCCAGATCGAGCAGGTCGCCATCTTCAGAATCGGTATCATAGAAAGCGATCTCATTGTCTTCCGTAATGTAGTCGCCGTCTACCGTCCTGAACACGATCCTGTGCCCGCCGTATTCCCCAAGCGTCGGATACGGGTCCACATACTGCGTCCCGAACTCGGCGCCTTCATAGATCAGTTCCGGTTTATCTGCCGACAGCCTGTATATGTCGCATGTGTCGCCCGTGATGTATCCGGTCGGTGCGTTCGGCGTTATCACCGCAATGAGAGCCTCGTCATCGATAGATACAGTCGCCGTCGGTTTCAGGGCCTGATGTGACCAGTGCACCTCGAAGTCGACAGAGTCCGTTGCAGTCTGTCCAACAGTGTCCTCCACGGTCGCGATCAGTCTGTACTGCGCCCTGTCGTCGAAAGCGCCGATCAGGTCGTCTCTCGTTATGGTCATCTCTTCATCGCCTATCTGTTTCATGAGCACGACCGTCTCTCCCTCGTAGCCATCCAGCTCGCTTTCGTCCGGACGATAAACATGGAACGGTGCTGCTCTTACTACTGCGATGGTCGTTGTTCCGGCTATCCCTGCTCCCGAGACCTCGACAGTCAATGGCATTTCCGTCAGCGACAGCACCTCGGCTGTTTCTCCGGTGTCACTGTCTATGACCACTTCCGCAACCTCAAGCGATGTATCCACTATCTCGCATGAGACCGGCTGCGCTATCGCTACTGCAACAGGATCGCTCCACGGTGACAGCATGCCCGAATCGGATTTGACCTTGACTGAAATATAGTGCAGGCCCTCTTCATTCCAGCCCAGCTCTGCCGCGTTCAGATCCGCATAGGTCTGTGTCTCGACCGACTTGATTATCCTGTAGGCGTCTTCGTCGCCTGATTCCGATTCATCATCGAAGATCACCTCCGCGATGTCTGCAGTCTGCTGCAGCGTTCCGTCTCCGGAAGCATAATCCCACGATATAGTGAAGTCGTCTCCGATCGAGAGCACAGATGAGGAGATATCCACAGCCGGGATGTCCGGTGCACTTTTCAGCCCGATTGGGACTATATCCGAATACGGACTGTATATCTTGCTGTCCGGCTTGTCGATGATCAGCCTTACCCTGACGAACCATTCCTTGCCCAGCTCAAGGTCAGCGATGATCCATGACGCTGCGTGCATGTTGGAAATGGTATAAGTCTTAGGCTCGTCAGTCGATTCCCAGGCATCCTCATGGTCCGCCCAGGATATCTCGGCGCTGTTGGCCTTGGCCCAGCTCCAGTTCCAGCTGACTCTTACACTGCCCTCTACCTCTGTACGTCTTGCCGTGACGCCCGTAGGCTGTCCGACGGCGACTCCATCGCTCCAGTCGATATCCGATGCCATGCGCACCGGATCTATCGTATATACAGTGACGCCGTCACTTCTTGTGTTGCTTGTTATGGTCCCGAGCACGGAACGGACTCCGAAGAATATCTCATCCTCGTCAGACCAGTCCGGGCACTGTACAACAAGACTCGAGCCACTCGTAGCTACGCCGATAGCCATAGGCTGCGAGTTAGGCGATGCTGTCTTGTAGTAGATGACGGTCGGTGCATTGATCGACGTGTTCTTTGTGAACTCTACGGTCGCCTTATACTGCTCAGGGTTAGTGCTGAATGTAGTCAGCGTCGGAGCTGTCATCTTCCCGGTCCAGATCAATGTAGCTGCGCCTTCCGTGGTCTGGTTGTCATGCTTTGTCTTGATCCGGACATAAAGGCACTCGTCCAGACCGCATATATCATCTGTGCTGAATGATGTTCCCTGTACTCCGCCTGTTGCGTTGAGTGACCTTGCCTGCGTCCAGCTTGCTCCCGACGGGAACGACATGTCCGGGTTAGGCGAAACGATCGCCCACTCAATAGTCACGCCACCGTCGTCCACAGGATATGCTCTTGAGATCGGAGCCACGAAGTTCAGTGTTACATCATAGCCGCCTGTACGGTTATCCACAACGTTATATGACCAGACATATGCCTGCTTCGGCTTTGCGTATACGTGGCTGGCAGTAACAGAATATCCGGAATTCCCTGCACAGCCCCTCGAATACACCCTCACCCATCTGGTATGCGAGCCTGAGGATATATCAGATTCCTCAGGCGCAATTGCCCAGGAAGACCCTTGAACGTCTGCGACATAAAAAGCAGGCGCCTGTTCTTCTGCTGTCCAGGCCGTTTCGATAACGATGTCTGCGAATGGCTGATTCTCTCCCGGAGATACCGAGCCGCTGAATCTGCAGGTGTTGTCGCTCACCAATTCAGCCGTTATGGATGGTATCGGCGGCGCATACAGGTTGTAGGTCGCTCTCTTAACCTCAGACCACCCCGGATTTACTTGTTTATCTCCGCACTTGTGCTTTCCAGGGTTGCTCTTGACCGCGAAAGTGAAGCCTGATAACACGGGTCCATAAGGATAGTAGTTCCCGAAATTGACAGTCACAGCCTTGGACGTGGTTGTCTTGCCTATATCCTTTGAGCCGCCAGGTGACGACGAAAACTTCTGTCCGTCGGCTGCTCCGTGAGTAGGCAGCGCCCAGCTGCAGGTAAATTTGCCTCCGCTTTTTGAAATGCTAAGTCCCGAAGGAGTATGCTTTCCCATTATGCTGTCCTCATCTGGAGTTCGAGCTGATCCGCGAGCTTCATCGCCCACGTCTCAGGATCTTCTGCTCCGTTTACTGTGAAGTAGTTGTTTATCACTGCGCCGCTGCCTGTGGCTTCTTTGATATCATCCATGAGCGCCGCACGTCCGTAAAGCATCTCGTCATTGTGGCCATCGCCAGCTCCGAAGATCGCCCTTTCTTTGAACAGATACGGCTGGTCCTCAGCTTTTCTGTACCAGCTTACCGAAAAGTGCGGAAGTGAACCTTTGCCGCCAATTCCATACGGTGCGGATCCTCCCGAGACAGAGATGTGCGGCAGCTGAAGGTTGGTGAATATCTTTCCTATCGACAAAGGGAAATATCCTTTTATAGTATCTATGACCTTTTTGACCGTTGCCTTTGCGCTCTCGATAGGTTTTGTGATCGCGCTCTTGACCCTGTTGAATGTGCTCGTAACTGAAGAAACTACAGATGATATGGTCCGAATCGTTGATGCGATCACTTTTATATGGGTCTTGACTATCGTCGAGATCACCGGCCACACCGCACCGATTACAGTCTTGACTGCATTGAATGTAGTCGAGACTATTGTCTTTATATCTTCCCAGGTTTGACTCTGAGTGAATTGCTGTACCGCATCTGTTGCTTTCTGCACAGCTGGCAATATGACAGTATCAAGTGCAGTGGATATACCATCCGCTACAGGTTCGAATAGGTCTGCCCCTGCAAGCTTCACGTTCTGCCATGCAAGGCTCATTTTTTCGGATCCGGTCAGCGTGTCCTGATATACCTGATCAAGTGTGCCGTTTCCTGACGATATCGCTGCATACATTTCGCCAAAGGATAGCTGTCCCTTTTGAGCGGCGTCGTACATTGCCATGCCCGACCGTGCTCCGAACAGATCTATCGCATCTGCGCCTGTAACGGTACCGTCCTGAACGCCCTGAACGAATTCGGCAAAGCCTTCATTTGCGTCTTTGCCTTCTTTCGCCCATTCAGCGACTCCTTTCTTCATTCCGGCAAGGACCGCCGATGTATTGGCGCCACTTCTCTCGAACTGAGCGAGAATCGCAATTGCTTCATCAGTCGAGAATCCGAGCTGAGTGAAGCTGGCAGCGTTCGCTGTTACGGACTGCGCCAGTGCGCCAACATCAATGCCTGCCGCCTGGCCTGCTGCAGTAAGCTTATCGAGTGTTGCGGCATAGTCTTCTGCAGGTATGCCCGCGTTGTTCATCATGCGGGTCACGTCCTGTACAGCCTGTGTCGCGTCCTGCCCGGTGACCTTGGCATATTTCATTGCCGATTCAGAGGCACTCTCCAGAGCCTCTCCGTTGATCCCCAGCCTTGTGTTCAGCTCTCCGACTGCGGAACCTATGTCTCCGAAGTCTCCGATCACGCTTTGCGCAACATTCTTGTAGACGCCTTCAAGTTCCTTTGCGGCTTCTCCTGTCGCTCCGGTGGCCTTTATAACATTGTTAGTGCCTTCCTGCACTTCCTCGTATGCTTTGTAGCCCGCCTTGCCGATGCCGATAACAGCCGCTGTTACTGCGGCCGGTACTACGAACTTGGACAGGACGCCGCTGAGACCGGCAGTGAAGTTCTTGCCCGCCAGGGCGCCGGCCTTGTCTGCGCCGCTTCCCATAGAAGTGGCCAGCTGATTAATTGTATTTGTCGCTGTTCCGTCTGTTTTCGGTATTATGGTGACATACGCTCGTGCGACTTCTATTCCGTCTGCCATGTCTCTATCCTTTCTTGTTCCACCAATCCCAGAACTCGCTTATAGGAATGGCATCTCTTCCGATGCCCTTCTTAGCCTGAGGGCGTGGATACGGTTTTATATTCCAGCCCTTCTTCGTGAAGTGAGCCCGAAGCAGGTCATATGCATCTGCAAGGATCGCGTTCGTTTTTGCCGTGCTGCACCAGGCGCCGAACTCGTCCTTTGGATTCATCGATTTTGTAAGTGCCGAATCTATCGGCAGGTTTTCTATAAACGAAATGAGGGCAACCATTCCGGCTGCCCCCATGTTCATGTACTCTTCGAGGGTTCGCCCCGTCCGCGTCATTAGATCGTATTCCAGTGCGCGTCCGTGGTTTTCAATGATACGCACGAGGCCTAGGATTCCCCCACTTCAGTTCCTTGCTGTGTCGACTCCTCCGCCCAGGCATTTATAATGTCTCTGACATCTCCTGCCGTGAGTGTGGCGGCAGCTTCATCTCCGATATACTTACGTATAAAATCAAGCTGAACGTCGAACACCTCTCCTTCGCCTATGGCCGGTGCTTTCTGCATCTCCTGCAGGATCACCGCCGGCGTGGACGCTGCGAGCGGTATGGTATAGACCTTTTTTGAATCTCCGAGCTTGAAGCTCATCAGTTCAGGCTTATCTGTTCCGAATTTACGCATCATTTCACCTCTTCATTCTTTTTTCTCTTAGGATTCGCTGGATACAACTTCGCTATCATCCGTCAGGATGTAGATACTCTGTCCATCCGAGTCAGGATAGCAGGCAAGTGTGACGTTCCAGCCGACAGCAGCGTTGGCCGCGAAAGTAACTTCTCCGACCTCCGTTACCTGTCCGTTCGGTACCAGGATCAGGATCCTGGCATCGCCGTCCTTCATGAGGAATACCCACGACTGTGCTTCCGGCAGATGAGCACCAAGCTCGACCTTGACCTGATTGCCGTGCGAGTCGGTAGCTGCATTCCCGGATACATGCTCGGCACCAAATGCGACACCGAGCGCGCCTTCATTCGTGGATATCATCGTCCAGCCAAGTGTGCCGTCGAACGATTCGAGGACCTTCCTTACGGTAGCTCCGCTCCAGTCCTTGATATCCGTCGTGCTCATTGAAGGTGTCAACGTAAGGCCGTCCTCCGATACGTATTCATTCCCCTGGAACGCGGAATCAAGTGTCACTCCGCTCAGAGAAATATCCGACAGGCTCGGAAGAGTAGTTCCAAGCGGTGCGTGCTTGATCGCGCCTGTGGTTTTCTGATCAGGTGCGCCTACGCGCACGTCTCTTATTTTAGGCATAGTAAATGCTCCTTTCTACATCGTTCTAACTAGTATTTGCGCCTTTAATGTGGCTCTCGCAATGTTCGGGTGCCGCGGATCCGGATTGTTATAAGGCAGCGTAGTGATCCCTGACGCATAGCAGATATATCCGGCAAGTTCCCTGACCCATCCGCACAGCAATGAAGCCTGCTCCATCGCGTCTGCTGCATTATCTGCGTACACATCGAAGTCGACTTGATTAGTCTCTATGACCATATCCGTTTCGTAGCCTCCGGTGCGCACCACATGAATATGCGGCAGATGGTTTCCCAGCGATGACGGGATAATATGCGCTGACGCACTGTACCCGTCCCGGACCAGTTCTTCATATAGTGCTGTTTCTATATCTTTGCTGTACCTCATGGATGCACCGCCTTCGTCAAAACCTTATCCGTTGCTTCCTGATATGCGCCGGAGTATTCGTCCGACGATACGAAGCCGCCTGCCGTGAATCTGTTGTTGGATCCCGGCATGTACCCGAAATGATCTCCGGCCTCGGCAGCTATCCTCTCGCCCGCAGCATCTACGACACTCTGCATCTCCGGTGAAGTGAATATCTGGATCCAGCCTTTACTGTTGTGTTCAACTGTGACTTTGGACGCCATGTTATCCCTCCCATCTGACGAGTGTGCAGCGTGTCGAGCTCACGCGCCCGGTCGGTGACTTAGTATGGAACACTTCACCATCGACCTCATATGTCGTGTCGTTCCATATCACGCGATCACCCGGCTGGATGTCAGCGTCGTATCGCGCCCTCAGTGTTCTGCGGTCGCTTACCTGCGTAATCCTGCCTTCGAAGTCCCGTGACGTGGATTGCGCTGTGATCTGTACGTTGGAGAGCGTCGTTTTGCTTGCTTTTGGCCAGTCTCGATACTCTGCGCCATTCTTCACCTTTATCGGTGCCCTCAGCACTTCGACCGAATCTTTCATAAAACTAAGCGGCATGGCTGCTCACCACCTTATAGATCTCAAGCGCGTCCTTCTGCGCTGCAGTAAGTGCTGCTGCAATGCTCGACGCATTTGCGCTGTAGCTGATAGATACGCCGTCAGCGCTCTCGGACACTACACCCGCTGATACAGCAAGCACTCCCTCAGTGATAGCGCGTATTGCCTCGGCGAGATCCGGCACCGCATCAATGCTAAAGCCGGCAGTGTAAACCACTTCGATAGCGCTCCAAGCCGGTGACCAGTTACGGAACTGCGCCCTGCGGAGGAGTCCGTCAGCGCGCCATTCATACTGACCACTTGTCAGTTCTTCGCCGTCCTCAGTGACCGATGTTATCGAGGAGACATAGCATGCCGGAAGTCTCGTGATCTTTCCGCCGCCTATAGGATAGGCCGTGCACTGCAATGATGGACATATATGCCATCCGCAGAAATTGCGAACTGCCTGAGAAGCCGCTTTCAGCGCAGCTTCGAGACGTCCATTGCCAGCATAGGCGTTACCCGTCATAGTATTGAATTCCGAAACACTCAGCAACGGTTCAAGAGTCGTTACGTCATACCCCCATGCTGTTCTCATAGCCTACTCTCCCTTCGACTTGCTGGTTGCTGCAGCGCGTTTTTTGTTCTTCGGCGCTTCTTTTTTCTTGTTCTTAGGTTCAGCTTTCGCCTTGACCTCCGGAACGCTTACCGGAGCCTTTGCCGGAGCCTCGACAGGGACTGCTCCCGGATACTTATCGAGGTCCTCATCTGCGATCTTATAGGTGAAGCCGCGCCATCTGTATTTTTTTAACATGATCGTTCCTCCAAATAAGGCGGGCAGAAATAGTTCCGCCCGCCCTCTTCATTGTGCTTATCAGGAATCAGACTCGGACGAGGTGATCTCTACGAACGCAGCCGGTCTTCTGACGGCCAGCTCGAGCCTCTCCTCGATGAGGATCGTGATGAGGTTCTTGATGAAGTCGTCCTCGTTCATGTTCGCGATATTGACAGTGACACCGGAGTTCTTCTTGACGATCGAAGCGCCCATCTTGAACGCACCTACGAGGCATGTGCCTGCAGATACTGCGCTGGTGACTACCGTGCGGAGTCCCCACAGCGACGGCTGCTCCGCGATCGGAGTATTGCCGTATGCGCCGTAGAAGTAACCACCGCCGTAATACTGGCTGTTGTTGTCCTTAGCCAGTCTCAGCGCCTGGTAGTCGGTCGGGTTGATCACGATGGCGTCAGCAGCGAATCCGCTGTTGTTCTGTACGCTCATCATCGCCTTGAAGATTCCATCGGCAGTGAGCTCATCGCTTGTACCGATACCGCTTGTGCCGCACAGAGCGTCAACGAGATAGTTCTCGACTGTCAGCTCATGCAGGAACATGCCTCTGCCGTTGATGGCATCAGCGAGCCACGGAGCATCCTCTACGAGCTCCGAAGTCTCCTTCATGTACGAAGCGATTTTCTTGAGTGCCTTTGTGACCGCTGTAGGATCTCCGAAGCTTACCATTGGCTTCTTCGCGCCTTCGTTGGTCACTGCAGGAGCACCCTCTACTGTCGCAGACTCTACGAAGTAGGTCAGGGCGTTGCCGCTGATCCTCTCCGTGCTGAACAGGTCAGCGATCAGAAGAGGTCTTCTGTAGCCCTCTACGATCCTTGTGTCGACGTCTGTAAGCGCCGGCTGGATGCTCGACGGAAGGTCCATGACAGCAGCAGCTTTGAAGTCTACAGCCGAAACACTGAACTTCTTGCCTGCTTCAACTCCTGCCTCCTTGACCTTTGCAGCCGCATACTCGCCGATAGTTTTGTACTTCGGCTCGTCGGCGCCCTTTTCATCCGGAACGTCCTTTGTGCCGAGCGAATTCATCAGCCTCTCAGCATCCTCCGCCGCCTTTATCTTTGCCTGGAGCGATTCGACCTCTTTTACCGCTTCGGCGAGGTCGTCTGCGCCCTTTTCACCGCTCTCTACCGCGGCTTTTACATTTGCCATGTTCTCCATAGCCTTTTTCAGAAGTTCTCTAAGGTTCATATCGTTTCCCCTTTCTTGAGTATTGAGTTAGCTTTCTTTATCAAGTCATCGACTCGCTTCTGCTCCTCATCGTTGGCCGGGTCCGGCTCCTCCGATTTGGCTTTCTTCTCATCTTCAGACTCGTTATCATCAGCCAGAAGGCTGTTGATTATCGATTGTGCAGAGCCAAGCAGCTCCGTAACCTTGCGCAGCTCCTCTTCATCCGCTTTTGAGTTCCTGCGTCCCGATTTGACCTCGATGACGCTCGTATCCGGATTCGCCGGATACATCACGAGGCTGACTTCATGGATGTTCAGCTTGCGCAGTTCATTTGCCTTGCGGCCGTCTTCGAGAGTGATCTCGCCCGCTTCGAGGGTTTCATAAGCGAACGAGAACTTGCAGAGCCTGCCGTCCATAGCAAGCTCTCTGGCTCTCTGTGCTTCCGGTGTGTCATCGAAGCCCGCTTCGAACATGAGGCCGTGATCATCTTCTCCGAGGTCGAACACAGTGCCGATATAGGCTTTAAGATCGTAGCTGTCATGGTTCCACAGCAGCGGGATCACCTTGCCTTCTGCTTTCATCCTCTCGAGGCATTCAATGAAGGCGCCCTTTGCTATGACATCGCCGTAGCTGTCGGGCTCTCTTGTGAATGTCGCCGCATAACCGCGAATGGTTCCGTTATTGGCCTTTAGTTCGACCGTTATGTTTTTCTTTTTCATGTCTGCTCCTTTTCACTGCATTAATCCACGACTGTTATCTCGAGGACGCACTGGCAGTTCGCGACCTCTGAAACATCGAGATTGTCTATGTCGCCCGGCCACATCGCGCCATTAGAAAACGGTTCCTCGTAGAGAACCGTTTCGCCATTCATATGTGCATGTGATGCCCTCGGATTCGAGGATGTGACCACCCATGTCTTATATACTTTCTTGCCTTCTCCGTTCTGTCTGCAGGCCTCCATGAGGCTCCAGGCAGACAGAGCTGTTGCGAACGCATTTCCTGCGCTTTCGCTCCGGTTTTCCTTCGCGTTTTCGAAAACGCCCTCCGGTGTCGCCTTAAGAGCATCGTCCTCTTCATCCTCTCCGAGAGCATCTTTCAACTCTTCGTATGTGGTTTGGTTGATCATCTCGGCGCGTCTTTGGCACATTTTTCTGACAAATGCTTCTGTTCGTTCAACATCGTAGTCCCCGTCATCGAATAGAAACGCGATTGCCGTCTTTGCTGTCTTTGCACTTATAGGAAGCGCCTTGCTGTACAGATCTTCGGACAATTCGCGGTTCCAGCGTTCTTCATCCCACCACTCGGCTTTTGCTCCGATCTTCGGCAGGATGCTCTTGGCCTGACGTTTGAAAAAGTCCTTGTAAACATCTATTATGATCTTCGAATCCTCTTCATCAGGAGCCCCACTAGCTATCCGCTTTTTTGCTGGTTCTTCCGGCGCCTTCTCGTCTTCCTCCGTGTGTTCTTTTTCCGGATGACCGCATGCTGCGCATTTCTCATCATGCTTCAGGCCCAGCATTTCACGGGCAAGCGTTATCCTTTCATCCAACGAGTTGTAACGCTCTACTGTAGGATCAGTGTCCCTCGGCGACGCAAGATCGCCTACCAGGACGTTCAAAGGCGTTATCAGATCATCGCCACCATCTATGGCCGGCAAGTCAAGCTTCGCTCTTGCTTCATTCCTCGACAGGAACGGAGCTCCGACGGCGCTCGACAGTGTGGAGATCTTATCTTCAAAGGTCCCCTCGGTCTTGATCGTGATGTCATAGCCGACATAATGATTGTCCGGTTCGCCGATTCTCGGAAGGATGATCATGTTTATCCTGTCAGTCGCCTGCATCAGCGTTGGTGCGAGGCAATCGTTATACAGCGCTCTTGCATTGTCTTTCGCGCTTGCATATGTCTGCCCGCTTCCCGGCCATATCATTGCCGGATTGACATGGTAGACCGCTGCACAGTCTTCTCTTGACAGCTTCACAGATTCAGCCCACTGTGCGTCTCTCGAATTGAACTGAACGGTCTTGATTTCCATTCCGTCCTCAAGAATAGGCGTGCCGCCTGCATCAGTACCTTTGTCGCCGGCCCATGATGCCTGCCATGTGGTCTTGAACCGCTCAAATGCCGCATCACTCCATGCAGCAACATCCTTCGGCCTGGTGATATAAGAGTTGAATCTGCCGCCCTTGTGCCACATCTGACGCCTGAATTTGTTCGACTCTACCTGTTCGTGGAGAGAATCCTTCAGTGCGCTGATACGGCTGTACTGACGCATAGGATCCGTAGGATCATACCCGTGAAACAGGACGAACTTGTCTGCCGAGATCTCAATTGGAGCGTTTCCAGGAACACCAATGATAATCGAGTCCGGAGCAAACGGCGAAGTCCCCTTGTACTGACGGATCCATTCACCCGGTATCGGTCTGAGTTCCCAGCCGCTGTTCGTCGTCTTGCTTGGGATCAGCAGCGTCAAAAACCGCTCATACAGCAGAAGGTCCGAATACATCCAGCGTTTGAACTCATACGCTGTCATATCAGGGTTTGGATTTGCCAATAAAAGAGCCGCGGGACTGTCAAGTACCCTCGGCCTGTCAGTATCACTTGCGCGCTCATATACTTTGATCGGTACCTGAGCCGCATTATCAGCAAGAAAGCTCACTACCGCTCTGAGATTTGGCTGTGTCCGGTACAGCTGAGCTGCATCCATGTTGGCTACAGATATTCCCGTCTCGCCGCCGTATATGTATGTGACTAGCGGCCTGCGCAGACTCCGCAGACCTTCGAATAGTGTCATGTGTACCCTCCATCTCTCATACTGTTCTCACGCCTCTTTCCTGGTAGACGCTGTCGTGCACTTTGTTTTTTGTCTTTTCCATCGCTGTCGCTGATCCGAATGCCATCGTTACAGCTATCAGCGGAGATATATCTTCCATCGACTTGTGACGATCCCATACCCATGCACCGTCGCCCATCGGCTTTGTCGCCGCTATGTTGGCCGCCAGATCGAGCGCCGGCTGTGATATGTGATGTATAGGCGTCGCGTCCGTCTCGGAGTCCGGCAGGCATGATGCCACCGCATCCCAAAGGCGTCCGCTCCAGCCTGCAACGTCCTTCCCGCTGCACTCGACCACCTCTACGCCGTCTATGGCGGCAATGATGTCCATATATGCTGCTATCGGGGATCCTTTGCTCTGCAATGCAACCTTCATGCCGGCTTTATAGTTTGGAGCCGTGTTCACGAACCAGTCTGCGAGCCATGCAGTGCCGCTCCTGTATTCGACCAGTTCTGCGTGCCAGGATCCGTCCTCGCGTCTACCACACACCGCAATGCTCGCATGCGTTCTGTCGGCGGAGATATCCACTCCCCACCACAGCGGAGATTCCTTTGCTATAGTGCTTTTTTCATCTTTGCCGGCTTCCCAGGCATCTACAGGGAACGGAGGCGTTATCGATGTTGTGATCCACTGGCACAAGCTCTCTGTCTTGAAGACATCGATCGGATCATTTGCGTATGCACTTCTCAAACTATCGATATCTATCGTGTACCCGAGCGCCGGATTCGCCTGCGCCCACACCTCTTCATCACCCGGATCCGCATCAGGAGGTGCGCTCCACTCGAAAAACCCGAGCGTCCCGTCATCCGCTGTCTCGTCCGCAGGAGTCTCTGAATCGCCGAAAGCCGCTACTATTCCATCCGGATCCCCGAGCCTTTCGTGAGCCTTGAGTCTGAAATGCCTCAGCACGACAGATGTCCCATCGCCTGCATTTGACATGCACCATATAAGGGAATTCTTCCTCGCCATGCCTGTTTTTGACAGCGCAGCCCAGGCATCCCATGTCTGATGCTCTCTCAGCTCGTCCATGAGCACGAGATCAGCTGTCTTACCACGTCCGGCCTTTCTATTTGATGCCCTAACTCTATAATCGCGATTATTTGTCAGCTGCAGCCTCTTTGCGCCGTTCGTGTACCACACATGTTTGATATATCCTGCCAGTTCCGGGTTCGCTTCAGCCATTTCTACACACATCTGCCATGTGTCCTCAGCGTTGCTGACGTCCTGGGCTGTTCCAAGGACCAGCCCTACCCAAAGCTGATAAAGAAAAAACAGCGCCACCACGCATCCTGTCGTGGTTTTGCCGTTCTGTCTGCCTATTTCCGCTATTACGATCCTGTATCGGAGCCTCCAGCCGTCCTCTGCATCATCTATGACCTCAAGCGCATGTATCAGAAGCCATCTCTGATACGGCATGAGATTGAACCCGAGGACCTCCTCTGCGAATTCTATTACTTCAAACCCTATCGAAGTCTCAGGCGTCAGCTCTCGCAACGGCGGTGTGAATATTCTCGGTACTTCACAGCCTTTCCTTTCCATTCGCAGCTTCCTTCTTCCATCTGCTGTTCCCTACGCGCTTCTTTTCTTTTGCCTCTGCTGGCTCGGCCTGCACCGCCTTCATCGTGTCCGGTGTGAGATGCAGGGCCTCACAGTATTTCTGGAATGTGCTCGGTGTCACATTATCAAACTTCCCGTCTATCAAAGGCCACCCTTCACGGTCCATCGTGGCCGCCATCTTCTTGGCAGCTTCTATGAGAGCTCCGTGCTTCTGGCGATCCAGACGACCGTCCTTTACAGCCTGATTTACCGACGTATTGAATCTGCTCAGTACTGTACTTTTTGCCATATCCCATCCTCTATTTCGCGGGCGCGTGTGCGCGCGTCCCCCCCCTCTTCATGCGGAGGGATAAATTATGGTGCGGCGGTTGAAGTCGCCGACGGCGTCGGCTCCAAGATTTCAACACCCCTCCCCCTTCGACCAGTTGCGTGTGCGACGGCCGAGGTTATTCATGCCCGCTTTCTTGCCTCTTGCTCTATTACATCTTCTGTGGCTGGGCTGTACATTCTCAGGTAATAATGCCAGCTCTGGATGGCGCTCGACTACCAGCCTGTGGTCTGGCTCATAGCTTGAGTCAGTGCTCGAAGGCTTCACGCTGTAGTCTATCGGCTGTCCGCAGTGAACGCATACAGCGTTGCGTGCTTTGTCTCTCTCGTAACACTCGCGCCTCATCCTCTTCCATGCCGGCGTGCGCCTCGGGTCATAGCTCATACCTGCACCTGTCAGGGAAGGCCTCCCTGATATACCTCCCTACCTTGCCATCGTGAAAGCTTCTGTCGTTCGTCGACAGGAATATCTCTTCGCCTGTCGGCATCTGTGATTCGCTTTGTATCTTCACATCTTTTGTGATGACACCGCCTATGCTGTGGTGATTGCCGTACAGCGATCTGAACATCGGGCAATCAGGGAATGCCGCCAACGTCTGCAGAGCTTTCTCCCTGTTGATCAGCATAGGAACATGCAACGCATAGTCAAGGCTGTCATATCCCATCGCATTCAGGACGCGGGCCGTCTCGTTCAGCTGCATCGAGTATGTTGAATTGCGGCCGCCGTGTTTCTTCTGGATCCGACGTACTCTTCCGCTCAGCGTTCCGTATACCATCGGCTGCAGCTTGCTGACCTTCTTCATCACGAAGAAGTCATCGTTGAACAGCCAGAAGTCAGGCGTGATCTCATCGTTCCCGCAGATGGCTGTCAGCGTGTCTCTGACCTTCTCCCACTTGTTGTTTCCTGACTGCTGATACTCTACAAGGACATCCGGCATGATGCCTTCAGGTGCACCGCCGTAGAACCATATCTTCCTGTACGGGAAGTTCTTGCACACGGATCTGATCGAGTAGGTCAGTTCGTCCGACGTGTAGTTGTTCTTCAGGATGTATACGATGTCATGCTTCGCCATTGAATATCCTCTCGAAATGCTGCACGTCTCCTGCCGTGTCAACGTCGCATGTGTAGTCGTTGATAACGGTGTATCTGTCTTTGTATACATCGCGCTTCTTCTTCAGCCTGCCGTGGTTAATGGTCGTCCATAACTCCCACGAGATCGGAGGCCTCCAGAACATTCCGCGATTTGCGTTTATCTTGCAGTCAAGGATTGCCTGCCTCATGTGGTTCGTGTTGACCACCTTGAATGCGAACGGCTCCGGATACGCCTTGAAGTATCTCTCGTCATAAGGCGGTCTGGATCCGAAGAATTCGATGTCGTCTGTCTCTGTCTCGATGATCGTTCTGATCGCTTCAGGCGAGTACACCACATCGCCGTACAGATATGTCGTCGGCTCGTCTGTCGGATAGAACGCATCTACCCACCAGCCTGTGTTGCCTAGCACCTTGCTGCCTTCGCTGATGATCGTATAGTCGTTGACATGGACCAGAAGAGGAACGCCGAATCTGGCGAACTCATCATCGTCTGTGCTGATGTATATCTTCCGGCAGCCTGCTTCTTTCAGCAGGCGGATCGTTCTCGCTACGATTTCTTCGCCGTTTATCTTTATGAGTTGCCTCGGTGTCTCCCAGTTGGTATAGTTGCCACCGCACATGATGATGTATTTCATAGCTCAAACGCCTCTCTGTATCTGCCTGAGTTCCAATGCTCGGCAAGGATCTGGTACACTGCAGACCGCATCTTCTTGTCATCGGTCCGCAGCATGAAGTCTTCAAGCGCCCTGGACTGTGCAACGAGTCCTTCCTGATCCAGAGTCTTGATCCGGGACAGGCTCTGTTTGTTGTCGAAGTTCCTCATGACCGTTACGGTTTCGCGCTTTGTATGAAACAGTCTGTCATCACACGCAAGCATCTCGAGGTTGAATATCTCATCCTCACCGTACTGAAGCGCCTCGACGAAGCGGATATTGTAATCGTCAAGGAAGCTCTTCCGGATCAGCTTGTTCCACACCATGCACCAGCACTTTGGCCATATGCTGAACGGCATATCGCAGAGCTGATAGATGCCTCTCTCGTTTGCGTACTTCAGCTTCGTATGTCCCGTCTTCTCATAGTGCCGCAGGTGGTTCGCCTGTATAATGTTCGCCGTACCATCGAGGTGCATCATCCTCTCGAATACTTCTGATGCCTCCGGGACCAGTTCATCATCGGCATCAAGGAACGTGATCCACTCGCCATTTGCAAAATCGAGCCCGACATTCCTTGCACCGCTCACACCCTTTTTATTCCCGAATTGGTTGCCAGTTACCGTTATGCGCTGATCCTTATTGGCATAGTCACAGGCAATGTCATAGCCTTCGTCTGTACTCTGATCATCCACCAGTATGAACTCCATGTCACCCGGCTGCCTGATCAGGCTCTCGCAGCATCGGCCTATCCACTTCTCACTATTCCAAAACGGTACTATTACGCTTATCATTTGTTCAATAACGCAAAGAGCCGGCCATCGACCGGCTCCTGCTGAAAGGAAAAATTGGTATTTATGCGAAAGATCTCTTTGTTTCTTTCTAGCTTACACTATACACATGTCCCTATATGACCTGGTATGACTTTTTTACCACGGCAGTATCATTGTTGCTTCCTTGGCTATGCGCTGGATGTAGGCTGTGTCATAGCCGACGAGGTCTGCTATCTCATTCCAGCACAGGCAGTCTGTGTATCTGTATCTCAGAGTGCGCACAGCTATGTGCTGCCTGTTCGTATCCCTCGGCAGCGAACATATGAATTCATCTGCGCCATCCTTCAGAGCATCCAGCTCCTTCTCGATCTCTGCTATCTCTTTGCTGAGATCTATAGCCGCCTCGATGTACCTGTTCCCTGATCCGGACGGTGATGTCTGTACCCGTTCGTGATCCGGCGGCGTTGATGGTATCGAGGTAGCCTTCTCCTCCAGGAACAGCAGATGCTCTTTCTTTCGCTCGATCAGCTTGTCCAGCTGCGGTATTCTCCTCAGTTCTCTTCGTGAAATCATTTCCAGCCAACTCTAATCTGCCGACTTATACGCCGGCTCCTACTTGTTCCAGTCTGCTCTCCTTGCCCGGATCAGGATGGCTATCCCCATTCCTTCCCCGGTATCTATATCTGATCCGAAGAGCTCGCGCCCGTCGAATGTGATCTCGCACTTAGTCAGGATCCATTTATCCTTTCTGCCCTTATTGATCAGTCTCTCTATGAATTCCGTGTCATCGGGATTCCGTCTGATCTTCTCAATGTCAGCCCTCGATACAGCTTTGTCCGAGACCACAGGCTCAGGCTTGACCAGATTGTTCGAGCCTTTCCACCTTCTCTTGCCGCAGGCCTGGCTGATCATGTAGTTCGCCAGCTGCTCGATGCCAGTCTCTGTGAAGCGGAGTCTGTCGGCATTGGCGTATCCATATTTCCACCTGTCCTCTATGAGGTCTCTGGCGAGGCCTCCGCTGATGACCATGTGGAAGTGCTTGCGTACTACTTCACCGCTGCCGTCTCCGGCAATGTCTGAGTAGACGTAGATGTATTTGAACGGCTTATCCGGGAAGGACTTATTCCACAGTCTCCTCAACACTCTGATGTAGTTGCCTATGAGTCTGAGGGCATCCTCCTCGGTCTCCGGGAGATTGTCATCGTCGAATGTCAAATGCAGAGCCAGGTCACCTATTCCGAAATTCTTGTGGAGGATCCTGCGAAACTGTCTCTTCGATTTTTTATCGTTCAGATTCTTCTGAGCAGGAGTGCTCTCTTTTATCTTTCGCGCTCTGTCAAATACCTTTTTATGAGGCGAGAGATTGAACATCTCCTTCTCCATATATTTCCCTGTCTCGTATGTCTTGACTCTGATCATGAATTTTTATCCGACTTGATACTATCCATTTGAACTGTCATACCCGGGCTCTCACCGGGCATGACTTCTTACCTTATATATAAGGATGATTATCTGATAGCAGCTGCGATGTATGCCTTCTCCAGCTTGCCGATCTTTTCGTTCAGGCCTCTGACCTTGACCTCGGCCAGCTCTATGCACCTCTCAAGATGCTTGTTCTTCTGCCTGAGGGTCATGTTCTCCATCTCCAGTGCTTTGATCTTCCCTATGTAGAAATCATTCTCCGGTACATGAGCTGAGAAGAACTTTACCGTCGGAAGCTCTTCCTTTGCGCAGTGCTTTTCCTTGTAGCTCTCGAGATCCTCTGCTTTGAGGACTACCATTTCCTGTTCGATCATCATTGTCTTTTCCTCCCTTACTTATATTTTTCTGACTCCGATATTATTTGTTTGCCTCGTGTGGAACCTTCAAACTCAGACCTTCTGGCTGATACCTGGCGCTGACCGTTGTTGTAACACTCCGGGCAGATGTACCTGGGCCGGCCGGTGAACATCCTCTTCATCTTTATTTATCTTGTCGAACTCCTCCCCGCACACGCAGCATTCGACTACTTCTATAGATCTGAAATATTTCATTTGACTGTTCCGATCTGTTTCCCTTCTTTTAGTATTGCCAGGTTCTCAAACCTGAATGCAGTTCTGTGATCTATATCTATATAGTTCTGCAGGACCGCGATAGCGTCTTCCGCCGTATAGCAGACTGCGCAGTAGTTGTGGAAGTGCGCAGCGCGGAGCATGAATTCTATCTGCGATGCGAGCAGGCGGCCATCTCCGTATTTCATCTCGATATACAGCCCGTAATATCCCGCACACGCTACCGGCAGATGCAGATCGGGAACTCCGGCGAGGACACCCATGCGTTTGAGCTTGGCAGCTTCCCTTTTGTTCCTATTTCCTCCGTTCGGAATGTGATGCAGGAGCCGCAGTCCCGGCCATCGGTCCGACTGCATGCGCGCCCACTGGATCACAGCCTGTTGTTCGGTGTCCTCAGTCCTCAGTTTCACGTAATCACTCATTCGCATCCTCCATGTCGTCGAGTGTCATCTGCCTGCTCCACGGCTCAGCCCAATCGGCACCGTACTCATCTATGATTTCCTTGAATCCCTCGTAGTCATAGCCTCTGAGTGCATAGTCGCTTACATCGGTACCGTCACTCGTCTCTTCAATCTTGATCTTCAGCAGCTGCTCGAATATGGCTATGCGTACCTGCTCATGGTTGAGTCCTGTCAGATTCGGTTTGTGTATGCTGATGACATAATCGAGGAGCGCGATCTCCCTGTAGAGGTCGGGGACTCGTTCAATCTCCGCAATTACAGGCTTGCCGTTTTTCTTCTTCGCTTTTTCGGTGTATACGATCTGTATACGGACCGCCCAATGCTGGAGCCTGCTAAGGCTTTCTTTCTCCTCCAGAAGGTCCAGAAGATCCTCATCCCAATCAGTTGTCGTTATGTAGTCTGTCTTCATTGCTTTTTTCCTCTTCATCTTTCACTTGTTCACGTCGTACCATATTTCAAACAGTATCAGTGCTATTAAAAATCCGATTATCAGTTCCATCGTTATTGTCTTCCGTCTGTGGCGCGTCCTTCCTATCCGGCCACCCTATAATTCTGTTCTCAAACTTCTTGTAAGCATCGAGGTACCACTCGTTCTCATCTCCGTTAAATGTCAGTTCGTAATACATTCCGTCTAGAAGTGTGCTTGATATGAGGAACTTCCAATTCTGTAAAGCTTTGCACTTCCAGACTGTGTATACTTCAAACTGCGGAATATCATCTGACTTATCCAGATGCTCTATGATGTAATCCTTTACAATTTCATGCGCTATGTGTTCCATCGCTCTGCTCCTTTAGTCCGTTCTCTTTGTAAAACCGCAAACCATACTGTAGGGCATATACTGATACAAGTGCCTTTGTGCTTGCATTTGTCACAATAGGATTTCATTATTTCAAGGTCACTCATCGTCTACTCCTTCCCCGATGTTCTCGATAACCTCTACATAGCAGTTGTAGTACATGATTCTCTGACCATTGAGGTCAAACTTTACGATACCGCCCTCTGTGGTTTCCAGATCTATTTTGCCTTTGTAAGTCTTGAGAATTTCTCCGTCTGCTGTGTATACAGTTACAGTTCTATCCAAGCCACCACCCAAATCTGACTTGATGTCCTTGCCCATTCGTTTGAACGCTTGCGAGTTGTAGCAACACGCTCCTATCCCTATTGCGAGTGTGAGTATGATCGTCGTAACAAGTATCGTTTTCCATCCGCTATTCATCGTATGCTCCTTTCATCCTCACTCCACAGTTAGGGCAGAAGTTCATTGCTGAAACTCCAAGAGGCTCGATTACTCCCTTCCCACATTCGGAACATTTTCTATGAGTCCACTTGTGTCCATTATCTTGCTCGGTAATTATCCACTCGCCCTGCTTCGGCTCGATGGTCGGTGCTTTCAGAATATTCTGCTTCAAGTTCTCAAGCACTATTTTGACATCAGAATTGCTGAATTTCTTGATGTCGGTATCTATGTACTTTCTTATCAGCGTATCCACCTCTATGTACTTACTCATCGTCTGCTCCTTCCCACGGCTCTGGTAATGGCATCCATGCGACCACGCGCTTGATTTCGTTACTCTTGTCACCATTAAGGCAATTCCATCCATCATCGTAGCGAAGCACCTGACACCATCCGTATCTGTTGTCATCAGCGCATTGATATGTCAGATATGATTCCCCGTTCTCTTCGGGCAACCTCTCGCTACACGGAATCCACATACTGCTTGCAACCATGTCCATTAGCATGTCCATGCACTCAAGAGTTATTCGCCCTACACCGTTGCCATCATAATCAAATACAGCTTTCCCTTTAGGTGTATCGTATTCTTTTCTATTCATCGTCTGTTCCTTCCACTTTGGGGCACCTCTTCAATATTTGCCTTATTTTCGCTTGCCACAGATCTTGGCTCGGTTTGTTCCGTATGCACCTGCTACACGGATATGCCTTTGCATCAAACCACTCATAGTAGCAATTGCTACAGTTTCTATCTTCATCCATTTGGCTTCTCTCTCCTTATCTATAAATGGATCAGCGGAGCGGATGATTTTTGAGCGAAACAATTACAACTATGCGATAACGATTTTCCGCCCCGCTGATACATGTATAGGATCAGCTCTCAGCAATCAGTTGCGTATATACTTCCGTCATCCTGAGCGCAAGAGCATTGTCCTTGTCGTGGGTCCTGTCTATCAGGGTTTTGATCTTGCCGACGATATCCTGCAGCTGGTCACAGAGGACCTTGAACTCCATCAGGTCCGTATTGCTCAGCTTGGCCTTTTCCGCCTCCAGCTTTTCTACAGTCTCCTGAAGCAGCATGATCTCATCAGTGTTCTTTGCGATCTCGGCAGCTGACTCTGTCAGCGCGTCCTCTCTGGCCTTCTTCTCTATCTCCGCTCTGGACTCCTCGATTCCTTTCCGGACCTCTTCATCCTTGGCAGCCTCAAGAGCCTTCTGCTTTTCCTTCTGCTTTTTGAGCTTGGCCTTGGCGTCTTCGAGATCCTTCTTTACCGATTCGAGTTCCTCGGCGGCCGCCTTGTAACTTCTCAGCTCCTCAGTCATGTGCTCGATATTCGCTTCCATGTCGGCCTTCTCCTGCTCATATGGAGAGAACACGGTCATTTCGGCCTCATGGCGCTTGTCTTCTTCCTCTTTGACTCGCCTCTTGAGCGTCTGTATTTCTTCCTTGAGTTCGCGGACTGTCATGTCGCTCACATCATGGGTCTCAATGATCTCCGCAGCGACCTCTTCCGGTGCTGCCAAAAGCGCCCAAACCGTTGAAATTCTCAAATCCGTAAACGTTTCCGTTTTTGAAAACAGGCTGTTTTCATCGTCCATTTTTTCGGACAGTTTCATCATTTTTTCAGCCTTGCTCTTCGAGAATTCGAGGTTGTCCGTACACCATTCCTCGAACTGCCCGTGCGGGATCCGGCTCTTGATCTCTATGAGGCGCCTGCCGGCATCGGCCAGCATCGTGGCGCTCATGGCGGCGAGGCTCTCGGCCTGCTTGTATCTGACATTGACCTCAGCTGTCAGCTGTTCAGTGCTCATGCTCTCGAGACTGACCTCTGTCTGATATGCGACATCTATTGCATTCATGCTGTCTGACATGTCTTACCCTCCTTGATCATCTTCTGAAAATGCTTCTCAAATCCTTTTCTGAAAGCTTCCACCTCCGGAGTCATGCTGCAGTTATGACTTCCTCTGCATTGCACGACCACTCCGGTCAGAGGATCTATTTCGAGCGTGTAGTACGGCATCATGACTTCATCTGCCTTCCGGACGAAATATATGAGTGCTTGTCCTGAGGCTACCCTCTCGCCATAGGTCCTCACGCAGTGATGGAGCACCTCGCTTTCCTTGTTCAGGTCTCCCTGGCTCTTCGCGCAGAGAATGACGAGACCGTTGTTTTTATAATCGACATCCACCGCATGCTCGCGGATCTGCTTGTCTATCAGAGAGTTCTTCTGAGCTTCGTACAGCTCCATAGCTTCGTCATGGGCTGCCACAAGATCGTCCGGGAACAAGATCCTCTTTCTTCTGAGGTCCCATCCGAGGGCTTTGGCGTTCCTGATATAGTCCGCATACAGGACAGCATCCTTCCTGCTCTGCCCGGTCATGTACTTGTAGTACTTCTCGAGCGTCGTGACTCCCTCGATAATGTGGATGTATCCCTCCGCCCGATAGGAATGCAGCAGGTCAGCCCAGGCCTCGAAGTTTTCCACAATGAATTTTCGGTCCTTTTCCGAAGCCTTCTGGAACGCCCGCAGTTCTGTTGAATTGATGTCCTCACTGATACCGGCCTTGCGGAGAGCCGTGACCCATTTCTTCGGAAGCCGGAGGGACTTCTCTATGGACTTGCCTCTGATGTTTACGGCGCCCTGATAGTTGAACCCGTCTATCCTGTCTCTGGCCAGCCGGCCAAAGCCTCCTTTCCTCAGCAGTTCCAGCGCCGGATACTTCATCTGCATCGCGATCCACGTCACGACAGACGACCATTCCATCCTTCTCCTCAGGTCCTCACCAGCCAGATATCTACAGTCGCTGTTCGATATGATCTCATCGATGCCTTCTGTGAAGATATGCATCGTATATTTGCTCATGCAGTATGGCGCTGCAGGGAGCGGGGCTACATTTAAGCTTTTCAGCTCTTCCCAGAACTGCGAGCCGCTGTACCATCCGTCTTTATATCTCCAGTGCCGCTGCTCGTCCGCATTGATCTCGAACACCTCATTGATGTACTTGTAGAGCTGGGCCCTGGCGAAATCTTCGAATCTGACGAGGATGTCATGAGAGACTACCCAGAGGCTCTTCCCGTCTGCCGCGAAGGTCAGCAGCCTATGCTGTTCTTCATAGCATTTACGGCCTCTGCCCGCTGACAGGCAGATCGCCTGCGTGTCACAGCTTGGACATATATCCTGCAGGCCGTGCATGCGCGAATACTCTCCCGGAGCGATATCGAATTCATAACCGCAGTTGGTGCAGACGCACTTGTTCTTCTTTCCGTCGTAGAGAAGGAACTTGCCTCTGATGCACTCCTCCCGGAAATGCCATTCCGTATCCGGATGCGCCGGCGGGATCCTGCTTCCTACATCCCGGATGAATTCTTCTTTTGTCATGGTGCGCACCTCCTAAAAGAGGTCGAGCACGTTAGTGCGCTCTGCAGGCTGCGTGGACTGTCCGATCATCTGCGGAGTAATCCCGTAGTATTCGTCGATCATTGCATGTGCCTCTTTAGGCGGAATGTAGGCGCAGTTGCCCTTCTTTCTCTTTCTGGCCTCGGCCCACAGCTTCTCATGGGCTGTCTTGAGCTTCTTGTCCTCTTCCAGGATCTTCATGGCGATGCTGCTGTTGGTGCAGATCTCCGTCAGATGCTCTTCGATGGCAAAAGCTATGGGATCATCGATTTCCATAGCTTCCTTTGTAATCTTCTCTATTGCTTTGTCTATCACCTTATTTCTCCTTTCATTTCACTCCTGATGAAGCGTATGTGGATGGCGGGCTTATTGTTCGGTTTATCCTTATTCTCATATTCAATTGTTGCCCGCCATCCAGCTGTTATCGAGCTACTGCAGGAAGGGCTCTCGATTGTTCCTGTCTCTGTTTCTGATGAGCCAACTGAATGACTCTAGCCCCCGTTTCGCTCGATTGGAGGCGCTCCCGGGACTCGGACCCGGATCCGATCTGGGATGCAATTGATCTGTGCTTCCGTTACACCAAGCGCCATATTCAGAAACGGGCAGGAGGCAAGTGCTTGTTATGAAAGAGGTTCGCTTATCGGTTCCTCCCGCCCGTATTCTTCTGTTGTCTGGCTCTGGCGCGAGCCTTTTTGATAGCCCACTGCCTCGCCTCTTCTTTTCTCCTCTTCATAAAGGCTTCGGAGATCCTACGGTTCTCTTCATCGAATCTGTCCTGAGCCCTCTTTCTTCTTTCCTCCCGAAGCTGCTCTTCGGATCTGAATCTACAGTGCCAGATCCCTGACCAGCTGATATGGTGTTCGCATCTGTAGCAGCAGTCTGCACACACCCGCCTGCCTGTCTTCCTGCAGGTCGGGCCCCAACAGTGGCATTCCGCGAGCGTGACACCACACAAGCTACAGATGTAATCGCCTACTTCGGGAAGGCCGGCATCCTCATGAGTTCGAACACTGCCTGATACATCCCGTCCTCCGTGACCATCGAAGACACCTGTATCGGATATCCCTTCTTCCGGAGTGCTGTGATGTCCTTGACTATCGTGCCCCGGTGGACATTGAAAAGCTTCGCCAGCTTCCCACCGGTCGCTCCGCCCGGCTCCGATATGCACTTGAGGACGCGGCTCTGTCTGTAGCTGTCTTTCTGTTCTTTGGTCAACCCCATCATTTCACCTCCCGAGCACCTCTATGAGTGCTTTGCTGAGGATCCTCGCTTCGTCCTCCGAGAGCGTGACGCCTCTGCTCATTTTCGAGTGATCCGGATTCCAGTCTCTGATATCCAGCTTCTCTGCTCCGTCGTTCCAGGCGACGACATTTGCTTCTTTGGTCCAGCCTGTTCTCTCATTCCTGTTCAGCACCGCGAGATGCCTTCTGATTTCATACTTGAGTTCTGCCATGCTATGCTGCCCTCCTCTGCATCTTTGCCTGTTTCCTCTTGGCCTTTTGCTTCTTCCTGAGAGCACGGGCCTTCTGCGGAGTCGGTTTCGCGTTTTCTTTCTGCTTTTGTTTGCTTGCCTTACGGATGTTTTCCCTTGCTATGCTGCGGAGCATCTTCCTCCCTGATGATTTCTTCATAATTAACCTCCTATAACTGAGAGCATGAAGCCGATCCCGAACAGACTCGCCCATCCGATGAAACCTTCAGCCATTTCGAGAATCTCTGCGCTCCTCTCTTCCTTTCTTTCCTGTCTTTTCCTCTCAGTGAGGACCCTGCGGATCTCGTTGTCACTCATCGTAGTAACCTCCCTTGTATTTCTTCATGAATAGGATCTCGTAGTCGAGGACCCTCATGATGGCCAGCATGTTATCCATCCTCGGGGATGTCTTGTCTGCCTCGATGTTGTGAATGGTGCCTGGACTCAACCCGGTCATGTTGGCCAACTGCTCAACCGTGAGGCCTTTCCTCTTGCGAGCCTTTTTGACTATCTGTCCTGTTGTCATGCTCCTATGATTCCCCTCTATAGGCCATTGCTCTCAGCACGCTTCGCGATCATTATCGAAGCACTGTGGAGCCCATCGGCCTGCCCCCAAAAGTATTGTTGTTCCTCATATGTTTCTGCCTTTTCGGCAAGGACTTGACACCTGTCGATGGCGTTATTGATGACTGTGAGGATTGTCGCTTTTTCTTTTCGGTCCATCTTGCCTACCCTATTGCCTCTGCTCTTCTTATGCGCTCTCTCGCCATTTCGATGATCCTGGATCGCATTTCCTGCTGATCTTTTTCGGGCTGCTCTTTCTGCAGCTTCTGGCTCATGGCCTGTTTGCTGATACCATATGCCTCAGCGAGTTGTGTCAGACTTATCCCGGTCTCAGAAAGAGTCATTTTTACTATCTTGTTTGTGTCCATACCTATGCTCCTTTTCTTGATTCTTCTGTTTGTATATCTGCAGTCTTGCCTATAAGCTCGAACTTCCTATCTTGCTGCTGTTCTTTGTAGAAATCATCACATACCATGCCATCAATGAATACTTTGCATCCCTTCTTTAGGCACATAGCCTTCTTGGCTCTCCCATCAAATTCACCAGACCTGTTTTTCGGTCTTTCGCAGTGGTTGCATTCTATGCATCTGTGGTCGCATCCTTTCAGCTCCATTTCCTCAGCTAAAGATTCCGGCTCCCTCTCAATGCAGGTATAGTAGATAATGAAATTGTCACCGTATCTTTCGTATGTAGGATTGAAGTTGGCGAGCCTCTTCATCTCTTTGTTGAAGATTTCCACTGATTCAGCCAGCGTGTTTCCTTCGCACAATGCACACTGTTTATATTTGTGATCTTTCATTTTTCCTTCCTCCATCAAAAAAAACAGGAACTACTTTCACGTAGTTCCTGTTATAGCATTCTTGCCTTTTAGGGCCTTATCTCGTCTTTTGAATTATGATTTTAGGAATAGTTACGTATCTTCAGTACGGCCTTACTCTGCCTGATCGTTGTTCTTCTTATCTTCCATCTCTGTATCCTCCTTTTTCTGCCGGCAGTTCGATCTGCCTTCCGTTCTTTATACAATTCTTTTTGATATATGGAGACGCCGTCATAAAATGCCCGTCAATTATCACTGACAGTATCGGCCTCAGTCTTCTGCAGATCTCAGCTGCCAGTATGATCTTACAGATATCAGGAACAACGAACGGCAGCACACACAGGCTGACAACGTTCATGATATCTGTACCGCTGCTGTAGACTGTGGCAAACCATATTGTTCCAAATGCATAACATACCAGGAGCCCTGCAGGCATCGATACTGTAAGGACTCTGATACTGCTGCCCCATCTGCATTCAAATCCCCACATTATCACAGCAGAGAAAAGAAATCCTATAATATATCCTCCGGTAGCACCCAGCATATAGCCGATCCCGCCTGAGAATCCTGCGAATACCGGCAAGCCGATAGCTCCCATCAGAAGATATGCGGCGATAGCCGCAGTACCCTTCCTGCCGCCTAACAGGCCTACAGTTACAAATACAGCGAAGGTCTGCAATGTAAACGGGACTGTTGCCGGTATCGTTATCCAGGAGCAGATCGCCATCAAAGCTATGCAGATGGAGATCGATGTATAGTCGCTGATCGTATAATTATGGCTTTTAAAATGCATTCTTATGAGTATTTTTGACCTTTTTATTTCAGCTGTGTGTACAAAGTTTATACTAGTCTATCATCTGATTATTTACTGTGCAATCGAAAAGCACCGGGTCGAAGGATAACATTTAATATCAGTTACAGCCTTCTTTTCTTACTGCATAGGTGGTATACTTCTTAATGTAACAAAAACATTAGCGATGATGTTCGGAGGAAAATGATATGGCTAAATGTCTCAATTGCGGAATGTCCACAACCGTTCGCGGTCAGGTGGATCTCAAAGACGGCGAGATATGCATTCCATGCTTCAGGGAGTTTGGATTCAGACCGTCAGAAGCCGGTAAAATGAAGAATGTAAGCTTCTTTGATATCAAGGACGGCGCTGAAAAGTACGATCTGAAAACAACAGAATAAGATGCGTGTCAATAAAGGCTTTCCGGATCCGGAAAGCCTTTTGTTATGCCCTACCAGGTTACTGCTATGTCCAGCTGATACGGATTGCTGTTTGTAAATGAACCGGTGTCACACACTATGCCCTTGCCGAGAGATGTATCCACCAGGGATCCTCTCGGATGGATATCAAGATCGGCAGCTACCATGATATAGTCTCCCAGCATCTTGCAGCCGTCATCACGGACCCAGTATTCGTCTTCATTCCCTATTCCGCGCATGATGCTGACAACACCGTCCATGTTGAGGTTATAGTACGTTTCCTTGCCGGACGGTCCTGTGATCGTTCCTCTGGTTTTGTTGAGGACAGGCCCTTTCCAGCGCTTGCTGTCTATAGCCTGTACACGGCTCGCGTCAAGCATTATCTTATGGTTTGCTGCTGCTCCTGCAAGAGCCACTGATATCACGCTGTTATTCAGCTGTGTCTGCTCTTTCAGAAGCCTTTCGCTGGAAATGCTGTATATCCCCGCTCCGGTAAAGCTGCAGGCAGTGATCTCGAGCGCGATTATAAGGCAGATTATCTGGTTTTTCCTGTTTGAAAACATCTTTTTCATATGAATAACCGTAATAAATTATCGTTACCTTAATTGCTGTTAAGACTTCTAAATTATACATCACAAAAAGCGGAAATCAAAAAAATCCATGGAATTTCAAGGGTTTGAGGCCATGGATTTTTCTGTGGATTACTGTACTTCCTTATTTGAATGATGATTTCAACAAGATGTAGTATATTTCTGCAGGCTGTTTACTATATCTTTTATTGTTTAGATTTCTCTTCGCTTTCGGCGGATCCCTCCTGCTTCGCTTCCTCTCCTTCTGACTCTGAAGCAGGTAATTCTATATCTTCAGGGCCAAGCGCAGTACCGTCTCCTTTATATACCGCGATATTGATGACGCATTTACTGAATTCGCCATCGGCAAATATCAGATATTTTTTGTCTTTTTCTGCCTGCAGGATCAAAGCAAAATCATTGCTGTTTTCGCTCAGTGTTCCTCCGGAATTGTTGTCTTTATTGAGAGGAAACCCTTTGCTGTCGTATACCGACCCTTTTATATTGCTGTCAGAAAGCGAATATACTGCGTAATTAACAGTATCCTTTGATTTGAATCCTATTATTGAAGGACCGTTTATGCTGTACGAGCCCGGCGAATCCGCCTTGATATACGCTATCCTGCTGCATGAAACTTTCACATCAGTCTGCTTCTGCGTCAGCTCGGAAGCGCTTACCCAGACATAGTACGAATTATCTTCTTCCAGATAGCTGATGCCCTCGGTGTTCCGGACTTCTTCATCTTCATCGTCCCTGACCATGGAGACAAATGAGAATCCGGCCTCTTCTTTTTTTGAAAACACAGAGGTACTGAACCTGTAGAAACCGGATTCTTTCGGTCTGAACAGAACAGAAGACATTTCGTCATCATTCATGCTGACTGTGACCGGCTCGGCTTCTGTCAATTCTATCGGAGCCGTATCTTCCGTAAGCTTCGTTACAGTCAGCCTGAAGGATCCGCTGCATCCCCGGTCATCATTATCCGCGATCGCATTTATGATGACAAAGCATTCGCTGTCTTCTGACAGGAACTCGGACCCCGAAATGCTGTCAGCATGATCATTGAAATTATCAGCAATGATAAAATCGTTCAGATCCCTGTCACATACACTCATAGTGATAAACACGTCGTCATCGGTTTTTATATCTGAGACTGTAAAAGAATACTCGGCGTCTTCCTCAGGCGTGAATGTATAGACCGGGATCCTGTGCCGGCCTATCTTATAAGGTCCGACGTGATCGAATTCGACCTCTTCTGTCTCATCCTGAATCAGGTCGCTGGCAAACTCTTTCATTACGAGATTGGGATCATTCCTCATGACGTCTGCGGCCGCTACCAGAACTAAAGCAAGAACGGCAGCTGCTATGATAAGTATTTTTTTCTTCATTTCTTTTTACCCCAGAGCGATTTCTTTACTGCCAGTATCCTGTCTGTATTTATGACGGCATTCTTCCATCTTTTTGATCCTGCTTCGAAATTGATGTAGATCGTTCCGTTTTCAACAAGGATCTCCTCGTTCATCTTGGGAACTTCTACCCTGCTGTTCTCTCTATCTCCGACATAAAGGTTTGCTGTTCCCTCCCTGAGCGGAGCTATGTTGTATCTGGTTATGAACGAAGACTTTACTCTCGATGAAGAACCTTTGTATGAGCTCGAAACATAAAGATCATTTCCTTCTATATCGCATCCCTGCGCACTTGAGTCTATGCCGGATATCACCGAATACATGAGTGTGTTGAGCCTGACGCCTTTGTCATCCTCAACTATCGTATATCCGTTTATATAGGCCTCCCTGGTGTCCTTTGATCCCATGTAGGTCCCTACCCAGAGTATACCGTCATCACATTCGAGGAATGAAGGCTTGTTGTTGATATAGACCCTTCCGGACATCTCGCGTGAACGGATCTCATAGAGAGGCTGATCTGCCATCCGGAGGAAATCTTCATAATCGATGTATTGTACGAAAGGCTCTCCCTTGTACTTATCGGATGTATCTCCGGTCAGCCATATGCGCTTGCCGTCATATGCTATTCCGCCTACGTGATATTTGTTCGGGACAGTGATCGTAGATACAAGTTCTGCAGTACGGGCATCTACAGCATATATGACAGACCTGTTCTTCTTTTTTGCGTCATAGGCGGTGATCAGCCAGTAGTCTCCGGTGCTGCAGAGACCCTGAGGTATGTATTCGTCTGATGTACCTGTATTATTCCTGTTGACATAGCATGTTTCGATCAGTCCCGGTATCGGATAAGTCTTTTCATCGACCATGCCTGACGACAGTTTTTTGCTTACGCTCTCCATCCTCCTCTCAAGAGCCTGCCTGTACTGACTGTGTTCGTGATATTTCTTGTATTCAAAAGACGACTGCTCCGCATGTACTTCCGCAGTCGTCACTGATACCGAAGTCAGCATCAGCATGAATATTATCAGCCCGGATACGAGATGTTTTGTCATGCTTTGCAGATGATCCATCATTCTCCCCGCGGCATTCTGTCAAGATATCTCTGCAGGATAACTATGGCAGCCTGCCTGTCGATTATCTTTTTGCGGTCTTCCCTGCTCATGTCGGCTTCGATGAGGACTTCTTCAGCTTCTGCTGTCGAATACCTTTCATCCTGCCATTCAACCTTCACCTTTGAAAGAGGTCCTGAGCTCTTAAGCTTGTTTTCAAGCATAGTCCTGAAGTCCCGGACCTTCTGAGTCTGGACCGAATCGCTGCCGTCAAGAGAGAGAGGAAGACCTATGACCACCGTATTGCAGCCATACTCATTTATGTAATCGATGACTTTGCCGGTATCCTTGCGTATCCCGACTCTTTCTATAGTGGTCACTCCTGTGGCGATAACGCCAAGAGGGTCGCTTACCGCGACCCCCACAGTTTTGCTTCCAACGTCAAGTCCGAGTATCCTCATCAATTGATGCCGAGATAATTTACAAGGATCTCCTCGAGGAGCTCGTCTCTGTCCATCTTGAGGATGAGGTTTCTTGCATTGTTGTGACTTGTGATATATGAAGGATCACCGGAAGTGAGATATCCCACGATCTGATCGATCGCGTTGTATCCGCGGTCATTAAGAGCCGAATAGATCTCTATGAGCGCTTCCTTTTTATTTAGCTGACTGTCCTTGAACCCTTCAAACATGATTGTGTTCTTGCTCATAACTGCTCCTTCCTGTCACCCTGCGATAAGCTCTTCAGCTTTGGCAAACGCCGCGTCGACCTTTGACGGATCCTTGGCGCCGGCCTGAGCCATATTGGCCTTGCCGCCGCCGCCTCCTCCTGCGGCCGCAGCGATATCCTTGATGAGCTTTCCTGCGTGATATCCCCTTCCGATCAGGTCTTCGCTTACGGATACGATGAAAGTTACCTTTCCGTCATTTACCGCCGCGAATACCATGACCACATCATCGGTCTTTTCCTTCACAGCATCAGAGATGCTTCTGAGCTGATCGACGTCTGTGTTTTCGAACTTTTTGGCGATCAGCTTTATACCGCTGATCT
Source organism: Mogibacterium sp. (assembly GCA_017512365.1). Lineage (GTDB taxonomy): Bacteria > Bacillota > Clostridia > Peptostreptococcales > Anaerovoracaceae > Crickella. The sequence continues at coordinate 223,330 of JAFWGQ010000014.1, forward strand.
CTTTTGCTGAGCTGATTATACCATCAACCGAGCCGCTTATCTCATCAGACTTAATAGATTTAATGGTATTTTCAAGCGATTTTATATCTGCCATGACCTGACCGGCTTTTCTTGTCAGGTCTGCTTCGCTTGACTTGAGTGCAGCGGCAACATCGCTGATAGTAGTTTCCTTGCCTGCCAGATACCTGACGACATTTGATCCTGTGATAGCTTCGATACGCCTCACACCTGCCGCGATACCGGCTTCGCTTATGATCTTGAAGCCGCCTACCTTGCCTGTGTTGTCGATATGCGTACCGCCGCAGAACTCGATGCTGTAGTCTCCCATGCTGACGACTCTGACGATATCCCCGTACTTTTCGCCGAAAATTGCCATGGCACCGAGCTTCTTTGCATCTTCTATAGGCATCTCTTCCATCTTTATCGGAAGGTATTCATCGACCCTCTGATTGACGATGTCCTCGACCTTTTCTATCTCTTCCTTTGTCATAGGCTGGAAGTGGTTGAAGTCGAATCTCAGATAATTGTCATCGACATACGAGCCGGCCTGCATGACATGATCTCCGAGAACGTCTCTCAGGGCCTGCTGCATGAGGTGTGTGGCAGAGTGGCCTCTCGCTATCCTGTGTCTTCTGACAGCATCTATCTGAAGCGAGACCTTGTCTCCGGCTTTGATCTTCATGGCCGCTCCGGTATCGTCCTCATGGATGACGTGCAGGTAGATCCCGTTCTCCTTAACGACGTCCACGACTCTGAATCTGTCATCATCGAGTACGATATAACCTGTATCGAATACCTGACCGCCGCTTGTAGCGTAGAACGGTGTGCGGTCGAATATGACGAACCTTCTCTTCTCATCGAAGCTTCCGGTATACAGAACCTCCGCATCCGCGCTCTCCTCTGTATATCCGAGGAATTCGGTATGAGGGAGATCGCTGTATTCGGATGCGTCTCTCCAGGCGTCTTCGTCGGTATCTCTCTGGTGGGCTCTGGCAAGCTCCTTTTGAGCGCTCATGCAGTCGTTGAAGCCGTCTATGTCAGCGTTCTTTCCGTTTTCTTCGAGTATCTCCTGAGTGACCTCAAGCGGGAATCCGTAGGTATCGTAAAGCTTGAACGCAAGACCTCCCGGGAGGATCTTCTCGCCCTTTTCGTCCATGTCAGCCATGTATCCTTCAAGGATCTCCATGCCCCTGTCGAGAGTCTTGGCGAAGTTGTCCTCTTCGATCTTGATGATCTTCATGATGTAGTCATGGTTATCGACGAGTTCAGGATACGCCTTGCCGGAAGTCTCAACAACGCTTTCGGCGAGCTCGACGAGCGGATTGGCCTGAGTGATCCCGAGCAGCTTGCAGTGCCTTGCGGCGCGTCTGATGATCCTCTTGAGGATGTATCCCCTGCCTTCATTGCTCGGAAGTATGCCGTCACCGATCATGAACGTCATCGATCTCAGGTGGTCAGTAATGATCCTTACGCTGACATCGACCTTGTGGTTGCCCGACATGTATTCGACTCCTGCCATTTTGCAGATCGCGTCTCTTATGTACTTTACAGTATCGACATCGAAGATCGAATTCACATCCTGAAGTATGCAGGCAAGCCTTTCGAGGCCCATTCCTGTATCGATGTTCGGATGAGCGAGTCTCGGATAGGATCCGTCCTCCTGTCTGTCGAACTGCGTGAACACGTGGTTCCAGAACTCAAGGTATCTGTCGCAGTCGCATCCGGGCTTGCAGTCAGGACTTCCGCATCCCCACTCAGGTCCGCGGTCGTAATAGATCTCGGAGCAAGGTCCGCAAGGGCCGAGCCCGATCTCCCAGAAGTTGTCTTCCTTTCCAAGACGGATGATCTTTTCTTCCGGCATTCCTATGATGTCTCTCCAGATCTCGAACGCCTCATCGTCATCTTCGTATATCGTCGCCCAGAGCCTATCCTCGGGCATTTCAAGCCATTCCGTGCAGAACTCCCAGCCCCACTGCAACGACTCCTTCTTGAAGTAATCGCCGAAGCTGAAGTTGCCGAGCATCTCAAAGAAGGTGCCGTGGCGCGCGGTCTTGCCTACGTTTTCTATATCGTTTGTTCTGATGCACTTCTGGCAGGTCGTCATCCTCTTTTTGGGAGGAGTCTCCACACCTGCGAAATAAGGCTTCAGCGGAGCCATGCCTGAATTGATGATAAGCAGGCTCTTGTCATTTCTGGGGATAAGCGACGCAGAACCGCCCGGATAGTGGTCCTTGCTGACAAAGAAATCCCTGAACATGTCTCTTATTTCATTTACTCCGAGTTTTTTCATTTTTCTGTCTCCTGTCATCCGCAAAAATCCCTATTATTATAACACTTTCAGCTTGGCATTTCACCATTTGTTATATTTGTGTCGTCGACTATCTCTATGGATTCCAGCGAAGCTCTGACATCAGACCTGATCTCATCGAGGAATTCCTGTCTGAGTTCGTGCTGTTCAGCTCTTTCCTCCTCGGTAAGGCCTTCTGCCTTTGACTTGTGAGCCAATTCGTTTATTCTGTCAATTTTTGTTTTTTCCATAATAAAACTGCCTTTCGTCTTTAATGATCCGTACATCGATAATCTAACACGAAAGGCAGTATAAACTCAACAGCCGGACATCTCGGTCCATAGTCTGCGGTCCACTTCATCCTTGAGATGCAGGAGGAATACCTTTGCAGTCGGTTTAGTTTCGAATCTGTCCATGAACGGACAGTTCATTTTTCCGTTTTTTATATACAGACGGTAAGCAGCGTCGATAGAATTCCTGATATTGTGCTCGATCCTTGCTATGCCGTTTATGTCATGCTTTCTTGCAATATGAGGATAGATGTCTTTGCTGAGACATACGTCGAGTGTTCCGTGATCGGTTATTATGCAGACCGCGTCCTTTATATATGTGTAACCGCGGCTCTTTATGTTGATGCTGCACTCATTCAGCAGGTCGTGTATAACGGTCATGAGTTTCATGTTATGGTGATACAGGTCTTTTTCCGCTCTTTCAGACGGATCGAACGCATATGTGAGATGTTTTCTTGTCCTGACATGCTTTCCGACTTCGGAAATCTCGCGGATCAGGTCTTTGATCAGCTGATATTCGTAATGGTTTCTTTCCGTTTTCATGGTCACATCTCCTTTCTAGCAAATTATGCTGTCCTTTATCTTTTCATAGATCCCGCTGCCGATACCTTTCACTGACATTATGTCCTCTTTGTTCCTGAACCTGTTGCTTGTCCTGTATTCGATGATCCTGTCCGCCATGACTTCGCCTATTCCGTTAAGGGTCATGAGCTCATCCTTCGAAGCCAGGTTTATGTTGACAAGGCCGCTTGTTCCTGCAGCCGGAGAGGCGCCGGTCTGCCCGTCCATCACAGCCGCTGCCGGGTCGCCTTTTGCAGGAATCACTATCTTTTCACCGTCCTCCACGAAAGATGCCTGATTGACCGAATTGGTATCGGCGTCTTCCGTCAGGCCTCCTGCCATCTCGATGACCATGTACAGCCTTGTATCCGGGGAGACCTTGTAAACTCCGGGTTTTGCGACCGCTCCGCCCAGATCCACATAAATGATCCTATCTGAAGAATCGGGCCCATCCGTTTCGACGGATGTGTCCGTTGTTTCTGACGCAGCGGCATCAGCCGTTTCGACAGTTATATCCGCTTTGTTAGCTCCGTGTATCCTGAGGATCACAGCGATAAGAAGTATCGCCGTTATGGAAAGGATCTTTACGAGAGTCTTCCTGTCCCTGATAAGGTCTTCGACCGCGTCTCTTATCTTGTCTGCAGCATTATCTTTCATGAGAATCCACCTCTTTCCGGATGATGCTGCAATATTATTTATATTTTACGAATGTGACAAACAGGCAAAGAACTGCGATAATTTACCGAAACGGAACATAATTTGACCGAAATCCGTCAAAAAAAGACCGCGTTAGCGGTCTCAGCGTTTCATCGGGTGCATCCGATGCAGGAAACGATGCAAAAAATGACGGAAAAAGGCCGTCAGTCCTCAGTGTATTCGAACTCAAAATCCTCGATCCTGACGGTATCTCCCTCTTTGAGTCCGAGGTCCTGAAGCAGTTTGATGCCTCCCTGCTTCACGATGTAATTATACAGATATCTCATGGATCCGCTGTCGTTGAAATTGGTCGAATTGAATATCTTTGAAAGCTGCCTGCCTTCGAGCACATAAACGCCGTCATCATCGACATATCCGCTTATAAGCCTGTAATCTGCTTCGTTCTCATCGGCTTCGAAGTCAAACATGGTCATCGGCTCTTCCTCAGGCTCGACATATTCCTCGATGCAGCGGAGCGCGGCGTCCATGAGTTCGTCTATTCCCTGACGCGTCGCGGCACTTATCTGATAGACCTCTCTGCCCTCTTCCTTCATGAACTGAAGGAACTCATCCGCCTTTTCGCGGTCGAATATGATGTCCGTCTTGTTTGCAGCAACGATCTGAGGCTTTTCGGCAAGTCTGGGATCGAACTGCAGAAGCTCGGCGTTGATCTTTTTATAATCTTCGATAGGATCTCTGCCTTCAGATCCTGAAACATCCACTACATGTATCAGCACCTTCGTTCGCTCTATATGTTTGAGGAATTTAAAACCCAGTCCCGCACCCTGAGATGCGCCTTCGATTATTCCCGCGATATCCGCCATTACAAAGCTGGTGTCGTGCAGATACACGACCCCGAGATTGGGATCGATGGTCGTAAAATGATATCCGGCTATCTTGGGCTTTGAATTGGTGCATACCGAAAGAAGCGTGGATTTGCCTACATTAGGGAAACCGAGCAGTCCTACATCTGCGATGAGCTTGAGCTCGAGAACCACTTCTCTTTCCTTGCCGGGAGTGCCGGCTTCGGCAAAATTAGGAGCCTGGCGTATGCTGCTCTTGTAGTGCACATTGCCCTTGCCTCCTCTGCCGCCCTTTGCAGCGACAACGGAATCTCCGTCTTCGACGAGATCCTTCATCAGATGACCTGTCTCCTTATCTATTATCATCGTGCCGACAGGCACCTTGATATACAGATCCTGACCCTTCTTGCCGTATCTGTTTCTCTTCATTCCCGGCTGGCCGTTCTCTGCCTGATACTTCCTCTTGTACTTGAGGTCCATCAGCGTCCTGAGATTGCGGTCGGCAACGAAAATAACACTGCCGCCGCTGCCGCCGTCACCGCCGTCCGGACCCCCGTCCGGAACGTACGGATCGCGCCTGAAAGTTACCGCGCCGTTGCCGCCGTTGCCTGACTTTATTGTGATTTCTGCTCTGTCTACAAACATATCTGTGAACCGATCCTTGCGCAAACTGAAACTAAAAATGAAAACTGGCTCCTGCATGTGCAGGAGCCAGTTCCGTTACGCTTCTTTGCTGTAAACGCTGATCTGCTTTCTCTTCTTGTCGTATCTCTCGAACTTTACTGTTCCGTCGATCTTCGCAAAGAGAGTGTCGTCTCCGCCCTTGGCTACATTGTTGCCAGGATGGAACTTCGTGCCTCTCTGTCTCATGAGAATGGATCCAGCACTTACGAATTCACCGGCGCCTACCTTGAGTCCAAGACGTTTCGCCTCGGAGTCTCTGCCGTTCTTGGAACTTCCTACTCCTTTTTTACTTGACATCCTGATTCCTCCGTTTCTACTTAGCCTCGATAGCAGCGATGATGTCAGCCTTTGTAGCCTTTGAGCTTACCTCGACTCCCATCTCCTTGGCTACTGCCAGAAGCTCGTCCTTCTTCATCGAAGCGCTGACCTTTGCCTTCGGTGCAGCAGCCTTCTCTTCCTTCTTTGCAGGCTTCTCCGCCTTTGCAGGCTTTTCTGCCTTGGCAGGCTTCTCAGCCTTGTCGGCCTTAGTGGCAGCCTTCTTGCCGGCGCCGCCGATATCAGTGATCTTTACGAGCGTGAACGGCTGTCTGTGTCCGTTCTTGCGTCTGTAATCCTTCTTAGCCTTGTACTTGTAGATGATGATCTTGTCACCCTTGCCCTGCTCGAGGACCTCTGCAGTGACCTTGTAACCCTCTACGAACGGTGTACCTACGACAAGCTTGTCTCCTCCGACAGCTACGACTTCATCGAACACGATCTTGTCGCCTTCTTTGGCCTCGAGCTTCTCTACTCTGAGCTCGTCGCCCTGCTGTACTCTGTACTGCTTGCCACCTGTTTTGATGATAGCATACATAATATATAATTCCTCCTTGAACCAGACTCGCCGGAACCCGGGTGCTGTGCTTTAAAACCCGTTCCGAGCGGTTAACCGACAAAGATGATACTACATTGTAATTGCAAGGTCAAGAAGGAATTTCATTATTTATATAAGAGAGTTTTTGTTTCCGGAGAGATCACTCGATAACGACTCCGTCTGCGTCGACTTTTATGTCGTCAGCACCGGCTCCCGCCGCGCCCGGAGAAGATGCCCTGAGATGTTCCATGAGCTTGCCGCGGATCTCCTCGAGAACTGCAGGATTCTTTTCGAGGAACTCTTTTACGTTCTCCCTGCCCTGTCCTATCCTCTCGCCGTTATAGCTGTACCACGAGCCGGACTTGTCGATGATCCCGATATCCGAGGCCATGTCGAGTATGTCGCCCGAAAGCGATATGCCCGTGCCGTACATGATATCGAATTCAGCCTTTCTGAACGGAGGCGCGACCTTGTTCTTGACTATCTTGACTCTCGTCCTGTTGCCGAACACTTCCTCGCCCTTCTTGATCGTATCGATCTTTCTGACGTCCATCCTCATGGAAGCGTAGAATTTCAGGGCGCGTCCGCCTGTAGTCGTCTCGGGATTGCCGAACATGATCCCGATCTTTTCCCTCAACTGGTTGATGAAGATCACGCAGGTCCCCGACCTGTTGATGGCGCCGGCGATCTTTCGAAGGGCCTGAGACATGAGCCTTGCCTGGAGTCCTACATGAGAATCTCCCATCTCGCCCTGTATCTCCGCCTTCGGTACGAGAGCTGCTACAGAGTCGATGACTATGATATCGACTGCGCCGCTCCTTGTGAGCATCTCGCAGATCTCCAGAGCCTGCTCTCCCGTGTCAGGCTGCGAGACGAGAAGCTCGTCCACATTGACGCCGAGATTTCTGGCATATACCGGATCGAGAGCGTGTTCGGCGTCGATGAACGCTGCCTGTCCGCCTTTCTTCTGACATTCGGCGATAGCGTGCAGTGTGAGAGTCGTTTTGCCTGATGATTCTGGTCCGTAGATCTCGATTATCCTGCCTTTCGGATAACCTCCTACTCCGGTCGCGAAGTCAAGGCTCACAGAACCCGTGGAGATGACATCGATATTCGTCACAGGTCCGGACTCTCCGAGCTTCATTATCGCGCCCTTGCCGTATTGTTTCTGTATCTGATCGAGAGCCTGCTGCAGTGCCTTGTCCTTTGCGGCGCGATCAGCGCTGTTGTTCATGTTGTCTGCCATATTTCCTCCTGGATCACGTATAGAACGCTTGTTCGTATTCATATTACCTGTTCTGACATGTCGTGTCAATATTATATTTGCGCTGCCGGCTTCATGTCGAACAAAAAAAGCACTCTATCCGACAATAAATCCCCGACTTTCGGGGCTTGCCCCTCAGCAGGCAGATGCACCATCGTTTTACCGGATAAGCAGATAGACTGCTCTGAGCATCCGGAGCGTGATGTACCTTCTGTTCCACTTCCTTTCATTTCTGGAAGTCTTTATCTCTGCATGTCCGGTCACGTCTCCGAAGGCGTATCCGATATACGCCTCGCCGGCTTCATGCCCCTCATCGGCGTCGGGTCCGGCGTAGCCTGTCACTGAAACGGCGATATCCGCCCCTGAGCGGGCTTTTGCACCTGCAGCCATGGCTTCGGCCGTTTCGGCGCTTACGATGCCGTATCGGGCGATTATTCCCCGATCGACTCCGAGTTCATCCGCCTTTGCGTCTTCCGAATATGTTACATACGAAGAAGAAAGCACTTCGGACGCACCCGCTACATCCGTGATGGCGGAAGCGAACAAGCCCCCCGTACATGATTCGGCTGCAGTGATGCGAAGGCCCTTTTCCCTGAGTATCCTGACGACTACCTCGTTCAGGTCCTCGTCATCAAGGCTGTAAATGTATTCCCCTGCCAGTTCGTCTATCCTGCCGGTCATCTGATCGACCGCATGCTTCGCCTCTTCCAGGGAATCTCTCTGTGAAGCTACTCTGAGCGTGCACTCTCCCTCCTTGGCGTAGGTAGCGATCGTAGGATCGGTCTGGCCGTCGATGAGAGGCATCAGCAGCATCTCAAGATCCGATTCGCCGATGCCTATCGTGCGTATCACCCTGTAATACATCTTCTTTTCCATGAACTGTTCGAGGTACTGCCTTACACCGTTCTCGAACAGCCAGGTCATCTCTCTCGGAGGGCCCGGGAAGCATATGGCTGTCCTGCCGTCTTTTGACAGCGCGAAGCCCGGCGCAGTGCCGGACGCGTTGTAGAAAGGAGTGCATCCGACAGGAAGCAGCGCCTGCTTCAGATTGTTCTCGGGCATGCTTCGCCCCCGTTTGTCGAAGAATGCCCTGAGGTCCACGATGACCTGTTCATCAGTGTACATCTCCGCGCCCATGTATTCCGCGACCGTCTCCTTCGTGAGGTCGTCCTGCGTAGGCCCGAGGCCTCCGGTAAGCAGAACGAGGTCCGTGTCTATGAAAGCTTCCGCGAGCTTTTCCCTGAGCCTTGCGGGATTGTCTCCCACCACAAAGTGATACATCACGTCAAAGCCCATGTGATTGAGCTTATCTGACAGATATGCTGCGTTCGTGTTGACGGTCTGTCCGAACAGAAGCTCTGTCCCGACAGCTATTATCGAAGTTTTCATCAGATGATCCTCCGCCTGGACTACATGCTGAAGACGTCTTTGTTCTTCAGAACATATTCGAAGCCGGAGTAAACTGTCATGACGAGAGATGCCCAGAACAGTATGTTCGCGATGAGCATGACAGTCGTTTGCGCCTTAGGAACGGAAAGTGCAAGCAGATATGCGATCACGGCGAACATCTGCAGTACGGTCTTGACCTTGCCCGACATACCGGCGGCCAGCACCTTTCCCTCTGATGCGGCCACAGTCCTCATGCCTGCGATAATGAATTCTCTCGCCAGTATGATAATGAGCATCCAGGCTTTGATAAGATCCGATTCGATGAAGAGGCAGAGAGCCGAATACACCAGTATCTTGTCTGCCAGCGGATCCATTATCTTGCCGAAGTTCGTCACGAGGTCACGCTCGCGCGCTATCTTGCCGTCAAAGAAGTCGGTCACCGACGCGGCGCAGAACAGTACAAGGGCTGCAGGATAATATCCCGTCATGAATGCCGCGATAAAGAACGGCACCATTATGATCCTCGCGATCGTTAATTTGTTAGGGAGATTCATGTCTTTTCCTCCGTTTTCTGTATTGATCTATATTTCAGAGCCTTCGAGATCGTATTCGAAGGCATCTGTGATCCTGACACTGACTATATCGCCGGGCACATGAGCTTTTTCTGAAGAGACCGTTACCGCGCAGTCTATCTCAGGCGCATCATAACGAGTTCTCCCTGTATAGAGGCCGTCGCCGATGATCTCATCTATCATGACCTCATATGTCCTTCCGATCTTCTTTTCGTTCAGCTTTTCGCTGACGGCAAGCTGATGCTCCATCACGCGGTCCCGCCTGCTGATGCGCACTTCCTCATCCACTTTGCCGTCCATCGTAAACGAAGGAGTACCTTCCTCCTCCGAGAAAGCAAAGGCCCCGAGCCTGTTTATATCCCAGCTGTCGATGAAGCCGGCAAGAAGATCCATGTCGCCTTCGGTCTCGCCCGGAAAACCTACGAGCAGCGTCGTGCGTATATGCACATCGGGGATGCGCTCCCTCAGCTTTGTTATGACCGCCCTGATCGAATCGCCTGTGGACTGCCTCCTCATGAGATGCAGCACGTGATCGGAGATATGCTGTATAGGCATGTCGATGTATTTGCAGATTTTCGGTTCCTGAGCGATCACATCAATAAGTTCGTCAGTAATACCATTATCGTAAACATACATCAGCCTTATCCATTCGATGCCGTCTATCCCGCAAAGCCGTCGAAGCAGCTTCGGAAGCTCCGGCTTCCCGTACAGATCGCGGCCGTACTGCGAAGTATCCTGGGCTATGAGTATGAGCTCCTTTATGCCGGCAGCGGCCATGTCTTCGGCTTCCCTGATGCAGTCCTCCATCTTCTTGGACCTGAAAGGACCTCTGATAAGAGGTATTGCGCAGAAACTGCAGTTGTTATTGCAGCCTTCCGCTATCTTGAGATATCCGTAATGCGATCCTTCATCGAAGAGGCGCTTTCTGTATCTGAGATCGTCAGTGCTGTCTCCTACCATGTCCCTTGAGGCGGGACTGTCCCCGAGCAGCACCGAAGGCAGATCATCATAATCGTTCACACCGAAGAACATGTCGACTTCGGGCATCTCTTCGGAAAGCTCTTCGTGATAGCGTTCTGCGAGGCAGCCTGTGACTACGAGTTTCTTGTGCTCTCCTCTTTCCGCGGCGAGCTCGAAGATCCTCTCTATGGATTCCTTCTTTGCGTCCTCGATAAAACCGCAGGTATTGACTATGAGTATGTCTGCTTCCTGCGGATCAAAAGCAATGCCGCAGCCTCTCTCAGCGAGAGAAGCCGCAAGCATCTGCGAATCATATTCGTTCTTGGCGCATCCGAGCGTATCGATATATACCTTCATCAGTAGGAATCCTCGCTGTCAGCATCCATCACCATGCGCCTTACGGATTCAGGCAGAGAATTGAACGAATCCATGGCCTGCGTATTGCTGAGCTTGTTTTTATCATGGCCTTCATCCTCAGGCGGTGCTGCTTCATGCGTCTCGCCGGCTGCCTCCGGCGGCACTGTCTCCTGAACAGGCGAAGGAGCAGCTTCGGCGTCTGCCTCTGCGGATTCCGCATCCTCAGCATCATCATGTACGCCGTAGTACTCGTCCTCCGTAATGAGGAGCTGACGCGGCCTCGATCCGTCCGAAGGACCTATTATACCCTTCTCCTCTATCTCGTCGATTATCCTCGCAGCCCTGTTGTATCCTATCCTGAATCTTCTCTGGAGCATGGATACAGACGCCTGTTTGGATTTGAAGATGAATGCTATGGCATCTTCGGTAAGCTCATCCTGCGGCTCCGAGCCGCCCCTGCGCCCGTCGCTGTCTATGGCTTTCTGGATCTCGTCGTCATACGCCGGATCTCCGCCCTCTTTCTTGACGAACCTGATGATCTTGTCGATCTCTTTTTCGGATATGTATGGGCCCTGGACCCTGTATGGCTTTGTGGAGCCCACAGGAGAGAACAGCATGTCGCCTTTTCCGAGCAGCTTCTCGGCGCCTGCCATGTCGAGTATGGTCCTGGAGTCGAACTGCGAAGCCACGCTGAACGCGATCCTCGAAGGTATGTTGGCCTTGATGAGGCCGGTGACTACGTCTACAGAAGGCCTCTGTGTCGCGACTATGAGATGCATACCGGCTGCTCTTGCCTTCTGGGCAAGCCTGCAGATGGAATTCTCGACCTCTGAAGGCGCTGCCATCATCAGATCGGCAAGCTCGTCGATTATGATGACGATCTGCGGCTTGCAGTCGGCCCAGCGGTGGTTCATCCTCATGAGCTCGTTGTAGGACTCAAGATCCTTGACGTTGTTTTCGGCAAAGAGCTCGTACCTCTTATCCATCTCCTCGACAGCGATGGCAAGAGCTCTCGACGCCTTCCTGGCATCAGTGACGACCGGAGTGAGCATGTGCGGTATCCCGTTGTAATTACCGAGCTCTACCACCTTAGGGTCTATCATTATCAGCTTGAGATCCGACGGCTTCGCCTTGTAAAGAAAGCTGGCTACTATGGAATTGATGCATACGGATTTACCGGAGCCCGTAGCGCCGGCTATGAGCATGTGCGGCATGTCATGAAGGTCAGCGACCACATTATTGCCCGAGATGTCCTTTCCGACAACGAATTCGATCTTCGAAGGCGCGTTCATGAATTCATCCGAATCGATGAGGTCGCGTATGAAGACCGGCGAAGGCTTGTCGTTTTCGACCTCGATGCCGACAGCAGCCTTGCCCGGTATAGGCGCTTCTATGCGTATGCTCTTGGCCCTGAGGTTCAGGGCTATATCATCGGCGAGCCTGGTGATGCTGGCGACCTTGACGCCCGTGGCAGGCTGCACTTCATATCTCGTTACCGATGCTCCCTGGGTAACTGTCAGCACCTTCGCGTCGACTCCGAAGTCGTTCAGCGTCTGCTCAAGCAGGTTTGCCTTGTCCTGGAGCTGTATGTCGCTCATCATCTGCTTTGAGCCTGTGTCCCTTTTGAGAAGGCTCACAGGAGGGAATTCATATCCGCTGTCATCAGATGACGCGCTGAATCCGGCGGCGATAGCCTCGTCTGCCGCCTTGTCCTCCGCAGCGGTCTCCTTTTCAGCCTTTGCGGCAGATGAAGAGCGCTTCTTCGAAGAGGACGGGGAGCTTCGCTTCGGCTCCGGCGCGTCTGTCACAGCAGCCGCTGTTTCGACGGCCTCAGCGGCAGCCGGAGATGCCTCCGGCCTTCTTCCTCCGTGAGCGTCGAGTCCGAAGGATCCGGAGTGCCCCGTATCATCAGGATCACCGAGCCCCAGGCCGGTCTTTGGCCTGGTTTTGTTCCTGTCGGATCTCCTGCCCGGATATCCGTAATCCGCTTCTTCCTTTTCGAAATCTCTGTTTTCCGCATACATGCTGCGTACGACAGGCTTGTCTCCGTTCATCCCGACTTTTTCCGGAGCGGTCTTGAGTTCCTTTTCAGAGCTGTATGTTTCGCCGGTCTCGCTGTCAATGGCGAAGAAGCCCTTTAACTTTCCGACCAGGGTGTTCCTGTTCTGTCCGCCGGATCTTTCAGCCGGAGGCGGAACTACCTGAGTATAATCGATCTCAGCGTTCCTTCCGGATGGACCGAAGGGTTCGGGTATGTCTGCCGCAGGCGTACGGGAGACGGCAGGCCTGTCTTCAGATCTTTCTTCTCTGCTTATGCCGCTCAGTATGGACTTCCACAGAGAAGGCTTCGGCTCTTCGGAAACGGCCGCAGTCGTTCCTCCCGGAAGCTGAGCGACTTTCTGGCGCTCGTCCTCTTCGATCTCCCTCATCATGCGGCGCGCCTCGGCTTTCCTGACATAGCTGTCAACGAATCTGGATATAGGAGAATTTGCGACGAGGAATACGGATATGACGAGGACCGTCAAAGATATTATGAGAAGTCCCGGCATGCCGAAAAGCTTGGCCAGTATGGAGCCCAGCTCCATCCCGATGACGCCTCCCATCTCGCCTCTCACTCCGAGTATGTAATAGTCCGCGATGTCGGCGAAGCCGTATCTGAGATTGTACGGGTCTATGAACCTGAATGAATTCAGAATGCACAGATTGATGAAAATGAGCAGACTGAATATCGTTGTGCGCAGGCCTATGTGAGAAAGCCTGCCCGCGAACAGCAGAAGTGCAAATATCAGTACGAGGAACGGCAGCACGTATGCCATGGCTCCGAAAAGGCCAAGACAAAGATCGTGCACCTTCATGCCGAAGCTGCCGGTCGTATCCATTACGACTGTAAAGAAAAGGAAAACCGCAACGGCAAACAGAGTGATGCTCCAGATCACGTCAAGATTGCGTCTGTCGCGGTCACTCCTGCGCTTCATCTCATCAAGGACTTCCTGCTTTGTAGGATTCGGCGTCTGTGCAGATCCCTCTTTCGGTTTATTCTTGCTGCCGGGCGGTCTGCCCGGACCTCTTTTCTTCTGACCGTTACTGTTTTGCTGTGCCATTAATGCTCCTTTTGGATGCCCTGAGGCATATAATGTATATAGCCGTACTATTATACCACAATATATTGGCTTCACAAAGTAAAAGAAAAGCCCCTTTTACGGGACTTTGTCTTGCTCTTGATGATCTGTTCCTCTTTATTATTCAGCGTTCACGACGTCCTTGCCGTCATAGTAACCGCATACAGGACATACTCTGTGAGGAAGCTTTGGCTCATGGCACTGAGGGCAGATCGAAAGTCCGGTCATGCTCTTCTTCATATTAGCAGCCTTTCTGCCGCTTGTCTTAGCCTGTGAAGTTTTCCTTTTAGGTACTGCCATTGTCGACACCTCCTTGTATTCTTATCTAATTCGTTATCTTTATCTCTCTTGTCGCACCGGTATAGTATATTCACAGCGGTGCTTTTTGTCAACAAAAAAAAGAATTTTTGAATTTGCTATGGATTTATCAATCTGTTTGTGTTACATTATCATTGTTGTCAATAACGGGGTGTGGCTCAGCTTGGTAGAGCGCTTCGTTCGGGACGAAGAGGTCGCACGTTCAAATCGTGTCACCCCGACCACGTAGGGCGCCGGTCATGAGGCCGGCGTCTTTGCTTTGTTCAGATCATCACGGGCTTTCTTACGTGATCTGAGTATTCGGACGCATCCCTGCCTGTCATGAGGCTGTAGATATCAGCTGCATGCACGTCGAGCGAGAGCATGTCCGCCGCGGCCTCATCCAGCAGGCCCGCTTCCTTGTTTATGTTTGTTATGACAGGAAGGCCGCGGCCCTCCCTGCCTTTCATCTCTGCCAGCAGTTTTCTGCCTTTTCCGGTAAACCCAAGCACCCTTATATATCCCGGTGAACCGTAAGGATAGCGCGACCTCGTTATGCCGAGTATCGTCTGCATGCAGAGTCTGGATATCCTGGTATACGTATATCTTCTTGACTTGACAGAAGAGATGATGCCTTCGAAGCTGTCTTCGGACGACGCCGCGTCCGCGAGCAGATTGGCAAGGCCTTCACCTCCGGACGGACAGTCCTCAATGGCGGATGCATCCGAAGACATCACAGCGTATCTGAGGACCTTCGTCCATTCATCGGGAAATGTCAGCGCGGATCTTTCCAGAGCATCAGAAGACGCTTCAGGCATGCTGCCTTCGAGTTCCCGCAAAGCAGCCTCTCTGCGACCTCTGTTCTTTGACAGTATGCTCCTTATCTCTGAAGAGCTCAGAGCATCCGTCCTCTTTACCGTGACCGGAAGAGCTTTTTCCATGCAAAGCACATACTCAAGTCCGAGTATGTCGTTGGAACTGCCGGGTATGTCACAGCCGGAAAGCTCTTTGAAGACCCTGGCTCTTGCCGCCGGCCAGCTGAGGCCTTCCGGGACGAGTGCATTTATCCCCTCTTCTATCGCCCTGCGATTCTTCCTGATGTATCCGGCAGCTCTGCCGATCGAATCAATGTCCCCGCTCTCGCTTCCGAAAGCTATGACTGAGCAGCCGCATTCCTCAAGAATTCTCACCGCTGCTGAAGCATACTGAGACGCGTTTCCGAGACAGAACAGTGTCGGTATCTCAACGATCAGATCCGCTCCCGTTCTGAGAGCCGCCTCAGTCCTTGCCCATTTGTCCGTCACGGCGGGCTCTCCTCTCTGGACGAAGTCTCCGCTCATTGCAATTACAAGAGCATCGCAGCCTGTAAGTCTGCGAGTTTCTTCCATGAGATATGCGTGTCCGTCATGGAGCGGGTCGAATTCAGCTGTTATTCCGCTTGCTTTCATTTCGGATAAGAAAAAACAGGGCCGCCGGATAACGGAAGCCCTTGAGTGTCTGTGCCGTTCTTACTGTTCCGGAGCAGGTTCCTCAGGTACGGTTTCTGCAGGAGCCGGCATTTCATCACCGATCGGCACTCTTTCGGCCAGAGTCTTCATCTCCTGCCTGTTCTGATTGATCTTGGCGTTGATGCTTGCGAGCATCTGGTAGAAGTATTCGGACATAGGCTCGATGTACGAGCTGCCTACGCTGTCGATATCCGACTGCATGTTGTACAGAAGCTTGTCGATGTACTCATACGATCTGTACTTCATGTAGTTCGCATGGTTCTCTGCCTCCCTGAGGATGGCGTCAGCTCTCTTCTGGGCATCCTTGTAGATATTGTTGTTGTTTACAAGATACTCGACCTGTTCCTTGGCCTCGTTGATCATCCTGTTGTATTCCTTCTTGGCGTCGCTGATGATGCGGTCTCTCTCCTGATCCAGCCATCTCGCCTGCTGTATGTCGCGCGGAAGATTGGCGCGGATGTCTTCGATGATCTTCTGAGCTACATCGAGATCGATGATGCCTTTCTCCGAAAACGGCATTTTGCTCGATGAAGTGATGAGATCCTCAAGCTCTTCGAGAAGAGAAATCAATTTGATGCTGTCGTCGTTCATTTATACTTCCTCCTGAAACAATGAGTTCTGGTTGTTTATCTTTCTTTGAGTTTGTCTCTGATCCTTGCGGCTGTGTACGGATGTATGAGTCCGCTTATATCGCCTCCGAGGGCCGCTACCTCCCTGACTATGCTCGAACTGATGAATGAACACTTGGGATCCGTCATCAGGAACACCGTCTCGGTGCCTTCCGTATAAAGAAGAGCGTTCATCTGGGCCATCTGGAACTCGTTCAGAAAGTCCGCAGTATCTCTGAGACCTCTTACCACGGCCGCAAAGCCGTTTTCGTTCACATAATCTGCAAGGAGCCCGCTGAAGCTGTCTATGCGCACATTTGGGATGTGCCCTGTGACTTCACCCGCTATCTCAACTCTTTCATCAACGGTGAAAAACCCTGTTTTCTGAGGATTTACCACCACCGCAACGGTAAGTGAATCATACATCGCCGCGGCTCTTTCTATGATATTGAGATGTCCGTTCGTCAACGGATCGAACGAACCGGCAAAAAGGGCTTTTCTTTCCATATGTGAACTTCCTCGCTTTGTGTAAATATTAGCAAAACGAAATATCTTTTACAACATGTAAACATCCACGCCTATGCTGCCGTAGCGCTTTTCTCTGAAGCGTCTGAGCTCACCGTAGGTTTCTGATAATTTGTTATCGTATAGATGCTCAGCGACCACTATGCTTCCCTCGTCGAGCAGACCGTATTCCTGCAGCATGAACATCGCTGTTTCATAATATGAAGTTTCGCCGTACGGAGGATCCATGATGACAACGTCGATCTTTACGCCTTCTGATGAGCCCGCGATGTCTGCGATGGCCGCCCTGTAGTCCCTGCCTATGATCACAGCTTCAGGGCCCGCTTCGCAGTGTGCGATATTGGCCGCAAGTATCTTCTGATTCGCCCTGTTCGCCTCGCAGAACCAGCAGCGATGAGCGCCCCTTGAAAGCGCCTCAAGGCCCATGGCCCCGCTGCCCGCGAACAGATCGAGGACAGCCGCATCTGGCAGCCACGGCTGTATCATGCTGAATACGGCTTCGCGCACCTTTTCGGTCGTAGGCCTGATTCCGTGCGGTATTTCGAGTTTTCTGTACTTGTACTTTCCTGATGTTATCTTCATATCTTCTTATTCAAATGATATTTGAGTTGTCCGAGGCCGAATCACGGACCATGCGCTCATACGCGTGAGCTGTGTCCGTGCCGCCCGGATCCCTGATTATCCTGTCAGCGTCTTCAGTCGCGGCCTCGAGTATGTCCGTATAGCGCGAAAGCGCCAGAACATCAGAGTTGTAATTGCCCGACTGCATCGTTCCCATGAGGTCGCCGGGGCCTCTCAGTTCATAATCGGCCTCGCTTATCTCAAAACCGTCGCTGATCTCGGTCATGACTTTCGCCCTGGCAGAGGCTGTCTCCGATCTGCTGTAATTGATGAGCCAGCAGAATGACTGTCTTTCGCTTCTTCCGACACGGCCTCTCAGCTGGTGGAGCTGGGCAAGACCGAAGCGCTCTGAATTCTCGATGATTATCATCGTCGCTTCCGGCACGTCAATCCCCACCTCGATGACTATTGTCGAAACGAGTATCTGCACGCGGCCGGCCGCAAAATCAGTCATGACTGCGGCTTTCTCGTCTCCCGAGAGCCTGCCGTGCAGCAGTGCGGCCTCATGCGACGGATATCTCTTCCTTATCTCCCCGAACAGCTTCTCGACGGAGTTCATATCCTCATCGTCAGCGTCTATGCTCGGGGCTATGACATAAACGCGGTTGCCCTTTTCGAGCTCCTTTGCGGCATCCACATAGGCCCTCTCGCGTCCCTCGGGACCGGCCGCGCGCGTTATGACAGGCCTCCTCCCTGCAGGCATCGAGCGAATGATGCTGAAATCCATGTCGCCGAATACCGTGGCGGCAAGTGTGCGTGGTATTGGAGTCGCACTCATGACGCATACGTTGACGCTTTTTCCCTTGCCCGCGAGCGTCTTTCTCTGCGCCACGCCGAACCTGTGCTGCTCGTCTGTTATGACGAGCGCCAGATCGGAAAAGAGCACATCCTTCTGTATGATCGCATGAGTGCCTGTCAGGACATCTATTTCTCCGGAGGCTATGCCGTCGATCACAGCTCTTCTCTCTGAGGCTTTCATCCCGCTCACAAGCAGTGCGCATCTGATCCCGAGAGGCTCAAGATCGCCGCTTATCTTTTTGTGATGCTGCCTCGCGAGTATCTCGGTCGGAGCCATCATGGCCGACTGCATTCCCGCGCGTGCGCATCTGTACATGGCGGCTTCAGCGACAACGGTCTTGCCGCAGCCTACGTCTCCCTGCACAAGACGGTTCATCGGACGCATGCTGCCAAGGTCATCCATTATCTCATCGACGCATTTCCTCTGTCCGTCTGTCAGCTCGAAGGGAAGAGAACCGAGGAACCCGTCGAGAGGGACTTCCGGGACCGAAGCGTCACGCGCGCCCTCCTCTATCAATACGCGGTTCATCCTTACCGTCAGCTGATACATCAGCAGTTTGTCGTATATCAGCCTGTATCTGGCAGCTTTATAGTGCTTTTCGGACTCGGGGAAATGGATATTGCGGTAAGCGAATCCAAGACCGGCAAGCTTTCTTTCCTTTACTATTTCCTCCCCCAGCCAGTCTTCCCCGAGGTCGGTCTGATCGAGCGCCGCGCTGATCCACTTGCGCAGATTTATGTCAGTAAGACCGGCGCTGTGCCGGTAGACAGGAATGATGCCTCTGATGTCGCGCTCTCCTCCGGCTTTGCTCATCTCAGGATTGGTCCATACCCTTGCGCCGTTCCTTATCCTCATTCTGCCGAAGAGTATATAGTCCTCTCCGACGCTCAGGGACTTCTTCAGATACGGCATATTAAAAAAGACTGCATGATAAATGCAGCTTGAGTCTCTGAGTGTGCATTCGACCATGGAGCGTCTGCCGGAAAGCGGCCTGAGTGTCACCTTTATGAGCCTGCCGCTGACGAGGCTGTCCTTTTCGGTGCCGGCGTCCATTGCGCTGACGACCCTGCGTCTGTCCCTGTACTTTACGGGATAATAATCGAGCAGGTCCTGAACGGAAGTTATGCCTGCCGCTTCGAGCTGGTCCTTCTTCTTTGCACCGATCCCCCTGATGAGGCTTATATCGTCTTCCGGATACAGTACAGGCAGATCAGGCATTGTTCCTCACCACATCTATGCTGCGCTTTTCGATCTCGTCCGACATGATGCCTCTGACCTTGAACTTTATGATCTCCGGCCTGTCGAGTCTGAGCATGTCAAAATCCTGTTCGATCCTTTCGAATACATCTCCGGCTGCGGCGGGTATGCTGGTTCCGGCGTAAAGTATCACATATATCTTTACTGTGACGCGCCCCTTCTTGTCCGAGACATCCACCGCGTCGTAGTAGTCCGGATCGATCAGGGGAGTCGGCTTCTCCTTGATCAGCTTGCCTTTTTTGTTGCACAGCAGAAGAACGTCAGACATGCCGAGCAGGTCTTCAATGATCATGCGCTCTATAACGCCCTTATTCACGGCTACAGCGCCGAAATCGTTCCTTACTATTACAGACATCCCTAAAACAAAAAGTCTTAAGCTTTCGCTTATGACCTGCGGTTGCTATGCTTATCAGACGGCACGGTTTACCTTGCCCGATCTGAGGCAGCTTGTGCACACGGAAGCTTTTCTGACTCTGCCGTTATCGTTGATCCTTACGGTCTGGATATTGGCGTTCCATTTTCTTTTTGTATGGATATTGGAGTGAGAAACAGCGTTTCCCGATGTCTGACCCTTGCCGCATACTTCGCATTTTCTGGACATTTGCCGCACCTCCTTTTTAGTATCGTTATCATCGCGCGCTTTTGCACGCCCGATTATTATACACAGTCGTTTTCCTTATTGCAAGGACTTTTTTTGCCTTTTCTCATGCTCTGTTTTCAATGCTTTGCCGATATCCGAATACTCTTCAAAATGGAGCCTTTTAAGAGTATAATATTAAATGTATATATATGCGCAGCAGGAACATTTCATCACCCTGTGCGCGAACTGAAGGATTTGGATCAAATGGGTAAACTTCTTAAGAACAACAAATTCCGGATCATACTTGTCATCGTCATCGCTGCAGTTGCGGCCGGAGTATCGATCCGCATGTCACAGAACACCAGGCTTCTCGACAAGGCCGCGTACAGGGAATTCAAGGACGCGGTCAACGAGGTCGCCGATTCCGAAGCCGGAGGCTTCGAGGATCAGGAGGCTCTCCGCACATTCATAAAGACCTGGTTCGACAACTACGGTCTCAGGTATGAAGAGGACAAATACGGCAACATAATCTTCGACAAGGCTCCTGTCAAGCGCAAGAAAAACGTCACCCCTACCCTGGTCTGCGTAAGCATGAACTACGAGACCGCCTGCGACAATGCCCAGCTGCTTGCTTCAGCAGCAGCCATAGCTCTGACCGGCATAGAGTCAGGCCGGCAGACTGTTATTTTCGTTAATGACGAGCAGAACCTTGGCAAAGGCTACAAAGGCCTCACAGATGATTATGTGACTTCCAGATCAAAGGTCATCTACATGGACAAGGGCTCGACGCTTTACCTCTCCACCGCTTCTTTTGAGAAGGTGTTCTCGCACTTCTCTCTTGATGCTGAACGTGAGGAGAATGTCTGCGACACTGCCGTCAAAGTGAAGATCAAAGGTGTGCCGTCAGCTGTAGTCACTACGAATGTCAGCAAACAGCCTGACCCCGTATCCGCTTTCTCAGGCATGCTGTCTCGTCTCAAGGGCAAGTCGGCGATATACCGCGTCGCTGATGTCAGTGTGGAAAGCAACGGAGACATGTATCCTGTAGGGATAGAAGCGACCATAACGCTGAATTCCTACGCCGCCGGATCCTTCACTTCCTATCTCGACAAGAGGATCAAGGCATGGGAAAAAGCATACGGCAAGGACAACGAGGATCTCGAGTTCTCGTACAAAGTCATCGATGATCCGGAAGCCCTCCCGGAGACTACCTATACGGCGGAGACCACGGACAGGCTTGCCGGCATACTTTATACAGTCAAGAGCGATACATACAGATACGGCGAGAACGACGTCATCCCCGAAAACAAGAAGGTCGGCGACATCAACGGCATCAACGCCCTTATCGGTCTTGAAGCCGGCGAGGACAAGATCAGTATCAGGGTAATGACTCAGGGTGCCGACGACATGTTCACCAACCGCATACTTTACGACAACAAGGCTGCAGCCGAGCTTTATCAGTGCAAATACATTCAGGATGACAAGATCGACGCTTTCGTCAATACGAAGGATTCACTCTCGCTCACGTTCAAGAAGACGTATGACAAGGTGAACGACACTTCTTCGGCAGGATCAGAGCTCAGAATGGATACGGACAATTTCTTTACGCCGTGCTCATATCTGCAGTCGATCAACGGCGAGGCAGACATCATCCACCTCAGGATGGACAGCACCAACGCTTCCAACCTTGCGAACACCGTGCTCTGCTATATTAAGACCAAGGGAAACACCTCTTTCTTCTGAATATGATATAACTCGAATTCAACAGTTTGACTGATCGGAGGATCAAGATGAGATCGGACAAAGACAAAAGGACTGAAACTGAAAAAGAAATCGATGATTTCCTTTCAAAGTTCGAAAGCCCTGCTGACAAAACATCTGCTGATTTCAGCAAATATCTTGAACCGGAAGAGACCGGCGAACCGAAAGAGAACGTCGCTCCGGAAGAGACTGTCGGTCCGGAAGAGACCGGCGTTCCCGAAGCGCCGTCGTTCGTATGGAAAGATGTGGCACCCGACGACGCTCTTGATGAGTTTTTTGCATCCGGTAAAAGATCCGAAGGCTCCGGTTCCGGGCCCGAGGTAATGAATGACGCTGACGAAAAGCAGGAAGCAGAAGAAAGGCCGGTAGAAGCGTCAGAAGAAAAGCCTAAAAAAACGTCGGAAGAAACGCCGGAAGAAAAATCCGAAGAGCCTGAGTCAAAAGAAACGCCTGCGCCGAAAATCAAAGTAGACAGAAAAAAGCGCAGAAAAAAGTATCATAAAAAGACATCCCCTGCCGCAGAGCCTGAAGTCAAAAATGAGGTCGAAAACGGACCGGAAGCAAAAGAAGCTGAGCCTGCAGCAGTCGTAACCGAATCTGAAGCAACAGAAGCTCCGAAGGATAACATAAAGGAAGAAGTAAAGAAAGAACCTGCCGCATACTATAAATCAGAAAGAAAAAAGCGCAGGAATAAGGATTACAGGAACATCTCATCTGTCAGTACATCAGAAGTCGAAGATGCAGATGCTGCCGGATCAGATATAGAGGACGTCGTAAGCGCCGCCCTGGTTCCGGGGGCCGGTGCTGAAATGTCCGGAAACAAGGCCGGCAGAAAGAAAAAGAGATCGCGCAGCAAAAAAGAAAATGCCCCGCGCGAGGTCATCAGGGATACAGGCAGTTCGGAAAAGGACGCGATCAAGGAAGAAGACGGGGATCTGAAGGATGACAGCAGCAGTACAGCTGAGGGTGAAGTCAAAAAGGACAGTTCCGTAACCAGATTCAAAAGAAAAAAGATCGACGTCAAAAGACCGGGCAAGAAGATCAAGCAGAGCGTCATCTTCAGAAAGACGTCCGCTATTGCCCGAAAGATCAAAAAACGCAAGGGAGACCGTACTCTCGGCGAGTTTCTTTTCCTCAAGCCTAATCCTGACTACGATCCTTCCAAGGGCGAAAAATACGAAAAAGACGGAAGGACTGTAAAAAACAAAAAGTACAGGCTCAGCTTCCTCAAGGTGCTCGGCAATCTTGCTGCAGTGTTCATGGTCTTCGTGCTTGCCGGCATGATTTACGCGATCGCCTGCATCGCTTCCGCGCCTAAGTACGATTACAAGGATATTTATGCTGTGGTGGATACCGCGTCCGTGGTATATGACGATCACGGTGAACCTATCGACAATGTCTTCTATACCGAAAACCGAAAGGTCATAGGCTATAAGGATATGCCTGAAGATCTGGTCAATTCCTTCATAGCCATTGAAGACAAGACCTTCTGGAAGCACCACGGCTTCAACTGGACCAGAATGATAGGAGCCATAATTTCTTCTCTGACCGGCCACGGACAGATAAGCGGCACCAGTACCATAACCCAGCAGCTCGCCCGCAACGTCTATCTTGCGGATACCAAGAGCGTACGAAGCATAAAGCGCAAGCTGCTTGAGATGTATTACGCGGGCCGTCTGGAACACAACCTGAGCAAGGAACAGATCGTCGAGGCATATCTCAATACGATCTACCTCGGCCACGGATGTTACGGTGTAAACGCCGCTGCCAGAACTTATTTTTCCAAGGATGTAAAGGATCTGGATCTTATCGAGTGCGCAGCGCTTGCTGCACTGCCTCAGTCGCCTGACACCTATGCCCTGCTGAAGCTGCAGAGCGAGGCCCAGGATGCCGTTGATCCTAAGGTCATCGCGACGGAGCCTGACACGATAGTCACTAACGATGTCTCCAAAGGCAGGCGGCAGCTGACACTTGATCTCATGCTTGAACAGGGAATGATCTCTCAGGCAGACCACGACAAGATATATGATCTAAGCCTCAACGACTTCATAGATCCGACGATCAGCAATACGGGAAGCGCCTATTCGTATTTCCATGAATATCTGGTCGACACCATCATAAACGATCTCGTTGAGCAGCACGGAATGACATATGAGAATGCCGAGCGCACAGTGTATACCAGAGGCCTTCAGATCTATTCGACCCTCGACAGCACAGCGCAGAAGGTCATCGTCGATGAATTCCAGGATGACAGCAACTTCCCTTACGTTGATCCGCCTCGCGATGAAGACGGCAACATGCTCAACAGCGAGGGCGAAGTCGCCATGTATGACTACAACAACGACTTTGACGAGGATGGAAACTTCAGACTCAGCGGAGAGAACGGCGATGTCAGTGTCAACGGTGACGGCAGCGTGACCATAAACAAGGGCAAGAAGCTGCACATTTATGAGACAGAGACCAACGACGGTACGGATTACAGTATAGAGTTCAGGAGTTATTACCTCTACGATGATGAGGATGTCCTCTATTCGATCTCCGGTGGTTATGTGAATATCCCTATGGGATACAAGTCGCTTGATTCGGGCGGCAATGTCGTTGTATCCGCTGACTACTTCAGCGATCCTGCATACAGCGGAAATGTTCAGATAGACGGCGGTGACGTGATATTCAAACCGGGCAGCTACAGCCTGTCTACCAAATCGCGTCAGCCTCAGGCCGCCATGACGATCGTAGGCGTCGGCACCGGCGAGGTAAAAGCCATGGTCGGAGGACGTACATCCGGCGGACAGAAGCTTCTCAACAGATCACTCAACCCTCGTCAGCCGGGCTCTTCCATCAAGCCTCTTGCCGTTTACGGCGCGGCTCTCCAGAAGAGCTTCGAGCTGCAGAAGGACGGAAAGAAATGGAAATTCACGGACTTCGGCATCGATGAACAAGGTACCAAAGGCTGGGGCGACTATCTCACCTGCCACTCTTCCGTTGAGGATGAAAGATGCAAGATAGAAGGAAGATACTGGCCTAACAATTTCAGCAACTCGTTCACAGGCAAGAATAATTTCATTACTGCCATACAGCATTCCATCAATACCTGCGCTGTCAAGATACTGCTGCAGGTCGGTTCGGATTATTCTGTAGCGCAGCTCAAGAGATTCGGTATCTCCACAGTGCAGGACGATACCAGCAACCCTGTAAATGACGTCAACCCTGCCGCCCTCGCTCTCGGAGCCATGACTGAAGGTGTGGAACCTCTGGAAATGGCTCTGGCATACGCTTCATTCCCGGGCGGAGGAAAGCTGAACACGCCTGTCTGCTACTACAAGGTTCTTGACAGAAACGGCGAGGTCCTGCTCGAGGGGAAGTCCGAACAGTCTGAAGCTCTCAACGAAGGTGTTGCATGGATCATGACCGATGTCCTCCAGTCCGTAGTCAGTTCAAACGGATACATGTACGTCGAAGGAGTTTCACCCGGCGGCAAGACCGGTACGACCAATGATGAATACGACATCTGGTTCGACGGATTCACGCCGGCATATGCAGGCGCGCTGTGGATCGGCACAGATGAAAACGTCGACATGAACACGACTTCAACTCCGGCAGCCAGGCTCTGGGGCAACATCATGAACCAGATCCCTGCCGCAAAAGAAGGCGAATACAGAGATCAGCCTTCGAATGTCATATACACGTCCGGCTGTTATTTCACTGACGGGACCGAGACAGGACTTGCATACTGGAGCGGAGCCGAGGAAAGGAAGAAAGCCGAAGAAGCCAAGAGAAAGGCCCGCGAAGAGGCAAAGAAGAAAGCGTATAACGCGTGGCTCAAGGAAAGAGAAAAGCATAAGATATGGATCGACGACCAGTACGAAGACGTAGTTGTAGTCGATAAGGAAGCCTGGACAGAAACCACTACCGAGATCATCGGATATGAGCAGATGCAGGATCCTGCTTATCCGGATGACCCGACAAAAACAGTTGATGATCCGAGCCGTCCTATCTACAGGACGATCGACCATCCTGCAGAAACGCATACTGAAAAGAAGCTTGTAAAGAAAGGTCACTGGGAGTACGAACCGGGATATCGTGACGGAGATTTCAAATACAGCGGCTGATGATAATATGTGATTAAATCTGATGCAGAGGGCGGCGATGACCGCCCTCTCTTTATGATTGTTACCCCTTTCCCTTCTTCTGTGCTTGTTAATTTTTTGTTCAAATTTCAATGGTTTTGAAGAAATGTGAAGATTTTGTGATCGCCATTTCATATTGACTTCACAAATGACCGATAGTAAAATGTAAATGTATGTAAAGACGCATACGCGTTTTAATTTTTTTAAGGAGGTATTTTGTTATGGAAAATCAAAGCAAAGGCCAGTTTAACTCCAATTTCGGATTCCTCATGGCCGCACTTGGTTCCGCAGTAGGTCTCGGTAACCTCTGGGGCTTCCCGTACAAGATGGGTCTCGGCGGAGGATTCGCATTCCTTCTCATCTACATGATCCTTCTTGTAACGGTTGGTTACCCGCTGGTACTTTCCGAGATCGCTATCGGACGTAAGTCGCAGAAGGCTGCTATCGAAGCATACAAGGAGATCGACCCAAGATTCACATTCAACGGTGTTCTCCAGACAGCAGTACCGTTTTTCCTGATCGCATTCTACTGCACATTCGGTGGATATGTAATGAAGTTCTTCTTCAAATCCCTCGGAATGTTCGTAGGAAACAAGTTCGATCCGGGTGAAACATTCAACGCAACACTTACAAGCGGTTCATCTGTTATCTGGGTACTTATCTTCCTCGGACTCACAGTACTGATCGTGCTCGGCGGTGTATCCGGCGGTATCGAAAAGTTCTGCAAGGTAGCCATGCCGGCGCTCTTCGTGATGCTTATCATCATCGTGATCAGATCCTGCACACTTCCGGGAGCAGGCAAAGGACTCGCTTTCCTGTTCAGGCCTCATTTTGAGGGAATGAACTCGGCAGCAGGCTTTTTCAACACATTGAAGCTTGCCGGAAGCCAGATGTTCTTCTCACTCTCCCTCGCTTCGGGATGCCTGATCGCTTACGGCTCATATCTCGATAAGAAAGAGGATCTTGAGAGTGATGCTGTCATCGTTGCTGTCGGTGACACATGCGCTGCACTGCTGGCCGGAATGGCTGTAATGCCTGCCTGCGCAGCTTACAACATTGAATTCGGTGCCGGTCCTGGACTTCTCTTCGTATCCATGCCTACAGTATTCAATGACATGAAGGGCGGAGCATTCTTCGCATTCCTCTTCTGGCTGCTCGTATTCTTCGCCTGCCTCTCGTCTTCGATCGGCATGATGGAGGGCGGTATTTCCGCTATCCTCGACAGCAGGATAAAGAAAGGAAAATCCGCAAACAGATTCGCAGTCACGATGGTTATGGCAGCATGGGCGCTCATCGGAAACATGATGACAACACTCGACGGACTTGGAGCAAGAACTACACTGAGTTGGTTCCGTCCGTTCGGGATCCCTACAGTACTTGATTTCTGGGATGTACTTGCGGAAGGTATCCTGATGCCGCTCACAGGTCTGATCATGGCTATACTGATCGGCTGGGTCGTACCTCACTACATCGATGACGAAGTTGAGTCGAGCTCCGCATTCAAGAGCAAAGGCTTCTTCAACTTCTGCATCAAGTGGCTCGGACCTCTCTTCATGGCACTTATCGTTTACGGACAGCTCTACAGCATCATCGTAAACCGTGCACTGTAAAGAGTATTGCAGATAGACCAAAAGATCCCGGCTCCGGCCGGGATTTTGCTTGCCCTCCCCTTTCAGCGGTTTTGACAGATCCGGATATAACGGTTACAATAACAGCATGAAAATGATATCTGAAATGTTTCCAATACTCGCGACTCCGAATATCGTCGCGCTGCTCGTAAGGACCCTGCTCGTTCTCATATGCGCAGGTATAATCGGATATGAGCGAAATGAACGCGGTGCCGCCGCGGGCTTAAGGACGCATATCCTCGTGTGTCTGGGCGCCATGATAGCCATGTCTACCGGACAGTATGCGGGAATGTTCTATACTACCGATATTTCGCGTATAGGAGCTCAGGTGGTATCCGGTATAGGTTTCCTCGGCGCGGGCACTATAATCGTAAATAAACGCCGTATAACGGGTCTTACGACAGCTGCCGGGCTCTGGGCGGCAGCCTGTATCGGGCTTGCCATAGGAGTAGGCTTTTATGAGGGAGCGATCATCGGTACGATCGCCGTTTACTTCACGGAACGAGCACTGCTCCGCTTCTCCAAAAGCATCCCTTTAAGACACGCGGATGTAAACATCCCTGAAAGTGACGATATCGACATAGCAGAGTGAATATGAATATGACATAAAGAAATGCAGGTATTGTAAATGCCGGAGCGGCCCTGTCGGGTCTCTCCGGCATCTTTTGTTTTACCGTTGATCCGGTTTACCTTCTGCTGCGGTTTTCGCGGGTCCTCTGCGTCACGTACACTGACAGCAGTATCATCGACAGAATCATTACCACTACCCACAGGAAGGCTGCGTTTTCTTCATCCCCAGTGCGGACTTTCTTGCCGTCACCGTTGGTATTGGCCCTGTTCGCGCAGTCAGGATCGAACTTGGCTACGAATATCGTGTTGCCGCCTGCATCCACGGATTTTACCCATCCGACGAACTGCATGTTCTTATGGCGCGGATCCTTCGGAACCTTTACGCTGGACGGATCGTTGGTCAGCTCGCTTATGAGCACAGGCTTGCCACTGAGCGGATCGATGTATGTAGTCACAGGTGTGACCTCAGGTGATATCTCGCTGTAGACCGCAACGAGCACATAGTTGCCGTTGTCGTCCCAGTTGAGATCCCATCCTACGAACCTGACGCCTTTGTGCTTAGGATCTGACGGAGCGCCCGTCCTGTTCTCCGCGGCTTTCCTCGCCTCTTCCGTGCTCTTATATGATGCGGACTTTATGATCATGGCATTCTTACCGACAGGATTCTTCGGATCGACATATATCACGTCTCCGCGAAGCGGGATCTCTCCCTTTTCATTCGTCACTGTAACAGCGTAATGCCTCTCATAATAATCCTTCCCTTGCTGAGGCGAAGCGTCAGCGGTAGGTTCGTATGAATCTCCCTTCTTCTCGTACAGACCAAGCTCTTTAGGATTATCACTTTCTCCCACACTGACCTTGTCAAATCTTACCTTGGTCTCTCCTACGTGAGCGGTATAACCCTTAACAGGCTTTTCCTCGACGGTATATATCACGTCATAGGAGTTCCCGCCCTTATGATATACCGTATCCAGATTGTCCCAGGTATACTTCATGGCAGCGTCAGGATCGCTCTTGTCATATTTGATGGTCTGAGTATCGATGGTCCTTCTGGCGCCGTCGATGCCGTCGATGATCTGTATGAGCGATACTTCCACAGACGTCCTGCCCGATTTATCGGATTTGTCGCCTTCCCATTTCTTTGTTACGGTAAGCGAAGTCTTGGCTCCGACGCTGTGTGTGTTGGTAACAGTGAATCCTTTGTTGTCTCCGGTCACAGAAACATCATATCCGGCAATGCTCTTTTCGGACACCTTGTACGTGATCTCTTCACCATTCTCGTCATACTTCGGAAGTCCCATGAACGTATGCTTCCATTTCTGAGCATCTCCTTCGGCCGCTTCGTCCTTCGAGAGTTCGAAGTGTCTG
Source organism: Mogibacterium sp. (assembly GCA_017512365.1). GTDB lineage: Bacteria > Bacillota > Clostridia > Peptostreptococcales > Anaerovoracaceae > Crickella. The sequence goes on from JAFWGQ010000014.1 coordinate 252,814, forward strand.
ACGACCTTGTCATGTTTTACGTCTCTGAGGTACAGCGTTATATGATCCGGTCTGAGCCCGCTGCTGTTCTCGTTATCGTTCCACACCTTTGTAACAGGGATATCTATAGTTTCCTTTTTAAATGCGTTGACGATCTCGAACTTGCCCGGCTCTTCAACTCTGTATACAGGTTCCGCATAATGGCTGTCTTCTATTTCTGCCTCTTTTACCATGTAGAGGATCGGGACGGTTGCCTTGCCTGACTTGTCTTTTTCAACAACAGGCAGATTATTCCAGGTATGCTCCCAACCTGATGATGAATCTACTCCTACGCTATCATAAGGCTCATCCTCTACGGTATCGCCCACCTTTCGCCAGAGCTCAAATGTGACTTCATCAGGCCGATGCTTATAGTCTTCATTTTCCCAGACATCTTCGTCATCCCAGATCTTTGTCGCTGTGACATCTGTGACAGGCTCGGCATATGTGTTTGTGACAGTGAAGCCGTTTTCAAAATCTCCACTGATCTCTGTAATATAGCCGTAAACCGGTTCTTCCGTGACTTCCCATGTGAGATCAGTGTCACTGTGATGACGCTTCGGTATATCGTTCCATGTCACAGTTCTATCCGACTCTGTCTCCGCATCCTTTGATATCGTCTTTGTCCCTGCGTCATAAACGATCAAACCGTTCTCCTTGCCATACAGATGCAGGACAACATCGGACCTGCTGAGTGAAGTATCGACGCCATCGGATTCTACCCAGACCTTGGTCGCACTGATGCTTTGTTCAACTGGTTCATGTCTGTTTGTTATGCGGACTCTGTTGTTCCAGTCTTTAGGTTTAGAATCATACCAAGTCTTGTCGGAACTCTGGTACTCGACAGCTGCCTTATATCCTTCCGGCACATTCTCTTCGGATATCGTGTAGTCGTACCTGGATCCATCCGCCTTATACACCGGCAGATCCCTGAATGCCGACTTCCAGTTATTATCATCGCTCAAAGTCAGGCTGTCGACAGTTTCGCCATCTGCTGAAACATTGACAGTCACAGATCCAGGTCTCATTCCGTCCTGATCATTCGCATCATCCCATTTCTTCGATACAACTATCGTAGTGGAACCCGCATCTTTGACGGTATTTACGAATACCGGTATAGCGCTTCCAACCGCCTTGCCGTCATATCTGACGGTCGTGACGATGCTGTCTCCGGAACGCTCTGCGTGCACATGCACCTCGTGCTTTGAGCCATCGTATATCACATCATCGTACTTGAATCTGTGGCTCTCCTTTTGCTCCGGAGTTGCATCAGCATACCTGACATCAGTCTCCTTGCCTTCATCGTCAAGCATCCTGGCATCATCAGGGATGACTTCGCGCATGTCATAATAGAAGTCTCCTTCATAGACCTCGCCTGTTACAGTTCCCTGTCCATCTGATTTTTCAACGAGAGTCAGGTCCCCTATGCTGTATGTGATGTCGCCGAATACAGCCTGGCGCTGGCTTTCAGAAAGCTTATCGTTATCAATGGTCACTATGCCATCGGATGCCGGAAGAGGTATGTCTGTAATGATCCTGCCTCCCTCATCCTTTTTCAGCTTGTCGCGGTCAGCAAGGCCGTCCGATCCTTCTATCAGACTGCCCTTATCATCATATGTTCCGATGCCGACCGGATCGAGCTTGAATACGAATCCGTCGCTTTCCGTCCAGTCGCGTCCCGCGAGTTCTTTGACAAGACTTACGGATGCTGTCCCGGCGCCGGTCTCCGGCGCATAGACGTTCGTAACGTAAAGTTTCTTTTCAAGATCTTCCGTGGTGTACTGCGATCCGTAGCTGACATCCTTATCGACGGCTTCATCCCAGTCTTCTCTGTATCCTTCAGCCTCCTTTCTGTCGGCATAACGTACAGTATCGTCTACTCCGTAGTATGTGATCACATTAGGATTGACCGCAGCATCTTCTATCACGCGCCATACAAGCTGTTTGTCAGCAAGATGGTTATTATCGCCATTATCGGCAAATACCGGTATATTGCTGAATTCATGCTCATACACGGACACTGTTACTGCCAGACCGTTGATGTTGCCATGCGAAGGATTGCCCGCGCGCTTATAATCAGCTGACGTAAATGTATGCGTATCGTAGTCTATCCAGGCGTCTTCACCGGAATCCATTTTGCGGTACTGCAGTCTGACAACGACGTCTTCTTCAAGATCACCTCTCCAGATCTTGACTGCTGTGATATCGCGGGTCGCCTGATCCACAAACTGCGCGCTTTGTGACTGTTTGCCTGTTTCCGGATTGTATCGTGGTTTCAGGCCATATCTGTCAGTGAACATGCCTATGCTTACATCAAGCGTTCCGTCTCCCTTGTCGATAATGGTCACTTTCATGTACTCTGGGTCTTTATCTATCGGAAGATCATCAGCAAACGACTTAATTTCCTCAAATACATACATGTACTGAGCATAGGAAGTGTTCGCCGGAACATCCCTGCCGTTCGAGTATTTCAGTTCACCTGCATTCTTGGTTACCTTATTCAGGTCCTCTTCCGTGAATATGAGTTTCGGATAAGTGAACTCAAAGGCATTGTTCGTGCCTATCTTACCATTCGGAACAGGTACGCGGATCTTATGCGCGCCTTCTGATGTGTGCACAGCCTTGCCGTCATTCAGAGCTCTTTCACGATCATCTTCTGTCTGTGTATCCTGAGCCGGGAACTCAGACTTATCGGCGTCATTGAACGGAGCTCCTCCGATCGGAGCCATTGTGAAGTCGAACTTATCGTCCTTCGTCCACTTGCGTCCCATGATGTACTTCTCGCCATCAGCTGCCACTACGGCTTCGGTGCTGTACCTGTTGGTAAATACAGGCGTGAACTGAGTCCCTGTCGTTATTTTGCCTTCTGTCTTTTCATCATAGGCGACCTGAACGACAAGATCCTTTGTACGGTTCTCGCGTACTTTCACATGCACGGTATGTACTTTATTGTCGTATGTCACTCCTTTATATGTATATGTCCCGTCATCATTCTGCGTTGCTCCTTCAGGAACTACCTCTTTTACGGTATAGAAGAAGTCTCCCTGCATATGCCCGTCATTATCGTCATATATAAGATCGTCTATCGTGTAGGTGATGGAGCCGAATCGGGCAAGACGCTCGCCCTCGCCTACTATCTCTTTTGCATGGACTGATCCGTCGGCATATTCAGTCCAGTTGGCAGCCATGGCCCGGTTGGTTTCTGTCTGAGGATCAAGTTCAGAAGATATCACCGATGCAGGCATCGGAATGTTTGTGCCGACTTTGCTGTCCATTACGACCTTGCCGTCTTTGGTCACAAGTTCGCCTCCGGAATCATACGTGCCCATTCCTACAGCAGTCAGCTCAAACTTGTAGCGATCCGCCGGATTTCCATTGCTGTCCGCGCTCAGCCACTCGCGTCCGAGAAGCTGTTTGACGGCAGCGATATTGGACACATTGGTCGCAACAGTCTTATTGACCACCGTAACAGCATCGCCTCTGGTATCGGTGCCTGTCCAGTCTTTTATCTCCGTCTGGCTTTCTCCGACGCGGTATGTGGTCTCATATGCGCTTGAGCCCGATGCTTCTCTGACGCGGTATACGTATTCGCGTCCGGTAGGAACGCCCTTGGCGTCGTTATGTTCGTATTTTTCGAGGCCGGTGAACACATAGCTCGAGCTTTCTTTGAGTGTGCCGTCTTCATTGTAGAAGTCACTGATATTGAAGACATGCGTTCCAACAGGATCCCAGGCGTTGATATTCGTAGGCAGTACCACAGGAATCGTGTGAGCCTGATCACTGTAATATTTGCCGTCCGCATCGATGTATACCGGATAGCGGCGCAGATTGACCGTCACTGTGTCCATAGGGTCTGTTTTATTGCCTACGTTATCGACCCATTTCTTGGTCACAGTGATATCGATGGCAAGGCGGTTTCTGAAGTATCCTGTTGCAACATAAGCGTAATCTCCGCCTTCAGATGCATCTGCAGGCGCGATCTCTCCTGTCTTTGCATTTACAAGGAGTTTAGGCTCATGCTGTTCACGTCCCTCGAGAGGCTGTGTGCATGCGGCGTCTAGGAAGTATTCCTGATCGATCCTGAGAGTGCCGTCCTCGTTGTCTGTGACATTGACGCGCAGATAGATGTAGTTGTCATCATATTCGAGGTCGCTCACCTTGCTTACAGCCGGATCGTCGCACTTCTCCAGTTCCTTGAACTGATATACGAAAGTACCGCACAGTATTCCGTCCGATCCCGCAACAAGGTCTCCCGAATTGATGTAGTTCACGTCTACGGCACGGGCCATATCGCTTCCGGAATCCGCTCCCGTAGCGGCATAGTTTCCGGCTGTTCCGTCAACGTATACGCCGTCGCTTTCTCCATATCCGACCGGACCTATCACGCCGACAACAGGATCTGTCTTGCCCGGATCATCAGGATCTTTCATGCGAACCGGAGAACCGGACAGATTCGTATATTCGAACGCAAACCTGTCGCCCTCCTTGAATTCGCGGCCAGCAATGCGCTTTATTACATATCCGTGTATCTCGCCGTACGCCTTGTACTCGTTTACGAATACAGGCACGGCGCTTGAGCTGTCTTTGCCGTCCCAGAAGCGCTGGGTCGTAACGTTGCCGTTTCCGTCATCAGCGGCAAGTATGCGGAGAGTATGGACATCATCTGTATATGTGATGCCATTTTCGGTTTTTCCTCCGACAGGATCGCCGCTTTCATCTACTTCATATACCTTGTAGAAGTACTCTGCAGTCCCGTCCTGCGGCACGGACGCGCCTGAAGCTCTGCCGCTTACGAATATGATGTTGGCAAAGTCTACAGATCTGCCTATTGCTCCGACACGTTCTTTTGAGGCGTCTACCGATGTGATGTCATCACGCCCGGTGGATGGATCGCCGTCATCCGGGAGAGGGACCTTGCGCTTTTCATCTTCTTCATCAGGGCCAAAGTCTATCGGTTTTCCGTCATCGTCGATGCCCTTGATGGCCTCGATCCTGAAGTAGAATTTATCCGTGCTGTTCCAGCGGCGTCCCTCAAGTTCTTTGACGACATTAGGTCTGGCAGCGCCCACGCCGTCGTATTCGTTTGTGTTTGTCACCTGTACATTGCTGTCCTGATTTGCCGTGAAATACTGCCCCGTCGACGTTTCAAGCACGCGGTAAACGTATTCAGTGCCGTTCCTGTCGTATTTTTCAAGCTTTTTGAAGGTATATGAAGACTCGGCAGGATCTATCAGCTTGCCGTCATCGTCATAGAACTCTTCAGTCGTAAATGTATGCGAGACTCCCTCGACTTTTTCCCACTTATCATCAGGCGTCCACTTTCCGTCTGTTATGCCGGACTCAGGGTTGCTCCTGATATCCGCGTCAGTCGTGCGGTAAAGATCGAATGTCACATTGCTTGTCGGGATGCCGTCCCAGACTTTTTTGACTGTGAGTTCTGTCAGAAGTATGTTTGTTATCCTGACGTACTTTTCCTTATCTGTGTTCCAGCCTTCCGGAAGCGAGGTGCTCCAGCTGCTGTTGTCGAGGCTGTACTCGATGAGCGATGTATAATAATCATCCGGCACGGCCATCTCTCTGGCAGTGTATTCGTAAGGCGTATTATCCTCATCATACATCGGCAGATACGCAAACTCTGCCTCCCATGCAGGATCATCATCTTTGCGCATGAGTCTCAGATTGTTAGGCAGCAGTGTTCCGTTTCTGTACAATGCCACTACAACGACATTGCCGCGTTTTGTGTCATCGTTATTGTCTTTCCACTTCTTGCTGACATGCACCTTTGTAGTTGCAGTGTCCGTGAGCATAATGACGCGCGGTTCAGTATCGCTGCCTTCCCGGATGACCTTAGGCTCGGCAGACTCAAAGTATCCGCTGCCTGCATCGGTCTCAACTATCTCGTAGATATAGTCATTGCCGTTTTTATCGGTAGCAGGCAGATCCTTGAATGTCACAGGAAGCTTATCGGCCGCGACTGTCGCCTGACCATCTGCGTATGTTATCTCTACAGGATCTTCTCCTCCCTGTGCATGCCCGTAGAGCTTGGCGTTTCCGTCGAGTTTATCCAGTATCTCAGTGTTTCCGCCTTCGATCCTGCGGGTAAGCTGGATCGTGATAGCCGGACGTCCTGCTATAGTCTCCTCATCATTCGTATCATGCCATGTCTTCTCCACTCTGAGATCCATGACATTTCGATAAATGTTGGTGAACGTTACGTCATAGCCATCTCCGGCGCGCGGGAACTCAAGAGGCTCAGTGAAAGCCTCGTCACTGTAGAACGTGCACCTGGTGTCGATAGTTCCGTCAAGCTTGTCTATGGCCGTAAGTTTGACATAGATCTCTGTTTTGTCCTTGTCCACTCCGGTCACGCTGTGATCCTTCTCAACGAGCTTCGCTGGGAATTCGCCGTATCTGACATCCTTAGGCACAGGCGTCACACCGTCAGAGTAATACAGATCATCTTCAGCTGCCGTTGTATTGTTCAGCAGTTCAAGTCCGATGGTGTTAGACTGGAAAGTGCCTGCATGATTCTCTGTCGTCTTTTTTATAACGACATCTCCGGTAGAAACTCCGGGACCGCCTGCTATCGGCTTCAGTTCGAAAGTGAAGCCGTCGCTGTCTATAAGGTAATCCCAGCCCCGATCATCCTCTGAGCTGCCCTTGTCCACGAACTTCCGGAGCTTTATCTCAGCGATGCCTTTAGCATCATATATGTTAGTAAACAACGGCGCGCTGGCGCGAGGATTCGATGCGTTCTTTGCATCATTCTCAGTATCATAGTATGTAACTGTAGTGCTTAGCGTTCCCAGGCGGTTATCGCTTACGTCGATGCGAGCGTAGTAAACCAGTCCCTGCGTCTTCGGAGTGAATCCGTCGGCAAGGTTTTCTTCATCCTCAGTGATCTTATAGAAGAATGTTCCTTTCAGGAATCCGTCAGCAGCATCATAATCCAGCATTTCATCAGTAAACCGGGTATCCTTTATCGCTGCATAGCGGCCGCCTATTCCCGAAACAGGATCGGAATTCCCGGCATATGCCTCGTACTGCCCGTTCGCGTTCATGTTCGCGTTATCGCCTGTACTGCTGTTTCCTGATGCGCCCCGGTTGTTCGGATCTATCGTATTGCCCGGAAGAGGCACGTCTGATTTATTTATTTTTTTGTTTTGATCGCCGCCCTTGTAACTGTGTATAGTATCTGATTCATATGGCTCTATAAAGAACTTGAATCTATCTATATCCTGCCATGAACGTCCTTCAACTTCCTTTATGATATCCATTCCGGCTTTGCCGTTTGCATCATAAACATTGTTGAAGTTCGCATAAGATGTGTCTTCATGCTTCTTTGAAGGCTCTTCTCCGCTTATTATCTTATAGACAGGCCCGGACACCTTAAGTTTTCCATCGTTGTTGGTCACTGTAACGATGGCATTATAATGAGTTTCCGAGTATTGGATAGAAGTGTTTGTTCCCGGCTTCTCATATATCTCATACACGAAGCTGCGTCTTTCTGCATATAAGCCGTCGCTCTTCACAAGATCATCCATCGTATATGTGATCGGCCTGAACTCCGTGGTCCCGCTCGTCGAGTACGGTGATACGGACGGACTTACAGTCGCTTTTGCTGTCCCGCCTGCAGCTGTCCCGTCAGGCATCGGAACATCGTCCTTGCTGTAATCGTCATCCAGTTCGACTTCTGTCTGACTCTTTGATACTCCGACCGGCTTCATCTCGAAGTCGAATCCGACGCGCGTGATAGGACGCTCGAACAGATACTTATAGACCTTCTGCACGTAAACGCCTTCAGCATCATATATGTTGCGGACCGTCAGTTTATTTGTTGAAGTTGCCGTGGACGCTGTGGCTATAATATTTCCTTTTCCGTCATCCCTTAATGCAACGGTTACCGGATGGGATATCTCAGGGTCATAGGTTATTCCATTCATGACCCATACATGAGCGTCACGCACCTCAATAGGAGTCTCGGTGCCATATACAAGAGTCTCATCATCCTTCGCAACAGCGCCTGCAGGTATGTCCTCACGTATGTTGTAAGTGACGGAACCATGCGCAGCGTCAGTCTCGGTAAACTTCAGAGTCCCGAGAGTGACATTTCCTTCACCGTCGTTTGTCTTGCCCTTGATGTCATTTCCGTCCTTATCCTTTACGACCTGTTTATTTGAATCATAAAGCGTAAACCCGAACTGACCGGCAGACAGGTTTCCTCCGTCAAGGACTTTTGTGAGTTCAAGAGATAATTCTCCCTCGGCCGTATACCTGTTCTTTATCACAGGATAATGCCCTGAAGTCGGGTCATTTGAATCGAATATCTTGTTTTCTTCTGCTACGGAGCCTTTGTAATAAATGACATGCGGATCTATGGCAATTCCACTGCTGTCCTTAGCGATCGTTACAATGATAATGTACCTGGCTGTTTCCTTGATCCCGTAATCGATATGCGGATCTGCCGCAGATGTATCTTCGGTTATTTCATATCTCAGATCTTTGTGCTTGCCAGCCTTTATGCTGTTATATACAGAATCGAATTTGACAGCCCCGAAGTTTACTTCTCTTGCATTTGTGACCGTCACAGTTTCCGTTGAACCAGTAAGAACAGCTCCCGGAGGTATGTCTTCCTGTGAAGGCAGCGGAGCCCCGTCTTTACCGGTAAGGATCAGATCAAAGCTCATGTCCTCAGGCCATATAGGAGCATCGCTGCTGTCGACCAGACTCTTGGAGGCGAAGAAATTACGGCTGCTTCCATGCTTGCGGTTTGTTACAACAAGTGCCTGGCTCTCAGGCGCTGTATCCGAATCATAGTACAGATCAAAGTCAAGCGTGCCGTCGCCCTTATCTTTAGGTACAACTTTTATCGTATGATATCCGGCAACAAGCTTGCTTATGTCGAGATCCCATTCATCAGCAACGTAGCCGCTGAACTTCGGCTCTTCTTCCGTCACTTTATATACGAACTCCTTGCCTGCATCTGACAGCCTGAATTCACCGAATGTCCAGATCGCTCTGTGGTTGGTGTCTTCATCGTCTGTCAGTCTTGCGGCTCTGCGCGCTTTTCCAGGCTTCGGCATCGTTGCGGTGGTATATCCTTCTGGCGCTTCATGCGGCTCAAGCCTGAACCAGAAGTTCATGTCCTCGTCCCAGGAGATGCCGTTCAGCAGCTTGCGCACCATGACGGTGGCATCGCCTTTCGCGTCATATGTGTTGGTGAAGTCGGCTTCGCTGCCGTCTGCGTAAGTGATCACGGCCTTAAGCTTTCCGTCAGTGTCCTTAGTGACAACGACAGTTACGTTCTCTCCGTCCTTGGTATCATTCGTAACGCCGGCAACTTCACCGGACTCAGTCACCTTGAAGCTGTAGGTTCCTGTCTTGCTGAACTGATAGCTGATGCTTCCTTCGGCATAGCTGTCAGTGTTGCCGGATTTGCCATGGCGAGTCATGTTCGCTATCGTTATGGATTCCGCTGACGAGCTGAATCCGGCGGCCAGTCTTGCCTTCTCAGCCTTTGAAAGGCTTTCATCAGGAACATACTCCGCCTTGAAAACGAATGCGTCATCAGCTTTCAGATTGCGCCCTCTGAGGATCTTCTTCACTTTGATGTCCGCATTGACCGTCTGTTCATGCCTGTTCAGGACCTTAGCAGAATCATATTCCGCATCTGCAAGCACTGTGCCGTCATAATTGTCATTTATAACATCACCGGCGCTGACGCCGCTGGCAATGCGCGCAGACAGAGTGCCGTCAAGATTATTGACAACTACGACCGTGACCTTTGTTCCGCCGTCAGCCGGCTGTACGAGGCCTTTATTGTTTTCCGTTATCGGTGTTTCATATACATAAAGATCCTTGTAATAAGTACCGTCCGGATTTTGATCCAGGTTGATCCACTTGTCCGGAGTGAGCAGATGATCGATCACCTTCATCTGGGCTCTTGCTCTGCCGTTGTCATCAGTGATGATGCGGAATGCTATATCTTCGAAGACTACATCCTTCGTTTCAGTCAGTCCGTCTTCAGAGAGAACGCCTTCCCTGATGCGGATGCTGTCGCCCACCTTGTCGCCGGAAGCACTCTGTCCGGTGTAAAGCGACAGCACAAAATCCCAGTCTGACAATCTTGTCGAACCGGTCATGATCTTGGTAGCGTTAATGTCAAGCGTGCCATTTGGCTCCTTGATATTTGTGATGGTCCCGCCATTCAGCGCTTTATCACCATCCGAATATACAGGCGGCAGATATCCGTCGATCTGATTCTCTGTTACCCAGTATACGTACTCATATCCTTTATCGTCATACCTGGCCTGATCCTTGAATGTATATGAAGTTTTGTCGTTGTCCCAGATCGGGGTCGCTGTTACAGACTCTACGTCTGAACCTTCCTTCTTTGACTTCCTGAACAGATTCAGATCAGGTTTCGGACCCGCTGCATCGTCTTCTTCCCTGTCCTTCCAGACCTTGGTGCCGGTAACATCGATCTTTCCCTCTATGGTGTTTACGATGGTTCCGCCGTCAAGCGCTTTGTCCGTTCCGCCGCTCTCTCCTGTATTCTCATAAGAAACCGTGTAGCCTTCAGGAGGAGTCTCAGTCACACTGTAAGTGCGCAATGCGCCATTTTCACTGAATTTACTGAGACCGATGACGGTATAAGTGTGAGTCGCGTCGTCCCAGTCGATATGCGGTTTATCGACAGTGCCCGAGCCGCCTCTTGCATCGGTCCAGCTGACAGTCAGCTTTCCTTTCAGTTCGGCCGAATCGCAGTGCGTAAGACCTCCGTCGACCCATTTTTTGGTTCCCGATATCGACGTGATGTCATATGTGTTGATCACGGTATTTGCAGCCGGTATCACGCTCTTGATGTAATTGGCAGGAACATCGTCATCAGCCTCGTCTACCGTATAATTGATCTTAGTGCCGTCTGAGTTGTATGCCGGCACTTCCATTACCTTACGCCAAAGGGCATCATTGCTCGTCGCATCCAGTGCTTCTGTAAGCGCGACTTTTTTAATGCTCGTGTTTCCGCTTACGCTCCATCCGTCTTCAGGCGTGAGTACATTGGCATCTGTCGTGTCGGCGGTCAAAGTCAGGGTCACGCTGTCAGGCCTCTTTACCTTGCTGATCCCATCCGCATCATTGTCTATCCAGATCTTCTGCAGAATCAGGTCGCGCGATCTGACAGTGTTTTCGAATTTCGCGCCGTCCTGGTCGTATGTCACTGCAGCGTTCAGGTCTCCTCTGCCGTTATCCGTGACTTTGACCGTTACCGTCTCAGCGTGAGAATCAATAGTGACATCATCGGTGCCGCGTCCGTCGACCTGAAGCTCTTTTATCGTATATGTATAGGTCCAAGGCCCGTTGTCCGGATCGGTCGTGTCAGCAGACGTGCATATCCCCTTCTCCTTGTCCTGATTTACTTTGTCGAGGTTGTACGCGATACTGAAGCTGATCTTTCCGTCCGCATCGTTTGCGTAAGTTCCGATGACATTGCCCTTACAGTCTTCCAGAGTAAAATAGAAATCGTTCGCTCTGAGAAGCCCTCCATTCAGAACTTTTTCCGCTTCTATGGTGACATTTCCTGACGCGTTGTATTCATTGGTGAATATCCCGGCTTTGACAATGCTGCTTGAGGCTCCCTGTGTGCTGAAGCCTGTGCCGAGATAGGAATCGCCTGCACCGTCATGGTTGCCGTTAACTGCAACTACCTTAATATTGCCTGCGCCGTCTTCACGCACGGTAACAGCGACGGTCCTGGAATTTTTGTCGGTCGTTACGCCGCTGCCGTCAGTACTTGTTTCTTTTATCCTGTATATGAATGTTTTTTCGTAATATCCGGTTTCGGTGCGTACGGCGTCATATGCGCCCGGCTCCGCGGCGGTTCGTTTCAGATCATTCTGCGTGAATGTGACCGCGCCGAATTCGATCGTGCCGTCCGCCTGATTGCTGACCTTGTTCGGCGCAGGAAGCGGCGCTCCTGCTGTCACTGCTTCGATCTCAAATTCGAAATCTCCCGCAGCGAGGTCTCTGCCCTTTATCTTTTTCTGAGCTTTGATGGTCACATCGCCGCTCGCTTCATATTTATTTGTAAATACAGGTCCATCCTGCGGTATTTTTGATACAGTTATCTTTCCCGTATTGTCATCGCGTGTGACTTTTACCTTCATCTGGAAAGCAGTTGCCTCGCTATTGTGGGAGTCATTCGTATATCCCGGCGCGGCACTGCTGCTCTCCCACACTTTGTATGTGAAGATCCGTTCAGACATATAGTAAGAGCCTACCGCATCGTTCGGAGCAAGAGATCTGTCGTCGACGCGCTTTTTGCCTTCAAATGTCCACAGCGATTCGGCCGTATCTCCCTTTGCCGCCTGGCGCTGGGATTCTGTCGCTTCAGCATATTTTACAGTTCCGGCATCATAAGTAGTGCCGTCAACTACTATTGCCTCTGAATTGACAGCGTCATCAGGGATCGGGCCATATACAGTATTGCCGTAGGTCCATTCTATAACCTGTTCCTTGCCCTGCTCTGATTTCTTTATCTCTTTTTTCAGATCATCATTTTTGTATGTGATCGCTTTGTCGAAGCCGATCACGGCCTGGACATCATTGGTCCCGCCCTCTCCGGCATTCGTGGTCTTTATCTTCTGAGTTGAACTGACTGCTGTGCCGCCGTAAGTTCCTCCCGGCATAGGAGTATTATTAGCCCTGAGCTTTGTATCGACTCCATAGCCTTCTTCCGTATCCACAGCTTTTATGGTGAAGCTGTTTTTGTACTGATCCGCCGATATCGGACGGCCGTTCAGATCCTTTATTATCTCAGGCTCAAAATCCGTTTTATTATCATAATCGTTTTCGAAATATACAGGCTTGAGATCGACTTTCGCTATGTCAAGATCGCTTGACTGACTTGCAGTAGCATCAACACCGCCAATATAGAACTTGCCTGCTAGCTCATCGTAGACTACGTCTACAGTCAGTACCTGCATGGCGGAGTCATTTTCCACCATTGGTCCGTGCTCAGGATTCTCACTTACCGTGTACTTGAACACAGCGGAATAAACGCTGCCTTTTGCGCCGTCCACGAAAACGCCTGCGCCCGGCAGCGATTCAAAGGCAGTCCTGTCCGCAGCATCATTCATGTCGAAAGTCCTTGTGACCTTCTTCTGTGTTGCAGGATCCGCATACGTCAGAGTCCAGAAACGCACCCTCGATCTTTCTTTATCAGAAGCCGAAGCATAAGTGACTGCTTTTTCCTTAAGATCGCTCTTCCGGTATGAGATAACTCCGAAAGCTGCGGTCTTCCTGGCCTCATTGATCTTTCCGGCAGTAGTAGTCGAAGCTACTACCTTGTCCGGCTCATCGTCTCCCCTTCCCGGTATCTTTACGGATGTCTTTACAGGCATAGGAGTCCCGTCTTCGCCGGCAAGTATGAACACGTAGTCTTCATTGCTTCCGAATGCGCGTCCGTCAAGAGCCTTCTGTACGGATATCCTGGCTGTAGCGACCGGCTCGAGGCTGTTTATCAGGTTGTACCCGAAGTCCGCGTCCAGATCCCCGTTTGAAGTCACTGTAAGAGAATAACCTGCAGGTACGTCCTCATCTACCGTATAGGTGATCTCCTTTCCTGATTCGTCGTACTTAGGAAGGAAGTTGACCCAGTAAGAATCGCCGGTAGCCTCGAACTCGCCGGTAGTTGAGTTGTATGTATATGCCCGGAACTGGCGCTTTGAATAATCGTAGAAATAGTAAAGAGCCTTGCCGTCTGTGTTCGTAGCAGGAAGGCTGTCTGTGTCCGGATAAACTGTTTCAGTGAAATGGTTGTTGGCTTTGCCGTCGCCCCATGTCGCCGTCCAGTCGTCATTGCCGTCATCTGCCCGTCCCGGAGCATAGCTCTGTGAAGGCAGGTAATCTTCAGGATAATGATGGCTTTCTCCACTTTCATAGTTGGCAGCGCCGTTCACATGCACCACTATGTTCTCACGTGTACCGAACTTATTGTTCTTGTCATACCATTTTTTTACGGCGCTTACTTTTACGGATACCGGCACCCATGTGACCATTATGGAGTGGTCATAATTGTTGTACGGGAATTCAAAAGTATAGCTTCCGTCATCTTTCTTGGTGATGGTTCCTGTCTTGCCGTCTGCAAGCGACACTGTTTTTGTCTCACCTGCTGCCATTTCCGCAACGCCGGAGATCTCTGTTGGTACATCGGTGATGCTGTTATTTATGCGCAGCGTGTCAAGGACATATCCCTTGTCCGGTTTCATCGTATAGACGACCGTCTTTCCGTCAGGAACAACATACGTTCCCTGTCCGAGTATCTTTCCGCCGTCACTCAGATCGCCGCCGTAATTGGCCTCTGTCGTAGTCTGTATATTGCCTCCCGGGCCTGTGACGGAACGTATGCGATGCCAGATCTGCGTACCGGTCATGAGAGAGGTGTTCATAACACCGTTATACGTGCCGTGTCCTGTTGTAGTCACGCTTATTCCTGATGCAGCATCGGCAGTGGTTATAAAACCGCTGACATAGGCATTGTTATTGGCCTGGGTCTGTATTTGCGGTTTAGTGTCCGCCGTAAATTTTACAGCTCCCTGATAGGCTCCTGAGAGGACTTCCGTGATCATCGGCTGATAATAATTTTTGTTGCCGGAGTCGGGTGCGGATTCCTCGATACTGCTGTTAGGACGCACATAGATATCTGCTTTATTGCCGCTGTTTATGCGCAAAGCTTCACTGAAGAAGTCATATTCAGGGTAGCTGTCCTCAAAATACCATAGCGGCTTGGCATAACCAAAGCCGGAATCCGGGTCTCTGTCTATATTGAGTCCCACTGTAGGAAATATGAACGTCCCGTCTATCGGATCCCCGTTATCATCCACGACCTGTATGCGGGCATCCATCGACAGGCCGGTAACTGCATATTTTGTATTGCTGTATCCCGAAACGGGATGATCTGTTGATCCTTTCACAGCTCCGTTATAAGTGTCATAGTATGTCGTGTCTTCGTTTCCGTACTGTACTGAATTCCCGTAGGCGAGATGAACCGCGCCGTTGAGAGGAGAATCCGCGCCTGCGCTGCCAAGACGCTGGTCAACGTAGATATGTGCATTTGAATATGTGATCTTTACACTTGCGCGGCTTCCGTCAGTAAGGACGGCGGCATTCGGGAATGTATATGAAAAGAGGTTTCCTGCAAGATAATTGTCCTGGCCTGCCTTAAGCTGCAGCTGCAGCCCGGCCGGATCATATACTACATAAGTCTTGCCTGTGCTCACCTGCATGGTTTTTATGCCGTCTGCAAAAGACGCCTGATGTGTATTGGACGTGCTCGCAAGTTTGGCGTATACACCCTGTTCAGGCGTAAGATAATTCATATCGATATATATCGTGGACAACGGCATGGCCGATCCGAATGTCGAAACGGAGGTCGTGCTGGTCGACTGATGAACGCCGCCAACGTTATATTGAAAATTGCCTCTGGTGGTGACTGTATCGGTAAAACTGTCCTGCGCGTTGATCGTTGAATCCGCGAAAACGCCGGCCAGTCCGCTCATTAGCATGACCGCAGTCAACAGACATGTGAAAGCTATCTTGAGGCCGCGTCCGCCCCTCTGGCTGCCGCGCCTGTAAGTGATATCCCTGCCGGTATTTCCGTTGTTATCAATGGATCTGTCCATTTCGTTTCTCTTCTTATATAACACCTGCTGTATTTTTCTCACTGACCGCTCTGCAGGCGCCGTTTACTTTCTGAATACCATTTCCGACCCGTTCTGCTTTATGGTGAGCTTCCTTCTTTTATACTTAAAGGATGCTTTCTGTCCGTCTATATTCATGGTCATCTTATTGATGTCATAGCTTATGTTCGTTGTCTGGCCGAAAACGTCCATTATGGCCGTCCCGTTGTCGTGGACCTCAAGCGTTATCTCAAGACCGAGTTTTTTCATCTCGTCAACATCCCCGGATGTGATACCGCCGCCGCTGCCCTCGACAGATTCGAGCACATAGCTGCCGGCGATATTGGATGCGGTCGCTTTTGATGCGCTGTGTATTCCAAGTATCACTGCCAGAAGGAGCAGCATCAAAACAAAGAGCAGCACAACAAGCGCTTTTTTGTTGAGAGCTCCGTTTATATAAAACACGTCTGTGATCTTCTGCCTGATCGATGTGTCGTCTTTTATATTTTCAGCGGGTTTTTCAGTCATTGTGTAACTTCGTGTTCTTAGCTTTGACGCTTTGATTTTCTCTCTCCTGAATGCATAAAGCTATACATCGATATAATACTCCCAAAGCAATGTCTAATCAACATTTTTTGCTGAAATTTCAAGCATTTGACCGTTTTTTTATTGTTAAGCACTTGAGAAAGACCGCGCGGATTTTCAGAAGTAAAGTTCATTTTCCATAATGTGGAATATACCCCTTTTGTAACCGTTTTGCAAGTATATATCTTCTAATTTTCCTATAGCTTTGTTACAATACAGACATGAAAAAAACGGCCACATTTATTCTATGCATCATACTGACTTCCATGCTGTTTGCCGGCTGCGGCGGCAAGGAAAAAGGGACCATTCCCGAATCTCCTTTTGCCGGGCGGGATACCGTCGATCTGAGCGGCTATGACAGCATGTCCGGTCACGACGGCGGCAGCCGCTTCGTCGATACCACCGTCGCAGAGATCGACCGGATGATGAGCGACGGCGAATCGTTCATTTTCTTTGCCGCTTTTGAAGACTGCTCATACTGCGATCAGATGATGCCTTATCTCAACGACGCTCTCGCGGAAGCTGATACTTACGCCGGCTATCTTGACACGCGAAAGGATTCCGACTGGATGAACAACGCGGACATAGATGATTACGATCTATTCGTAAAGCGCTTCGGCAAGTATCTTGAAAGCGACAGCAGCGGCAGCCCTCATCTTTACACGCCCGATCTTTATGTCATCAAAAACGGCAAAGTAAAAGCGCACCACCAGGGTGTGCTTGAAAGTGCCGATGATCCCGATCAGCCTCTCTCCTCTTCTCAGGAAGAAGAGCTGCGGGAGCTTCTTGAAGAAATGATCGACGTACTGAAGTGATGAAATGATTGTGTTCACCCAAAATAAAACAGCAACAGAGTGGCGGCTGTCTGACAGACATCCGCCACTCTGTTTTGATCGATCAGTTACCGGATAAGTACCTACTTGCTTCTTTTTCTGCGTTTGTACACCGTTCCGAAACCGATCCCGGCTGCAGCCAGCAGACCGATCCACAGCGCGACGTTCGTACTGTCTCCGGTATTCGTGCCGCTGCTTCCGCCTTTTCTGCTTCCATTTTCAGGATTATCCGGGTCAGGCAGTTTCTCATAGACAGGCGTAAACACTATGTTGCCTGTTACCTTAATGGACTGCGGATCATCTGTAGTTCCGGTTTCTATGACATTACCGTTCTTGTCAGCACCACTGTGGCAGCGCAGTATACTAACATTGTCGATGTATAGGCTCTCTGCGTATTCTGGTTCCCGGGTTCATCCGTGAAGATCAGCAGCAGCCGTACAAAGAAAACATTCCCCAGAAAGGCGCTTACTCCGCGCGCAAGTGAAACTATATTTCCCAGTATGCCCTGCTCTTTCCTGTCATTCGACATCAGAGATACTATATGACCGCCACATCAAGAAGCGCGACATTTGTCATGTATATCATAATATACCCGGCAAGAATGCCGTTAAGCATCATCACGCCGACGCCGCCCGCTCCGAACGATGCATATTCTCCGAGACCTATTTTATCTTTCAGCTCAGTATTATTGCTGTCCCTGATCTCTGTCTCTTTCCCTTTTCCCTTTTCCATATCTTCTTCTATCCATACCTATCGATTTGTAATACCGGTATTTTTCTTCATACATCTTCTCGTCAGCTGCTCTTGCAAGTTCGCTTATTCCGCTGTCAGGGTGTTCTGAAGTACCTGCCGCGCCGCAGGAGACGCTGAGTGTGACGCCGTTTTCTGCCGACCACTCCTCTGTGCTTTTTTTGACATCGCGTATCAGCTCATCCACCTTTTCCCGTTCTGCACAGAGCAGGACAACGAACTCATCTCCGCCTATCCTGTACTGTCTCCCCCAGTCTCTGAAGCATTTCTCTATGCAGCCGGCCGCTCCGGCGATCAGCCTGTCCCCGGTCTCGTGGCCATAGCTGTCGTTCACATCCTTCAATCCATTGATATCGATGACCACATAGTGTAAGTCATCCGGCAAAGGATCCTCCCCGATACGTTTAAGTTCTTCTTCATATTCGCGCCTGTTTGGAAGACCTGTCATCACATCGATCCTCGCGTTTTCTTCTTCCTGTACGATGCGTTCAGCCAGATTCAGCTTCAGCTGCAGAAAACCGATGCCCAGTACAAACTGGAAAACGAAAAAGACTATGATATTGATTATCGACGCCCCGGCACCGTTTACAGAAACGATGAGATACAGCATGAGAGAATCTGCCAAGATCACGATCACCGCGTAGACAGCCGGAATAAGCGAAAAGCTGAGCGGTACGACCATGGAAAAGGTCATGAATACAGCGGGATCTATCGTTTTCGTGACCAGAGAGTCGGAATATGTGACAGCAAGCGACCATACAAAAAAGAATATCGCGCATACAGGATTTGCGATCCTGAGCAGTTCATATCTGTGTTCGATGTCCCTTCTCGCATACTCATTCAAAGCGATATACACGACAGCTACGATCAGAAGCGAAGCGTAAAACAGGCGGTATTTCATGATATACGGTCCGTACAGTCCCGGATTTACGACCGTATACCCCAGCATCATGATCTCAAAAGCAGCCGCTATTATCAGGGCGATCATGGAAATGCCCTGGGATGAACTGTACAGACTCTTAAGTACATGTTTTCTTCTGTCTGATGTGATCTGATTGTTCATAGTTTGTCTCTCATTTCGTAATTTCAAAATCTATTCCTTACTAAACCACACATCTGCTCTAAGGCGTGCGTTTTCCCGTATGTTCAGATAGAAAAACGAATAGTCGCATCCGTGACAGCTTGCCGGTCCGAAAACTGCTTCCAGGTCATCCATTCCGGTCAGTGCAGTTATCGTATACTTCTCGAATGCAGGATCCGTGACCATTACCGTACCTCTTTCCCGGTCGATCACAGCATCTGCCCTGACCGGAAGCTCGTCCATACCCGGAGTGAGAAGATGCGGAACGAAGGAACCGAGGTTTAGTTCCGGACCTGCCGGAGTTTCATCAACGCGCCAGTTGAGGGGATTGATCGATATCGCTCCCGGAGAAACAACTAACGAATCTTTGCCCTTATTTGCCGGTCCTTCTGTGTTCCAGGATACTACGACCCCAAGGTCATCAGCGCGCTGCGCCGCTTTCACATGAGGGTTCTCTTCCAGATACTTTTCCGTCAGAGAATCACCGATGCAGTAAGCTGCTATCATGTTCGCATAGCGGTCCGGATGTTCCTTCATATATTCCGACAGCACCATGTAGCTCAGGCGCGATCCCTGTGAATGGCCTGCGAGGAAATACGGACGTCCCTGATTCAGATTCTCAAAATAGTAATCAAGAGCCGCGTAAACATCGGTTCTCGGCTCTGCCCACTCGGCCTGATCCACCTCTTCGAAGCTCATTTTGGAAAGCTTCGTGCCATTCACCTGTCTCCAGTACGGAGCGTAGAGATTGGCTGCAGGTTCGAATGCGCTCGCCTGCTGGGCAAAATTGCGCTTTGCCGTGATCCGCATGATGACATTATCGATGGAACAGATGGTATCCGCCAGAGGATCCTCACAGCTTGACGGATATAGGTAATAAGCGATTTATCTGATTAGCCCAAATGCCTGTCGGCCGCTGCTTTTACACAATCCCCGGCATTGCCCATGGCCCGGATTTATCCTGCTACCTTTACTTTAACTTTCTTAAAGACTCCGTTTTGTGCATATGCATATACATAACAGGTCCCCTTGCCTGTTGCCTTGATCACACCCTTCTTGTTGACTGTAGCAACCTTCGCATTGCTTGTCTCATAGCTCAGAGCTCTGTGCTTCCTGACATTCATGCCGGTCTGCTTTGCTTTAAGTTTGAAGGTCTTGCCCTTCTTGAGCCTCTTTGGCTTCTTCGTCGTAATCATGGTCGGATTGCCTGCCTTGCCGCCCTTAGTCGCAACATGAATAACTTTGGATGTAGTAACTACATTGTTATTCGCGTTCAATGCTACGACCATGAACTTGTGATAAGTCCCTTTCTTTAATGCAGAGGAAATCTTAGTTACCTTGAATGACTTACCTCCGAGTTCACCAAGCTTATGCATCTTGTTGCTCCTGCCACAGGCATTGCCATAAACAACGTACTTTTTGGCACCACTTACCGCATTCCAGGTAAGCGTAATATTGGTTTTTGCCTGCTTTGTGGATTTGAGCTGAAGCGATGCATACTTACTGCCTGCAGGTCCCTCATCGCTCGTTGATGAAGTGATGGCTTTGTCTGCTGCAGCGGCTGATGCGCCCTCACCTATTGCCGTTCCGTCCGTGCCCATCTGGTTTGGATCTGAACCGGGTGCATACTGCTGCTGCGACTGTGGTTGTGGTTCTGTCTGCTGCTGTGGCTCCGGCTTTGACTCCGTTTCAGGCTTCGGATCATCTCCCGGTTGAGGATCAAGCTTCGGGATCTTCTCAGTCTTTGTCTGAGTGTCAAAGGCATCGTTTTCGAAATTGGCAGTGTAGGTCCTGACGCCTTCCTTAGTTTCTGTCGGTGCCGTGGTCTCCACGCCAAGTGCCGTTACTGTATCACTCTCTGTGTGGCTCGCATCCTTAGTGCATACGCGTGTCGCTGTACACTTCCAGTCGTCGCCGTCCTTTGTCCATTCGTACGATGGCTCGCCCCAGACATGAGTGTGCGTATCAGGTATCGAATTCCGAAATTTTGTAGAAATAAAGAATCTGTTATTATCGAAGCCGAAACCGTTAATCAGTGATTGATCGCCATTGACGTAGAATTCGAGTTCTTCATCAGATGCAAACTCAGCCCCCTCCTTAGGCGCAATGTATACCCAGCATGAATACATTGTATCGGCTTCAAAAACATCATCAGGGTCTAAATACGACATGCTCGAAGAACTCAGCCACTTTTTTTCAACAATGTCGTAATGGCACGCTTCAGGTACCGTAAGATTCAAATGATCGCTCGCCTTATTACCGACAATCGGCGTTTCAAACCCGTTAACACGTACCGATTTTATCTTTATTACAGACGGTGCATCGCCAAACTGATATGTAACTTTGCTGTAAGGAGTGTTTTTAGAATCCGGAATATCTTCGTAGCTTCCGCCCAAATCACTTTCATCATGTTTTTTAACAGTTACCATACCCGTGGATGCGTTTCTCTGAAGAACTTCAACATCAAAGGTACCATCGCCGTTAATATCTATACACTGACCTTCCTGTAGGGTTTTACCGGCTCTTTCCAAATATGGTAAGTTGAAGAATACAGCCTCCGGCACTTGGACTGAACCACTGCTAAGGTCAACTGTAAATTCCGATCTGTCCGCCATAACAACATTGATCGTGATATCCTGCTCCGGCATCGTAACATAAAACTTACGTGAAGTGCCCGAAGTAGATTTGATTATACTTGTGCCAGGAGAGCATGTGATATTTGATATATATTTCCCTTCACTAGGCTCATTACACTTAAAATATACTCTTTCTTCTGCAACAGCCTCTGTAATTTCGGCGGTTAATTCCGGATCTTTGTAAGCTATGCCTCCGTTAATATTGATTTCATATTTTGGTTTAGATGTCGTTTCCGTAATGGCTTTCATTGCAACATTGCTTGTAGAACCGTCATACCAGCCGTAGCCGGAAAAATAACGATAAAAAGAATTATTGGGAGCAGAGTTGAACTTGTCCCTACCGAGATAGCACTCGTCTGATGAAAAAGAATCATCCCAATCAATTGTAAACACAATACCGAACTTACTACCTGCATCACCCAATTTGAGCTTATTATTCAGAGGAATCTCATACCAGCCGGGATATTCCGCCACGATTTGTCCTCTTGATGTAGGTTCCCCGTCATTAAAAGGATTCTTTTTACTTTCCAGTATGCTTAGATCAGCAACTGCATCCACGGTAATGGTTGCAGGAGTACCGATGAAAATTTTAGCCGCTGTAAGTTCTTCTGAATCACTATTAACTTCGAAAACTCGGAGGTAACTGTTATAATCCTCGTCTGAAGCCCACTTTGAAAGCGCGTCTACACATTTGTCATATTCATAAATCGTTGTTTTGCTATGATCATAGGGTACAGCACCATCAAAACAGAAAGCATTTCTTGGAAAGTTAGTGTCCTCATAAGAAATCCAAAGATAGCCGTAATTACCCCAATCGTCTCCCCAGCTGTTTTTAACCAGCCATGCTCCTGGGTTGTCAGGACGACAGCCTTCGTTAAAATTGGTTATCGGATAATTGTCATCCCATCCTGCAATCTCTACCAAATGGTTGGTCATGGATGGATTTTCCTCAGTTCCTAAGCTGTTAATATATCGATATGCTCCGGTTTGTTTATTGAAAAACCCGTTGTCAACAGTGTCAGGGTCCTCACTTGCAACTGCATCCCCGTTCCAGTACATGGACGCACCTACTCCACCGTACTTCATGATCGCCTTCTTGATGGCAGCAGCCTCTGATGCTTCACTCACTACATTATTACCGTTTAAGAAGATAGCGTTCTTCGCACGATATGTTCTGACTTTATCTGCTGAGATGCTCTCATCTCTCGGTTGAATGGTTTTGAAAATATCTGTGTAAGGATCATCCCATTCATCCACCGTGCCTGCAAACGAACCGCCACGCATAAGATAAGAGGTAGCCTTAAATCTATTGCCTCCGCTGCCGGGAGCGCGATCCCATCCGTCTTTATTCCCTACACTATATTTGCTTGTGCAATGAGCCATGTGAAGTTCTGAGAAGTCCTGGCTTCCCATTCCATTCTTTTTCATATTCGCTTCCAGAGCAGCATAGGTTCCGAATGTCCAGCAAATCCCGTTTTGTCCCTGATTCTTTACAGGTGTCTGATAGGTTTCGCGGGTGTCATATGATGACGGCAAAGAGCCGCTTCTTAGCGACTTTTTAGAGTCTCTCTTGGCGGTACTGTCATACGGGAATGCCAGTTCTGTATCTTCCGGAATCAGTCCGCTGATATACTCTTGCCCCGAGTCGCTCTGCGGCTTTTGATTTTCATGCGCCAAAGCAGTTTCAGGGAACAAGCCCATCATGATAATGAGTGACAAAAGTATGCTTGCTAACGATTTTCTTCGTTTTTTCATCCTTGTGCGAACCTTTCTTTAAAATCATTCGTTAATTCACTACGGGGCAGTCTGCCTGAAAAGCCGCGAGTTTCCTGTGAAAGATCTCAGAGAACGCTGCTACGCTCTCCTCCTTGTATTTTCTCCTGTTGTATACGAAAACGGCTTTCAGCGGCTTGTCTTCATCCTGCTCGCTGATCATAAGCTGGAACATCGACAGGCTCCCTGTGTGGTAATCGAAGTATGCGCTGATATCCGCCCCTTCAGGAACGTTCTCAGGCAGAGCCGTTCCGTTCTGATAGACGATGTTCATCCTTTCCGACAGTCCCGGAGACATATCGTCGAACGCGGATGAAAACGAGCTGTGACGGATGCCGTACATCGACTGATCCTTTACGTCCTGTATATATTCCTCCATTGAGCCGAAGTCCTTAAGGTCTATATTGGTCGTTATGCTTTTGGTGGTTATGCCTACGAGCATCTTCTCCCAGTTTTCTTCCCTTCCGTTATATGTCCAGCGGATCCTGACGCGCGAGTCGCCGTTATATTCCGAAAGGGCCTCAGCTGCAGCGGCTACGATCAGATTATTGATCGAGCAGCGGTAATGCGCGGCGCAGCGCCCCAGCTCGTTCAGAGTGTTTGCAGTACAGCTCGTGAACCGGCCGTTCGCATTCCCCCGGTGTTCAAAGTCGGGACGCGGGAATCCCGAATATGACCTGGTCTCTTCGATCTCCTCCAGTATCTTTTCTGCGTGTGACAGCGCATTTGCGCGAAGGTCCCCCTGTCTGCGGAGATAAAGATAATACAGATCATCATCGAGAGGCTTTCCCTCCAGTGCGTTGAATATATTCCGGAACATGTTCCTGACCATCGCCCTGTCGCTTATCGCGTGGTAAAGGTCCATCAGGATGTATGTGCTTTCCGGAGTAACAAAGATCCCGCAGCGCCAAAGAAGAGAATTGAACAGCCGGAACGGTCTGACAAAACCCGGCCTGATCAGCTCTTCGAAGGTCTTCTCCGATACATATGAGATCTCTGTTTCCGGGATAAATTCCGGCTCATAGCGCTGCACCAGCTCCATTTTGCTGTCGAATCCGAACACTGTGCCGAATACCGCAAAATGCGCGAACACCTTGTCGAGAGCCTCCTTCACAGCCTCAGGCGAGGCTGTTTCCGGCAGAAGCCTGCAGCAGACCGGATTCGTCGCTATTATCTTGTTCGGTGAATACATCTGATAGTCAAGATAATACTGCTGATACGGCAGAAGCGGCTGCGGCCTGTTTCTTTCTTTCATGGCCATTTCAACTGTCTTTGTTCCGGTATCGGCTTCTGCAATGAGCTCCGCTATCCGCTTAGGTGTGCGGCCGTCGTATATCATGGAGTATGTGAGACTCTGCCCTTCCAGTTCAGCGATCAGGGCAGCGCTCCTGAGCGAGTCCCCGCCGAGATCAAAGAAATCGTCGTTGACGCCGACGAGCTCTGTCTCAAGGACATGCTCCATGGCATGGCAAAGCATCGCCTCAGTATCATTCTCAGGCGGCGCATAGTCTTTCCTGAATTCATTTATATCCGGCAGAGCAAGCGCCTTTCTGTCGATCTTGCCGTTGGCGTTCTTCGGGAACTCGTCGAGGCGGACAAAGAACTGCGGTATCATGTACGCCGGGACCTTTTCGGCCAGTTTGTCCGCAAGATACTGCTTCGGAAGAGCCTCTCCGGATCTGCTTAAATAATAAGTGCAGAGGATGACGCGGCCCTGCGAATCCCTGAAGCCTTTTGCGAGAACATCCTTTATCTCCGGCAGTCCGCGCAGTATGTTCTCGACCTCTCCTAGCTCGACGCGGTTTCCGTTGATCTTGACCATCCAGTCCATGCGGTCGATATATACGATACGGCCGTCCGGAAGTCTCTTTACATGGTCACGGGTATGGAACATCTTTTCATGGCCGTCCCCTTCCCTGCCTTTGAACGGATTGTCCACGAGCAGACTGGCGGTAAGTTCCGGAAGTCCGATATATCCCCTGAAAAAGTCCCCTGTGAAGCAGATCTCTCCTTCATCTGCCTCATTTCCGTTTTCATCCAGGATATACGCGCAGATATCGCCGACTGTTTTTCCAAGGTATGCGTTCCCGCTGCATTCTTTGATCTCCCCGGCCATGATAACATAGCACTCCGAGATACCGTATGCCGCGATGACCCTCATTCCCTTCGGATCTATATTGAAGACCTTCTCGCCGGAGCACACTACAGTTTTCAGAGTATCCGACGCTCTGTCAAAGGTCCTCAGGAGCGAAGGCGGCATGAATGTAGCTGTTATCTCATGATTCTTGCAGTACAGTGCCATCATGTGCGGATCCCTCAGCACTCCCGGCGGCACCAGACATACAGAGCACCCTATATACAGCGGCAGCAGCAGGTCGAAGCAGTGAGCAGCAAACGTGAACCTTGCGGTCGAGCCGTATACATCATCCGGAGTCAGCCCGATCACATCCTTCAGGTTCAGTATCCCCATACCGCAGCTCAGCTGTGAATGGACGATGCCTTTGGGATCGCCCGTCGATCCGGATGTATAAACGATGACAGCCTCGGTATCCTCATCAGGAGAATCATCCGGATAAGCCGGTTCGCACTCCATTGCCATGGAGTAGCTCTCTTCATCAAGGATGAACTCCGGAGAGGAGTGGCTGATGATGAATTCTCTTCTGCTTTCAGGATATTCCGAATCGAACAGGACAGCAGCATATCCGAAGATAAGGCAGCTCATGAAGGAGACCACATATTCCGGGTTGCGGCCCATGCATATGGCGACCCTCTTTCCCCTTCCGGGCTCTGTCCCGTTGTCTTCAAGGAATGCAGCCACCCTGCCGGCCCGGTCCAGCAATTCGCTGTATGTGATCTGCGGAAATCCGCTGCTTCTTCTGATGGCGACCCTGTTACTGTTGCTTTTGAAGGATTCCAGAAGTATCCTGCCGGCTGTCATGTTGCTGTTACTCATTCCTCAGATCCTCCATAACTATCCTCTTCAGTCCGAAGACTTCAGAAAAACTTATACTGTTTTTGTCCTGATGTGCCATCTGCTCAAATCTTCCTTCCGGATCAGTCAGGTCGGTCTCAATGCTGCATCTGAGTTCACTGCCGGTCTCGTAGACCCTGAGATTCAGTTCTGCTTTCTGCTGTTCTGCGTTCGCATATATCTCTGAGATGGTTTTCAGCATTTTATCCACCAGCTCCATTTTACCATCAGTGATACTGTTTTCAGTCAGTATTTGTCTGAACATGTCAGCAGCGTCATCGACCCTGTCATGATCTTCGATATAGATCTCGCGGTCAAGCAGCTCTGTTTTATTCTCTTTTCCCCTGAGCAGCATGGTAACGATGAGGGTGACTGTTTCTCCTATGATGTAGAAAAGCCAGATGCTTTGGTGCGCACCCGTCATCAGGATTATGAACAGGGAACCGACAGGCGCTGCAAAATACTGAAGGATGCAGACAGTAAGCGAGCTCCCGAGCCTTCCGACGCCCTGGTAATAATTGCGGTAGCAGTTGTTGACAGAATTAAGGATAAGACTCAGCGCGAGGAGCCTCAGGCCGGCCACACATGAAACAAACTGAGGATCGTCTTC
Organism: Mogibacterium sp.; assembly: GCA_017512365.1. GTDB lineage: Bacteria > Bacillota > Clostridia > Peptostreptococcales > Anaerovoracaceae > Crickella. Next base: position 279,751 of record JAFWGQ010000014.1, read on the forward strand.
CAGGATGAACAGTCTCGAGATGTACGGTGCAAAAACGACGGTCACTACAGTGAATGCCCCGCAGATGATAAGGCTGTACCGGGCGAAGATCTTTTTCAGCTGAAGTTTCCTGCCTGCATCATTATCTCCGTGGAAGAGCGATGCGAAGGAAAGAGTGACTGAACCCATTGCCGATCCGGCGGATGTAAGCGCCAGCGCAAGCGAGGAAAGAGCAGTATAGACAGCTACCTCATCCGCCAGGCTGAATATGATCAGAAGGATGTTGACAGCATAGGTCAGCAAGGATTTGCAGATATGGTATACAGTGTATGTCGAGCTGTTTTTGAAGACAGCTCCGAGCTCGACCGGCCTTGCGCTTTTCAGATCGAGCAATATCTCATTGCCTTTCCTGCAGAAGTGCAGAAGAAGAACAGCTGCCGCCGCGATATAGCTGATCGAAGAGGCCGCAGCCATTCCAAACAGTTCCCCTTTGAAATACAGGACATTCAGCATGTCGAGGGCTACGTCGACGGCCACCATCACAAGTATCGACGCAGTGATCCTGTTTTTATCCGAATCGATGAACATGACAGGGCTGAGAAGCAGCATGACCGAATATGCCGGTATACCGAAGGCATATCCTTTCAGATATCCCATGACCTGCAAATGCTCATAGCTCCCGCGTACCGTTCCGAGCAGTACCGCAAGCTGATCGGCGAAAAGAAAAGTGAGGACGGCTCCGGCGATGGAGATCACCATTGTCAGGATCAGGATATAGTTGAATGCAGAGGATGCCCCTTCGCGGTCTCCCTGTCCGAGTTTTCTGGCCACGACAGTCTGGAAACCTACAGCGACGGCACCTCCTATCGTAGCAAAAAAAAGGACAAGAGGCATCGCAAGGCCGGACGCTAAAAGAGCTGCTTCTCCGATAAACATGCTCGTGACTGATGAATCCACTATCACAGCTATCGTGGTCGAAAGTATCGACACAGTCTGCACAAAAATCAATTTTCTGAATAGTTTACTGTACATCGATCTTTATCCGATAAGCCCGAAATGCCTTAGCGCATTTTCGATGCCATCTTCATCTACGCTGTCTGTGACGTAATCGGCCGCTGCTTTCACACTGTCCCGCATTGCCCATTCTTCGAGAGTTGATACCACTGTGTCGTCTATGTAGTTTATATAACGGCGGTTTTCTGTCATGAAAGCAAAAGGAATCTTTCTGGCTTTATATTATTGATCTTATGAGATCTGGTTTCCCTCCACATCGAATGTGAAAGATTTTGAATAATTCTGGAACGGCCATACTTCAACTGTCTTTTTCTCGTTGTTGTAAATGGCGCTGTATTGCGTCATGGAAGTGCCGGCGGCACTTGTATATGAGTTCTGTACCACACTCCGGAGTATCACCAATGCGGCGGATTCCGGCATTCTTGTATAATAATCTTTCTTTTCTGTATCCCTGTAGCATTCAAGCTGTCCCAGGATCGCAGCAAAGCGATGATAGCCATGACCGTAACCGTAATCATATTTGTAATCTGATACCAATTCTTCGTCAGTCATTTTTACGGCCTCTTCTCTGAGCTTGCCGTTCCTGTAGGAGTCCTCCATATCATCGCTGCCCAGGTAAAAATTAGTGCAAATATCAGAAGGAATAACCTGGATCTCACTGTTACGGCTCTCGATCACGACGCTGCGTCCGCTTTCATCAGACACCATAAAATGACAGTCCTGCCAGTCTTCCGGTACAAGTATGCCGGTCTTCGTTTTCCGGATAGCCTCATCGACATTCGCGCAGTCATCCAGTATGTAACGAAGCAGCATGCTTGATCCTGCCGGGAATCTTGAAGGCTGATCTCCTTCCTTGATATCCACACGCTGAATGGATGCGTAAAGCCCCTTTTCATTGATCCCATCCATGCACTGATAAGGCAGAATATCCAGCATATCAGGGTCAAAGCCCTTCTTGTCCGGTCCGCCCTGCTGCAGCAGCGGATCGTTTTCGCCGCACCAGACTGCATCGGCCACAGCGATCGATTCATACTTGCCTTCAGGCTTGCAGTGAAGGATGATGTTGAGCCCCGTCACTGTAGGGTCTTCTTCAGATACATGGTGCGCAAAATCATAATTCCTGCAGGTTATAGGCTCTACTCCGACGTTGTGGGTAAAAAAGACCGAGCAGCCGGGATCGATGTAACCGATCTTCCTCATGGCGTCCATCACTTCCTGACCATAGTAGTCCTTAGTGTAGTCCATGTAATACAAATAGCCGTCATCATCAAGCCGCTTCACAGCAACATTGTTTTTATTGTCAGATACATTGTTGATAACCAGCGCCGCCGCTATCAATCCTGCCAGTAAACACGCTGCTATGATAAGATTTTTTCTATTTTTCATTTTTGTCAGTCTCCATCTATTCATTATTTCTTTGGTGATGTTATAATCTCTTATTTTCCTCTGAATCTTTGATCCGATAGTAATCCTCCATCTTCACGTTCAGTTTCACATGGGAATCCGCTTTTCGGTTGCTCACCCGCTCGAGGAGCACACAACTTTCGACTGTTGTCCGCCTGAGCAACCGAATTTCATAATATCCGCTTTCACATTCAGTTTCACGTAGGAAGCCGCTTTTCGGTTGCTCACGCGTTCAAGAAGGACAGCGACTTCCACATACCCCAAGACACCATTATGGATGTCACCCGTATGAGGGAACATTTCCACAATTCCGTCTGTATGCGGAAACATTTCTACAGTTTCCATTTTAGCTATAATGCATCTTTAGGGCAGTTTTTTACACATTCCATACAAAGTATACACTCTGTGCCGTTCAACCGCTTTCTGCTGTTATCTGTTACATCGACATTCATTGGACATACTTTTTTGCACTTTCCACAGGAAATACACTTGTCTTTATCACATTTAATGCGCAGCAGGGAGAAGTAACTCATTGGTTTCAGAAAAACAGTAATCGGGCAGATGTATTTACAAAAAGCCCGGTTGTCCTTAAATGCATAGGCCAGGATTATACCTATTGCATAATAAATTACGTTTCCTGCTATAAATGCCCAGAACATAATTCTCTCTATATTTCCGACTTTTGCAAGGAATAAGGCTGCAACAAAGATCAGAGAGACTGCAAAAGTTATATATCTGATCCATCCGATTTTCTTCCTTGGTTCTTTCGGAACTTTATATGGCAGAAAATCCAGTACCATTGCTGTCCAGCAGGCATATCCGCACCATCCTCTGCCAAACACCAATGGTCCGAATATTTTTGCTACGGCATAGTGTATTGTTGTTGCTTCAAATACACCTGTAAACAAATAGTACCAGAAGCCCTCAATCTGCATATTTTCATTACAGATGAGTCCAAAATATATAAGCATGTACAAACCGACAAGAAGCTGCACGATACGGCGGGCATACTTATGCTTCCTGATAAACAGGAAAACCCCGAGAGATATGGACAGACCGATATAACTGAAATTGAAAAGATAAAAAATATTACCTTTTGTCAGCCATAACGTCACTGCCACGGTTTCAAATATTGCCAGCATCAGCACCGGCATCAAATATTTTTTCAATCAATAGTTCCTCCAATATGCTTTTTCATCCAGTCGTAATGATTTTCATCCAAATCAGCATTTATTTGGACGAAAAATATTTGCTGTCAGCACGAACGTAAAATGTACTTCTTCCGGATCCTTCCCGAATGATAAGTCCTTCTTCAGTAAGTCTCTTAAAGGCCGCAAGGCCTGAGGACATTCCTATGCTTGGACAATGAGCTACAACCTCTCTTGTTTTAATCATTTTTTAGTTTCTCCTGAATAAGTATTTCCCTTTTCCTTTTCCCTTCATAGGATATATTACTCCCCAATCCAGCATCTTTTTAATCAATGCAGACGCCGGAGAAGCCGTTATGGATAACTCACTCATCACTTCGGTACGTCCAAAAAACTGATCATACCCGAATCGCTCGAACATAACCTGAATATGCTGTTTTGTTTTATTGCTTACATCGTCAGGAACTTCAATATGCTGTTCATTTTTTTGAATATCCTGTTTTTGGCCTTGAATGTCCTGTTTTCGATCCTGAATGTCCTGTTTTTGCATTTTCCATCGAACATGCATATAACGATTCTTCAATTCGTTAGACTCTCCAAACAGGAGATTTCTTAAAAAAAGTTCCAAATACTCCGTTGTTTCCCGGATGCCTTTTGACAGATCATTGTAGTTTGCTCTTACCAGAGAATTTCTAAAATACCACGAATTTGCCGCAAAAATATCATTAGTGACATCAAATCCCATAGATCTAAGATACTTAATGAAAAACACTGCTGTTGTTCTGGTATTTCCTTCCCCAAATGCATGTATTTGCCAGAGTCTTGATACAAAACTGGCCAGATGAGGAATTATATCTGAAATACTGTTCAGCGGATATTCATACTCATTCTCAGTCCTGATATCATATTCCAGCATTTCTCGAAGCTCCAAAGCGTTACCGTAATGAATAGATTCTCCGTCAAGTACCCACTCCTTTTTGGAAATGTTATAATCTCTTATTTTCCCAGCATGGGAGTAGATTCCTTTAAACAGCCTTCTGTGAATTCCGATATACTGAGGCACTGAAAAAGTAAACGCATTTTCTGAAAGGATAGCGGCTATACGAGCTGAAACAATATCCGCTTCTTTCGTCCTGTCTGCGTCCCTCTCTTTTGATTCCTCATAATAACTCTCTATGAGTCTACCGGCTTCCGAAAGCGTAATCTCGCCCTCAATATTTTGTTTTGCAATATTTTTCAGATAATCAGAAGTATCAAGGCCATCGACTGCCTGAAGCCCCATTGCAGTATACCAGGCATATCCCAGTTCACGTTTGGATGGTTCTGATTGCCTGATATATTCCTCAAAAGGATCCTTTTTTATATCATCCATCCGCTTCACCGCCTTTCGAGTCTTTAATTCGATAGTAATCCTCCATCTTCACGTTCAGTTTCACATGGGAATCCGCTTTTCGGTTGCTCACCCGCTCAAGGAGCACGCAACTTTCCACATGGCAAGACACTATCAATTTGATAAACACAACTCCTCTAGTAATAGGGAAATTGTCCATCTTTGGTAGGTAAAATTGTCATAGTGTTTTAGCCGCTTATTCTTAATCAAACCCACACTTATAATAGCAGTTTTCCAGGTTTATCGGAATATAAAAAACCTCCTTACAGCCATTGAACTGCAAGGAGATTTGCCTGTGTATATCTACGCCTCAACAGTGACATCGTAGCCCATTTTGAAGACTACCTTTATGTCTTTATCCGTAATAAGAATCTTCTCTATCAATTTCCTGACAAGAGCGTCATCATATTCAGTAATTCCGGTCGGAAGAGTCTTAATAAAGTCCATCAGTTTATCGGCTTGTCTGACAGCTTCCTCCTGCTCTGCATCATTAAGTAGTATCTGGTGTTTTTCATCGCGCAGTCTATATATTTCATTTACTGTATCGTCGTACTCACTGTCATTTTCATTAAGTGTGATCAGTTTCTTTTGTGCAGCCTTCAGATCCTCTTCGACTTCTTTTACCTCTTTTAATCTTTTGCTTCCCATTGTCTTTATGAGGCTTTCCCTATACTTATCATAAAAGTCGTCTGTAAGGCTCAAAACGCCATTTATCGCCGTTATTATTGCTTCGTGTAGATCCTCTTCTCGTATGGTTCGTGAAGAACAAGGTATTCCACTGTTCTTGCTATCCAACCGACTTACACATCTACTACAATGTATTTGTGGTTAATACTCCTAACATCCAGTTGGGATGTTATCCATCTCGTTGCTTAAGCTGTTAGAATGAGAAGGCAATCGGTCTGACTATACACTCTCTGGATTCTTACGTCCGTTGTGGAGTCTGTC
>JAFWGQ010000015.1 GCA_017512365.1 Mogibacterium sp.
CGAAGGCTGGAGAAGCTCGGCTGCTTCACTATGGGCGATGTCGCCCGTATGAGTGTAAGAAACGAGGACGCGCTCTACAAGGCCTTCGGCATTAACGCAGAGCTTCTGATCGATCACGCCTGGGGCTGGGAGCCGACGGAAATCCCGACGATCAAAGCCTATCGGCCGGAAAACAACTGTCTGTCCTCCGGTCAGGTCCTGAAAGAGCCTTATGAATATGAAATGGCCAGAACCATTGTCCGTGAGATGACAGAGCTCCTGGTTCTGGACCTGGTCAGAAAAGGCCTGGTCACGAAGCAGGTTACACTGACCATAAGCTATGACCGGGAAAGCCTGACGGTCCTTGTCCCCGGCGACCATATCGGGAACACCGTTTACGCGGTAAAGAAAACCGGAAAGCCGTATAAAGGCATCGTAACACTTGACTATTACGGTCGGCCGCATCCGAAGCATGCCCACGGAACCGGCAATCTCCCCTTCTATACCAGCAGCACCAGGCGTATCATGGAGGTCATGATGGATCTGTACGACCGTGTTGTTGATCCGGATCTGCTCGTTCGCCGCGTTACCATCGTGGCGGCGGGAATCATTCCCGAGAAGGATATTCCGGCCGAACAGACAAAGGGCGTCGTGGAAGGTCAGCTCGATCTCTTTTCCATGATGGATACGGAAGAAGAGAAAGCGAAGAAGGAAGCTGAGAAGAAAGCTGACCAGCGTGAACGCCGGCTGCAGGACGCCACATTGAAGATTCAGGGAAAATACGGAAAAAATGCGCTCCTCAGAGGAACAAACTTCCTTGAAGGCGCAACCACACGAGAACGGAACCTCCAAATTGGAGGCCATCGAAGCGGAGAATAGCTATGGCAAAAGGAATGACGGGAAAAGAACCGGATCCGCGCATCGTCTATGCGGATATCATCGATCTCCCCCATCACCAGTCCTCAAAGCATCCCCATATGAGTCTTTACGACAGAGCGGCGCAGTTCGCTTCCTACAAGGCGCTGAGCGGATATGAGGATATGATCGGCGAGGAAGCCAGACAGACGAATCGGAAGATTGATCTCGAGGAGCCTGGCCTGGATGTCCTGAACCAAAAGCTGAATCTGATCAACGACATGCTTGCTGACGGGGAGAACCCGGCCGTTTCATTTACCTTCTTTGTAGCTGACGCGAAAAAGGCCGGAGGGGCCTACGTTACCAGAACCGAGCGCGTCAAACGCATCGACGCTTTGGAACAGGCAGTCATTCTCTGCTCCGCAAACGCCAACGGGATCAACGAGACAATCCCTATCAGAGACATCGTTGAGATTCACGGGGATTCCGTGGACAGCGTGGATTCCGACTGATCAAGGCGCATTTTTTGGACACGATTTAAAGTATACTTGCAACATGGATGGAGGACAAAACATGATTAATCTTGCAAAACACACCATCAATCTCGGTACCGGCGACGTTGGTGTCTCGATCGTGCAGGGCGGTTCTGTTGAAAAGCCCGTGCCCGTATTCGCGTTTTACAACCGAGATAATGAAAACGAGCGTATTCTCATGGGCTTTTCCAGCAGAGACAGTATCGATTCCCTCATCGCTGCACTTCAGCACGTGAGAGACGTCTATTATCCCCTGCCGAAAAAGAGACTTGGGGACACCCAGGCCTTCAGGATCGACTAAGGAATCTATGATCTGCCTTTGGTGGGCGGACTCGAGCTTTCCGGGTCATATCTGCCCGGGAAAAAACAAAGAATATTGAGGTAACGAATGATCGATATCGCGGAACTCTGTCCGAAGGACGAGAAGACTTGGCTGACTTACTATAACAAAAATGAGGAACTCCTGTTCTTCCTGACCTCCCCTGAAGGAACTTCCTCCACAATAGCGGCACAGACGGGAGCTTTTACCCTATACGCTGTTACGTATTCCGGGAAAGGAAAGACCGGCTCAGCGAAGATCAAAAAGCTTGGGCAGAGCGGCAACCCGAAAGAACTGGAAGAAAAATACCACGTGGTCGAGGCTATGTCGGAATGAATCCAAACAGAACAGATGCCAGTCGAAATTGAGTGCGTGCTAAGGAGGAAACGACATGAAAATCCTGATTGTTCTGATCATCGCGCTTCTTCTCCTGCCGAAAGGCAGTGATAAGGGTACAAAGAAAGGCAAATCAAGCCGCCCGTGGTATGATATCAGCTATGACGACATGATCGAGTACGATCTGTTTGATGACGAAGACTAAATAAAGAGGTAGACAATGATTACGTGCAAACTTTGCGGAACGGAACTGGAAAAGAAGAACATGCAGAGAGACGGCTCTCTCCTCTGCCCTGTCTGCGGTCAGATCTACTGGAAAGTCGCAGTGGACAGAGCCAGAGCAAAAGCAGAAAAGCGGCAAGGCCCGGGGAAAACATCTGCTTCACTTTTTCGGAGATGATGAGATGCTCGCGGTGATTCATCGAGCTTCCGGCCTTGTTCTCAAAGCCTGCTGTTTTGGAATAGCCGTTATCAAAGTGTCCTGGAAAGAGAAAGATAAGGCTGGAATCACAAATTGCCTGGAGTATGCCGCCGTCGTTTTGGATGACGGCGGCTTTTCAGAGGTTTCGGTATGAAGAAACTTTTTCGTATCATCATTCTTCTGGCTCTCGGACTGCTTCTGATCCCCTTCGCCCTCGAGATTCCTGTCCTGGCTGTACTGAGTTATGCCGGTGCTCCAACGGAGTACAGCTACGAAATCGCGCTGGGACTCACAGCTGTTTTACTCTTCCTCTTTCTGGACAGGAAGCGGATCAGGGCTCGAAGGCAGCGGAGACGGGAGCGTCGGGCGGAAAGACGTGAAAAGGAACGGCTCAGGAACAGCTATGTTCTGAACCTGAGCCCTTATGAATACGAGGAATATGTCGCGGAGGAACTGCGTCAGGAAGGCTATACTGATGTAGACACAACGCCGAAAAGCGGAGACTTTGGGGCCGACGTGCTGGCAAGAGACGGTGACCGACGCGTCTGCGTGCAGTGCAAGCGCTATGACCCGGGGCATCCGGTCGGCGTGAAGGCGGTCCAGGAGATCTACAGCGCTAAGGACTACTACGGTTGTGACGATGCCTATCTGTATACGACCAGCGATTATACCAAAGCAGCCATCGATATGGCGAACGAGCTAGGGGTTTTGCTGGTTCGGACA
>JAFWGQ010000016.1 GCA_017512365.1 Mogibacterium sp.
CCGCTGATACTTACAAAAACGTTCCACCTGAATGAGACCTTCTCGGGCGCGATAATGGCGGCCGACAATGTGCTGGCGCTCTTCCTGCTGCCGTTCTTCGGGACGCTTTCAGACAGGACCAACACGAAGCTGGGCAAGAGGACTCCTTATATTCTTGGGGGAACGCTCGCTGCGGTGATCCTGCTCAACATACTGCCGCTGCTCGATAATTCGTACTATGCGGCGGCGGGCACTGGCAAGATGATCGCTTTCGTAGTGGCACTGGGACTGCTGCTCATCTCGATGGGCACATACAGATCGCCGGCTGTGGCGCTGATGCCTGACGTAACGCCGAAACCGCTTCGCTCGCGGGCCAACGCCATCATCAACCTGATGGGAGCTGTCGGAGGCATCATCTATCTGGCCATCGCGGCTGTGATGTATCCTAATTCGAAGGTTCTTGGGCTTGATCACGTAAATTACCAGCCGCTTTTCATAGTGGTTGCGCTGATAATGGCGGTCTCCATCATAGTGATGAAGCTCACGATCAACGAGCCGAAACTGGTCGCGGAGAACCGGGCGCTCGAGGCGGAGCACCCTGAGTGGAACCTAGCCGAAGACGACGGAAGCGGCAACGAGGTGCTGCCTGCAAACGTGAAGAGGAGCCTTGGATTCCTGCTGGCGTCGATCGCGCTGTGGTTCATTGGCTACAACGGCATCACGACATGGTTCACCACTTATGTGGACAAGGTGATGGGACAGGGGCTCGGAGGAGCGTCGACCTGCCTGCTCATAGCGACGGGCGGAGCAATCATCTCGTACATTCCGATCGGCAGCCTGGCGCACAGGATCGGCCGTAAGAGGACCATCATGATCGGCATCGTGCTGCTGGCGTCATGCTTCGCGGCGGGATACTTCCTGACGACAGCGTTCAGCAGCATCAACGCGATAATGTTTGTCGTATTCGCTCTGGTCGGATTCGCATGGGCGGCGATCAATGTCAACTCGCTTCCTATGGTGGTGGAGATGTGCAGGGGCTCGGATATCGGCAAATTCACCGGATACTACTACACCGCGTCCATGGCGGCGCAGGTGGTAACACCTATACTTGCGGGATTCCTCATGAGGAACATCAGCTACAAGGTGCTGTTCCCGTATGCGGCGTTGTTCGTGCTCTTCAGCTTCATGACGATGACCCAGGTGAAGCACGGCGATGCGGCGCCTGAGGTAAAGAAGGGCCTCGAGGCGTTTGAGGATATGGACGACTAGTAAATGAGAAAGCAAAGAAGACAATTCAGGCTCGCTGAGTTTTATGCGCACAGGGGCTATCATGATAAACCGGACATACCGGAGAACTCGCTGGCGGCTTTCCGCCGTGCCGCGGAGTACGGGCTGCCGTCGGAGTTCGACGTCCACCTGATAGCAGACGGGTCGCTCGTGGTGTTCCACGATGACGACCTCGAGCGTCAGACCGGCGTCAGGGGGAGCATAGAGGCTTACGATATAAGCAATCTCAGAAAGCTCAGGCTTGAGGGAACTGATGAGATGATCCCGACGTTTGACGAGGTGCTCGGAGTGTTCGAGGACACTGGGCTCCCGCTCCTCATAGAGCTCAAGTGCGTGAAGGGGAACTACAAGGCACTCACGAAAGCGGTCGCAGAAAGACTGGACAGCTACAAAGGTGAATATGTCATCGAGAGCTTTGATCCGCGCGTTGTACTGGAGTACCGCAGGCTGAGGCCTGACACGATCAGAGGTCAGCTCTCGCAGAATTTCTTTAGAAGCAGGGAAGGGCTTCCGTTTTACCAGATAGTGCTGCTGACCAATCTGATGTTCAATGTGCTGTCGAAGCCTGATTTCATAGCCTATAAGTTCAGCGACAGGGATACTCCGGCGCTCAGGAGGCTGATCGACAAGCTTGGTTTTCCTGAGATCTCGTGGACCGTGCAGACGGCCGATGATTTCAGGGCGGCTAAGAAGGCCGGCAGCGTACCGGTATTCGAGCAGATAAAGCCGGATGAGCTGAAGAAGCTGATCATAAAAGGGTAGCAGGGATAAGTGTCCCGGATGACAAGGAGGACTGAAATGACTGAGAAGAGACTGAAGAAGATCATCAGAAGAAACAGACGCCGCAGAGTGGCGCAGGGTATAGGGGCGGCTGCCGGAGTTGCTGCATGGGCGCTCATGATAGGAGCTGCCATCACGGGAGAGAAGAAACTCGAGGAGTACAGACCAAAATTTGAGGACGTTCCGGAGAGCGAAAAGCAGGACGACTGATCCGGCGAATGACCTGGCGCGCATGAGCGCCTGCCGGAAGCTTTTAATGAGAAGCTTTTAGAGAGAAGCTTGAGGGGGAAGTGTTTATAAATGGGGATTAACAAGAGAAAAAAACTTACGCCTGTCGGTGTGTGGCACTGGACCCGGCTGGTATACAGGTCGATCCTGTTCCTGCTCCTGGTATATTCGTATATACGGTACAGGTTTATTTACCATGAGCCGTTCGTGATCGGGCTCGAGAAGATGCCGGGCATCATCATCTTTGTGTGGGTCGTTTATGTAATAGAGATGATATTCCGCTTCTTCCCGGCCAGTATCGAAAGTCCGGGCTGCCAGAAGCAGTTTGCGAAAAACTACATAAAGACCGGCGAGACCGATGTCATTGTACATGACAACAACGCCACGATGCTGGTGGCGCTCATCTGGATCGTGTTCAACGGTATATTCGGCATGCTGCACATGCTGGGCGTGCTCGACGACGGCATCATGATACTGCTCTGCGGAGCGTACTCAGTGTGCGACATGATATGCATCATGTTCTTCTGCCCGTTCCAGTCGTGGTTCCTGAAGAACAAGTGCTGCAGCGCGTGCCGCATCTACAACTGGGATTTCGCGATGATGTTCACGCCGCTGTTCTTCGTTGAGAAGACGTATACATGGAGCTTGCTGGTGCTTTCGATCGGCCTGCTCATAAGATGGGAGATCACTTTCTACAGACACCCTGAGAGGTTCTCCGAGCATACCAATGCGTATCTTAAGTGTGCCAACTGCACAGAGAAGCTCTGCGTGCATAAGAAACAGCTGCACAGGCTCTGGAAGCAGATAGAGGAATACAGCGAGAAAAAGCTGAAGCAGCTGGAACTCAAATAAAGCCAATAAATCGCCGGTCATCGGCCGGCATATAAATACAACCAGAGAGGAACTGATATGAGAAATAAGAGAAGAGACGGAAAAAGAGTAAAATGGCCTGACGGATATCACAATATACTGCCGTACATCATGCCTAAGAGAACTGAGGCGGAAGTGTCCATGACCGAGCAGTTCGATGTCACGGACCTGGTGAAGTACATGGCAGAGCGCAATGAGAAAGAGGGCACAAACCTCAAGATCTTCCACGCCATATGCACGGCGGTCGCGAGGACTGTTTACCACAGACCTAAGCTGAACTACTTCATCTCCGGCAGGACTTACTACGAGAGACCTGACATCACACTGTCTTTCGTTGTTAAGCAGAAATTCGAGGATGAGGCAGACGAGACACTGATGTTCCTCAAGGTGGAGCCGGACATGAACTTCGATTCGATCTCGAAGCTCATCATCGGTGATGTTAAAAAGGTCCGCAAGGAAAAGACTAACGATCTCGACAAGCTCATGGACTTCTTCGGAAGTCTGCCGAGGCCTTTCCTCGAGGCGTTCTTCGGTACGCTCAGAGTGCTGGAATATCATGGGATCATGCCTAAGTCACTCACTGCGGGCGACCCGAACTACTCATCCGTGCTTCTTTCGAACCTGGGATCGATCAGATCCGACTCCTGCTACCACCATCTGAGCAATTACGGAACATGCTCGGTGATGATCACGATCGGTGTGCTCCACAAGGAGCAGAAGCTCATGGAAGACGGCACATGGCAGGAAAGAGATGTCATCAACTGCACGTTCACTATCGATGAAAGACTTGCAGACGGATTCTACTTCGCGAAGTCGCTCCGTATTGCCAAGTATATGCTCGAGCATCCTGAGGTTATGAACGAGCCGATCAACAAGCCGGTTCCTGTGGAGCTGTAGAGCGGAACTGCAGAACTGGTAAAAAGGTATTTTTTGAAAAAAGGGAAGAGATATGAGCAGAGAGAAAAGAGCCGAGAAGCACATGGCTCCGGAGCCGGTAAAGAAGAAAAAACGCGGCCTGTGGTGGAAGATCCCGATGTGGATCGTGATCATTGCGGCGGTCCTCGCAGGTTCGGCGATGGCGGTCAATTACGGAGTGTCGCTGCACCTGAGGCATTACATCAACAGCTTCGAGCCTGTCGACTACAGCAATGTGGACAGGGTGGTGCCTGAGATCGATCCGGAGACGGGTTACTATACATTCACGACTGACAGGGATCTCAAGATCATGATGCTTACGGACATCCATCTTGGAGGCGGATTCTGGAGCCGCGAGAAGGACCGCAAGACTGTCTATGAGATAATCACGATGCTGCAGAAGGAGAAGCCTGATCTCGTCATTCTCGACGGAGACAATACTTTTGCGGTGCCGGGACCGGTCTACAACGGCGGCGGAACGCTCAACAACTACATGGCCGCCCGCGATGTCATCCAGATATTCAACCACGAAGGCGTGTACTTCTCCACGGTGTTCGGCAATCACGATACTGAGGTGTTCGGGTATACTGGCAGGCAGAAGCTGGGCGAGCTTTATATGAATGATAAGTTCGAGTACTGCATATTCGATCAGAATTATACGGACGGCGCCGGCCTCCCTTCGGTCACAAACCAGATCATGCTCGTGAAGGGCACGGACGGCGATATAAAGAAGGCGCTCCTGCTGGTGGACAGCAACGCATACGTGGATGATTCCATAAAGGCTGTGCTTGAGTGGAACTACGATATCATCAGGGATTCGACGGTCGACTGGGCTGCGAATGCGCTCGAGGACCTCGAATGTCCGGAGACGGTAGCGTTCTTCCACATCCCTGTGAGCGAGTTCAGGATCGCGTATGAGGAGCTTGCGGCCAATAATTTCAAGGATACAAAGAATACGAAGTATATTTCAGGCGTCTGGGACGAGCTGATCGACGATTCTACGCACAGCCGCATCTGGCACGGAGGAATCACAAGGGATGTGCCTCTTGCTGACATCGACAAGTTCTTTGAGGTAATGGGACCTACAGGGGTCGATGTGCTCGAGGCCTGCTACTGCGGACACGACCACGTTAACAACGCGATGGTCAATTACAAGGGCGTGGATCTGTGCTACGGATACTCGATCGACAATCTGGCGTACACGGACATCAATTATTCAGGCGCGCAGAGGGGAGCGACGATCATTACGATCGGAGCTGACGGCACGCGCACGACTGAGTATAAGAATGCGTACAAGGATTATGGCGTGCCGGCCGACGAGTTTGTGGAGGTCTATACGGATCATCTCCTTTATGAAGGAAGCAAGCCTGACGGCGTGCTGATGCCATAGAAAATTGCAGGGCTCGGCTCTTACAGGACCGGGCTCTGATTCAAAGGAAGAGACAGAAAACCGTACTTGTCTCTGATCAAAGGAGGGGACAGAGAGCCGGCTTTTGTCTCCCTTGATGTAAAAGGGGTAAAAAAATGGCAGGACCGGGACCGGGCAGAATGGGCCCGATGCACTTCCTCACAGAGGAAGAGAAACAGAATATGCCTAAGGTGACGAAGGAGCTGCTTGTCAGGATAATGAGCTATCTGAAGCCGTACTGGCTGCAGTTCATCTTCGTGTTCATCGCGATACTGCTGTCGGCGACCGTCGGGCTCTTTCCGTCGATCATCACCGGACGCATCGTCGATGAGGCGCTCGTGGGCAAAAATATGGAGCTCCTTATTCAGCTCCTTTTGATGGCGTTTGCGGCACTGACGGTGAGCCAGCTGGTCGGCGTGCTCGAGAACTACATCAATGCGTGGATCTCGCAGCGCATCATCTTTGACATGCGCAACCAGATGTATAAGCATCTGCAGTACATGCCGCACTCGTTCTTCACAACGGAGAAGCAGGGCGACATCATCACGCGCATGAACACGGATATAAGCGGGGTGAGCACGGTCATCAGCGGAACGCTTTCAAACATCGTCAGCAATGTGGCGACTGTGATCACTACTCTGGTGGCTCTTTTCAGCATGAGCGCGCCGCTCGCGCTGGTAGGCATCGCGGTCATTCCGCTGCTGGTGCTCCCGACGAGGACTGCCGGACGCACGCGCTGGAAATACCTCACGCAGAGCCAGGCGAAGAGTGACGAGCTCAACCAGAAGATCGACGAGACGCTGTCGGTCAGCGGCTCCATGCTCGTAAAGATATTCACGCGCGAGCAGAAGGAGTACGATGACTTCGTGAAGGTCAACAAGGAGGTCACCGATCTCAATCTGAAGGAGCAGAGGTCGGGGCAGCTTTTCCGTGTGGTCATGGGAATGTTCATACAGCTGGGACCGCTGCTCATATACTTTGCCGGCGGATACTTCATCATAAAGCAGATAGATACGACACTGACGGTCGGTATCATCACGGCGACGGTGGCGCTCATCAACAGGCTCTACAGACCTGTCGAACAGCTCATGAATATTTCCGTCGACTTCACCCGCTCGCTGGCGCTGTTTACCCGTATTTTCGACTATTTCGACAGAGAGAACACGATCGTTTCACCTGAGAACGGGCAGAAGCCTGATGTCGACAACAAGCCGATCACTTACGAGCATGTCGCGTTCAGCTATAATCCTGAGAACCCTATCCTCACGGATGTGAACTTCGAGGTCCCGGGCGGAAGCATGTATGCGATAGTGGGGCCTTCGGGCTCCGGCAAGTCGACCGTGGTGAACCTCATCCCGAGGCTTTACGACGTATGCGGCGGATCCGTGAAGGTCGCGGGCGTTGACGTTCGCGACTTCGACCTCACATATCTGAGGGAGCAGATCGGCGTGGTGACGCAGGAGTCCTATCTCTTCAACGGCAGCATACTCGAGAACCTGAGGTATGCGAAGAACGATGCCACGATGGAGGAGATCGAAGCGGCCTGCCGCATCGCCAACATACACGAATTCATAAAGAACCAGCCGGACGGCTATGACACTCAGGTCGGAAACCGCGGGCTGAAACTCTCGGGTGGTGAGAAGCAGAGACTGTCGCTCGCGAGAGTCATACTGAAGGATCCGAAGATACTCATACTCGATGAGGCGACTTCGGCGCTCGACTCCATATCGGAGAATTCGATCCAGGATGCCCTCGAGCAGATGATGGTGGGCCGCACGAGCATCGTCATCGCGCACAGGCTTTCTACCATACTCAAGGCGGACAGGATCCTGGTGGTAAAAGACGGAGTGATCGCCGAGCAGGGCACGCACGACGAGCTCCTGGCGCTTGGCGGCACATACAAGGAACTCTATGAGACTCAGTTCCGTCAGGCCATCGACAGCGAGGCGGCAAGGAGCAGCGCTGAAGCGGCCGGAGAAAGCGACGGTCTGGACATAGAGACGCTGTCGACTCAGTACAGAGTAAGGAAGATCACCGAGGCTGACATCCCGG
>JAFWGQ010000017.1 GCA_017512365.1 Mogibacterium sp.
CTTGCAATACTTCATGAGCTCGATCCTGTCAGGATTGTTTCTCTTGTTCTTCATTGTATTGTAGTTTCTCTGCTTGCACTCTGTGCATGCGAGGATGACCTTCTGTCTAACGCCTGCTGCCATCTGTTTTCTCCTTAATCTATCTAATCCTTGAAAAATGCGTCCTTTTCAATCGAAAACTCGAAGCCCGGTTGCCCAGTGCTCCGATTTTCTTCTTAAAGTCGCTCAATGAGTATACTTTGCAAGGGTTTCAATGTCAAGCGGTTTCTTGTGCTTTCTCAAAAAATAATGCGGACAGAAGCATAAACTTCTGCCCTGCCCCTTTCCTCGTTATAATACTTCCCCGGATCATGCGTTTGTGCGGGCGCGGCGGATACCGTACATCAAAACCGCTGCTGCGTTGGAGGCATTCAGGGAGTTGATCTTTCCGTACATCGGGATCGAAAGGACGAAGTCGCACTTTTCCTTTACAAGGCGGCCGACGCCCTTGCCCTCGTTGCCGATCACAATGGCGATAGGGCCTGTGAGGTTTGCCTCGTAGTAGGTCCCGCCGTCCATGTCGGCCGCCCCTACCCAGACACCCTTCTCCTGGAGTTCTTCGATCGTGCGCGCGAGGTTGGTGACCTGCACTACCGGCATGTTCTCGAT
Source organism: Mogibacterium sp. (assembly GCA_017512365.1). Taxonomy (GTDB): domain Bacteria; phylum Bacillota; class Clostridia; order Peptostreptococcales; family Anaerovoracaceae; genus Crickella. The sequence goes on from JAFWGQ010000017.1 coordinate 649, forward strand.
GGCGCCGGCGGCAGACAGTGCAACTGTCTGCGTCAAAGAGGCGGCACGCCTCTTTGGGATCACGACGCCGTGAGCGCCGGCGCATTCCGCCGTCCTGATTATCGCGCCAAGATTGTGCGGATCCGAGATCTCATCCAGTATGATAATGAACGGATCCTCGCCCGATGCTTCCGCCTTTGCAAAGACATCTTCCATTTCCGCATATTTATATTCGCTCACCTTTGCGACCACGCCCTGGTGCTTCACGCCCGGCGCCATCGCGTCTATCTTCTCCTTAGGCACGAAGTCGACTATGACTCCCTGCTCTCTCGCCAGAGCGACTATCTTCGATACGGAACCCTCCGAACCGTCAGCAATGAATACGCGCTCTACATCGCGGTCGCCAGACAGCACTTCAACCACAGGATTTCTGCCTGCAACCACCTCGAGACCGTCAGTCCCGATGTTCGGCTGTTCCTCATGATCATTAAAACCGAAATCGGCCAGCAGACTGTTCTTTGCGCTGAACGCCTCATCCCTGCGGACCGTTCTGCCGCCTCCAGGGGCAGCCTTCCCTCTTGCCGGGCTCTTGTTCTTCGACCCGGCAGCAGCACCGCCCTGCCTGCGCGTTCCGGAAGAAGCCGACTTCTTCTTTGGCTCATAGGAATACTCGTCGCCATAGTCGCGGCGGTTCTTGCCGCCCCTCTTAGGAGCGCCTTTTCTTTCCTTATCGTTGAATCTCTTGTTATCTCTTTTGCTCATTGTTTTCTCTGTCTTCTTTCATTCATAACAAAGCCGGATGTGATCCGACAACGCGGTATACTTCCGCAACATAAGGATCTGACGGATCCTTCTCATGCAGCTCCCGGTATTTATTATATACGAGCCAGAGCGGTCCCTCGCCCCGTGTTTCGAGCAAGCTTTGGGCCCTGCTCATAAAGCGGATCATTGCGCTGTTCGCCATTTTGTCGTATTCGTCCGCCTCACCTGTGTTTTCTCCGCGGTACAGGTCTGCCTGCCTCTTTCTGACCGTGAACAGTTCGGCAAGCACGAGCAGATTGTTCCCCGGAGCTTCCGGCCTTGTCAGCGTTTCAGCCATTGTGCTGCACGCGGCCTTCAGATACATCAGCGTTGCCTCAGACTGCAGCCTGCCGTACTGTCTGACAGCTTTCGCAAGTATGTCGCGTGAATACTCAGCAGCTTTTTCCCATCCTTCTTCAATGAAGATAATCTCCGCCAGGCCCGACCACGATCCTGCCCAGATGGCCTCAGTCAGTCCTTCCGCACCGTCGTATCCTATCTGATTGTACAGATCTATGACATTTTTATACAGGCTTCTTGCTTCCGCCCTTTTGGCTTCATCACCGCGATCCGATCTGAGGATCGCGACTGCAAGGTTATATTCATTCTGCACATAGCTGATCTTCGCAGTTCTGCTTTCGGCGTAGCGCCGCTCTCCCATGTCAGACCTGAAGCCCCAGTCCTCCACGTTCCAGAAGGCGTCCGAGGCCTTGCGGAGACTTTCTATTGCCGTCTCCCAGTCCTCTTCCTCAAGAGCGAGAAGTCCCCGGTACTGGTATATGATCCCTCTGACAGTTTTTCTGGAGCTTTCGAAAAACAGCTTTCTCTCGCTGAATTCCAGCATCTCATCGCACAGCCGGCGGCCCCTGCCCAGTTCCTTCTCTTTCATGGACATCCTGATCGCCAGCATGTATGCATCTATGAGTTCCATGCTCGCTTCCTGGTCGAGATGCTTTGAGTCGAGATCCATAAGACGGTCAATGTCAGCCCACGCTCTTTCTGTATCTCCGGCCAGGCGCCACAGATCAGACGCCTCGCGGCAGGCCTGAATGTATCTTCTTTTCTCTTCATTCCTAAGATCGTATTCAGCAGCCGGCATGCGGTAGAAATCATCATCGCTGAGAGGTGAATCCTTTGTTTCGGGCTTCACCTCTGCCTCCAGGGCATCGCTGTACCTCTGCTGCCAGACTGCAGCTGCGGCGTAATCCCTTCTCACACCCAGGCCGCTGCGGTACATCGACGCAAGTCTGCTGCTGGCCTCAACTACCCCGCCTTCCGCGGCTTCAGTGATCAGTCTGAGCGCTCTGTCATGATCGGTCTCAACATCTATTCCGCCAAGATACGCAAGTCCCATGAAGAACTTGTGCTCCGGAGAGTCATCCCTTCTTATCTTCAGGGCGCTTCTTATCATCCTCTCCACGGCTTCAGACGCGTCTTCATCCGCCACGATGCATTCAGGCAGCCCCTTAAAAGCTTCCTGCAGCGCATCCCTGTCGGTCGGGACCGCCATTACCGGCATTATCGGCTTGCCCGAGTCACGCGCCTCGGGATACTCATGATCCTTGACGTAATTCGGGTCTTCGAGAAAATTCGGAGTGACCACCAGTGAAACGAGTCCTGCCCTCTTTAGCGCTTCACGTATGGAATCGTTGAAGTCTTCGCCTGGTGTAAGAAACTCATCATACCAGATCGCAATATCACGGGAATACTCGTTTTTGTGGATCAGCCGCATTATCTCCTGGGCATGTTCCCTGTCCTTCTTTCGGTAGCTGAGGAATATGTACGCGGCGAACGACTGTCTTATCCTGCTGATCAGTTCGTCATTCAGGAGAACACTGTCAAGGAAGGACGCGAGTTTTACGTTGAAAGGAAGAGCTGTCGGATCATTGCTGCATCTGTCCAGACACTGAAGGCTGCCGCATACTGAATTGAACTTCTCATCAAGCCCGGGTTCAACGAATATCGGCAGCACCGGTATCCCGTTATCGATGGCAAACTGCATCTCAGTCGATCTTGCACGGTTATCTGTCGTGAGGAACTTGTTTGTGACCGGGATGACAAAAAGCTGCATCTGCTTCAGATCATTGAGATACGTTTCGAGCTCGCCGTCCCTTATCTCCTGTCCGGGTTCCATTGGGTACCATACCGATATGGTACTGCGGCAGTCCAGCAGTTCTTCAGTCAGTGCCCTTCCGTATTCCCTGTAATCTGCAGGCGCGGCGCACATCCAGACCTTCTGTGTGTCTTTCAGCGCAGCCGCTCCGCGCTCCCTGTGTAAAAGTGCGACTCCCATCTTACTTTGCCTTTTTCTGATACACAACGAATCTGTAGGTTATGCCGTTCTCAGTGACAGGCTCGCTCTCGGATACAACCTCAAAGCTGCCGTCTTCATCGAAGTTCGTGATAAAGGTGTCGGCGCCCAGGTCGCCTTCCATCTTTGTTACGTACAGTCTGTCGCACATGCTGTAGAACCAGTTGTAGAGAGTTGCTCCGCCTATGAGGAACACGTTCTTCGGCTCATATCTCGAGATCGCATCCCATAGCTCCTCCTCCGTGTGGACCGCGATGCAGCGTTCCGCCCTGAAGTCAGGATTCGACGTCAGAACATAGTTGACCCTGTTAGGGAGGCCTTTGCGTCCGGGCAGCGACTCCAGAGTCTTGCGCCCCATGACGACCGCCTTGCCTTCAGTATGCTCCCTGAAGTACTTCATGTCGGAAGGCAGATGCGCAAGCAATCCGCCGTTCTTTCCTATGCCCCACTTGCTGTCCGCAGCTACAATGAGTTCCATGTCCTGTTCTCTCCTCCTGAGGTTTTATATATCCGCACTCTGTTTTGCCGTGCTTACTGCTGTATGATAACGCCTGTATAATCGATCGTATAATCGAGATTGTACTGTCCGACGCCGCTAGGATCCTTCAGCGCAATTGCAAGAGCCGTGAATGATACCGGAGTATCCGGCTTAAAATTGAAAACCTGCTTCTTGCTTTTTGCTTCTTCTGTAAGATCAAAGCCTCCGATTATCCTCCATGCTCCGGAGAGATCTTTCCCATACAGCATGTATGTGCCAAAAGGATTCCCCGTAACGCCGTCTACACTCATGTTGAGGGTAAGCTCCGTACATCCGACGACTGCTGAATTCGGCACATAGTAAGATGCGTCCGACCCGTTGATGCTCACCTTATCTGACGACCATTTGCCCTGCAGCAGCTTCTGTTCGCCTTTTAATTCACCCGTCTGGACTCCGCAGGTAATGCAGTATTTGGCTCCTGATGCGTCTTCTTCCCAGGAGTGGGCTGCTTCCGTCGGCTGCAGCGAAGTCCCGCCATTATCATTGTTACTCGCACCGTCGATTATGAAGCAGAGCGCAATAAAGAGAATGATGCTGATCACTACCGTCTTTATGACCCGCCACAGTGTCCATTCCTTCTTCTTTTTTCTTTTTTTGCGCCTCTTTTTATGCGTCTTTATCTCTGTGCCGTCAGCAGCCTTCCAGCGGCAGCTCTCCATCACATTCGCCTCGGCCAGCTTCTGGTAGAACCTCTGCATCGGCATCTTTGACATATCGATGCACTGCTGGTCGGCAAGCTGGAGGTTTAGCCCCCTCCTTAGCTCTACGGTTTCAGGCGTAACATATATAAGAGGCTTGTGCTCGTTCAGGGAGAATGTTATCTCCTTGCGGCAGTTTGGGGATTCCACAAAGTCATCGGTAACGAAAGCCAGCACTGCGGCCGCATCACTCATATGCTTTTCGATGTATTCCGGCCACTCGGCGCTCGCCTCTATCCCTTCATCAAACCACAGCCTGTAACCCAGATCGTGCAAATTGTCGATAATAGGAAGCACAAAATCCGAATCCTTATGAGCATAGCTCACAAAGATGTAATCATCTTCCCCTTCATACGGTTTCATCCTGACATGATACATAGGCACCGCCTTTGCTTTCTCTTCGTCTCCCCTTTATTTGCCGTTCAGCATGTCACGGCCTGCCCGGGCATGGCTGTCTGAACGGTTTTAGCTATGCTGCTAAATATCTATAAAAAACCTCAAAGGTTTATAGCGCATCAAAGCGGTTCACCATCATCGCCACCTGCTCGTTCTCGAGCGCGCGGCCGCGGTATGAATAGAACGTGTCTACGTTGCACATTGTGCACACGTTGGATATGGCTATGTGATCTGCCGGCACTCCTGCTCTCATGAGGGTCAGCTTATTGGCCTCTCTCAGATCAAGATGATACTTTCCGCCCGGGATCTCATTTCCGTCCGCATCCTTTGCAGGATAGCGGCTGAGTATCCTGTCGGCGTCCTCACGGCTCCACTGCTCTGCGAAGGCATCATAGACCTCGTCGCCCATCTCATAGCAGTCCCTGCAGACTCCCGGACCGATCGCGGCATACATGTCAGCCGGATCGCATCCGAATTTTACCGCCATCTGCGCTATCGCTACCTGCGGGATCTTTCCCAGAGTGCCCTTCCAGCCGGCGTGCACGAGTCCGGCAGCCCGGCGCTTAGGATCCACGATATATACAGGCGGGCAATCTCCGCCGAACACCGTCAGAAGCGCGTCCGGTATGTCCGTGACTATGCCGTCGACGAACTGCCTGTGCAGGCTGAAGCTGCCCACAGTAGCAACTCCCAGATCCTCCTCGCAGGTTGCGACATGCACGTAGTTGGTATGCTTCTGATCTGTAACAAGCTCCATCTCGAGCGACGATCCCAGCTGATGCGCCAGGATGTCCCTGTTGGCCCTGCATACCGGTGAGGCCTCCTCAACGGTCTCTGTCTTCATGACAGCCAGCCTTAGGCCCTTTTCTCCCGTACCGCTCGCCTCGTCATATTTTATGTATCTCGTTGTGAAGAGATTCGGCACGCCGAGGCCGTCGAGCATGTCAAAAGACAGGTATGGGATACCGTCTGTGTGGATGCTGAATATTTTGTTTTCATCAGAGTATTTCAGTTTCATATTGCTTCGATTTTACCATATTGCAAGTCTCTCTCACAATGTAAAAGGAGCGCCATGCGGCGCTCCCGTATTGTTACTGTTTGCGGCCAGACGCATCGACTATGCGGACGGCTTCGGCCGCGATCTCGCGGAGCCTCTGCCTCTCGTCAGAGAGGTAGAGGTAGCCCAGCAGGGCTTCGAAGCCGGTCGCGATCTTGTACTCGCGCGGGTCGGCATTCTGCGGCCTCGACATCGAGCGGTGATTGCGCGCCTGCCTGTAGATCTTCTCTTCCTCTTCCGTAAGGAAACCCTCATTGATCATTGCCTTCGCGGCTTTTGCCTGCCCGGACGAAGAGACATATCTCACGGCAGTATGGTGCGCCCTGCCCACGTCGCCGGGCTTTTCCGTCACTATCTTCTCGCGCACGATGACCTCAAATACAGCGTCCCCGAGATACGCGAGCGTAGTGGTATTCATTTTTCTGATTTCGTCCTTAGTCATTCCGTCATCACCTGCCGTCCATCATGTCTGCGCTTCGCTTTCCGGGAAGCCTGTCAGATACCCTTTATGAGTGAAACGGAGAGTGAATCCCGTTTCCCGGCCGCAGCTAGATCGCCACCGGTATATTGCGGATCTGCTCTCCGTGCTGATAGTTCTCCACCTTGATATCGTCTGTAGTGAAGTCATAGAAATTCTTAACATCAGGATTCAGCGTCACCTTCGGTGCCGGATACTGCGGTCTCGCTATCAGCTCCTTTATGATATCCACATGCCTGTCGTAGATGTGGGCATCGGAAATCACGTGCACGAGCTCACCCGCCTTCAGGTCAGACACCTGGGCCATCATCATCAGGAGCATTGCGTACTGCACCACGTTCCAGTTGTTGGCTGCAAGTATGTCCTGCGAGCGCTGGTTGAGGATGCCGTTGAGCGTATCCCCCTTGACGTTGAACGTCATCGAATATGCGCAAGGCTCCAGCCTCATCTCCGAGAGATCCTCGAAGTTGTACAGATTGGTGAGTATGCGCCTGCTGTACCTGTCATTCTTAAGGCACCAGAGCACGTTGTCCACCTGGTCCATCTCGCCCTGCTTAAACTTGTATTTCTTCGCCATCTGGTAGCCGTATGCCTTACCGATGGTGCCCTCTTCATCGGCCCACTCGTCCCACACGTGGCTCTTAAGATCAGCCAGCCTGTTGGACTTCTTCTGCCAGATCCACAGCATCTCATCTGTCGCCAGCTTGATGGCCGTAGGACGCAGCGTGAGCGCAGGAAACTCCTCCGACAGGTCATAGCGGTTGACCACGCCGAAGTTCTTTATGGTGTGCGCAGGAGTGCCGTCCTCCCAGTGCGGGCGGACCGGCATGCCTTCAGTACTGAATCCGTGATCCAGTATGTCCTGACACATATTCACGAATAGTTTATCAGCTTTACTCATTTCAGATTCTTTTATCAGCCGCACGCCGGAGAGCTTCCCGAGCGGAGCAGCGGAGTCACTCTGCTGCAGCGGTCTTCGCCCATAACAGCCTTGCAGCCCTGTGCTTTCCTGAATATCGCATGCCTGCCGCTGTCAATTCCGGGAGGGAACTCTCCGGAAAAGATGCGGCTGCCTTAAGTGCAATTAATTGCGTATTACCTGAACACCCTGCGGCGTATCCTTGAGCGTGATCCCCATCGCAGCGAGCTGGTCGCGGATCTCGTCCGCTCTCGCCCAGTTCTTCTCCTTGCGGGCAGCCTGCCTCTCATCGATCAGCGCCTGGATGTCATCTCCGAGGCCTTCCTCTTCATCCTCGCCGCCGAAGAGCCCGAGAACTTCCGTCAGCTCCCTGATCCTTCTGAGAGCCTCTTCCGCAAATGACTTCGATGCTCCGTCCTTCACGTCGAGGTTGATCTCCGATACGAGCTCGAATATGGCCGCGATGCCGTCAGCTGTGTTGAGGTCATCGTCCATAACCTCGATGAACTTTTCTCTGTGCTTGTCGAGCGAAGCGATCTTTGCCGCCTCGTCAGCCATTGCCTCGTCGCTTCCGTTCGTCTTAAGGAACTCGAGCGTCTCGATGGCTGTTGCGATCCTCTCATATCCCTGCTTCGACTGCTCCATGAGCGTGTCGGAGAAATTGATAGGGCTTCTGTAATGTCCGCTCAGCAGGAAGAACCTGATGACATCCCCGCTGTAATTCTCGCGGATGTCTCTGACCGTGAAGAAGTTGTTGAGGGATTTCGACATCTTCTTGCCGTCTACATTTATATATCCGTTGTGCATCCAGTAGTGCGCGAAAGGCACTCCGTTGCACGCCTCGGACTGCGCGATCTCATTCTCATGGTGCGGGAACGTGAGGTCCTGGCCGCCGCCGTGGATGTCGATCGTATCGCCGAGGTGCTTCTTGGCCATTGTGGAGCACTCGATGTGCCAGCCCGGTCTTCCCATGCCCCAAGGCGACTCCCATGCGATCTCGGATTCTTCCTTGCGTGCCTTCCAGAGCGCAAAGTCCAGCGGATCCTCCTTGACCTCGCCGATCGCGATGCGCGCACCGCTCTCGAGGTCGTCGATGTTCTGGCCGGAAAGCTTTCCGTACTCAGGGAACTTGCGCGTTGAATAATAGACATCGCCGTCAGCTTCATAAGCATAGCCCTTGTCGATCAGCGTCTGTACAAACGCGATGATCTCAGGGATGTGCTCCGACACTTTTGGATGAACGTCAGCCTTCAGAACGTTGAGAGCTTCCGCATCGTCGAAATACTCCTTGATATACTTCTCGGAGACCTCAGGAGCGGTAATGCCCTCCTCCTTCGCCCTGTTGATGATCTTGTCGTCGACATCGGTGAAGTTCTGCACGAACTTTACTTCATAGCCTCTGAACTTGAAATATCTTCTCAGCGTGTCAAACACAACAAACGGGCGCGCGTTGCCTATATGGAAAAAGTTATAGACCGTAGGGCCGCAGACATACATTTTGACCTTGCCCGGCTCGATAGGCACGAACTCCTCTTTGCGGTTAGTAAGCGTGTTATAGACCTGCATTTTTTCCTCCTTTTCAGCAGGCTCCGGCGGCCGGGTCTGTCACAACTGCCGCAGCGCCTGCTCATGTATTAAACTCCGAGTATCGCTCCGATGCACCCCATGATGATCAGAACAAAGAACGGACTCTTTTTATACTTTGCTATCATTATTACTGTTGCAACCAATATGATAACAGAAATAATGTCTACTGGCGAGCCTGAAATCGCGGTGAAAAATCCGCTGCCCGCATCGGCTCCAAGCTTCGTCAGGAGCCCTGTCCCGAGCCTGCCCTCTCCCGTGAGGGACGGCCTTACGAGAGTGGCCGCAGCGGCCGCGATAAGGCCCATGGTCGCCGGCCTTATGCCCGCGAGCGCACCGTTCACGACCTTGCTGTCCCTGAATTTCTGTATGGTGCGGCAGACCAGGCTGACTATTATGAAGGCCGGCAGTATTACTCCGAAAGTCGCGGCCGCCGAGCCGCCAATCCCCGCCGCCTCGTAGCCTACATAAGTCGCCGTGTTAACCGCGAGCGGCCCCGGCGTTATCTGCGATATCGCTACAATGTTCGCGAACGTCTCCTGGCTCATGTCAAGGAACGGCTGTATGCTGTCGTAGATGAGCCTTACGATGGCGAGTCCGCCGCCGAACCCGAGAAGCCCGACCTTGAAGAAGCTGATGAAGAGCTGCCAGAATATCACTCGGACTCACCCCCTTCACCTGCTTCAGCATTTTCTGCGCCGGCAGAACCTTCGGCTGCAGCGGCCATCTTTCGGCTTCCGGCAAAAGTGACAGTTATGCCGAGCACCGCGAACAGCAGTATCACGTAAGCGGTATTAACCTTAAGCACCGCTATGAGCACGAATGCCACGACAGCCGCCAGCATCGCCCACTTGTTCTTTATGGCCGCCGGCATGAGCTGTATCAGAGCAACTACCACCATTCCGAGCGCCGCAGCTCTGAGTCCGGCCATGGCTCCCATCAGCACTCCGTTGTCACCAAGAGAGGTGATGAATCTGGCAATGATCAGGATCATGATGAACGAAGGTATCGTGACTCCGAACGTCGAAACGACCGAGCCTATCAATCCCTTCTTCTTATATCCCACATACGTCGCCATGTTGATGGCCACCACTCCCGGTAGGCTCTGACACACGGCAACGATATCCATGAACTCTTCCTTAGTGAACAATTTCTTCTCATTGATCAGCGTATTATGCAGAAGAGTAAGCATGGCAATTCCGCCTCCGATGGTGAAGGCGCCGAGTTTAAAAAA
>JAFWGQ010000018.1 GCA_017512365.1 Mogibacterium sp.
CGCCTTCAATGTCACCCCTAAGGGGACGGTCGGTCCGGACGGCACGGCGCGCAGCCTTGTCTGGACGGTGCCGGTCCGCAAAGATCAGACGATCCGCCTGACGATGTACGGCGGCGCGTCGGCGTTCGAGCTCTCGTCGGTCAGGGGGCAGTTCATCTACTTCGGCGTGGCGGAGTAGTTGAAAGGTTGGGCTAGCTTCTCCATGTCACCCTTCGCATCAAGTTCAGCATACTTGCTGAAGTCAGCTCCGACGATAGCCGAAGCGATGGTCTGTGCGTCAGCGATGGCTTTTACTACTGTAGCAGGACCTCTTCTGCAGTCGCCTGCTGCGTAGAGTCCAGGTACTGTAGTCATGAGGTTTTCATCCACGACAGGTTTTCCCTTTCCGTCGATCTCCGCGCCTGCAGCTTCGTACAGACCTGTCTTTATCCTTTCACCTACAGCGCAGATGACTGCTGTTGCAGGAACCTCACAGAATTCGCCTGTGCCCACAGGTGAACGTCTGCCGCTTGCATCAGGCTCTCCGAGCACGTTCTTCTCGCACTTCAGAACTCCGTTCTCTACACCTTCCGGTGCGAGGAGTTCCATGAACTCTACTCCGTCCTCGATCGCCATTACCAGCTCTTCCTCATCTGCCGGCATGTTTCTTCTGTCTCTTCTGTATACAAGACGTACATGCTCTACTCCCGGCTGGATCTTAGCAGCTCTTGCAACGTCCATAGCAGTATTTCCGCCGCCGATGACGACTACGTCAGTGCCGAGATCTATCGATCCTGGTGCAGCCTTTACTTTCTCGAGGAACTCGAGAGCATCATACTCTTCACCGTATTTCAGAGCCTTGCGGCCGTGTGCCCATGCACCGATAGCCACGATGATGTCTGTGAAGCCCTCATCCTTGAGTTCCTGTACGGAAGCGATCTCTCTGCCTGTGACCATTTTTGCGCCGTATGCCGAGCAAAGTGCCACATCCTTGTCGAGAGCGTCATCGCCGATCCTGAATCCAGGGATCACGTAGCGAGGTACTCCGCCCATCTTATCGTTCTTCTCAAAGACTGTTACATCAGCACCTGCTCTGCTGAGGAACGATGCTGCTGCAAGTCCTGCAGGGCCTCCGCCGATAACAGCGACTTTCTTGTCTGCAGCTGCCGCAGCCTTGAGCTGAGGCAGAACCTTGTCGAATCCCGCCTCTGCAGCCATCAGCTTCACCTCACGGATCCTGAGCGCGGATTCATAGTGGTTTCTCATGCACCTGTCAGCACAAGTGTGCGGGCAGATCGTTCCTGTTGTGAACGGCAGAGCGTTCTTCTCGAGGATGATCTTAAGAGCTGTCTCACTGTCACCCTTCTCCATGGCTTCAAGATATGCAGGGATATCCTGCTCGATTGGGCATCCGCCGCTGCATGGAGCGTGGAAGCAGTCGAGCATAGGAAGATCCTCGCCGTTCTTGCGGTCAGGAAGCGGCTTTATAGGCTTCTGGTTTCTCGGTCCCTGAGACATCTCTACGAGAGCTCCGACCTTTGCGATATCCACTCCGCTGAATCTCTCGCTGCCGCAGTCCATAAGCTTTTCGCCGATCTGCGACATTCTCTGATAGCCGCCCGGTTTGAGGATGGTAGTAGCCATCGTGATCGGCCATATTCCTGCCTCGAAGATCTCCTTGATATTGAAGTAGTCAGCACCGCCGGAGTAGCTGATCCTGAGCTTTCCGTTGAACTGTTTCGAGATCTTTTCAGCAAGGTAAATGCTCAGCGGGAACAGGCTGCGTCCGGCCATGTACATCTCTTCCGAAGGAAGCTCGCCGGCCTTTACATCAACAGGGAATGTGTTTGTCAGCTTGACACCGAATTCAAGACCCTTCTCGTCGCAGAGAGCCTGCAGTCTCTCAAACATAGGGACTGCATCCTCCCACTGAAGGTCTTCAAGGAAGTGGTGATCGTCGAAAGCGATGTAGTCGAATCCGAGCGAATCAAGGCGCTTTCTTGCGAATTCATATCCGAGCAGTGTCGGGTTGCATTTGATGAATGTATTGAGGCCCTTCTCTGTGATGAGATAGGATGCTATCCTCTCTATCTCATCAGGCGGGCATCCGTGCAGTGTCGACTCGGTGATGGAATTCGAGATCCTTGCAGGGATAGCCTTGATGAAATCCTCATCTACGTTTTTGAGTCTGCCGTCCTTTACAGCCTGGAGGGATACCTCCATTGCATTTTTGAATACTTCCGTATCCGAGGCATCCTTCATCTCTTCGATGTATTTGTTTACCTTCGGCGTCTTGATACCTTCAAGATCGTATCCTACTGACATGTTGAATACGAAACCGTCAGGATCACCGAGGCCGAGTTCCTTAGCGAGGATCTTGCAGACGAACCATGCCTTTACGTACTCCTCGTAAGCCTGCGGTACATAGAGCTCGGTCGACCATTCGCAGTTATAGCATTCGTCGTGAGCTGTGATGCACGGTTTTGCTACACAGGCAGCGAGTTCCGCTCCGTCCATTACCTGGACCGTCTTAAGTTCGAAGAATCTGGAGCCTGCAACATATGATGCGATGATGTTCTGTGCCAGCTGCGTGTTAGGGCCGGCAGCAGGTCCGAACGGCGATTCGATCTTCTCATCGAAGATAGGGAGCGCCTGTCCGTTGCTATGTTTTACCAGTTTGGAAACTCCGAAGATGCTTCCGCTCTTTTCGTACTCGTCGAGCACCCAGCCAAGCAGTTGTGCATATGGCATTGGTCTCATAATGTCACTCATAAACTACCCTCCATTTATATCTATCCTAAACTATATCCCTGAGCCTCAAAAGTTCCTCTCTCGGGTACGCCTCTCGGCTCAAAATTTGCGACGCATCGGTTTCGGGCTCGTACTTCGCAGTGAACTGCTCGTTCTCCCCTCGAAACCGGCTGCAAATTGGCCCCTCGTTCGGATACTTTTGAGCCTCTTAATTATCGTTAGTATTCTCTATGATTGAGTTCGCCCCAGAGCTTCTTGCTCTGCTCGAGAGTCCAGGCATTGATCGCCTCTTCATCTATATCCACGAATTCTCTGTCCTTATACAGGACTTTTCCGTTGATAATCGTTGTTCTGCAGTTTTTGCCCATCATTCCGAAGATCATGTGGCCGTCGATGTTCTCGTCCGAGAACGGTGTGAACGGCTTGTAATCCATTACGATGACGTCAGCTGCAGCGCCTTCCTTCAGGATACCCAGAGGCTTCTTGAAGTACTTGGCAGCGATCTTTCTGTTGTTCTCGAAGAGCATCGTGACATCCTCGCCCCATGCTACATTCGGCATTGCTGCGTTGTGTCTCTGGATGATCAGGAAGACCTTAAGGCTCTCGAGCATGTCGTGGGTATAAGCGTCTGTACCCATGCCTACTGTGATGCCCTTTGCCATCATCTGAAGCACAGGTGCACAGCCTACCGCATTGCCCATGTTCGACTCAGGGTTGTTGACTACCATGGTGCCGGTCTCCTTGATGATATCCATCTCAGCCGGGCTCACATGGATGCAGTGTCCGAGCAGGGTCTTCTCTCCGAGCAAGCCGTTGTAGAGCAGCCTGTTGATTGGCTTGCAGCCGTAGTTTCTGAGGCTGTCATAGACATCGTTCATGCCCTCGGATACATGGATGTGGAAGCCTGTCATGCCGTCGTTGGCCTCTACCATCTTCTCGAACGTCTTGTCTGAGATGGTGAAGAGAGCATGTCCGCCGAACATGGCTTTGATCATGTCGTCATCCTCTTTGATAGCCCACTTCGCGAAGTCTGCGTTCTCCTGGATGCTCTGTGCCGTCTTCTCTTCTCCGTCTCTCTCAGATACCTCGTAGCAGAGGCAGGATCTCATGCCGAGTTCCTTTGCTACATCCTTGATAGCGAAGAGCGATCCCGGGATCTCGCAGAAGCTTGCGTGATGGTCAAAGATCGTAGTAACACCGTCTCTGATGCAGTCCAGGATAGTTGCATAGGCACATGCCTTGGTGCCGTCAATCGTCAGATGTCTGTCGATATTCCACCATGTACCGTCAAGCACCTCGAAGAAGTTTGTCGGGTTGTTTCCTGCAATAGCAAGACCTCTTGCAAGTCCCGAATAAATATGTGTATGGGCATTGATGAGTCCCGGCATAATGATACCGCCCTTAGCGTCAACGAATTCCGCATCAGGGTAAGCTGCCTTCATATCTGCGAACGAGCCAACCGCCTTGATGACTTCTCCATCGATGACGACAGCTCCGTCCTTCAGATAAGGAAACTCAGGATCTCTTGTAATCAGTTGTCCGTTACCAATTAATAACATTTCATTCCTCCTCTCCATCATTTTTTCGGCCGCTGCTGTCCCGGACATATCCCTTCCGGAATTAACACTCCAGGTGATGCGTGAAGTGGTATATGCTTAAGGGCCGCTATTCTGTTTATACCCGTTGGTTTATCAAAATCAGCTGCTCCGTGATCCCGGGCAGGATATGCTCCGGCGCGCGGCCGTATCTCTATTTGATCCGCCCGAGTTCTCTGAGTATCTTTTCAGGTGTCATCGGCCAGCTTCTGACCCAGACTCCGCAGGCGTCGTGGATGGCGTTTCCAATCGCAGGAGCCGCACCGTTGCATGCGATCTCAGATATGGACTTTGCTCCGAACGGTCCGTCCGGATCGTCCACGTCTATGAGTACTGCCTTGAAGTCGTCAGGCTGCTCTGAGATCATCGGGACTCCGTAATCTGTCATGGTCGCATTCACGCAGCGCCCGTCCTTATCGAGTATCATGTCCTCATACAGGCTGTGGCCTATCGACTTGAGCGCCGCTCCGTACATCTGGCAGAGCGCTGCCTCAGGATTTATAGGTGTACCTGCATCCTGTATCGCATAGAACTTCTGCACCTTGATCTCACCGGTCTTCACGTTGACAGCGACCTGTGCGAAATGCGCTCCGTAAGGTACGGATGA
>JAFWGQ010000019.1 GCA_017512365.1 Mogibacterium sp.
ACATCGGCTATTAAAACAGGTATGAAGTATTTTGCGGCATCTATGGTTATCGCGGCAGCGGCGGCAGTATACGGACTGTTCAGCCACGGGGTCTACTCGTACTACATGACATACGCGTTCATGATACCGCTGCTGGCAGGAGCTCTGCCTTATCTGCTTACGGCGATGAAGGAAGCAGGGCAGACAGCGGAGAAGGCTGAAAATGCTGCGGGCGGATGTGAGGATCATGAAGCGGCAGCGGAACTTGCTGGAAAAGAAAAAAAGCCATCAGGCTTTGCAAACATCCTCGATGCAAATGAAGCCCGGCTGGCTTTTGTTACAACTCTGACGGCAGGAAGCCTGCTGAAAGGCGCTCTCGATATCTACGGCACCACCAACAGGCTCCTGATAGTCTATCCAATAATAGCTCTGCTGATACTTCTGTTATTTGCGGTGCAGTCAGCGCAGCGCCTTAAGAGCCAGCGCAGATGCGATGCCGACCAGTATGCCAGCAGCGATGCCGCTGAATAACAGAACAGGAAAATAAAAGAAAATGCGGAGGTCCTCGATGAGGGCGGCTGCCATCAGAAGCTGCCCCAGATTATGCAGGACACCTGCAGCCATACTTACACCGGTCACTGAAAAGAGACCGGTTTTTTTGAGCAGTATCATGCCTGCGAGGCTCACCACGGCTCCGGCGAGAGCATAGAGCATACCGAAGAGACCGTTGAACAAAAGCCCCGCGAGCACCACGCGGATGATGCTGACCGCAGCTGCGTCCCTGGCTCCGAATTTATAAAGAGCCACTACGGTCACAACGTTAGCTATGCCAAGTTTGATGCCGGGAACGCCCGGATTGTATGGTATAATTGCCTCAACGTACGAAAAGATCAGAGCCAGCGCGGCCATGAGGCCGACTCTGGCGACGAAAGATGCGCTGAGCGACTTGCGGGCTGAGGTCTTACGAGGTGACTGAGTCATAGCCGCCTCCTTTCTCTGAGCCGTTATCGATACGCACCACCAAACGGTTAGGCAGGCATACGATGCTCTCTCCCGGGCCGGAGATAGCACCGTGCTTTACGCACACCTGATTCTTGCAGGATGCTTCGGTGACAGACACCGTACCTCCGCTTATGACGACCACATTGTAATAGTCGTACTGCGCGGAAGGAGCCTCGTCCGGATCTGCTTCGGGCGCATCTACAGCCTTCTGCTTCGGTGCAGGCACAACAACAGTGCGGTCCTCAGCGAGAGGGTACCTGGCGTAGAGATCGCCGCCTGACTCGATGATGACCTTAGCGCTGCTTCCCGCCTCACCATGCGACAGCGTGAGCGCAGCCGAAGCTGCCAGTCCGACGATGACCAGCACGATGAAGAGTATTATGTCCGCTTTTCGTATGAACTGTTTCATAAGATCATTTTAACATAACTCAGCAGGAATTCCCCAGCCTCTATAGCTGGCGGGATGAAGCATGATACCGAAAGGACAGCTGCCCGGATGAAGCGAGCCGTGAAAAAACTGAATATCCTGCTGCTTGCCGCAGTTCTGCTCATGCTTGCCGGCTGCAGCGGAGCGGGCGGGCCAGCTCCTGAACCGGTAATGAAGGACGGATACTATCTCGACACCATCTGCACCGTCTCCGTTTATCGCATGACTGATGCTCAGGGAGAGGTGAAGGACGCGGCGGAGATGAGTGAAGAGGCTGAGGCAGCGATAGACGAGGCGTTCGATCTGTGCAGTGAGCTCGAGTCGAAGATCAGCCGCACGCGCAATGATTCAGATATCAGCAAGATCAACAGCGCAAAAGGCGGATGGGTGGATGTCAGCGCGGAAACGTGCGAGCTCATACAGAAGGGCCTGGATTATTCGGACATGTCCGGCGGCAGATTTGACATAACGGTCGGAGGCATCACGGAGCAGTGGGACTTCCACGCTCCTGAGGGTGAGGCGAAGGTCCCCGGCGGGGATGCACTGGCTGAGGCCGCGAAGCACATAAACTACAAAAATGTGGAGACCGATGGCGACAGGATACGCATCAAAGACCCTGAGGCGAAACTCGATCTGGGCGGCATCGCGAAAGGCTATATAGGAGATAAGATGTCGGAGCTGCTCGAGAGCAGAGGAGTAGTCTCGGCAGTGATCAACCTCGGCGGGAACGTGATATGCATTGGCGGCAAGACCGATGAAGCCGATTTTGTCATAGGTGTGGAGACGCCGTTCAGCGACCGCAGCGAGATAATAGGAAAGATCAGCGCAAGAGACAAGACGCTCGTCACCTCCGGCGTTTATGAGCGCAGGATAGAAGTTGACGGAAAGACATATCATCACATCCTCGATACCGGGACCGGCTGGCCGGTGGACACCGACCTCGATGCAGTGACGCTAATCACAGACAAGGGGCGTTCAGCCGACATCGACGCGCTCAGCACGATCTGCCTGATCCTCGGCGCGGATGAGGGAGTCAGTCTCATTGAAAAGCAGGACGGTATAGAAGGAGTATTCGTGCTTTCAGACGGAAGCATACGCACTACTGAGGGTGCGGGATTTGAGGCGGAAAAATGAAGAATTCTGTAGATAACAGCATGCCAAAGATACTGGTCACTAATGATGACGGAATAGATGCACACGGACTCAGGATCCTGGTTGAAGCGCTTTCGGAACATGCCGATGTATACGTTGTAGCGCCAGCCGATCAGCAGAGCGGCAAGAGCCACAGCATCACTTTCCTGCGCGAGGTTTCTCCGCAGGAGAGAGACGTAAAGGGAGCCGTAGCTGCCTGGGTGCTCGATGGCACGCCGGCTGACTGCGTGATGTGGGCGATCGATTACCTGGAGTATGAAGAAGGCGTCAAACTGGATTTCGTCATAAGCGGCATCAATCTCGGATACAATACAGGCCTTGCGGCATACTATTCGGGGACTGTAGCCGGCGCAAGAGAAGGAGCCATCAACGGCATCAGATCGATAGCGCTTTCCGTGGGAGGACCGGATGCGACACATGCCGAGCACTTTGACTATCTGGTCGGGCTCCTGCCTCAGCTGATGGAGATGTCAATGCAGATCGATCCCGGCATAATACTCAGCGTGAACGCGCCTGACATTCCTTCGTGGGATATAAAGGGAGTGCGGATCGCTGAAACAGCTCCCCGCGGCTACGGGATCAGGTTCTTCTTTGAAAAGAAGACGAACGGCAATTATCAGATGACCGGAGGCGTGGACTATCTGGACGACAACATGCGCTACGATATCGACTGGTGCGCGGCAAGCTACATCGCCGTGTCGCCGATCCCTACGACTCTCTCGGATCCTGCTTCGCTGATGCGGCTCAAGGGGCTTACCGTGAAGGCAGACTGTCTTACACTCATAGTAGATCCGCAGGAGAAGATGCCTGTGCGCATTAAGGACGCGGACAGGCTGGCTGCAAATCTTGAAAAACTCGCTCATGCGGTGAGCAGGATGGGAATGCCGCTGATACTGGCGGAGTCCTACGACATGGGCGATATGCTGCCGCAGGTCAGGCAATATGACGGAGAGGCGGAAATAGTCAGGCACATCCATCCTGATGTGTGGACTGCGCCTGATCTGGATAAACTCGTAAGCGGGGTCGACTGCAGCAGAGTACTCATAGCGGGATCCGCAACGAATGTGGAGATCCTGCAGACCGTTCCGGGCTTCCTGAAAAAGGGCTATAAGGTAGTCGTACTGGAGGACTGCTGCGGCTCTGCGGACGAGCTGGGGCACGACCTTTCCATAAAGATGATGGAAGATATGGGCTGCGGTATCAGCACTCTCGAGACAGAGGTAATGAGGCTTGCGGGCTCATGCACGAGACAGGTACTGGACGCTGTTAAAAACATTCTGATTACTTGACATCAAGGGGGCGATGTTGTACTATCGTTTTTGCTATGCGCATTTGGCACAAGGAGGAGCCCGCGCAGCGGGAAGATCCCTTATGCCCATATGTGTGCTGATGTAGCTCAGTAGGTAGAGCACTTCCTTGGTAAGGAAGAGGTTTCGGCAGTTCGAGTCTGCTCATCAGCTCCATGCAAACCCGCTTAGGGACAGGGACGCTTGTCCCTAATTATTTTCAAAAAAAGGTTATCAGCGGAATGCACGGCCCGGCCGGAATGAAGATAACCTTGACCTTCGGAGGCAAGCTCCTCCGGCAGAACGTTCTAAATTAAAAGGAGGAAGTTAAATGGCAAAGCAGAAGTATGAGAGAACCAAACCGCATATCAACATTGGTACAATCGGCCACGTTGACCACGGTAAGACAACTCTTACAGCAGCAATCACATCAGTACTGAACAGAAAGTAC
>JAFWGQ010000020.1 GCA_017512365.1 Mogibacterium sp.
CTCCGCAGAGCATTCCGACTACTCCGAGTCCGCCGAGGATAAGTCCCGTCACGATAGGAGCCGCGATGCCGATGCAGGCAGGCAGCACCATTTCCTTCAGGGAAGCCTTCGAGCAGAGGTCCACGCAGCGCGCGTAGTCCGCATCCGCCTTGCCTTCCATGAGTCCCGGGATCTCTTTGAACTGACGTCTTACCTCGAGCACTACGCTCTGGGCAGCTCTGTTGACAGCTCCCATCGTCAGCGATGAGAAGAGGAACGGCAGGCATGCTCCGATGAAGAGTCCTACAAGTACTCTAGGGTCGAGCAGGTTCAGCGTGAGTTCCTTTCCGTCCGGCATGTAGACCAGGAGTTTTTCTCTGAAGTTCGCGATAAGAGCAAGAGCCGTCATTCCGGCAGAACCGATAGCGAAGCCCTTGCCTGTAGCCGCTGTCGTATTACCGAGCGAGTCGAGAGCGTCTGTGCGCTGACGCACCTCAGGAGGAAGTCCCGCCATCTCTGCGATACCGCCGGCATTGTCAGCTACAGGGCCGTAAGCGTCCGTAGCGAGCGTGATGCCGAGTGTCGAAAGCATTCCGACAGCTGCGAGAGAGATGCCGTAGAGACCGATGCTCGAAGGAGCGACATCTACAGGGCAGAGACCCGAGCAGTAGTAAGCAACGATGATGGCAGCGCCGACGATCAGGATCGGCAGCATGGTCGAAGCCATTCCCGTGCCGAGACCGCTGATGATAAGCGTTGCCGTACCTGTCTGCGAAGATTCGGCGATCTTCTGAGTCGGCTTGTATGTATCTGAAGTGTAGTACTCCGTGCAGAGTCCGATGAGAACGCCTGCGAGAAGTCCGGCGATGATGGCGAGATAGAGTCCGTAGAACTCGATGCCGAAGAGCCACCATACGAGGACGAAGGAGAATATCGCTGTTGAGATGGCCGAGAAGTTCGTTCCGCGGCGGAGAGCTGCGAGCAGGTTTTTCTGACTCGCGCCTTCCTTTGTCTGTACGAAGAACGATCCGATGACGGAGAACACTACTCCGACAGCCGCCATCAGAAGCGGCAGGGCTACGGACTTGACTCCCAAACCGCTCGAGAGGAACGCGATGGCTCCGAGAGCGCATGTCGATACCATGGATCCTACATAGGACTCATAGAGGTCTGCTCCCATTCCGGCTACGTCGCCTACGTTGTCGCCTACGTTGTCTGCAATAACGGCAGGGTTGCGAGGGTCATCCTCAGGGATACCCGCCTCGACCTTGCCTACCAGGTCGGCTCCGACGTCAGCAGCCTTGGTGAAGATGCCGCCTCCCACACGGGCGAAGAGCGCCATCGAGGATGCTCCCATTCCGAACGTGACCATCGCGGCCGTGATATTCTCGAGTGTTTCATGGAATACAAGGTCGAGCAGCGCGTACCACAGCGAGATATCGAGGAGCCCGAGACCTACTACTGTGAAGCCCATTACCGAGCCGGCCGAGAACGCGACTCTCAGGCCCTTGTTGAGGCTCTCCTGAGCGGCGCAGGCCGTACGGTCGTTGGCTCTTGTCGCGATGCTCATTCCGATGAATCCGGAAAGGCCGGAGAAGAAGCCTCCTGTGATGAACGCGAACGGCACATACCATGTCAGCTTGTGTGCCGCGGCCATTCCGCAGAGCACGCAGAACATGACTGCGAAGAAGATGAGTACCGTGCGGTACTGGCGCTTAAGGAAAGCGCTTGCTCCGGTACGGACAAACTGTGAGATCTGCTTCATGCGGTCGGTGCCCTCGTCCGAGTTGAGGACTTTCTTTGCCTGCGCATAGGCAAAGAGCAGAGCGCAGATCGAAGCAAACAGACTTATCCAGTACAGATGTGACAAAAGATAATCTTGCATGATTGATGCCTCCTTAGCTTTGATCCACAAAACGATACACTGTCGTCTGTCATGATTGTTACCCATAACATACTGGATTTATTATACTCTCAGACATTATTGTTCTCAATAAAAAACAATGTATTGCTTTGTATTTTCACCCCATAAAGGTATCTTAAAAGTCTTGTATTTTCAATGATATTTGCAATTTATTATGTTTTTTTGACAGTAATTTGTAAAATTGTTTGTGTGAACGAACAATAAAAATCCTCTCTTTTGTACCGCCGGACCAGCCTTTCCTTGAAAAAGCAGTTCCCGGAGCATAAAATGGATATCGAAAGAAAAATCATTCGCCCCTGCCCGGCTCGTCCTGATGCCGGCGGAGGGTCCAAAACAGACGACAGGAGAAACAGAAATGGCTGAAAAGAAAAGACTTGTAACGAGGAGCGACTTCGACGGGCTCGTATGCGCGATGCTGCTCAGGGAACTCGGCATAATCGACGACATCAAGTTCGTTCATCCCAAAGACGTCCAGGACGGCAAGGTGGATCTGAGCGAAAACGACATCACGACCAACCTTCCTTACGACCCGAGGGTGGGACTAGCCTTCGACCATCACGAATCCGAGATGCTCAGGAACGACCCTGAGAAGTTTGAAGGCAAATACTACATCGAACCGCACGCAAAGAGCGCTGCACGCGTCGTATACAACTATTACGGAGGAGCCGGCACCTTCAAAAACGTCACCGAGGAGATCATGACCGCGGTCGACAAGGGCGACAGCGCCGACTATACACTCGACGAGATCCTCAATCCTTCCGGATGGGTCCTCATCAACTACCTTATGGATCCTCGTACAGGGCTCGGACGTTTCCACGACTTCAGGATCTCGAACTACGATCTGATGATGGAGCTGATCGATTACTGCGTCGACCACAGCATCGATGAGATACTCGAGCTGCCGGATGTAAAGGAAAGGGTCGACCTGTACTTCGAGCAGGCGGATCTTTTCAAGGCCCAGCTGAAGCGTCTCGCGAAGGTCTATGACAAGGTGGTCGTTCTCGATCTGAGAGATGAGGAAGTCATCCACGCCGGCAACCGCTTCATGATATACGCACTCTATCCTGAGACGCAGATCTCCGTCCACGTGGCATGGGGCTTCAGGAAGCAGAACACAGCCGTCATGATCGGGAAGTCCATAGTCAACAAGTCATCAGACTTCGACATCGGCGCGCTGTGCCTGAAGTACGGCGGCGGCGGACACAAAAATGCCGGTACATGCCAGCTCGAAAACGACGAAGTCGATTCAAAGCTGCCTGACATAATCAAAGAGCTGAACTCCTGATATCACTGCAGGGTTCTGCCTGTCATTGTTGCGGTCGCTCTCTGAGGAATGACTTTTTCAAAACATGATGCATATTTTGGACTTTTCCCGTAAATATGCATCTTTTTTCTTCTTCATATCTGCTGATATGAAGCCGGAACGTCACTTGGTATGCAGCGCAGAGACATCTGTGTTCAGTCTGCGGATCAGTTTGCCGGAAGAACTATCATAATTACACTGTTCAGAAAAAAAGATGCATATTCTGTCGATTTCGGCAAAATATGCATCCGTTTATCTGAAACTCCTCATAATGTAAAGTTTGCTTTACATTGTGACTTCTTCCGCTTTATTTGCTGCTGAGATATTCGTCGATCGAAGCAGCGGCGAGCTTGCCTGCGCCCATGGCCGAGATGACCGTGGCGGCTCCAGTTACCGCATCTCCTCCTGCGTATACGCCCTCACGCGATGTGAGACCATCCTCGTTCACCACGATGCCTCCGCGCTTGTTCACTTCAAGACCCTTTGTGGTGTTCTTGATCAGAGGATTCGGGCTGGTCCCTATCGCCATGATGACAGCATCGACATCGAGCTCGAACTCGCTTCCCTCGATCGGGACA
>JAFWGQ010000021.1 GCA_017512365.1 Mogibacterium sp.
AGCTTTATCCTCTGCGCTTCGCCGCCGGAAAGCTGTGTTGAAGGCTGTCCGAGACTGATGTAGCCGAGGCCTACCTCATCGAGAGTCTTCAGATATCTGAGTATGCTCTGCTGGTTCTCGAAGAACGGTATCGCCTCCGCGACTGTCATATTGAGGACTTCTGAAATGTTCTTGCCCCTGTAGCGAACCTCGAGGGTCTCGTGGTTGTATCTGGCTCCGCCGCAGACCTCGCATGGTACGAACACATCAGGCAGGAAGTTCATCTCTACCTTGATGATGCCGTCACCGCTGCAGTGCTCGCAGCGTCCGCCCTTTACGTTGAAGCTGAACCTGCCCGCCTTGTATCCTCTCACCTTGGCCTCCGGCATCTCGGCGAAGAGGTTGCGGATATGTGTGAACATGCCCGTGTAAGTCGCAGGGTTTGATCGCGGCGTCTTGCCTATAGGCGACTGGTCGATATTGATGACCTTGTCATAATTCTCTATTCCCCTGATCTCGCGGAACTTGCCCGGACGCTCCTGAGTGCGGTTTGTGACGCGCGAGACTCCCTTGTACAATATCTCGTTGACGAGGCTGGACTTGCCGGAGCCCGACACACCGGTCACCAGCACCAATTTGCCGCCAGGTATCTTCACATCTATGTTCTTGAGATTGTTCTCAGCGGCGCCGATGATCTCAAGGTATTTGCCGTTTCCGTCCCTGCGCACCATTGGCACCGGGATGTGACGCTTGCCCGAGAGGAACTGGCCTGTGATCGATTCAGGGCAGTTCTTTATATCTTCGACCGTGCCCTGCGCTACCACATAGCCGCCGTTTACGCCGGCTCCCGGTCCTATGTCCACTATATGGTCTGCAGCGTACATCGTGTCTTCGTCGTGTTCGACTATTATGAGCGTATTGCCCATGTCGGTGAGTCCGCGGAGTGACGCGAGCAGTTTGTCGTTATCCGCCTGATGCAGGCCGATGGACGGCTCGTCAAGTATATATAGGACTCCGACCAGTCCAGAACCGATCTGCGTGGCAAGGCGGATACGCTGCGATTCTCCTCCGGAGAGCGAGCCCGAAGAGCGGCTGAGCGTCAGGTATCCAAGACCAACATCCTTGAGGAACCTGAGTCTCGCCTTTGTCTCCTTGATGACCATGCTGCTTATCTTCTTTTCCCTGTCCGAGAGCTTCGTATCGAGGTCCTCAAAGAAGTCAAGAGCCTGCACCACCGAAAGGTCGGTGAGTTCCATTATGTTTTTGCCGCCTACCGTAACAGCCAGGACCGTGTCTTTCAGCTTGCGCCCCTTGCAGACCGGGCACACGTCCTCAGTCATCATGTCGCTGATCTTCTCTTTTATGAAGTCGGAGTTTGTCTCGCCCCATCTGCGTTCGAGGCTCGGAATGATGCCCTCGAAAGTGTGGTTCATATGCGAGACTCGGCCGCTGCGGCTCTCGTAAGTATACTTGAGCCTGCGTGAGCCTGTGCCGTGGAGAAGCTCATCCTTGAATTTAGGCGGAAGCGCCTTGAACGGCACGTTAAGACTTGTGCCGTGGTCTATGGCCAGGCGGTTGAGCATCTGCCTGTAGAAGCCCATCGCATCGAGCGTCGAGAAGACATTGCCGAGAGCTCCGTTCAGTATGCTCTTGTTTTCATCCGTAATGACCGCTTCGTCAGTAATGCGAAGAGTGAATCCGAGACCGCTGCAGTTATCGCATGCCCCGTATGGAGCGTTGAACGAGAACATGCGCGGCTCCATCTCTTCGAGTCCTATGCCGTGATCAGGACATGAGAACTTGGTTGAATAGACAGCCTCGTACTCCTCGTCCTTTAATATCTTTCCGTCTGCGTCGCCTGCTGATACGGGCTGAGCAGGATCCTTTTTCGGTGTGAACAGCACGCTGCAGATGCCCTCGCCCTCCTTGATGGCGAGTTCGAGAGCTTCGGCAATACGGCTCCTGTTGTCGCTTCTGAGCACGAT
>JAFWGQ010000002.1 GCA_017512365.1 Mogibacterium sp.
GACGAACGCGGTTACTTCAGTAACTAGTATTTCGGGCTAACCGTCGATGTCAGGACTCCGTCACTTCGTGACACCTCACATCAAATCTATCGGTAGCTCATTTCTACAACAATTATATCGAATCATTTCAAAAAGTAAACAAGGTCTTCTGCCCTACTTCTCCGGGGTCGGAGCGAGTATCTTGAGCCGGGCGATGATTGTATCGAACTGGTGCGAATAGATCAGCTCCCTGTTGTAGCCTATTACATCAGTGAGCAGTTCCGTATCTGGTTCTCCGCCGTCTTCCGGAATCGTTATCAGCACCGGCGCGGCAAGTCTTACCACCTCATACAGATCCTCTTCGCTGATCGGCAGTCCGCCGTCCGCGTCACTCAGCACAGCATACATGGCGGCCGCAGCCTCCCAGTATTCCGCTGAAGGATCGTTCCCGCCGGCTTCGGCCTTTACGCCCTCGGAAAGGTGCCCGATGGAGCCTTCAAGGTCTCCTCTCTTCGATGCCAGCCCCTCGAACAGGGATCCCGAGGAATCCTCACTGAACACGAGGTCCATAAACTTTGCCAAAGCTTCCTGATAGCTGTATGTAAGATCGTGCCTTTTGCCGTCAGCATCCGTCCAGCTGTCTGTTCTCTCCGCTGAGAATTCAGCCCGCGACGGGACTCTTGCCTCAAGATTCTCCGACAGCCGGGCGACCACGTCGTCCGTGACTATCCTCGCCTTCATGCCGGCAGCGTCGCTCCCCAGCGCCTCAAGCGCTCCGTCAAGCCCTTCATCGGTCTCTTTCGTTTTAAGATCATGCATCACACCGTAACGGGTCATTCCCCACATAGGGACATGCGTGACTAAATCGTCGCTGCAAATATAGTTGTGTATGAACTTGTAGTCGCCAGCCGCATCTGCGTCGACTGTTGCAGGAGCCTCGAATGTATATGCAAATATCTTTGCCTTGTCAAGCTTCTCCTGCAGTCTCACCGCAAGAATGTCAGCTATTGCGCCTCCTCGGCTCTGTCCCATGATCCAGAATACCGCATCTCTGTCTCCGGCAAGTGCAGCGATATCGTCAATGACTTTGTCTGCTGCCTTCGCATATGCATAATGCTCACCCGAAGGATCCGCATCTCCCGGCTCATTGACAGTGAAGTTCTGCTTCCATGCCTTGTTACGCAGCTTCCAGTCCCTGTTCACACTCTGCATGGTCACAGCCACAAGAGTCGAGTCCCCTATGGACTTGCGCGCCCATGTATAGTTGCAGTCATCCGGATCATCGCTTGCAAAGTCGCTGAATCCGACCTCTTCAAAACCCATGCTCTTCAGGAACGCCGCTCCTGAACTGTCAGCATCATCACTCACGCAGGAGGCGATAAGCTGCATGGAAGCGAGCGCCAGCTCCTTATTCTCAGAAGACGGAGAATCCGAAAACCAGTCATCGGAGTAGTAGAAAGTATCCTTTATGGTCTTCTCCTGATCTGAGGATTTTTCCTTGTAGGTGGAAAGCCATTCGACATCACCGAAGATGTGCTCATATGATTTTCCGCAGCCGGTCAGCATGAAAGTCCCGAAGGTCATCAGCGCGGCCAGCGTCAGAGCCATTATTTTTCTGAATGATCTGTTATCCATTATCTGCACCTCCAGATGTGGAAATTATATCATAAAAAGACTGCGGACGAATCCGCAGCCTTTGTTGCCATATGTTTCTGCCTGCAGTCCCGTCAGGGCTCTGCTCTACTGATATGCAAATCCTTCTCCGGCGCTCTGAACAGGCTCGAATATGGACTGTGCCTGCTCGTCGGTCAGATCGATCCCGAATACCTCCTTGTAGTAAGCCTTAGCCTCAGCGATGACATCGATATCCTCGAATTTTTCAGGATATGCCGTCTTTGCCATCCACAGCAGTGTTACCGGGCAGTCAACTCCCGGAGTGTAGCTCCTGTACATACCGAGAGGCATCTTGTAGACTCTCTTGTCCTGAACAGCCTTGACTGCGCTCCAGTCATAGCCCTCGACAGTGTTGTTGTAGAGGTCGTCAGGATAGTATGCGTTGAAGTTGGTCATAAAGATCAGGTCAGGGTTCCATGAATATACCTGCTCCATGTTGACTGCTACGGAGTTGTCGGTCGAGAGCTCTTTCGCGACGTTATTTGCTCCGATCGCATCAGCCCACCACTGACCGAAGAACTGCTGTCCTGAGGTCAGGAGTGTCGTATCACTGTACTGGAAGAGGAAGAACGCGTTTGCTCTCTCTTCGTCAGGAATATCCTTTACTCTCTCCTGCACCATGTCATACATCTCGTTCGACTTCTTCTCAACGATGGCAGCCTTGTCGCTGTCAGGGAACATCTGGCTCAGAAGCGCGATCCAGTTGTTGAGAGTCTCGATGCAGTTGTAGTCCCACTTGTTGACTGAGATCGCGACTGCAGCAAAGCCGGCGTTCGCAAGCTGGTCACCCAGCTCAGGGCTCGATGCGCTGTAGAAGACAACATCCGGCTCGAGCTTTGCAAGCTCTTCCATGTTGACATTCACGTCTTCGATATAGCCTGTCTCTGCATTCAGGATCTCAGGATACAGCTGTCCAAGCAGTCCGTTCTGCGCAGCTGTCATGGACGGAGCCGGCATGCCGACGATCTTGTCAGCCGAGTCGAAGAATACTGCCAGCACGCTTGGGAGCGGGTAGATGTCGCATACCGCTATCCTCTGGATGTCTGTCGGCACTTCGACCTGCCTGTCAGCGTGGTCCGTGACTGTGATGGTATCCGAAGTCTCTGCAGTCTCTGCAGGCTCGGCAGCTTCTTCACCGCCGCCTCCGCATGACGCGAACGCCATCATGCTCATGGCAAGCACCATGACAAGCACAAGTAGTTTTAACGTTTTGTTCTTCTTACTCAGAAAACTCTTCATAATCAGAAACCTCCTTTGATTTATTTGATTTTAATTAATAGCTCATTTATGTCTGCGACCAGATCAGGTATCTCGTCCCTGTAGATGCGGCCCGAGAATGCCTCGCTCGGCAGCGATATGAATTTTGCGCCTGCCGGTACGATAGGCTTGTAGAGCGGATCGGCGATCACGAAGGCTGCTCCTTCGAGTTCAGGGATTATGTCGTCTTCATCAGGTGTCATGCGGTCGCATTCCCTGAGTATCCCTTCAGGGCACTCCGTTGCGCAGAGGACCTTTGCCGGGATGCCGCACTCGAGTTCAATGGAGCTTGCCAGCGACAGCGAAGTGATGCCCTCGCCTATCACGGCAGCAAAGCCTTTTTCATATGTGCTCCCGTCTTTGCCGGAGCTTCCGTCCAGGAACACGCCTGAATCCACGCTTATCTCCGCCGATTCGAAAGTTTTGCCGAAGGATCCGCTTTCATCCTGCTCCCGGAACTTCCTTACATTGGTTATTATCTGGTCTGCTAGCAGGCCCGGCAGCTCGTTTCCGACCGGGAATCCGATCGCGTACGGCATGCCGAATCTTTCGTACAGCACCTTGGCTGCGCCGTAGCCGGCTGCCGAGACAACCAGGTTCACATCTGCTTCGGCCGAGCGCCTTATCTCGTCGAGGCTGCTTCCCATCGCCCACCTTGATACCACTTCGAAGCCCTCTCGTTCGAGCCACTGAACGATGGAATCGTCCGTTCCGTTCACTGAGAAGTCGAGCGGCGTGAGTCCGAGGACATTGACCCTGATCCCGTTCGGCCGCATGCAGCAGCTGTCTACGATCGACGCTATCTTGCGGGCAGACATCTGCAGGGTGCCGCTACCGTCGCTGGTTTTATCTGCAGGGTCATCAACGAAGCGCTCCGCGATCCCCGCGAAGGCCATTGACGCTCCGTGGATGTATGTGTTCATTCCGGTGGTCGGGAAGCCGAAGCTCGGTATCCCTGATCTCTGCTCTATCACCGATGCGACCGCTTCGAAGTCGAAGCCTGTCATAGTCGGTATAGGCGTGCCTGCGATCGCGATGAAAGCCGGCTTCAGCACCGCAGCCGCGTCGACGATGTCGCTTATGAGCTTCTCGTCATCGCCCATGATCGCTTCCATCTCGCTGATGCCGGATATGTAGACCATGCTGTCCATGTCGTACCAGCGCGGCTCGTCGTGGGTCGTGTACGTCGAGTTGCAGCCCGAGGCGTCATGCATGATGGTCATGCCGCCAAGTTCAAACAGCGCCGAGCACACGCCCATGACATCCGCTGAGTATGTAGAAATTATTCTTGCTGTCTGTTTCATCTTATGCACACCTCACAGCCCAGGCCCTTCACCTGCACCAGTTCGCGCATCTCCTTCTTCTCGAGGAATGCCTCGCGGATCATCCTGCATGTTCTGGTTATTGCCTCATAACCTGTCATCCCGCCGCCTTCAACGACATTGACGAAGTGGTCTGTTTCCTCAAAGGCCGCCGCTTTCTGACCGATGGCAATGACCTTCACGCCGCTGCATGAGCTGCCATCTCCGCCGGCAAAAGCATCTGCTCCGCCCTGCGCTTCAACGTTCGCAGTGCGGGCGAACCTCATTCCCGGATGTACCGTCGGGTAAATCATCAGATCAGGGTGCTCCTTCTGCAGACTGTCAAAGGCCGCCCTGTCTCCGCCAGGAATGCCGTCAGCATATATCCTGGTGACATTTATGCCGTGGCTGAGCAGCAGCTTCGCCAGCCCGAGCGGCCTCGGGCAGAATGTATAGTCGATGCTCACCGGAGTATCCCCGATAAGCTTTTTAGTCTCTTCCAGTTCTCTTTCGCACTCAGCCCTCAGAGCTGCTATCTCTTCGCTGCTCCTTGGCTCGATGCCGAGGACATCAGCGAGTCCGGCGAATGTCTCATCGATCTCATCGTAGTCGAAGCTGAACTTCAGAGCATAGTGAGTCCCGCCGAGCCTTTCCGAAAGCATGTCGCCCCCGGGAGCTGCGTCCGGATTGTACGAAACATAGACGCGGCTCTCCGCCATCTGCTGGTACTCTTCGTATGTTTTGCACGATGTGATCTCATGTATCTTCAGGCCCGCGCCTTTCAGTATCGTCATAAGGTCGCTGTCCGCGTCGGTCGGCAGATCGTTTCCGATTATAGCTACAGCCTGAGGATCGGTCTCACGCTCATGCAGGAGCATGTAAAGACGCGATCTCATGAGCTGATCAGGGGTCAGACCGCTCTTGCGCATGATAGGGTTCATGTAGCAGTCGGTGAAGTCGATGTCAGGGAAGCGGCTCCTCAGCGTCGCGTATATCATGTCGAGGTCGACTCCCGTGAAGTGGTGCACGCAGCTCGTATACACAAGTACTGCAGGAGGACGCTTCGGGAGCTTGTTGATTATGTCCGTAACGCCCTCTATCACGAGGTCTTCCATGTCGCCGTCGAGGAGGTTGTTCTCTCTGACTGCGACCGTGGAGAATCTGTCGGTGGTTCCCATCTCAGCGGCAGTCAGGACGACTCCGCGCAGGCA
>JAFWGQ010000022.1 GCA_017512365.1 Mogibacterium sp.
GGCCGCCGTAACGATCCCGCCGAATACTACCGTGTCCTCACCGTCTGACCAGTACGGAACCACCGCGTTGTATGTCTCCGAGATGTCGGAAGTGTCCTCGATGTCCGTGAGGTTCTTTCCGTACCTTATCGTGACGCCGTTGTCGCTTCCCCTCGATGCGTGGTTCTTTACGGTATAGCCGTCAAATTCGTACTCTCCTCCGAAGACGTCGAGGATGGATCCCCGCGTGCCTCCGAGGAGCGAACGTACCGAAGCGGGTACTTTGGAAGTTATGGTCCCCGCGGTCACATTGTCCGTCCAGAAGATGAACGGATTTGTCGTCATACATTTCGTTACAAGCTGGTCGAAAGCATCCGCCACGCTTGTAGCCGTGAAGGGCTGCACTATCGCATTCGAGAGCTCATAGCTTGCGTGGTGGGCGTTGTATGTCACTATCCCGTTTATCGGGGCACTTGCCCTGTATATCTTGAAGGGCTGCCTTGTACCCGTTTCGTCATGCGTTACGGATATGACTCTTCCCTTCTGGATGTCCTCGTAGTGGATGCCGCTGACGGGATATTTGAATTCCGCTTCATACTTCCCGTTGCGTTCTTCCGTGACTAAGCAGCTTATGCAGTCCGAGATCCTTCCGAGGCCGTTCGTGACAGGTCCGCCCGAGTTGAATTCCTTGAATTCGACATTATTAAGATATGTGTCGGCTTTCGTCCCGGCCGTCATAAGAGCATAGACCGCTCCTGAAGGTGCAATCACGTCCGTATCGACCGGGGAGCCTGTCCATTCAAGTTTCCAAAGAATGGTATTCTGATCATTCACGAAAAGCAGAAAACGCTGCTTTGCTGACGACCCTTTTGCTCCGTGGACATGGTAGAGTTTTCCCGGAGTGACCGCGATCGGGTCATATGCAGTGTAATTCCCAGTATATGAAGTCAAAACCGCTGTGTCGGTCTCGCAGTTCCAGAAGTAATTTTTCTGAAAACTTCCCTTCTTTTCTGTCCATGTGCCGCCGAGGGATTCCTCGACGTTGGAATATAAAATCGGTATCATTGATTATTCTCCGATAATTACGTTGTACTGTCTGATGAAATCCTGAAGCGCCTTGATTCCCATCATCTTATGGCCCTTGTCGTTCGGATGGGTAGGAGTAGTCGCAGAGTCCGTGATGTATCCTGAAGAGTAGCAGTTCTCCCAGGTGATCCCGTCCTTGTCAAATTCTATAAGACCGCATCCGAGAAAGTCCGCGGCTGCACGGATCGCATTGCAGAACTCCGGGAGCGAATTGGTTCCGTTTCTTGTCGGATAGGAATCAGTTACTACCCGCTTGAAGACATTAAGAGTACACAGGAATATCATCGCGTCAGGATATGCGTCCCTAACGGCTTTGACAGTCAGCATGAGCCCTTTTATAAAGTCAAAATCCCCGCCCTGTGTCGTGTCATCCGCGGGATAAGTCTGAGGATATACGTCTAATACGTCCGTAAGCTTCGCATATGGCGTATGCGTCATATCATTCGTTCCGCGATATATGAAAACTATGTCCGGCGCTATTCTTGTCATGGTTCCCGGTATTCGTTCCCCACATTTCCTTATCTGCGCCGGATGCCATGCGTAAGAAGTTTTATAAGTGCTTTTGCTCCCCTCATGGCTTGAAATGGATGATCCGCTCCAGCAGACGGGAACAGGGTCAAAACCTAACGCCCGCTGCATGATCTCCCACCAAGTGACTCTTGCAGCATTGTTGTAATTCAAAGCGTCGCCTACTGTCTTCCCGACATCGGCCGCGGTCGGTGTAAAAGTGATTTCTTCCCCTACGTCCTGAGCGGTTATTGTATGCCCGCCTATACTTTTATCAAGGTCGTAGTATGTCGCATATGCGGACAGTGAGACGCCTATATCGTCCTCAGTAATAATTATCTCCGGGCGGTTGCCATAGGGATTTGTTTCAGGATCGTAATTTCCGTTGGTGCTTATCGAGTCCCCGATTATCGCGACACGTTTTCCCCGCAAGTCTATCGGGCTTTCTATCTTATATCTGTTGATCTTCGCAAAAGCGGTAACAAGCGCGCTCTGTGAGCTTGTAAGTAAAAGCTTCGCAGCTCCTTCCGGAACGATGACGTCAAGCGAATACGCGCCACCCTTCCTCCACTCATAGCGCTCAAGTATCTTGTAAGCGTCATTTGTAAAAAGGATAGGGCTCTGCTTCCCGGATGTTCCCTCATACATCTCTATGTGGTATTTTTCGCCGGGATTGACGGATATTTCCCCGCAATAATAATTGCTTGCGGATGTCTTGACCGCGGTATCCGTATCGGCATCCCAATAATAATTATTGGTTTTTGTTACTGTGACAGTTTCGGAATATTCAAGCGTGTCCTCTGTTTTCGGATCAACTTTATAAGCATAGCCTTCAGGATATGACCGCTGATTATTAAATACTACATATGCAGCGTCCTCAGGTGCCAGGATCACGGCCTTGATGACTTTGTTGGTCATGCCGCACCGCGTAATAACCTTTGCGTCTTCGTCAAGCCATGCCCATGGCTGATAGCTTGTGCCGCCGCCGTAAAGGTCCACCTTGAAGCGGTCTCCTTCTGACGCCGGCATTATCGCGGCCTGATAAGTTGCTGACGGTGCCGGTCTTGCTATGGCTACTGCAGTCCCCGGGGAAGGTGTCGAGTAATAACCTGAGTCGAATATCGCTATATCCTCCGAAATCTTTCCTATGCTGTTAAATCCCGATTCAAGGCTTATATTTTTTAATTCCTTCAGGCGGTCCGTGTCATAGACCTGCGCCCAATGGGATGCCGTCCATGCTTCCGCCGTGATGTCGCTCTTTGCCATGTAAAGGCTACAGTTATACATAACATAATCGCCCGCGGAATAATTTGACGTTGGATCATAATCCGCGGCTATTGCTGCCGAATTCGCTTTGCCGTTTACCGCGGACGTCGCTTCAGCCGCCGCCGCTACTGCTTCCGCCGCCGCTTCGGTCGCCGTCTCGGCGCCCTCGATGATAGCATCAAGCTCCCGGAGCACCGACTCCGAAGTAATCGTATCAGCATCAAGAGCCGCTCTCTCAACATCCAAAACGAAATTGATGGTATTCAGCCTTTTGTTGCTGTGATACAAAGCTATCTCAAAGATGTTTTTCCCAGAAGCCGCGGTCATCTGTTCATCCCCGGTTATCGTGACCGTTGTCCCGGAGACAGTTCCCGCAGCATCGTAGCCGTTTCCGTCCGTCTTTGTCCCGCGGATCTCCGCAGTCGTGCCGGAGGGCATCGAGAAAGTACCCTCGCTCGCATAAATATTAAATACCAGCGTGAAATCTGAATCATACTGACTCAGGTGGATAACCGGCATTACTCCACGCGAAACGATGTCTATATCGGTTGTAATCGTTATCATTTTCCTATACCCTCCACCATCTCGGAGTTACTTCAAGCTTTGTAATAGTGTTGTCGAAAGTGAAATTATTTACGCCCGGCCGCAGCGCCGGGAAGTCGTTCGAACTGAACGAGACCGCCCCGTTCGCGTTCTGCGTGCCGGAGTAGCAGTCGAGGATCTCCGAGTCGATGACCACCGATGCGTATGTA
>JAFWGQ010000023.1 GCA_017512365.1 Mogibacterium sp.
CACACCGCCGGAACAAACAAAAGAGCATCTTAGAGAGGTTATAGAGATGAAAACAAAGAAAATGAAAGTTATGGCATTCGCACTGGCAATGATCCTGGCATTCCAGTCCATCCCCGCAGGCGTCTTCGCCCACGAAGTCGAAGCGGAAGAGCCCGCCAAAGTGGAAGAGGCGGTCATCCTTCAGGAAACACCCGCAATCGAACAGCCCGCTCTCGCGGAAGAGAAAAAAGAAGAAGCTCCTGCAGCGGCAGAGAACAAAGAAGCTCCCGCTGAAGAGAAGAAAGAAGAAGCTCCCGCAGCAGTCGAGAATGAAGCACCTGCAGCGGAAGAGGTCAAAGAAGAAGCAGTCGAAGAAGTCAAAGCCCCGGTCAAGACCTACACCGTGACATGGAAGAACGACGACGGAACGGTCCTTCAGGTCAGCACCGTGGAAGAGGGACAGATCCCCGAGTTCGACGGAGTACCCGCAAAGGCAGCCGAAGGGATCTACTACTACGAATTCAAGAGCTGGAGCCCGGCAGTCGTGGCAGCAGCTTCCAACAAGACCTACAAGGCCACCTACACCAAGAAGACCGTCAGCTACAAAGTGACCGTCAACTTCACCAACATCATCAAGACCAACGGAGACATCGTCACCATGACGACCTCCAACAACGTCAGCAAGAACGGAAGCTGGAGCTTCCAGCAGAAGACCCTGGACAACAAGGTCACCTACAAGAAGTTCACACTCAACGGAGTGAAATACACCTACACCGGACAGTGGGTATACGATGACGGCACACCGGTAGTCGCACCGGTCACCTTCAAAGGCGCGGACATCGATTCCGACATGGTGATCAACATGTCCCCGGTATACGAGAAGGAAGAAGCCTGGCACCTGGATTTCAAGTACATCGACAGGATCTCCACAGGCAGCGGATCCGCATACAACGTCGGATTCATCACCGGATACACCCACACCTTCAAGGAGCCGGCAGCGAAGCCCCATTACCAGTTCGTGAACTGGAAGAACGAGCTCACTGGCGAGACCTACATCAAAGGCAGCAAGTACATCTGCCCCGAAGAGTACAAAGTCAGCGGACTGACCACAAACGTGAACGTATACGCCAACTGGCAGCCCTCCGCCACCATCCAGTACTACACCGCAGACGGCAGGTTCCTCAACGAGATCGAAGCATTTGAGACCCTTCCGGTCAACGGCTGGAAACCCAGCAACGGAAACGGCGAGTTCATCGGCTGGTTCGACGAACCCATGGCAGCATCCATCTCCGAAGAGGATGCGGCAGCAGAAGCCCTGAACGTCCTTGGAGACGACGCGGTATGCCAGCTCCCCTCCATCACGGTCGATCCCGTGGAGCGCACCATCCGCAAGGTCTACGCAAGATACACCACAGACTACACTGTAGAGCACAACCTTGAGAACCTGGACGGCACATACAGTGTCGCAGAGACAGAGACACACGAAGACGCGGTGATCGGATCCATCGCCACCGCTCAGGAAAAAGATTTCGTAGGATTCTCCTTCAACAACGAAGCAGACGGAACAAAGATCACAGCTCCGGTAGCCATCGGAACGACGCTCCGCCTCTTCTACAGCAGAAACGAATACAACGTATCCTACAGCTACAACGGCATCATCCCCGCAGGAGCAAGCGAGCTCCCCGCATCCTCCAGCTACAAGTACGGCGCGCTGGTCAACGCAGCCGACGCAGCATCCGCACCCGGATACATCTTCAGCGGATGGGACAGGAACAACTTCACGATGCCTGCAGGCAACGTACAGATCAGCGGCAGCTTCACAGCGAAAGACGACACACTCTACACAGTAGAGCACTACCTGGAAGAGCTTGACGGAACATTCCGCCTCGAAGAGAGCGACGAGCTCCAGGGCACGACAGACACAGAGGCGACAGCGATCGCGAAAGAGTATGAAGGATTCAGCTTCGATGAGAACGCGGAAGGCACACAGATCTCCGGAAACATCGCAGGAGACGGCAGCCTGGTCCTGAGACTCTACTACACAAGAAACAGCTACAGCGTATCCTATCAGATCGACGGACAGGTCCCCGGCAACATGAAGGGACTTCCGGAAGCGGCAGAGTTCAAATTCGGAGCAGATGTCAAAGTAGCAGACAACGCCAGCGCAGACGGCTTCAACTTCAGCGGCTGGGACAAGGCAGACTTCATCATGCCGGCAGAAGACGTCATCATCAG
>JAFWGQ010000024.1 GCA_017512365.1 Mogibacterium sp.
CAGTGGTTAGAGCAACCGGCTCATAACCGGTCGGTCCTTGGTTCGAACCCAAGATGGCCCACCAAAAAAACGGGGTGTAGCGCAGTTTGGTAGCGCAACTGGTTTGGGACCAGTGGGCCGCGGGTTCAAATCCTGCCACCCCGACCAATAAGCCCAGATAGCTCAGTTGGTAGAGCAGTAGACTGAAAATCTACGTGTCCCTGGTTCAATTCCGGGTCTGGGCACCAGAAGAGTCAGAAGAGAGATCTTCTGATTTTTTCTTTAAGTACGCAGTTTACATGTAAAGCAGTCTTGACATTGGATATTGTAATGCTACAATATATACAAATTCGGAGAAAAATCATCACTATATTTAGTGTGGAGGCCAATGGAGAACAGGCTCAGGGAGATAAGAAAGGAAAAGAAGATAGGGCAGGGATATCTGGTCGAAAAGCTGGGTGTTTCCAGGCAGTCCATCAGTTCCATCGAAAACGGCAGATGCACGCCGTCTCTTGAGCTTGCCTTCGACATAGCTGATCTGCTGGAGATGCCGCTCGAGGAGATATTCATACACGAGAACCGCTTCAGAAAAGACTGAGCCTGATGATTAATATTCTGTAATATATAAGACCGCCGCTCATCAGGAGGTATAAAATCACGGACAGGAAAGTGTATCTGCCCAGGGTCCGTATTTTGTTTACGGATAAATATTATTATGATTATGAAAGCAAGCAGAAAAATCAGATTCGATCTGACGCTCATACTGATCACGGCATTTCTGACGGTCCTTGTTTCGGCAGCGGCAGCATTCGGACTTTCAGCTCCGTCCGCTACGGGGATGACGAATTCGAAAGAAGGAGTCGTCCTGCGCAAGAGCTCGTCCGTCAGTTCAAAAAGGCTCGGAGTCATCGGAGACAATACCAGACTGACCATACATAAGGAGATATATAAGAAAAAATCGAGTACCGCCGCAAAGGACAGATGGTATTACGTTACAGCCGGCGGAAGGAAGGGCTATGTAAGAGCGGATCTTGTCGATACTGTCAGATACAGGACTGTAAAGGGCAGGGTAACTTCAACTGTAAAATACAGAAAGGGCGCGGGGACAGGCATGAAAAGCGCCGGAAAATACAGGAAAAACGCTTCGGTAAAGGTGGTCCTTGCGGCCAGGCCGCTGAGTAAATACAGAGGCTCCAGCAATACATGGTATAAGGTAAAGGCCGGCAGCAGGTACTATTATGTGTGCTCAAGCAAGGTAAAGCTCATACAGAGCAAGACTTCTTCAGGAAATACGGGCACGCAGTCAGAGGGGACAGGTAAAGGCACTGTTGTGGCGCCTGCAAACCAGGCGGGAGCAAACCTCAATGAAAAGCAGTTCGAGGATTATCTGACGCAGCAGGGATTCCCCAAAGCCTACAGGAAAAAGCTGAAGGCGCTGCACAAGACACATCCTAACTGGGGATTCGTCGCGTACAGCACGAAGATCAAATGGACAGACGCTCTTGCAAGACAGACAAGGAACGGTGCTTCTCTCGTACACGGCAGCTACGGCTCGAAATACAGAAGCGGCAGCAGGCAGGTCGAACCGGGATGGTACAATGCCGGCAGCACGGTCGTGGCGTACTACATGGATCCGAGAAACTTCCTCACGGAAGACAGGATCATGATGTTCGAGGATCTGACATACAAACCTGCGTACCAGACTGCGTCGGTAGTATCGACCATACTCGCTCCTACGAAGCTGCCTTCGAAGGGCTTCACGGCGAATATCTTCATAAATGCCGCAAAAAAGAACAATGTCAGTCCGGTGTTCCTGGCAGCAAGAGCCAGACAGGAGGTCGGCGGAGGAAGCGACGCCATAAACGGCGTAACAGTTCTCGGAACAAAGGTATACAATCCATTCAATATCGGAGCTTTCGGAGGCACGAATCCTCTGTACAACGGACTTCTGTATGCGCGGACAGCCGGGTGGACCACTCCGGCAAAGGCCGTTGACGGCGGCGCTGCGGAGCTTTCGAAATACTACATCAGCAAGGGCCAGCATACGATCTATTACCAGAGATTCAATGTCAGAAACGGCGCAGGAAATGTCGGTACCCATCAGTACATGACGAACATCCACGCTCCGTACAACGAGTCCCGCAACACAAAGGAATCGTATAAGAAGTACGGCATACTGAATCAGCCTCTGGTATTCGAGATCCCGGTGTACAGCGGGATGCCGTCATCGACTAAGCTTCCGTAGACATCCTCAGACATCTGTCGCCCTGACGGATGTCTTTTTCCTTAAGACGCCTGTTTATGCCGTTGAGTATGGTGCGTTTTTTATAGCTCCATTCAGGAGAGACCAGGTACCTTCTCGGCACATCGCCTGTCAGCCTGTGTATCGTTATGTCTTCGGGTATGTATTCCAGGCATTCCGTAACGAGTTCTACGTATTCGTCTATCGAGTCGAAAGGCGTGTAGCCGGGCATCATCCCGTACAGCCTCGAATTCTTTACTACGTTCATGAGATGGAGCTTGACACCGTAGACAGGCATCGAAGCTACATGCTTCACCGATCCGAGCATCATCTCACGGGTCTCGCCGGGAAGCCCCAGTATGAGATGGGCGACCACCCTGATCCCCCGGGATGCCAGCCTGCGGCAGGACCTGTCGAAATCCGACACATCATATCCCATGCCCATCTCATCCGATGTTGCCCTGTGGATGGTCTGAAGACCGAGCTCGACCCACATGAAGTGATCGCGGTTTATCTCCTCCAGCAGATCCAGAACGTCTTCTCCGAGACAGTCGGGCCTCGTGGAAATGACTATGCCGCTTATGCGCGGATCGGAAAGAGCTTCGTAATAGCGTCGCCTCAGCACCGGGACCGGAGCATAGGTGCCGGTAAAGGCCTGAAAGTAGGCGAGATAAGCAGCGTCAGGCCACTTTCCGGACAGCCTCTCTATCTGTATGCCGATAGACTCGGACATCCCGGAAATGTCTTCCGCGTGAGCGGAGAGCTCGCCTGATCCTCCCTCGCTGCAGAAGGCGCATCCTCCGTATCCCAGCGTGCCGTCGCGGTTGGGACATGTGAAGCCTGCGTCTATGCCGAGCTTGACGGTCTTTCTGCCGAATTCCTCCCTGAGCCTGTCGCTTATCGAATTGTATCTTTCGCCGCCCTGCATGTGTTATAAGACTCCTGATTGTGTTATAATCAAAAAGATTTTGGCAGAAAGGAGCATGGCATGAAAAAGCTGTCGGGATGCGCGCCGCTTGCGGCGGGCGAAGAGTTGAACATGGTTCCCGAAGAGCTTTCGAAGCTCGGACTGATGCCCGCAAAGCCGGGAGTGCTCCTGCATGCCTGCTGCGGCCCGTGCGCGACATCCTGTGTCGAGAGGCTCGCAGAAGACTATTCTCTGACCGTGTTCTATTATAATCCAAACATCACCGACAGAGAAGAGTACTACCTGAGGCGTGACACGCTGCTGCAGTTCCTCGACGCTTTCAACGAAGAGCACAGGGACATGTATACGGCAGGCTATCTTGAGGGAGCGTACGAACCGGACAGGTATCTTTTGAAAGCGTCTGCACTGGCGGACGAGCCCGAGGGCGGAAAGCGCTGCGATATATGCTTCGCGATGAGACTGGCGGAGACCGCGAGGACCGCAAAAGCGATGGACATCGAATACTTCACTACGACGATGTCCGTCAGTCCCCACAAGGACTATGAAAAGATCAGATCTCTGGGGTTGATGCTCGGGGAGGAAACAGGAGTGAAATTCCTCGATGTCGACTTCAAGAAGAAGAACGGCTTCGGCAGAAGCGTGGAGCTTTCAAGGAAATTCGGATTATACAGACAGAATTTCTGCGGCTGCGAATTCGCAAGAGCAGCCATGCAGATCTCAGAATAAAAGGGTAAAATGACGAAAGGAAGGACTATCATGAGTAAACTGATCATCCCAAAAGACTACAGGCCGGTGCTCGATCCGACAGAGACGCAGCGTGCGATCAAGAGGATCAAAGACCATTTCCAGAAGGAGCTTGCCTACAGCCTCAATCTGGGCAGGGTAAGCGCACCTCTCTTCGTATTCCCGGAATCCGGTCTCAATGACAACCTCAACGGATACGAAAGAAGAGTGGATTTCACCATCAAGGATCTCGATGAGAGGAATGTCGAGGTAGTGCAGTCGCTGGCCAAATGGAAACGCATGGCTCTCGGCAGA
The DNA here is from genome assembly GCA_017512365.1 of Mogibacterium sp. Lineage (GTDB taxonomy): Bacteria > Bacillota > Clostridia > Peptostreptococcales > Anaerovoracaceae > Crickella. The sequence goes on from JAFWGQ010000024.1 coordinate 4,188, forward strand.
TACATGGTAAGGCCGGGCAGAGGTCTTTATACGGATATGAACGCCATCAGGCGCGACGAGGAGCTCGACAACATACACTCGATCTATGTCGACCAGTGGGACTGGGAAAAAGTCATTACCGCTGAACAGAGAAACGAGGACTATCTCGAGCATACAGTCAGGAACATTTACAGATGTCTGCTCGATCTGGAGGAGTACGTATGGGATCATTATCCGGATCTCACCATCGGCCTTCCGAAGAAGATCAGGTTCATCGATTCACAGGAGCTCGAGGACATGTATCCTGATAAGACTCCGAAGGAAAGAGAACGCCTGGCGGCCGAAGATTACGGTGCGATCTTCATAAAGAGGATAGGCGGCGCCCTCAGGTCCGGCAAGCCGCACGACGGAAGAGCTCCTGATTACGACGACTGGGAGCTCAACGGAGACATCATACTCTGGAACCCTGTTCTCGAGGACGCTTTCGAGATAAGCTCGATGGGCATCCGCGTCGATTCCGAATCGATGAAAAGGCAGCTTGAGATCGACGGCAAGCAGGACCGCGCTGAGCTCAGGTTCCATCAGGACATCATAAACAACAGGCTCCCGCTCACTATAGGCGGAGGAATAGGACAGAGCAGGCTGTGCATGTACTTCCTCAGGAAGGCGCATATCGGCGAGGTCCAGGTATCCGTATGGCCTGAAGAGATGTACGAGGAGTGCTCGAAGCATAATATATTCTTACTCTGATGCAGTATATCGATGTAGTCATAGACAATAAGAGCGTATACACGGATACTTTCTATACCTACAGCGCGCCCGACGGGATAATGACGGGAGCAAGGCTGACAGTGCCGTTCGGCGTAAGAAGGAAGCTCGTGGACGCGTACTGCGTCAGGACAGGAGTACAGCCGGAATTCGATGTTTCAAAGATAAGGGAAATAGCGTCTGTTGACGAGGAAAGATCTCTGAACGGGGAGATGGTCGACACCGCTGTGTGGATGCGCAGACGCTACGGAACGAAGTATATAGACGGCCTCAAGATGTTCGCCGTTCAGGGCAAAAGAGAATCCGCAGCAAAAGAAAAGGAGAAAGACGGACCGCATGATCCGCACTACGAGCTGACCGGGGGTCAGAAGGCTGCGGCGGACAGGATCTGCGCGGCTGTCGAAGAGCGCAGGGGCGGGACCTTCCTTATAAAGGGCGTTACCAACAGCGGCAAGACCGAAGTCTACATGAAGGCCGTAGATAAGGTCCTGTCCGAAGGAAGGACGGCGATAATACTGCTGCCTGAGATCGCTCTTGCCGGCCAGGTGGCTGAACGCTTCAGGAAGAGATTCGGAAGCGGCGAAGTCGCTGTGCTCCACAGCAGGCTGAAGACCTCAGAGAGGCTCAGAGAGTGGCTCAGGATAAGAAGGGGCGAGGCGAGGATAGTGGTCGGAGCGAGGACATCGGTGTTCGCTCCGATTGACAATATAGGAATTATCGTCATTGACGAAGAGCACGAGTCCACATACAAATCAGATCACAATCCCAAGTACGAGACGATCGATGTGGCGTATAAAAGAGCGTCGGATCACAAAGCGGTCCTTGTGCTTGGAAGCGCGACTCCGAGCATAGTCTCGTATTACAGGGCGAAGACAGGCGTTTATGAGCTCATAGAAATGGATGAACGCATAGGCGGCAGCATCATGCCCGAGCCCGGTATCATAGACATGCGGAAGGAAGCCGTTTCAGGCAACCTCAGCACCATATCGCAGGAGCTGGCCGCTCAGACGGACAGTGCTCTGAGGCGCGGGGATCAGGTGATATATTTCCTGAACAGGAGGGGCTTTTCCACTCAGATACTGTGCCCTGACTGCGGATTCAGGATGACCTGTCCGGACTGCGGCATAACTCTCACTTATCACAGATCATCGAACGCGGCCGTATGCCACTACTGCGGACGCAAGTTCCCGCTCCCGGGGACCTGCCCGGACTGCGGCAGCAGATTCATCAAATACGTGGGCGCGGGCACCGAAAAGGTAGAGGCCGAGGTCAGGAGCCTCTGGCCGGAAGCGAGAGTGTCGCGATTCGACACAGACACCGTAGCCGCAGGCGGAGATCCTGCAAAGGTGATAAAGGATTTCCAGAGAGGAAGGACCGACATACTGGTCGGCACGCAGATACTCGCCAAGGGTCTGGACTTCAGGAACGTCGGGCTTGTCGGAGTCATCAACGCCGATGTGAGCCTGAACATACCTGATTACAGATCTTCGGAGAGGACGTTCCAGCTGATAACACAGGTGGCGGGAAGAGCCGGCAGGGCCGGGGGCAGAAGCAGCGTTCTCATACAGACCTTTGATCCTGAAAGCGATATAATAAAAGAGGCCGCCGCAGGCGATTATGAGGAGTTCTACGAGGCGGAAATGCTTCACAGAAGCATTATGAATTATCCTCCTTTCTCTGATATAATCCAGGTGATGTTCAGCGCTGACAGCGAGGAGGATGCGATGTCTTACGCGCAGACCTTCCGCCGCAGGCTGGCAGGACTCAGATCGGCCCCGGAGGGCGCTCAGGTCATGAGGCCCGGAGCGGATGAGAGGCGCACGGACGGCAGGGCCAGAGCTGGCTTTATCATAAAGGCCCCTCAGGGAAGCAGAGCCGGATACATCGCGGAATACATGCGTTTCCGCGACCGGATGATAGAGATGAAGGCGCCGGCCTTCATAGAGATAGACGTTAACCCATACTGATCACAGGAAAGAAAATGGCACTCAGAACAATAACTGTAAGAGGCGATGAGATACTCGCCAAAAAATGCAAACCGGTAAAGCAGATAACACCGCGCATCAGGGAAGCCTGCGCTGACATGGTCGAGACCATGAAAGCCGCTGACGGAGTGGGCATAGCTGCTCCTCAGATAGGTATCATGAAGCGGTTCTTCATCGCGATGCCTCATGTGGATGCCGAAGATGAAGAAAAGAGAGAAAAGATCTATTACATGATCAATCCGGAAATAACACACAGGGAGGGCACTCAGGAATCGTCCGAGGGATGCCTCTCCGTGCCGGGATACATGGGGCTTGTCGACAGGCCGATGAAGATCAGGATAAAAGCACAGGATCTTGAAGGCGCTGAACACGAATATGAATTCGAGGGCTTCGAAGCCACTGTGTTCTGTCACGAGTATGATCATCTCGACGGCGTGCTTTATCCTGACATCGCGAAGGACATGATGACTGCCGAGGAATACGCCGACAGGCTTGAGGAACTCCGCGAGCTCCACGCTGACGACGACGGCGGAGACAGCATGGAGATCTGGGAAGGCAGAAAGTAAAACAAAGAAAAACAGTAAGATAAAACGCATATGAGAATAGTATTCATGGGCACGCCCTCTTTCGCGGCAAGCTCACTGCAAAAGTTGATAGATGAAGGCTACGAGATACCTCTGGTCGTGACACAGCCGGACAGGAGAGGCAACCGCAACAGGATGATACTCTCCGAGATCAAGCAGATGGCGCTCGAAAACGGCCTTGAGGTCGCTCAGCCGGCGAGGATAAGAAAGGATCCCGGGCTGATAGAGAGGATAGAAGAGATCGCTCCCGACATGATAGTTGTTGCGGCGTTCGGCCAGATACTGCCGAAGTCCGTCCTCGACATCCCGAGGCTGGGATGCATAAACGTCCACGGTTCGCTGCTGCCTGAATTCAGGGGCGCGTCTCCGATGCACGCCGCGATACTCGAGGGCAGGGAGGAGTCGGGCATCACTATCATGAAGATGGCCGAGGGACTCGATACAGGCGATATGATCTCGAAGGTCAGCTGCGATATCAGGGGGATGGACTTCACGGAGGTGTCATCCGTGCTCGCAGAAGCCGGTGCGGAGCTTCTGGCAAAGACCATACCTTCTGTCGCTGACGGGACCGCGTCATACGAGAAGCAGGACGACAGCATGGCCACATACGCCGGAATGATCAAGAAGACCGACGGCTATACTGATTTCAGCGAACCGGCGTACATGATCGAAAGAAAGATAAGAGCCTTTTCAGAATGGCCGGCGTGCTACAGCTATATCGACGGGCAGCAGGTCAAGTTCTACAGAGCCGAAGTGCTGGACGAAGAACCCGACGGCATGCCGGGCAGCGTCAGCAGCACAGACAAAAACAGCTATACGATAAACTGCGGCGAGGGAAAGCTCAGGGTGCTCGAGCAGCAGCTGCAGGGCAAGAAAAGGATGAGCGCCGGAGACTTCATGAGAGGTCACAGGCTCTCTGCCGGAGACAGGTTCGGACCTGAGGAGGAAAAATAATGTATTACTACTACGACTATTCATGGTTTGTACTGATACCGGCGATGATATTCACATTCATCTGCCAGGCCAGGATCAACAGTGCCTACAGGACATATTCCCAGGTGAGGATAAGCACGGGCATCACGGGCGCCGAGGCTGCCAGGATGATGATGAACGCCAACGGCCTTGAGAATGTCGCCATCAATGTGCTCAACGGAGGCAATGCACTGACGAATTATTACGATCCGCAGACAAAGAGCCTCAATCTGTCGAGGGATGTTTACAGTTCGCCTTCGGTCGCTTCTGTATGCATCGCCTGCCACGAGGTCGGACACGCCATACAGGATGATCAGCACTATGCTCTGCTCGCATTCAGGAACGGCATAGTGCCTGTTGTCAATCTGACGCAGATGGTGTCCTGGCCGCTCATATTCTTCGGGCTCATAGCATCATCGGCATCGCCTTACGGAAGCTTCCTGTTCAACATCGGGGTACTGTGCTTCCTCGTCGTGATACTCTTTCACCTGGTGACTCTGCCGGTCGAATTCAACGCGTCCAACAGAGCGCTCGAGAATCTCAGGACGCTCCGTATCGCCAACGAAGACGACTACGTCGGATCGAGGACTGTCCTGCGCGCCGCCGCGATGACCTATGTCGCAGCGCTTGCTACCGCTGTAGCCAGTCTGCTCAGGGTCCTTCTGATCTCAAGAAGAAATTAGGGACGCCGGATGAACAGAGACTGGCTTGCGGTATTCGATGCCCTCAGGGCCGTATATGCCGAAGGAGCATATTCAAATATGTCTGTCAACGAAGCTGTTTCGCGCCGCAAAGGCTGCAGAGAGAGCTTCGTTCGCACTTTTGCCAAGGGAACGATAAGGGACACCATAAGGCTCGACCATATCATCGACTGCCTGGCAGAAAAGGGCATACGGAGCATAAAGCAGAGGCCGCTCATAATCTTAAGGATGGGGATGTATGCCATAGATTCGCTGGACAGCGTGCCGGATCACGCCGCGGTGAACGAGGCGGTCAGCCTCGCCGGATCCGTCGCGAAGGGAAGCAGCGGCTTCGTGAACGGCATGCTGAGGTCGTATTTACGGCGCAGGGAGGAATTCTCGCCCGGGCGTCTTGAGCCGCACATAAGATACGCTTTCACAGAACCTGTATTTTCGCTTCTGACGGAGCAGTACGGCGAAGAGGCATTCCGTATCGCCGGGGCCCTGAACAGCCCGCAGGAGCTGTATTTGAGGACGAATACGCTCAGGACATCGAGGGATGAGCTTGCGGCCATGCTCATGCAGGAGGGGATCGACGCAAAAGCCTCTGACGAAAACCCCGAAGCGATAGCAGCGTCGGGAAGCGGCATCGTGTCCGGCAGACTCTTCAGGGAGGGGTATTTCTCCATACAGAGTCTTTCCTCGATGATCGCTGTCAGAGCGCTTGATCCGCAGCCGGGGAGCAGAGTACTTGATCTGTGCGCGGCTCCCGGAGGAAAGACCGGATACATGGCCGAACTCATGGGAAACAGCGGCAGCATCACAGCCTGCGACATACATGCGCACAGACTTGATCTGATCGAAGCTGCCATGAAGCGTACCGGAGTCAGCATAGCTGAGACAAGGGAATGCGATTCAGCAGTATACGATCACGGACTTGCGGAAAGCTTCGACTATGTTCTTGCGGACGTGCCGTGCTCGGGTCTCGGAGTCATCGCAGGAAAACCGGAGATCAAACTGAACACTGATCCCGAAAGATACCCTGAGCTGATCCGTATCCAGAGCAGCATCCTCACGAATGCGTTCGCATATGTCAGACCCGGAGGAAGGGTGGAGTACTCGACCTGCACCCTGAACAAAAACGAGAACGAAAAAGTTGTTAAAGATATGTTAAGCAAAGCGGGCAGTTCAGCCCGAATCATTGAAATGGTCACATTATTGCCATATAATGGCAAAGTAGGATTTTTCTATAGTATTATCGGGAAAAATGCGAATTGACCAGAGAGTACGGAAGGCATTATTATGGATATCGGTTTTATTACAGACAGAGGCAGAAGAAGACCAACTAACGAAGACTCGGTAAGAGCATGCGGAGATGTTGGATTTTTCATGCTGGCTGACGGAGTCGGCGGCAACAGATCGGGAGAGATAGCCAGCCAGTCCGCACTTGACGCGCTTGAGAAGTTCGTGCGCCACAATCCGCCTGAATGGCTCGGATCGCGCGACGAGATATTCAGATACTTCAGGGCGGCCGTCAATTATGTAAATCAGTTCATAATAAAGCTTTCGGAAGCCAAGCCGCAGTACGCCGGCATGGCTACGACTCTTGCCTTCGCATATGTAAGAGATAACGAACTGTACGTCGCGAATGTAGGAGACAGCAGAGTCTACCTCATGCACGACGACATGATCCAGCAGATCACTGACGACCATACTTATGTCAATGATCTGGTCAAGATGGGTGCCATCACCAGGGAGGAAGCTCACATCCACGCGAGAAAGAACGTGATCACCAGAGCTATCGGAGCCAACGCCAACAACGAGCCTGACTGCTTCTGCGTGCCGCTCGAAAAAGGCGACAGGATCCTTCTCTGCAGCGATGGCCTCTATGACGAAGTCGACGACGAGATGATCCTCAGCACTGTAACAAGATCCGATGAAATGTCGGAATGCGTAAAGGAACTCGTCGCCATGGCTAACGAGAACGGCGGAAATGACAACATTTCCGTTATCTGCGTTGATTTGGAGGACCTATAAATGGCGAGCAGAGTACTTTCCGGACGATACGAGCTTCTTGAGAAGATCGGCGACGGCGGTATGGCTGTCGTGTATAAGGGCAAGGACAAACTCCTCAACAGATTCATAGCCGTAAAGATCCTTAGGCCTGAATTTACGAAGGACGCTACTTTTGTTGAGAATTTCAAGAGAGAATCACAGGCCGCCGCCGGACTTTCGCATCCTAACATCGTAGGCGTATACGACGTAGGCCGCGAGGGCAACATCAACTATATCGTCATGGAGCTTATCGAGGGCGACACGCTCAACAAGATCATCGAGCGCGAGGCGCCGATGGATTACCGCAAGGTCATCGATATCTCCAAGCAGGTAGCCCAGGCGCTAAGAGTAGCTCACAAGAACAAAATAATCCACAGAGACGTCAAGCCTCACAATATCATGATCACCGAGGACGGAGTCGTAAAGCTCGCTGACTTCGGTATCGCGAGAGCTGTGAACGACGCGACCCTTTCGACCGGCAGCAAGATCGTCGGATCCGTACATTACTTCTCGCCTGAGCAGGCAAGAGGCAATTACGTTGATGAACGTTCCGACATATATTCACTCGGCATCGTGATGTATGAGATGCTGACGGGCAAGGTCCCGTTCGATGGTGACAATCCTGTCACTGTGGCGCTCAAGCATATCAACGAGGAGATCGTTCCGCCGATCGAGCTTGAGCCGGGTATCCCGCCTGCGCTCGACAGATGTGTCATGAAGGCGACGAGCAAGTATCAGACCAACAGATACGCCAACGCCGACGAACTCATCCAGGAACTCGAAAACATCTCGTTCGTGACTACGGTCACTGACGGGACCATATTCGAGTCTTCTGAAGTGACGGAAAAGCGCAAGAAGCGCAGAGAGGAATACGAGGCGGAGGTCGAAAAGGAAGTCGAGGAAAGAGAACGCGAGAGAAAGAAGAAGACCAGAAAGAAGATCGCGATAATCGCTGCCGTGATCATCGTCCTTGCAGCAGCCGGCTCCGGATTCGCTGCCTGGAGGATGGGAGTGTTCTCCGATACAAAGCCTGCTCCGGATCTTCTCGACATGACTCTCGACGAGGCTACGAAGCTGGCAGAGGAAGAGGGCGTCAGGATCAAGCAGGGCAAGGATGTCTATTCGTCCGATTACGCTGAAGGCAGGATCTGTCTTCAGGACCCTGAACCGGGCGCGGACATGCCTAAAGGCGGCACGATCACGATCAACCTCTCAAAGGGCAGCAAAGAGGGACTCGTTCCGAATGTCATAGGCATGCAGGAGGACGATGTGGAAGCTTTCCTCAAGGAACACGGTTATGAGCTCGGAAATGTCAGGGTAGAGACATCTCCGGAGGAGGCAGGTCTGGTGCTCGAGCAGAGTCCTGTCGCAGGCACATCACTCGATAAGGAGAGCAAGATCGATATCGTGGTTTCCGACGGAAAAGGCGTTGAAAAGGCCAGCGTCCCTTCGGTAACAAGGATGAGTCTTGAGGACGCCAAGAAAGAGATCACAAGCGCAGGCTTCGAAGTCGGCAATATCACATATGACTACAATGAGAACATCGGCAAGGGATATGTCACATATCAGCAGTGGCAGGCAGGCATGATGCTTGAAAAGGGCACCTCCATCGATCTTGAGGTGAGCCAGGGCCCTGAGCCTAAACAGGAGGAAAAACCTGCTGATGATCAGAATAAAGAAGAGGCCAAGACTGAAGAGGCCAAGACTGAAGAGGCCAAGACTGAATGACAGGCACCGTAGTTAAAGGCATCGGAGGGTTCTACTTTGTTCATGACGGCAATGAGACCGTCATGGGCAAGGCACGCGGAAATCTCAAGAGAAACAAGGAACTCATCTATGTCGGTGACATCGTTGACTTCGATATCGATGAAAACGATAAGGACGGCGAGTGCGTCATAAACAGAGTGATCGAAAGACGTAATTTTCTGACACGGCCCCCGGTATCCAATCTGGATATGCTGGCGGTCGTGTTTTCATTGAAGCAGCCGGAAGTAAATTATCCGGTGATCGACAAGCTTATCGCAGGCTGCGAATTCTCAGGGATAGAACCCGTTATATGCATATCCAAGACAGATCTCGCTTCAGAAGAGGAAGTCAGTACTGCTCTTGATTTATACAGGGAGATATATCCTGCAGTGTGCATAAACGGAATCAGCGGAGAAGGCTGTGATAAGCTCAGTGATATCATCAGAGGCAAAAGGGTCGCGCTGGCGGGGCCGTCCGGGGTCGGCAAATCCACCATAACCAATCTGCTCCATCACGCCGACGAGGTATACGAGGTCCGGGCGGAGACCGGAAACATCAGCGAAAAGACAGGAAGAGGCAGGCACACGACGAGGCATGTGGAGATATTTCCTCTCAATGACGGGACAATGCTTTACGACACTCCGGGATTCACTTCTCTCGACATGCCGCAGCTCGATGTGAAGCAAGTCAGGGATCTTTTTCCTGAATTCAGGAAATACCAGGCGGAATGCAGATATGCCGACTGCATGCATCTGAATGAACCGGACTGCGCCGTCAAGGATGCACTTGCATCAGGCCTGATATCGCGCAGCAGATACGGATCGTACATCATCATGACGGAAGAGGTAAAGAAATGGCAAAGATAGCACCATCGATACTTGCAGCCGACTATTCTGCACTGGGAGAAGAAACGAAGAAGATATGCTCAAAGGGCATCGACTATCTGCACATCGATGTGATGGACGGAGTCTTCGTTCCGAACATAAGCTTCGGACCTGATGTCATGAAAAGTCTCCTGGGCTTCGCATCGGTCCCGTTCGACGTGCATCTCATGATCACGGAACCCGTCAGATACACAGACAGGTTCGTCACGGACAATACGGAGTTCATAACCGTGCATTACGAGGCATGCAGCGACCTCGAAGCAACGATAAAGACCATAAAGGAGCATGGCGTTAAAGCAGGCGTATCCATAAAGCCCGGAACCGCTCCTGAGGTTCTCGACAGTTATCTGAAAGACATAGACATGATACTTGTTATGACTGTCGAACCGGGATTCGGCGGCCAGAAGTTCATGGAGGATCAGGTATATAAGCTCGATTACTACAGGAGAAAAAGAGAAGAACTCGGTCTTTCATTTGAGATCGAGGTCGACGGTGGGGTCGGTTCATCCAATGCGCATATCGTCAGAGAAGCGGGCGCCGACATCATCGTCGCCGGGTCAGCCGTCTTCAGGGCTGAGGACATGGAAGCCGAGATAAAAGCCATATGCGGATAGTTAAGCACATACCTGAAGGTCAGGCAGCTCAGGGGAAGGACGACATATTATGTCCGGAGCAGACCTTACAGGAACTACAAAGGCCATAGGTATGTAGGTATCCTGAACGCGACAAAGAGGATCAGGACCAGAAAGTGATCTGTAAAACTTACAGAAAAACACCGAAATCATGCAAAAAACGCATGGCAAATACTGTACAGTATTGAACGCTGCAAACAGATAGAATAATGGCAGGAGATACCTGCCATGCCAAGACGCGTTTTGACTGCATGCACAATGATGTACATAGCCGGTGTCACCGCCGGCTATTTTGTGTTCGAAAGGATGAGAACAGCGGAAGCATGCTGCTTTATCACAGCAGCGTGCGCCGCCGTGATGCTTGCCGGAAGAGATCATCTGAGATACAGAAGGCAGAGGCTGGTCCCGGCCGCTCTGATACTAGCCGGCTTCATGTCGTTCGCGCTGCAGTACGCGCTGTTCGAGGCAGAAACGTCGTCCTGGGCAGGGAGTGAGGACGTGCTTTGCGGCAGAGTCATATCTGCTGCTGTGAAGGAGGACCGTATCGATCTTGTCGTAAGGCCTGAAAGAGGAAGCGGAATGCCCCGGAAAGTAAGGCTGACGCTGGGCGACTATTCACTGCATCCGGCGACCGATGAGAGCGGAGATAAAAAATACACCCGGGCATATGAACTCACCGGCGCATATATAAAAGCGGGAGGAGAATACAAAGAGCCAGCCGGCGCGGATGATCCCGGGGTCTTTGACCAGAGGATCTATCACAGGGCTAAGGGCATGGCCGTCACATTCAGGGCAAACGGCATTGATGTCATCGATGAAGGAGGCGTCATCGCATCGTTCAGAAGATACCTGTTCAGCACAAGGGAGGAGTTCATATCACGCTTTGACGATGAGACAGCAGGCTTCATAAGAGGGACCGTATTCGGGGACAAGAGAGATCTGGATGAGGATATCGTAAAGGAATTCAACGCCAATTCAACCGGTCACATACTGGCTGTAAGCGGACTTCACATGGGGTTTCTGTACGCGCTGCTGAGGACGCTGTCCGGCAAAAGGAAGACAGCGGGGATATCGGTCGCTATCGTAGCGCTGATGATCATCTACGGAGAGATGACGCTGTGGAGCCCTGCGACGATAAGGGCCTGCATCGTGATGAGCATAAACGTGATGGCGATACATTTCAGAAGACCGTTTGACCTTCTCACATCTGTGAGCCTGGCGGCTTTCATCATTCTGATCCGGCAGCCTTATCAGCTTTTCGATACGGGATTCAGGATGTCTTTTCTTGCGATGGCGGGCATAGCTTTTCTGACAAAGCCGCTGTCTTCCGTCACGGGAGAGGCTCTCGGGATGACACTCGCCGTGCAGGCCGGCACCATCCCGGTGACAGCGTATACCTTCTGCCGCGTCAATCCTCTGGCTGTTTTCATAAACATACCGGTGATACTCCTGGCTTCACTGCTTGTGCCTCTGTGTCTGCTTCTCCTGCTGTGCGGACTGGTCACGGGAGCTTTTCCCGCGGCAGGCATAAGCCTTTCGCAGCTTATGGCGTATTCTGTAATGAAGATCAATCATCTTCTCTCGTTCGACGGAGGCTTCTCGTACAGCATCGCCGGTTTCGGTGCATTCGCTGCGGTGCTCATTTACGCGGCAATGTTCGGCATGTCGTCCGAATGGGCACGAGTACATCTGATAAGAAAAGACAGAAAAGAGATCATGAAAAACGCGGCAGTGTTCATGATGCCCCTGATAATGCTCGCCTCCTGTCTTTACGACAGCTTTTATGACGATGAGATAGTGTTCCTGTCCGTCGGTCAGGGCGACTGCACTCATGTCAGGGCGGCAGGACGCGACATACTCATTGACGGAGGCGGAAGAGAAGACTTCAATACCGGCGAAAGGATACTGATGCCGTACCTGCTGCATGAAGGCTGTGATACGCTGGAGATCGCGCTCGTCACTCATCTGCATGAAGACCATTACAGGGGGATATGCGAGCTGGCCGAAGTGTTTCCCGTCGGAATGACAGGCATACCGTCAGACTACGGGGACGTGCTCAGGGAAGGCGTGGGACCTTTTGGAGCCGGAGATCTGTTTCCAGTCGATCCGGGGTCCAGGGTCTGCGTGACGGACGATGTATATATCGATGCGATATGGCCGGTAAGGACCTCATCGAAGCCTGTGAGCGCTGATGATCCCAACGAGCACAACTGCGTTTACATGATAAACTATGACGGCGTAAGGATAATGGTGACAGGAGATCTTCTCGAGGAGGATGAACTTGAGATGCTGGATCACTACAGAAAAACCGGAAGAGAGGACGTGCTCAGATGCGATATCCTGAAGGTCGCGCATCACGGCAGCAAGTCCAGTTCATCCGAAGAATTCCTCGATGCGGCGTCCCCGTCCGTTGCCGTGATACAGGCCGGCAGAAACAATATCTACGGCCATCCGCACGTTCAGACGCTCGAGCGCCTTGAGGACAGAGGGATAGCCGTGTACAGGACGGATATCAACGGAGCCGTGGGCATAGACATACGAAAGCACAGATTCAGGATCGACGTAATGAGACCTTCGGCGGAGCGCGATGAATCTTGAGAGTGATGAATGCCTTGTGTTAAAATATTACGATGGAATGACCGGTGACGACCGATTCGGAGACAGGAGAAGGTGATGGCCTACAGGGATTTTGTAAACGACAGACGGAAGGGCGTTCTCAGGGATGTGCTTTTGTTCTACGGTGCGGAAGACTACCTCATGAACTGGGCCGTCGAAAGGATCATCGAAGACAACGTCGGGGAAGACAGCCGTGACCTCGACGTCAGATACATGGACGGCGAAAGTGTGAATGCATACGACATAATGGCCGAGGCCAGAGCCTATTCTATGTTCTCATCCCGAAGGGTCGTGATCGTCAGGAATTATCTGCCGCTTTTCAGGAAGACAGCTGATCCCGGCATGGATGAGCTCATGGATTTCGCCGGAGGCAGCATAGACTCGGCTGTCATCGTATTCTGTGTGGAAAGCAGATTCAGCGGAGACATCACATCGTACGGCAAAAAGATGATAAAGGCCTGCGGCTCGTATGAGTTCGCAAGACTTGAAAGAGCAGATCTGAAAGCCTTCATCACAAAGAGAGTCCATAACGCATCAAAGATGATCGCAAGGCGCGAGCTCGAGCACATGATAGATGTGACCGGTTATTACAACAGAAACAGCGCGTATGATCTTTCACAGCTCGACAGAGACATCGCAAAGATAACGGGAGCCTGCGCCGGTGACGATATATCTTCTGAACTGATCGAAGACATACTCATCGGAGACAGCGACAGATTCGTGTTCAATCTTGTCGACGCTCTGATGTCAGGCAACAGGGACAGGTCCCTTGCCATCGCGGAGGCTATCATAAGAGATGACGACGGATCCATGGCCGTGCTTGCGCTGCTGACAAAACAGTTCGAGATAATGTACGACGCTCTCGAGCTTTCGGAAAAGGGTCACAGCATAGCGTCGATGGCAAAGAAGACCGGCGTCAATGAATTCAGGTTCAAAAGAGCCTACAGCGCGGCGGGCAGATACAGCAGGAGCCGCATCAGAAACATACTCACGGATCTGTACAACACTGACAGAGATATAAAGCGGGGAGACATGGACAAGGATACTGCCCTCGAACTCATGGCAGTGTCGGCTTGTCCGTGACGAGGGGTGAAATGAACGGGAACGACAAAGAGATCAGAAAAAGAACCAGATACAACAGTCCCATGGCGTACCTGCCGATAATCGCAGGTATCATCCTGAATTTTCTCGGATCCAAGCTTGCTGCGGCAAGCGGTCTTCCGGTCTATCTGGATAATATCGGGACTATATTCGCGGCGGTGCTGGGAGGCTATCTTCCTGGCGTCATGACTGCTGTGGTCAACAACATAATAAACTATGCTCTTGACCCCAACTCTATCTACTACGCGTCCATAAGCACTCTGATAGCCATAACGGCCACCTATCTGTACAAGGGCGTACGCAGGGGAGGCTTCCTGCGGATGGCAAGGCTCATAGTTATCGCTGCGCTTATCGGCGGGATCTTCGGCGGCATCATTACATGGTTCCTCAGCGGACCGACAACAGAGGGCGTGAGCGGAGAACTGATGAGATGGTGCATGGAAAGTCTCGGGCTCGGGACGTTCTACGCGCATGAGTTTTCGACATTCCTTCTCGATCTGGCTGACAAGGCAGTAACGACAGTCATCGCTCTTCTGCTCATAAGACTCGTTCCCGACAGATACAGGCCAAAGCTGTGGTTCAGCGGATGGAGACAGGCTCCTCTTGAGGATGAATCTGTAAGCAGAGGCAGAAAGCTCAGTGAGATCAAAGTCGACAGCAGATCCCTCAACAACAGGATCACGCTGATGCTCATCTTCGCATCGCTTTCGATGGCCATCGTTGTGACCGGAGTCAGTTCTTCACTCTTCAGACAGTATTCCAGAGAGGAGCATTTCCATACTGCAAGCGGAGTAGCCAAACTCGCTGCTACAGCAATCGATCCGGAAAAAGTGGATGGATATCTCCGGGAAGGAGACTCTGCCGAAGGCTATGCCGAAACGGAGCAGAGGCTGACTGACATACGCGACAGCTCTCCGGACATAGAATATATCTATGCCTATCAGATACGTGAGGACGGATGCCATGTGGTATTCGATCTCGATACTGCAGATCTCGAGGGAGAAGAACCGGGCACGGTCATCCCGTTCGATGAATCCTTTGAAAATAACATACCGGCGCTGCTTGCCGGAGAACCGATAGAGCCGATAGAGACCAACGATACATACGGCTGGCTGCTGACTGCGTACGAACCGGTATATGATTCTGCCGGCAGATGCGTATGCTATGCCGCGGCAGATGTCAAGTTCCAGGATATAGAGGAATATGAAAGGAACTTCGCCATAAGGGTGGTCCTTCTCTTCCTGGGCTTCTTTATCCTGATACTCGTCATAGGTCTGTGGCTTGCGAAGTACAACGTGATACTGCCGATAAACAGCATGGCGTCATGTGCCGGCGATTTCGCTTATGATGATACCGATGACGAGAGCATGGCCGAAGAGAACCTTAAGCGCATACTCGCTCTGGACATCAATACCGGAGACGAGGTCCAGCATCTCTACGAATCGTTCTGCAAGATGACCGGGGACTCAGTAGAGCACATGAAGGACATACGCAAACAGAACGAATCCATAATGAGGCTCCAGAATGGACTCATCATGAGCCTTGCAGACATGGTGGAGGGAAGGGACTCGGATACGGGAAACCACGTAAGAAAGACGGCAGCCTACTGCAGGATCATTCTCGACGGTCTTAAAAAGAAAGGTTATTACAGCGATCAGCTGACGGACAAGTTCATGTACGATGTCGAGCGCTCGGCTCCTCTCCATGACATAGGCAAGATAGCGGTATCCGATGTGATACTCAATAAGCCGGGCAGGCTCACTGACGAAGAATTCGAGGTAATGAAGACCCATACGACGGAAGGCAAGGAGCTTCTCGACAGGGTGATCGAATCCGTCGAAGGCGAGAGCTATCTCGAAGAGGGAAGGAATCTCGCGGCCTACCACCACGAAAAGTGGAACGGCAAAGGCTATCCTGAAGGACTGGCGGGAGAGGACATACCTCTGTCTGCCCGTATCATGGCTATCGCGGATGTATTCGACGCTCTGACTTCCAGGCGCTGCTATAAGGACCCTATGTCTTTCGAAAAGGCAGTAAACATCATAAAGGAAGACGCCGGATCGCACTTCGATCCAAAATGCGCCGAGGTATTCCTTGATTCGCTGGATGAGGTCAAAGCCGTGCTCGATTACTACAACGAGCTAGAGGCGGACGGCCGGAGTGTAAGAGGCAATGAAATAGACGACCCGGAGGACAGTAATGAGACTATCAAGGCAGAACAAGATACTCGAGATAATAAAGACGAATGAGGTCGAGACCCAGGACCAGCTGCTCACTCTGCTGAGGGAGGCCGGATACACGGTGACCCAGGCTACGGTCTCGAGAGACATACGCGAGCTGCAACTGATAAAGGGACAGTCGAAGGACGGCAAGTATAAGTACATCGCCGGAAATTACGACAACAGGCCTATCTCCGAGAGATTCATAAAGATACTCAAGGAGACCACGCTTTCCTATGCGACAGCACAGAACCTCATAGTCATAAAGACCCTTTCAGGCTGCTCCGGAGCTGCGGGAGAGGCCATCGACTGCCTGAGCCTCGAACACATAGTGGGATCCATCTCGGGAGACAACAACCTCCTCGTCGTTGTGGACAGCGAGGAGAACGTTCCGTACATCACCGCGGAGCTTGACAGGATACTCAATTCAAACGACTAGGTAGGATACATGATCGACCGCATCATCATTGACAATTTCGCGACCATAGAGCATCTGTCCTTCGACCCCGGAGCAGGCTTCAATGTCATCACTGGCGAGACAGGCGCGGGCAAATCCGTCCTTGTCACTGCTGTGAGCACAGTCCTCGGAGGCAGGGCGGATACCTCCATGGTCAGGACCGGCGCCGACCGGGCGTTCATCCAGATAGCAGGCACGAAGGCCGGCGAGGATGTGATCATTTCGCGAGAGATCATGGCGGGAGGAAAGTCGGTATCCAAGCTCAACGGCGAGATGGTGACTCTCGGACAGATCAGGGACGTATGCTCCGACTGGGTCGACATACACGGCCAGTACGACAACCAGCAGATACTCGATCCGGAAAACCACATACACATAACCGACTGCTTCCATGCCGAAGCGACGGCACCTGAGCTGGAAAAGCTCAGAGCTTTATACGACGAATACAGAGCGGCAAAAAAAGAATACGACGATCTCCTCAAAGAGGAGGCCGGCGCTCTGCAGCAGCAGGACTTTTACAGATTCGAGCATGACTACATATCCGGACTCGATCTGAAGCCGGGCGAGGACGATGAACTCAGAGAACGCCTCAGCATGATGAAAAACAGCGCAAAGATATACGAGGCGGTACGCTCATCCTACGACGCTCTCAGCGGATCTGAATACGGTCAGGAAGCGTCTGTGCTCAGCGTTCTTGGACATGTGACTTCAGAACTGTCCGGCATAAGCGGATACAGCGATCAGATAGCTGAGATGTCCTCTCAGGCCTCAGAGGCGTATTACGCTCTCGATGACATCGCTTCGAGACTGAGAGACATGGCCGCTTCCCTCGATTTTTCGGAAGCCGACATGGATGCCGTGTCCGAGAGACTCGCCGTCATAGAAGACGCAAAGCGCAAATACAAAAAAGACATAGACGGGATCATCGGATACATGGAGGAGCTGGCCTCGAAGCTCGGCATGATAGAGAACTTCGATCAAGAGAAGGCAAGGCTCAGAGAGACCGCCGACAAGAAGCAGGAGGCTCTGAAGGATCAGGCGGAGCATGTGAGCGAGCTCAGACATGTGATCGCCTCGAAGCTCGAATCAGCCATGATCAGAGAACTCGCCGATCTTGAATTCGCCAATTCAGAATTCAGGATCGATATACAGAAGCTCGATGAGATCGGACCGCTTGGCTTCGATAAGGTCGAGTTCCTGATATCCACAAATCCGGGAGAGCCTCTGATGCCTCTGACGCGCATAGCCTCAGGTGGAGAGATATCCAGGATAATGCTCGCGTTCAAGCACATCATAGGAGAGTCCGACAGCGTCGAGACCATGATATTCGACGAGATAGATACCGGCATCAGCGGACACACCGCTCTTGTGGTCGGCAGCAAGCTCTCGGAGATATCCGGCCACAGGCAGATACTCTCCATCACGCATCTGCCTCAGATAGCGGCCTGTGCCGATGACAATTTTCTCATAAGCAAGTCCGTCGAATCGGACAAATCATATACGGACATCGAGCATCTCGATGAGGACGGCAAGGTGCGCATGATCGCGACACTGTTCAGCGGAAGCTCTGACAGCGACAACGCCATGGAGGCCGCACGCGAGCTCATAGCCGGATGCAGGAAAGAGGCAAAGCCATGAGGATAATAGGGATAGATCCGGGCTACGCCATCATGGGATACGGCATAGTCGATTACAAGGGCAGCAGATTCACCCCGGTCGAGTACGGCTCAATAACTACTGACGCACATACTCCCAATGAAGAGCGCCTCATGATACTATACGACGAGCTGACGCGTATAATAAAAGAGTTCAGACCGGAGGAAGCTTCGATAGAAGAACTGTTCTACAATACAAACGCGACGACCGCGATAATGGTAGGAGAAGCGAGAGGGACGGCCCTTCTGGCCTGTGCGAAGGCAGGCGTAAAGATATCCGAATATACGCCGCTCCAGATAAAGTCATCTCTCACCGGCTACGGCAGAGCCGACAAGAAGCAGGTGCAGACGATGGTAAAGATGATACTCAATCTCAGGGAAGTGCCGAAGCCGGACGATACGGCCGACGCGCTGGCGGCGGCCATATGCCACGCCCATCACGCGGGCGGGCGCATGCCGCGCTTCGTATAACAAGGGAAACGACATGATAAGATTTATAAGAGGCGAATATCTGTATTATGAATCGGGAGCCATAATCGTCGAAACGCCTTCCGGCATAGGCTTTCGCATCAATGTATCGGATACGAGCAGCCTTCTGACCGCAAGAGAAGGCGACGAGATAGGCGTTTACACGTACATGCAGGTCAAGGATGACGGCATGGCTCTCTACGGCTTTGCCGACACCGAATCGCTGGCTCTCTTCGAGCAGCTCATCACAGTGAAGGGCGTCGGGCCTAAGGCGGGGCTAGCCATAATGTCTATCGGCAGCGCAAATCAGATAAAGGGCGTCATAGCTGGAGGAGATGCGTCATCGATAGCCATGGCTCCGGGAGTCGGCAAAAAGACCGCGGAAAGGGTGATACTCGAACTCAAGGACAAGGTCTCCGCTCTTCCGTTCGAAGGGGCAGACATATCCGACGGCATCGCTCCTGCGGCAGTCCCGGGATCGGGCGAAAGAGGAGAGGCCGTGGTCGCTCTCACTACGCTCGGCTACAGCAAAAAGGAAGCAGAAGCAGCTGTCGCGTCCGTGCCTGATGAGGACCTGACAGCTGAGGAATACGTAAAGAGATCACTCAAATATCTCCTGTAAAGGAAACATAAATGGACGAAAGAGTAACACAGACAAAAGCGGTGCCGGCGGAGCTCGCCGGAGAGATGACGCTGAGACCGCAGTACCTCAGCGAATACTGCGGCCAGTCGTCGACAAAGGACAATCTGTCGATATATATCGAGGCTGCCAGGATGAGAGGCGAGCCTCTTGATCACGTGCTTTTCTACGGGCCTCCGGGCCTCGGCAAGACGACACTCGCCGGCATAATAGCGAACGAGCTCGGCGTAGACATCAAGATCACATCAGGCCCCGCCATAGGACGGGCCGGAGACCTCGCCGCCATACTGACCAATCTGAACGACAACGACGTGCTCTTCATAGATGAGATACATAGGCTCAACCGCTCTGTCGAGGAAGTCCTGTACTCCGCCATGGAGGATTACGCCCTTGACATAATCATAGGCAAAGGTCCTGCGGCAAGATCGCTCAGGATAGATATCGCCAGGTTCACGCTGATAGGCGCGACGACGAGAGCCGGCTCGCTTTCCGGCCCTCTGAGAGACAGGTTCGGCATAGTCGAGAAGTTCGAGTTCTATACGCCTGAAGAGATCAGGGAGATACTGAGGCGGACGGCCAACGTGCTCGATACGCCGATAGACGATGAATCACTCGAGCTGATCGCCGGGCGCTCGAGAGGAACTCCGAGGATAGGGAACCGGCTTCTCAAGAGGGTAAGAGACTTTTCAGCAGTCATATCCGACGGCTCGGTGGACAGGGAAATAACCATGAAGGCTCTCAATGCTCTGGGGGTGGACGATCTGGGGCTGGAAAAACTCGACAGAGATATACTCTCGACCGTGATAAAGAGCTTCAACGGCGGACCTGTGGGGATAGAGACCATAGCTTCCGCGATAGGCGAAGAGAGAGTCACGATAGAAGACGCGAACGAGCCTTACCTCATCCAGGCGGGCCTTCTGTACCGCACACAGAAGGGCAGAGTCGCGTCAAAGGCGGCATACGAACACATGGGACTGCTGGGGCTGTATACCGAGCCGGATACAGAGCAGCTCAGACTGGAGCTTGAATAACAGATGCGAATAGAAGATTTTGATTACGAACTGCCTGTTGAACTCATAGCGCAGACTCCTCTCGATGAAAGAGACAGCTGCAGGCTCATGGTGCTTGACAGATCAAAAGGGACGGTTGAACACCGTCACTTTTACGATATCCTGGATTATGTAAACCCCGGTGACTGCCTCGTTCTGAACGACTCGAGAGTCATACCGGCCAGGATGTACGGCATAAAAGAAGGCACCGGCGCTCACATCGAGCTCCTCCTCATAAAGAGGATCGAAGGCGATAAGTGGGAATGCATGGTCAGACCGGGAAAGAGACTGCACGAGGGAGACACGGTCAGGCTTGCCGGAAGGACTGAGACAGTGCCGGCCGGTTCAGAAGAGCCTGAATGCGGATATATTCTTGTGAACGGGATCGAAAAGGATTTCTGCGCGCATATACTCGGCATACACGACAGAGACAACGGGACACGCCTCGTCGAATTCGAATACGACGGCATCTTCATGGAAAGGCTCGAAGAGATAGGTTCGATGCCTCTGCCTCCGTATATTACCAGGCCCGCTGAAGACAGTGACAGGGAGATGTACCAGACCGTATACAGCCGCATCGACGGCTCTGTCGCCGCTCCTACGGCCGGACTGCATTTCACAAAAGAGCTGCTCAGACAGGCGGAAGCAAAGGGCGTCAGGATCGCTTATGTCACCCTGCATGTAGGGATAGGCACGTTCAGGCCCGTAAAGGTCGATGTGATAGAAGAACATAAGATGCACTTCGAGGAATGCTCGATAGACGAAGAGAACGCCGCTGTCATAAACGATACGATCGACAGTGGAGGACGCATCATATCTGTCGGAACCACATCGACACGCACCCTCGAAAGTATGAACGAAAACGGACACGTCAAGGACGGAAAGACATCGACCGGGATATTCATCTACCCGGGATATGAGTTCAGGATCGTCGACTCTCTCATCACGAACTTCCACCTTCCGAAGTCGACTCTGCTGATGCTCATCTCTGCCCTGTATGACAGAGAAAAGATACTCGAGGCATACGCTGAGGCTGTGAAGGAAGGATACCGATTCTTCAGCTACGGCGATGCCATGCTGATAATCTGAAAAGGAACACTTATGGGAAAAGCTCTTGAATTTGAAGTACTGCATCAGGACAGCGGCACAAAGGCGAGAAGGGGCCGCATGAGGACTCCTCACGGCACCGTCGATACCCCTGTCTTCATGCCTGTCGGCATACAGGCCACGGTAAAGGCCATGAAGCCTGAATCCGTCGAGGCTACGGGAGCGCAGATAATACTTGCCAATACATACCATCTGATGCTTAGACCCGGCTCGGATATAGTAAGAGAGGCGGGCGGCCTTCACGAGTTCATGAACTGGCACAGGCCGATACTCACTGACTGCGGAGGCTTTCAGGTCTTCAGCCTCGGGCATATGAGAAAGATAACGGAAGAGGGGGCTCTTTTCTCGTCCCACATAGACGGGAGCAGGCACATGCTCAGTCCTGAGAAGTCGATGGAGGTACAGAACGATCTCGGTTCGGATATCATAATGGGATTCGACGAATGCGCGCCTCCTGATGCCTCGTATGACTACATAGCGAGATCGCAGGCAAGGACCACCAGATGGCTCGAACGCTGCATCGAAGCGCATAGATTCCCTGACAGGCAGGCTCTTTTCGGGATAATGCAGGGCGGATTTTTCAGGGACCTCAGGGAGGAGAGCGCCCGCGATATAGTGAAGTTCGACCTGCCCGGATACGCCGTGGGAGGAATATCCGTCGGCGAGACGAAGGAGCAGTACATCGGAGTCCTCGATTACGCTCCCGACCTGCTGCCTTATGACAAACCGCGCTATGTCATGGGGATAGGCACCCCGGATTACATACTCGAGGCTGTGGAACGCGGAGTGGATATGTTCGACTGCGTGGAGCCTACCAGGATCGCCAGACACGGCATGGCTACGACCAGTCACGGCAGGGTCAATATAAAGAACGCCAAATACGAGAGAGACTTCGGCCCGCTCGATCCGGATTGCGACTGCTATACCTGCAGACACTACAGCAGGGCATATCTCAGACATCTGTTCAAGGCAGGAGAGACCATGTCGGCCATGCTCCTTTCAGAACACAATCTGAGGTTCCTGTCAAAGCTTTCCGAGGATATACGAAAGTCTATAGAAGAGGACTGCTTTACGGAGTTCAAGAGGGATTTTTATGGCAAATACTACGGCAGCGCTGAATAGAGAGATCTGTCCTGCTTCAGAGCACTGCGGCGGATGCATCTATCAGGGGGTCACATACGAAGAGCAGCTCAGACAGAAGGACAAGGCTGTCAGGAGGCTGCTTGACGCGCACGATATCGATGAGTCGGTCTATCTTGGCATGGAACCGGCTCTTTCCTGTTATTCATACAGGAACAAGATGGAATACACTTTCGGCGATCTCGAAAAGGGCGGAGTCCTCGAACTCGGCATGCACTACAGGGGCCGCTGGATGTCCATAATGACTACGGACGAGTGTCAGCTCGTTCCTCCGGACTTCAACAAGGTGCTCAGGGCGGCGCTGGACTTCTGCCGCGAAAAGGGATACAGGCCGTATCACCGCAAGACACATGAGGGACTGCTGAGGAACCTCGTCGTCAGGTGCGGCGTAAGGACGAACGAACTGCTTATAAACATCGTCACGGCAAGCGACGGAGAGCTGTCCGGATCATTCGACGAGGATGGCTTCAGGGATGTGCTGCTCGGCACGGATACAGACATGGAGATAGTCGGGATAATGCGGACCTTCAACGATGCGCTTGCCGATGCCGTGATCGACGAATCCCATAAGATCCTGTACGGCAGAGACTGGTACGGCGAAGAGATCCTGGGCCTGAAGTTCAAGGTCAACGCGTTCGCGTTCTTCCAGACCAACATAGACGCAGTAGAGAGGCTTTACCGCGACGTTCTTGAGGTGGTGCCGGACGTATCCGGAAAGACGGTATATGACCTGTACTGCGGCACGGGCACCATATCCCAGCTGATGGCCTCAAAGGCAAAAGACGTATACGGCATAGACATCGTTGAGGATTCAATAACTGCCGCCCGATACAACACAGAGCTCAACGGCATCACCAACTGTCACTACATCTGCGGAGATGTGAAGGAAAAACTCGACGAGATACCTGTAAAGCCCGATGTCATAGTCGTCGATCCTCCGAGAGTGGGCATACACGACAAGGCAGTCGCGATGCTTTGCAGATACGGCATAGAAGAGATAGTCTATGTCAGCTGCAATCCAAAGACACTGTGCATCAATCTCGACAGCTTCCGCTCCAACGGTTATGAGATAGTGCAGATGAAAGCATATGACAACTTTCCGATGACGAAACATGTGGAAACATGTTGTCTCCTGAGAAGACGAGCCGAAGGCGAAGTCTGATCAGCTAGAGACACAGTTCGCCAGAGCGGTCGGAGAGAACGAGAGACAGCGAAGTCCGATCCGGGCACCGCGGGACGGCGCTGTATAGTATTGATGTCAAAGAAGAAGGATTAGCACGCCCTGAACCCGCTGATTTCAGTGGGTTTCACGTTTTATAGAGATCCTGGTCATGGTAGAATAGACAAGATCTTCATCCATCACATGGCCGGGAATCTCACGGTGCAGCAGTGCGGCAATGTCTTTAAGACCAATGCCGCATCTGCTCATTATGGGGTGAATGGCAATAACATCGGTTGCTACGTCGATGAAAGCAACACGGCATGGCACTGCGGTAACTGGGGCTATAATTTGAGATCTATCGGCATCGAACTTGCGAACGACTAGGGAGCATCTGGTCTGTGGCATGTGTCTGATAAGACAATTGAGACAGCGATACAGCTTGTTGCAGATATCTGCAAGAGGAACGGCATAAAGAAGCTGAACTATACAGGCGATCTCTCCGGTAATCTCTGCATGCACTGCTGGGTGTGTTCTACGGCATGTCCTGGGACATATCTCAAGAGCAAGTTCAGATACATCGCTTCTGAAGTAAACAAGCTCCTTGGAGCGGGTGGACCATTTCTTGTGAAGGTCTCATGCAGTGATCTGTACATCCGAAAAGGCCCGGTACAGGCTACAAGAAGAAAGGCTTCATAAAGCCCGGTGTATACACGATAGTTGAGACTCAGGGTGAGTGGGGCAGGCTGAAATCTGGCAAGGGATGGATATGTCTTAAGTACGCGAATAGGATCTAAGTGTGACGGGCGGGTTTTATCTCGCCCATTTTTGTTTTGCTTAGAACGGATGGTGATGTGTTTGTCAAGACCTTAGGGGGTGACATTCTGGAACTCCCTTTTGAAAGAAGGGCAAATAATATGCGACAATAATTATGTATAGTTTGTGATGCGGCAATCAAGCCGCGAATGAAGAAAAAGGAGAACGCTTATGAAGAAGAGATTCTTAGGCATACTGCTCAGCTTCGCGCTGATGCTGACGATGATGCCGGTACTGGGACTGAGTCAGATGGCGTATGCGGCCGATGAGACATGGAGCGAAAGTTTCACTACTAATGGTGGTACGATCGATGGTGATGTCTATGTCAACGCAGATATCACGCTGACGATTCCCGATGGCATAACACTGAATGTCAACGGAGGCATCAGCGGCGGCAGGACCCTGACCGTCAAGGGCAAAGGTACACTTATAATAAATGGCATGAATGGTAGCGATAATGATGGACATGATCCATCTGCTCTTAATGGCGGTTCTGGCGGAGTTAGCTTTACAGGAAACATCATCGTAGATGGTCCTACAGTCACTGTGACAGGCGGTACTGGAGGAATAGGCGGCCTTAGTACTGGTGGTGGATACGGTGGCTCTGGAGGAAATGGAGTTGAAGGCGATGTCACAGTCAACAGCGGGTCAATTGAAACGACTGGTGGAAATGGCGGAAAAGGTGGCGACGGTTATGAAGACGGCGGTGGTGGAGGCAGCGGCGGTGTTGGTATTACCGGTGTCTTAACCGTCACTGGTGGATCGGCTACAGTAACAGGCGGAACCGGCGGAGAAGGTGGCGGCGGAGAATTTGGCGGACTCGGTAGCAACGGCGCTGATGGCATTACCGGTGGCGTAACCGTCACTGGTGGATCGGCTACAGTAACAGGCGGAACCGGCGGAAAAGATGGCGATGGAGGTGACACGAGTGATGTAGGCAAAGCTGTATCAGGAACAATCACTGGATCAGCTGAGGAAAGCGATGACAATAGCAAGTGGGAACCTGTTTCAGGCACATCTTCGACAAAGCAGTATGTAAGGGTCACGCCGAGTGTCACAGCTTATCCTCTCTGGGTCGGCGGCACACAGGTGACGAGTGCGAACGCAGATAATGTGCTGCAGGGAGGAGATAATGACGGCAAGGTGAGTTTCACACCTGCATCGGATGGTACCCCTGCCACCCTGACACTGAACGGTGCGACAATTGCCACAGGGCATAAGGATGATAATTTTAATTGTGAATCTGGAATCTACTATTATGATGGGCTGGAAAATGGGTCGGAACCTCTGAATATTGTCTTGTCAGATGGCTCTGTAAACACTGTTAAAATAGCGGGGGGGACTTGCAACTCTCAAATAGGCATCTATGTTGATGCTTCGCCTGATACCCTTCCAAGTCTAAATATTTCCGGAAAAGGACAGCTCACAGTATCTGGTAGCAATTATGGTATTAATGCCCCTATCATAACGATCGATGGATGCGACGTGACAGCATCTGGTGGATCGGGAATCCACTCCTACAGGGGGAGCATAGAAATCAAAGGCGGTAGTGTGTATGCGTCCGCAACAAATTATGCTATCGATGCTGCTTCAAGCATATTACACGACGTAAAAATCAATGCTGGAAGTAAAGTTACTGCATCCGGCGGTAATAAAGCGATCTTTGGCTATGTAAAGAACGCCATCGCCGGAACAGGCTGGGAGAACGCGGATGGTAGCGGGAAAAAGACTGATATTGATACCTCCGATGAGGGACGGAAACTGACCTTCAAGAAAGTCCAGTTCCCGGCTGCACATACTCACAGCTTCACCTACACAGCAAGCGGTGCGACCATCACAGCGATCTGCGGATCGGACGGCTGCACGCTGCCTGATAAAACGGCTACCCTGACCATCACAAAGCCGCAGCATGAGACCTATGGTGACGGAGAAGACCCGGAGGCAGGGATCATTGACTCCGACGGTATCAAGGGCGAAGCGACGGTCAGCTATTACGAGGCTGCAAAATCAGGAGATGCTTATACAAAGAAATCTGAGACGGCGTTGTCCGGAGCACCAACAAATGCAGGTGATTATATCGCAGAGATCACACTGGGAGCAGATGATAACACAGCAACAGCTTCTGTCGGATACACCATCGCTCAAAAGCCTGTCACAGTCTCCGGCATAACAGCCAACAATAAGACCTACGACGGCACGACTGATGCGACTCTGGACTGTACTAACGCAGCGTTTGCCGGCAAACTGGATACAGATACTCTGTCTGTGACAGCTACAGGCACGTTCGCCGACGCAAATGTAGGTACCGGCAAGACAGTCAGCATCAGCGGACTTACACTTGGCGGTGACAGCAAGGACAATTATGCTCTCGCTGCTGAAGACCAGCAGACTGAGACAAAAGCTTCGATCGGCCCTAAGTCCATCACCGGCGCGACCGTAACGCTGGACAAGACACAGCTTACATATAACGGCTCAGAACAGAGCGTCAACGTAACAGCTGTGACGACATCAGATGGTCTGACGCTTAAAGCAGATGATTACACTGTCAGCGGAAATACTAAAACGGACAAGGGCGATTACACAGCAACTGTCGAAGGAAAAGGGAACTTCAAGGATACCGCAACGGCAGACTGGAAGATCGTAGAAAAGGCGATGACCGTCAAAGCGGATAACGTGACCGTTTCCTATGATGGAAAAGAGCACGGCATCAGCGTGGAAGTGATCGATCCTGCCAGCGGCGCAAAGGTGAGCTACGGCACGACAGAAGGCACATATGATCTGAAAGAAAGCCCGACTATCAAGGAACCGGGAACTCTGACGGTATACTTTAAGGCAGAAGCCGGATCAAACTATTCTGTCTATACCGGAAAAGCAGTCGTGACGGTGGAAAAAGCTGCTTCGACTGCGGCAAAGGTTACCGCAAACGATCGTGAGTACGACGGAACTGAGAACGAGCTCATAAGTGTTACGGGCAAGGCAGAAGGTGGCGAGATGCAGTACGCACTCGGCAATGATGCGAAAACTGCACCGGCAGGCGGATGGAGCACAACCATCCCGAAAGCGGCCAATGCAGGGACCTACTATGTATGGTACAAGGTCGCAGGAGATGAACATCATAAAGATACAGCTCCGGTCTGCGTGACGGTAAAGATCTCAGAAAAGCCTGCACCATCAAAACCTGTTGCGGCGGTCAAGGGAATAGCCAAAGGCAAGACTGCTCTTAAGTTCAAATGGAACAAGGTC
>JAFWGQ010000003.1 GCA_017512365.1 Mogibacterium sp.
CGATGATGATGATGACTGAAACCGTACTGTAACTACCCCCCTCTCTTGAAGGAGCGATCTGCATTGCGCAGACCGCTTCTTCACTTTTGTGGTAAAATGTTTTCGGCATGAGTATATTGGCAGAACTGTTTTGGGTATTTTTCAAACTCGGCGCCTTCACTGTAGGCGGCGGCATTGCCATGCTCCCGATACTGCAGAATTCCCTGATATACGAAAAGAAGTGGTTCACGGAGGAGGAATTCGTGGATGCCGTGGCCGTGTGCCAGGGTCTGCCGGGAGTCATAGTAGTCAACATGGCGACCTATGTGGGATATAAAAAGAAGGGGCTCGCCGGTTCCGTGGTGGCGACCTTCGCAGTAGTGACGCCGTCGTTTCTGATGATACTCATCATCGCGAAGTTCCTCACCTCGGTCATCGACGACCCGTATGTGGCGGGAGCGATGGCGGGCTTCAGGGTCGCGGCCCTCGGACTCGTCGTCGTCGCGGTCATACAGCTCTCGCCTAAGGTCATAAAAGGACCGTGGACTGTCGCTGCGGCGGTCCTGGCGTTCGTTCTCATAGCTGTATTCAATATCGATACGGCGTATGTCATACTGCTCTTCATAGTGCTGGGCATCATCGCCACACTTGCCGGCGGCGGTAAAGCGGCCGGAGCCGCGGGAACAGCTCCGGGCTCTTCCGGAGAGGGAGAGACGGACAGAGACGGGGGAGGTGACGGAGAATGATATATCTCAGACTCTTCGTCGCCTTTGCCAGAGTCGGCGTGCTGGGCTTCGGGGGAGGTCTCGCCATCGTAAGGCTCATATACGACAGCATACAGCCGTTCATGGACATGAGCCGCGAGATGTTCGCGAACATAGTGGCGATCTCGCAGATAACGCCGGGACCGCTTGCCGTGAACACCGCGACATATGTCGGGTACGTGGCAGCCGGGATCGGAGGAGCGGCGGCGGCGACTCTCGGAGTCGTTCTGCCCGAATTCATCATAATGAGCGCAGTGGTCCGCATGATGCACAGGTTCAGAGACAGCAAATGGGTGAACGGAGCCCTGAACGGGATACGGCCCGCCACCATCGGCCTCATAGGCGCTGCCGCGGTCACTCTGATAGTCCCGGCCGTGGCGGGTGAAGGACGCCTCGGAAGGGGACTTTCGGCAAAGCTGGGCATAGACATATCGCAGGGCTTTGCTGGCAGCTTCTTCGGGCTGCCGGTCGACGTGGTCTCGCTCGTGATGCTGGCGCTGACCGTCGTGCTGATGGTCAGATACAAAAAATCACCGATATTCGTGCTGATCCTGATGGGGTGTTTAGGAGCGGTACTTGGTGTATAATGGTTTCTACAGAACATACGGCGTTGCCGTAAGGTAGAAACCATTGATCTTCGTCGGCTGCGCTCCTTCGATAGAATGGTTCTACAGAACGTACGGCGTTGCCGTAAGGTAGAAACCATTGATCTTCGTCGGCTGCGCTCCTTCGATAGAATGGTTCTACAGAACATACGGCGTTGCCGTAAGGTAGAAACCATTGATCTCCGTCGGCTGCGCTCCTTCGATAGAATAATCAAGCTTGATCAATTACAGAAAGGATTAACATGCAAGTCTACAATACACTTACGAACAGAAAAGAGGAATTCGTACCTATCGAGCCGGGCAAGGTAAAGATGTATGTCTGCGGCCCGACGGTCTACAACTTTTTCCATATCGGAAACGCCAGGCCGTTCGTCGTCTTCGACACGCTCAGAAGATATTTCAAATACAGGGGCTACGATGTGAAATTCGTCCAGAACTTCACCGATGTCGACGACAAGATCATAAACAGGGCAAAGGAGGAGGGCATCTCCGCGCCTGAGGTCTCCGAGAAATACATAAAGGAATATTTCGACGACGCCGGGGCTCTGAACGTCATGAAGGCCGATGTGCACCCTAAGGTCTCGGAGCACATCCCTGAGATCATCGAATTCGTGCAGACCCTTATCGACAAGGGCTACGCCTACGAGGCTGA
Source organism: Mogibacterium sp. (assembly GCA_017512365.1). GTDB lineage: Bacteria > Bacillota > Clostridia > Peptostreptococcales > Anaerovoracaceae > Crickella. The sequence goes on from JAFWGQ010000003.1 coordinate 2,001, forward strand.
CGGCGATGTCTACTATTCGACGCGCAAGTTCCCTGAGTACGGCAAGCTCTCGGGCCAGAACATAGACGACCTCGAAAGCGGCGCACGCATCGCCATCGGGGAAGTCAAGGAGGATCCGCTCGACTTTGCGCTATGGAAGGCGCGCAAGGAGGAATCCGAGATCGCGTGGGAGTCGCCGTGGGGCATGGGACGTCCCGGCTGGCATATCGAGTGCTCGACCATGGCAAAGAAGCACCTCGGCGAGACCATAGATATCCACGGAGGCGGCCAGGATCTGACCTTCCCGCATCACGAGAACGAGATCGCCCAGTCCGAGGCGTGCAACGGAGTCCCGTTCGCGCGCTACTGGATGCACAACGGATACATAAATGTCGACGGAAGGAAGATGTCGAAGTCGCTTAACAACTTCTTTACGGTAAGAGACATCAGAGAAAAATACACCGGAGACGTCATCAGGTTCTTCCTGCTCTCCGGCCACTACAGGAGCCCTATCAACTTCAGCGACGTTCTGATGGAGCAGTCGAAGCAGGGCTACGACAGGATAGCGACGGCTATCGAGACGCTCGAGTTCCTGATGGAGAACGGCACGGACGAGCCGATGGCTGACGAGGCCGCAAAGCTCGCTTCTCTGGACAGGTTCAGAGACAAGTTCATCGAGGTGATGGACGACGATCTCAATACGGCAGACGGGATCGCGGCGATCTTCGAGCTCGTATCGGAGATCAACCTGACTGTGAAGGACGGAGCCTCCAGGTCGTACGCGAAGGAAGCTCTCGGAAGGATAAAGGAGCTCACGGATGTTCTGGGCATCTTCGGAGGAGAGGATGAAGAGGAAGGCCTCGGAGACGACGTGCAGGCGCTGATAGACGAGAGGCAGGCGGCAAGGAAAGAGAAGAACTGGGCGCGCGCCGATGAGATCAGAGATCAGCTCGCGGCCATGGGCATAACGCTCAAGGATACGCCGCAGGGCGTTCAGGTGATAAGGAACTGATGAGTAAAGCAGACGTATTATTCGTTGATATGTGCCGCGATGTCCTGGACAACGGCTTCAGCACGGAGGGAATGCCCGTCAGACCCCGCTGGGAGGACGGCACGCCGGCGCACACGATCAAGAACTTCGGGGTGGTGAACAGATACGACCTCTCGGAGGAATTCCCGGCGCTGACCTTAAGGCCGACGGCGATCAGGCTGGCGACCGACGAGATGCTGTGGATATGGCAGAAGAAGTCGAACCGCCTGGCAGATCTGAAATCCCATGTCTGGGATGAATGGGCCGATGAAGAGGGCACCATCGGGAAAGCCTACGGCTACCAGATGGCCAGGAAGTACAGATTCAGACAGGGCGAGATGGACCAGGTCGACAACGTGCTGTGGTGCCTCAAAAATGACAGGTACTCAAGGCGCATCCTGACAAACATCTACAATTTCGAGGACCTCTCCGAGATGAGGCTCGAGCCATGCGCCTATTCGATGACCTTCAACGTCAAGGGCGATACGCTCAACGGCATACTCAACCAGAGGTCCCAGGACATACTTGCTGCCAACAACTGGAACGTCGTACAGTACTCGATGCTCATGCTGATGATGGCGCAGGTGTCGGGCCTGAAGGCGGGAGAACTCGTACACGTGATCGCAGACGCTCACATCTACGACAGGCACGTGCCGCTGGTGGAGGAGCTGATCTCGAGGCGGCAGTATCCTGCGCCGAAGGTGAGCCTGAACCCGGATGTAAAGGATTTCTATGACTTCACAACGGACGATATAAAGATCGAGGATTATCAGCACGGAGAGCAGATACGCAACATTCCGGTGGCGATCTGAACAGGATTACAGAAATCGTAAGATGATGACACAGGAACAGCTCAGAAAAATGAATACGACGACTCTCGCATACCTCGGGGACGCCGTCTTTGAGGTCATAGTACGTGAAAAGATCGTGTGCGAGAGGCCCGGCGATGTGGACAGGGCTCATCATTCGGCGGTCAGATACGTATCTGCCGCGGGCCAGGCAAAGGCGGCAAAAGCAATGGTCTCATCGGGCTTTCTGAGCGAAGAGGAACAGGCCGTATACAGGAAGGGCCGCAACCACCGCGCGATGTCGAGGCCGCAGCACGCCGACCCGAAGGAGTACAAGATAGCCACCGGCTTCGAGACCCTGCTGGGCTGGCTCTACCTCTCCGACGAGAGGGAGAGGCTGCGCGAGATCGCGGCCGAAGCCGTCCGGATAGTGGACGCGAGTGAAAAAAAGCGGGTGTGAACGAAGCGGTAACGATGGAGGAGAGTCATGGGTAAGCAAAAAAAATATCTGATTCTGATGCTGGCGATGCTTATGTCAGTGAGCATGCTTCTGGCCGGCTGCGGAGGAAATGCCGGACCTGATCCGCAGGAGGAAGTGAATACGGAAGAGAATCAGGATGACAGCAGGACCGCAGAGTCGGTAAGCGGCTACAACATCATGGAAGGATTTGAAGAGCTGGCCAATGATGACGGTTCGATCAAATACCTGTACTTCAACGACTTCATGATGGTGATGCCGGGCAGCGGCAAGTGGAGCTGCGAGCCGGCAGAGGACGGACAGTCGGTCACGTTCTATCTTGACTCAGCAAAGGACGGCGGCTACGGAGGCAGGCTTGTCACCATTGCGGCGTTCGATATCAATGACGACTCATATAAGAACCTGCCAAGCTACAGTGTGGCCGGAACAGGCAGCTCAACGAACATGAGATTCGTTGCGGAGTTCCCGACAGACGTGCAGTGGAACGGAGAGGACCCTGAGCAGGATGCAGACTACAGGGACCTGTCCGATTATGTCCACAAGATCGGCGAGGGCGCAGTCAACAGTCCGCTCACGACAGGAGACAGCAGCCCGGAACCGCAGGCGGACTGACTCGGATCATTGTGCGGCTTATCTGCGTATGAAGATAAATTATTCAAACGGCAAAAGGATATTCAGAGAACACAGCGAAGGCATTCCGTATCTGTCGGCCTGCATGCTCGACGGGCTCGGCGTGCCCAATCTTTTTGCGACCAGATTCATAAGCTGGGATGATGATAAGGGCGAGGGAACAGAAGGCCTGAGGACATCTCTGATGCCGGGAGACGACATCAGCGGGACGGCGCCTGTCATACAGGAGTTCAGGGACAGACTGGCGCATCTGCTCGGCTCGTCCATAGACTTTGAGTGCATCACGGACCAGAGACATACGAGTCACGTCCATGTAGCATCGGAGAACGATCTCGGGATAAGGTGGCCGAGGAGGCTGCCTCTGCACAGGCAGTATGTCGACGGGGTGGTGACAGACGTCCCTGACGCGCTGCTGACGGCATTCGGAGGCGACTGCCCTCCTGTATATCTGGCCGATCCGGTCAGGAAGGCCGTGGGACTTGTGCACGCGGGCCGCAAAGGCACGCTCGGAAGGATACCGGCCGTGGCGATCGCGAGGATGATCGTGAACTTCGGCAGCGAGCCGGGCAATATGTACGCCGTGATAGGACCGGGGGTATGTCAGGACTGCTACGAGATGGGCGATGAGATCTACGACGAGTTTGCCTCTCGGTGGGGCGTCCCGGACGCGGAACGCATTTTCAGAAGATATCCGTCCGGCAGGTACCATCTCGACCTCAGGGAGGCGAACCGGATAACGCTCCTGAGAGCCGGCATACCGGAAGACCATATCGCGGTCTCGAACGTATGCACCGCCTGCAACGCCGATACCCTGTACTCGTACAGAGCGGGCCGCCTCGAGAACGAGGGCACCGCCATGATAGTGAACCGCTGGGAAGAAAAATGAATCTCATAGCAGCAGCAGACAGTAAATGGGGAATAGGAAGAGGCGGCGGACTGCTGGCGTCCATCCCGACAGACATGAAGTACTTCAGGGACCATACCATGGGCAGGGTCGTCGTGATGGGGCGAAGGACGCTCGAATCCATGCCCGGCAAAAAGGGCCTGCCGGGCAGGACCAATTATGTCCTGACCTCGGACAGGGATCTTACGGCTGAGCGATGCGTCACAGTCTGCAGCATCGATGAGCTTCGCGAAGAGCTCTCGAAATACGATCCGGACGATGTGTTCCTGATCGGAGGCGCGACGCTCTACAACAGTCTGTACAGGGAGTGCGACAGGCTCTACGTGACTAAGATCGACGCCGACCTCGACGCCGATACATTCATCACGGACTTCGACGAAGACCCGGACTTTGAGATCGAATCGGAGAGCGATCCGGTGCATGAGAACGGACTCACATACCGCTTCACGGTATACAGGAAAAAGGGAAAATGAGGCGAAGATGGAACGCAAGCTGATATTTCTGGATGTTGACGGGACGCTTACTGTTCCGGGCGGACGGGAAGCGCCTGAAAGCGCTGTCCGCGCGATAAGGAGAGCCCGGGAACACGGGCATCTGGTATTTCCGTGCTCGGGCCGCAACTACGAGATGCTTGAGCCTCTTCTGAAATACGGCTTCGACGGCGGCATAACAAGCTGCGGAGGATACGTGTTCGCCGGCGGGGACGTACTGCAGGACTGCCCTTTTACGGAGGAGCAGCGAAGCAGGATCGTGACACTGTTCCGGGAAGGCGGAGCTTTTCTCGAGATGGAGGCGAAGGACGCCGCGTTCATCGATGAGGGCGCGAAACGGTATCTCGAAGACAGCGGACGCAACGGGGACCTGCTGCGGATGATACAGGCCGTATGGATAGATCTCGGGCCGAAGACCATGGCGGAATATGACGGAAGGCCGGTCTACAAGATGGTGTTCGTCAGTCCCGGCGAGGACCGGATAGCCGCCGCGAAGACTGAACTCGGAGGCGAACTCGAATTCATCATCCACGATTTTTCCGAGCCGGACTGTATCTTCGGCGAGATCATAAACCGGAAGTTCGACAAGGGCAGTTCGGCGCTTCTGGTCGCTGAGGCTTTCGGCTGCGGCGCGGAGGATACCATCGGCTTCGGAGACAGCATGCTCGACATCGGACTCATCCGTGCGGCGGGAACGAGCGTCTGCATGGCGAACGGAAGCCCCAGGCTGAAGGAGATGAGCGACATGGTGTGCCCGTCCGTCGATGAGGACGGGATCGAATGGGCATTCAGGGAGCTTGGACTGATATGAAAGCATGTGTATTTTCGGATTCCCACGGATTCGCGGGCAATATGATGAATGCGGTAAGGCTGGAAAAGCCTGACGCAGTGTTCTTCCTCGGAGACGGAGAAGGGGACATAAAAGAGCTCAGCATGGAGTTCCCCGGACTGACGGTTTACGCTGTCAGGGGTAACTGCGATTTCAGATCGGATCTTGAGAACGAGGTCTGCTGCACGCTTGACGGCGTCAGGATATTCGCGACCCACGGCCATCGTTATGAGGTCAAGTTCGATCCGGAGCTTGAGCTGCTCACCTCGCAGGCTCTCGAAGCCGGGGCTGAGATAGCGCTGTTCGGACACACTCACCGTCAGCACATGTCCGAAAACCGCGGGGTGACTCTGATAAACCCGGGCGAATCGGGAAGGGGATGGTATCCGGGCTACGCGGTGCTGACGATAGAAAGCGGCGGATTCAGCGCCGAACTCAAATCACTTTGATCAAGGAGAAACATGTATTACTTCCACGGAAACTGCCGTAAGTGCACCGAAAAAATAGTCGGAGATCTGGTCAGGGAAGGAAAGACAAAGTTCATAATATACGGATTCGGCGACGCCGGTATGAAGGTAAAAAGCATACTCAACGTCTGCATGGGCATACAGGAGCATCTGGTAGTCGACGACAGCCTTGCCGGACGGTACCGGAACATAAAGAGCCTTGCCGGACTGACTGCGGAAGATCTGAAGGACGCTGTCGTTCTTGTGGCGAGCGATGAAGATACCGTTTACAACGACATGGGTGAGCCGGAGGACGCATACAGCCGGTTCCGCGCCGATCTTTACCGCCATGTCCCGAAGGAGCAGTGCGTCGAGCTGTTCCCGAGACCGCGCAGGGTCCTTGAAGCGTTTCGCATCGGAGACATGAGGGCGGATCTGGAGTCGGCTCTGCGCCTTGCCGCAACGGAGCAGACAGCAGAGTTCATAATGGAGAATCTGATCGATACGCCGCGCTATGCCGACCGATATGAGCTGCTTGAGCACATACTGTGCGATGAACTGAGCGCTGATCCCGGACTCATGCTGGAATTCGGCGTGTTCAGGGGAAACAGCATAGATTTTATAGCCGGATACGCTCCGACGCATACTGTGTACGGCTTCGACAGCTTTGAAGGCCTTCCCGAGAGATGGACCTCCGATCCTGAGGGGATGTACTCAACGGGCGGCGTGCTTCCGGATGTGAAGCCGAACGTGCGGCTGATCAGAGGATGGGTTGAGGAGACTCTTCCGCGCTTTCTGAAGGAGCACGGAGAGAAATGCTCCTTCATCCACATCGACTGCGATCTTTATTCGTCCGCCAGGACCGTGCTCAGCGAACTTCGTGAAAGGATCGTTCCGGGGACGGTCATCGTATTCGATGAGTATTTCAATTATCCGGGCTGGCAGCAGCACGAATACCGGGCCTTTCAGGAGTTCACGGAGGAGAGCGGCACTGCTTATGAATACATAGGGTACTGCAGAAACGGCCAGCATGCCGCCGTAAGGATAACGGAAGTGCGGAAATGATAAACGGCAGCAGGATCCCTGTGACAGTCGGAGTGACCGGCCACAGGGACGTAAGGGATGAAGACAGGGAAATACTGAAAGAGGCGGTGAAGAAGGAACTCGGCGCGCTTCAGGCGAAGTGCCCGGAGTCTCCGGTAGTCGTAGTGACGGCCCTCGCGGAGGGAGCCGACCAGCTGTGTGCAGGGGCCGCTCTTGAGATGGGGCTCGATCTGATCAGCGTGCTGCCGATGCCGATGCCGGAGTATGCCAAAGACTTTGAAGGACCGGCTTTCGAAGAGCTGATGAGGCTTGCGGACGCATCTTCACAGGTGTTCGTATCGCCTGAGCCGGAAGCATATGACGAACGCTTCGGCAGCAGGCGCGACTGGCGCTACAGACAGGCCGGCCTGTACATCGGAAAGCACAGCCATGTGATGATCGCCCTCTGGGACGGTTCGGAAGGGGATGACTGCGGATGCGGCACAGCCAGCATCGTAAGAGCCGTGCGGAACGGCAGCTTCGGCGGATCCGGCCCGAGGAAGATCTGTCCTGACGACCGGACCGTCATACAGATAACGACACCGCGCGCCGGAAGCGGAACGGAGCTCCCGGCGGGAGAGGTGAAGTATCACGGGGACGCGGCGGCTTTTGACAGCATGCTGCGTGACACCGAGACCTTCAACGAAGACGCGCTGAAGCGCGGCGCAGCATCCGGAGACGGGGCGGAGGAGGACGGCGATCCGGTGACCGCCGGACTCAGAAGGCTTTACCGCGCAGCCGATTCCATTAGCATGGGGAACGCGGTGATCCACAGGAGGTTCCTCGCCCGCCTTTCAGCGGCGGCGACGATGCTCACCATGGCCTTCCTTCTGTATGACGAAGCCGAATGGCACTGGATGATAATACTCTGCGGCATACTGATAATCGTGCTGTTCGCGATAAACCGCCTGAGCAGAAAAAGAAGATTCCGGGCGCGCTACCTCGAATACAGGGTGTTTGCCGAGGCCCTGAGGGTGCAGATCCACCTGAGGACGGCGGGCATCGGCTGCGAGGTCAGCGAGATAATGCCGTGGAACCTCCAGCTCGCGATGCCGTGGATAAGAAACGCGGTATCCGCCTGCATGACCGGTCCCGCTCAGACGGAGCGCAAAAGCGTCAGGGAGAGCTGGGTGATCGACCAGAGGGACTATCACAGGAGAGCGGCCGTAAAAAGCGGGCAGAAGCTCAGAAAGAACGACCGCATCATCAATATCGCTCTTGTCATGACGCTGCTGATATATGCTTTCGCCCTCGTCTATGAACTGGCGTGGGGAGACGCTCTCGGAGGGCAGCCTGCATTTTCACCGGAGGCGAACTGCATAATAAGGATGTACATAAAGATAGCAATGGGAACGGCCGCGGCAGGCACGCTCTTTGCGGGCAGCTACTACGGCAAACAGGCTCTTCCCAACGTGACGGACGACCACCGCAAGATGGCGGCTCTGTATGAAGAGGCTGCCGAAGAGATCGGCAGACTTGGAGAGAAAGAAGAACTGCTCATCAGCCTCGCTGAGGATGAACTGACAGAGAACGCGAACTGGTACGCATATCAGAGCAAAAATGAGCCTGACCTTGGGATCTAGGAGGAAGACATGGCATATACCGCATATGAAACGATGAGAAAGGTGAACTTTGAGAGATTCGGAAAGGATCTCGGTCCGTTCGAGCCTGCGCTTTACAAAAGCAGGAACCACCCGGACGGACTCAAGTCCGCGGCTCTCCGCTTCCTGCACAACAGGTGCGAGAGGCTGCGCTTTGACGACAGGAAAGAGGCCGAATTCAGGAACGGAAGGTATACCGGCAGAGGCATCTCGCGGCATCAGGTCCCGTACAACATGCAGATGGATACAGACAGGCTCTGCCTTGAGCGCGAGCTTGAGAACTTCATCGATTCGGGGTCGGCCCGCGACGCCTATACGGTCTACTACTGCTTCCTCGAGATGTTCGTAGGCAGATACGGGACCTCTCAGAGCATGATAGAGCTCCTCTCCGAGTTCGAGTCTAACGCGAGCTCGCTGCTCATGAAGCACCGGGACCACTATTCCCACTCGGTATATGTATTCGCGCTCGGTCTTGCGATATACGAGACGAACGTTGAGTACCGCAGGATATTCAGGGAGTTCTACAGCGATCAGATCGGCTTTGAAGAAAGCGATGACGAGAAGAGAAAGGACTCCCGCGCGGCGTGCTTCTTCCTCGAGTACTGGGGCCTTGCCTCGCTCTTCCACGATATAGGCTATCCGTTCGAGATACCGTTCGAGCAGGTGATGTCCTACTTCGAGGTAGACAATAAAAAAAGAGGCCCGGGCAGCATCTATCTGGCGTACCACGATACCGGGGTGCTGACGGAGCTCTGTGACGAGGCCAGGGCGAGATTCAGGGAACTGTACGGTAAAGACTTCGCGACGACCGACGAACTGCTGGCGCACGACATAACAGCCAGGCTCGGAAAAGCCTACGGCTTTGATCACGAATACATGCTCGGCGTGCTGAAGAGCAAGCCCGGCGAGCCTCAGAACAACGGATATTTCATGGACCACGCGTACTTCAGCAGCGCGAGGCTCTGTACCGAGCTCTTCGATACGATCGGAAAGGAGCGGGGCGCGGAAAGCATAACACGGGCGCATGTCGATGTGCTCTCGGCCATCATGCTGCACAACAGCCTGTTCAAGTTCGCGATCGCTTTCTACAAGGAGCCGGAGGGCGTCAGAAAGCCCGAGCTCAAAGCGGAGCTGCATCCGCTGGCCTACATGCTCATGATCTGCGACGAACTCCAGTGCTGGGACCGCACGGCCTACGGCCGCAACTCGCGGACCGAGCTGCATCCGATGGCCGCCGATTTCGACTTTGCGGAGGGCACCATCGACGCCGTTTACTACAACGATGAGAATGAATCCGAAAAGATCAACAGCTTCAGGATAGAGTACGCGAAATGGGAGAAGAGGGTCTCAAAGGCGGAGAAAGAAGGGCTGGTTCCCGATGAGGAGCCGCCGAGGCTGAAGGCGTACAGCGACATGAACGAAAAGGAGAAGCGCTTCGTGACCGAGATCGAGCACATAGTCGACACCTCGATAATGCCGCTCACGGTCGTTCCTTCGGTCAGAAAAGTGGACAGGTCGAGCAAGGGTATCTACCTTTCGGACAGCAGCTTCCTCCACCTGTACGATTTCGCCGTATCGCTCAACGGGAGATACAGCCATCAGGGCGAAGAGGCAAGGGTCAAGACGGAGAAGCTCGAGAAGGAATTCAACGAGATGGCTCTCGAATACAAGCTCTCGAACATACGTCAGGCAGGGAGCTTCGACAGATATCTCAATGCCATCGGATGCTTCTTTACGGACAATCCGGTGGACTTCGACATGGTCGGCAGCTTCTCTCAGAGAGAGCTCGACACGATCGCTCCGATGGAGCACGAACGCTGGGTGAGGGAGCATATCTCGATGGTCTGGAAGGCAGGCAGCGATTACGAGACCATGCCGCTGACGCCTGAGGATGAGCAGGATGCCGCTTCCGGAAAGGTAACGGAGAAGGGGATCAGAGCTGGCTATCGCGAACAGATGAGGATGCACAGACTCAGCATGAACGGCAATGTGAGCTCAAAGGAGATATACGCTCATTACAATGAGCTTCCCGATAAAGAACAGGGCAAGGACTGGAAACCGATGGAGAGCATGCTCAGGCTCATCAAGAAGTACGACGGCCTCCGCATCTACAGACTGGATCAGTAATAAGAGGAGATAAACGACCTGTTCGAAATGAATCAGAAAACCAGAGAAAGAAACCGGATCATTATAAAATACAGCATACTGGGAATAGCGATGAATCTGCTGCTGGCTGTTTTCAAGATAGCAGCCGGCGCCGCTGCCCGTGCCCACGCGGTCATGCTCGACGGAGTCAACTCGCTTTCCGACATGGTATCTTCACTGCTGACACTTCTGTCGTCGTATGTCGCCGGCAAAAGGGGAACGAAGGACCACCCGCTGGGGTACGGCAGGCTCGAGTACATAAGCTCGCTCGTTGTAACGATGATCGTCATGTACATAGGCGCGATCACCCTGTTCGGAACGGTAAAGTCGATAATCCATCCGCATGATCCTCCGCAATACAGCACGCTGCTGACAGTGATCATGATCGTATCATTCGTCTGCAAACTCGCCTACGGCGTGCTCATGCGAAGGAGGGGGAGAGATCTGGATTCCGCTGCGATGATAATGACCGGAACCGAGAGTCTGGGCGATGCGCTGATATCCCTTTCCATCCTGTCGGCGATAGTGATCTACCGAGTCACAGGAGTCGACGTGGAGCACTGGCTGTGCGTGATCATAGCACTGATGATCCTGCACACCGGCGTCAACATGATAAGGGAATGCGTCACCAAGATACTCGGGACGCGTCTTTCCGACGAGGACAGGAAGAGGACGGCAGCCATAGCGGCGGGCTTCGACGAGGTGCTGCACGTATCCAATCTGATGCTGCACAATTACGGAGAGGGCTGCGATGTGGGCTCGCTGGACATAGAAGTGGATGAGAACCTGACAGCGGCGGAGATAAGCAGGCTGACGCGCAGGATAATAAGGAGCGCCGCTGAACAGGGAGTGACACTGACCTCTGTCGGGATAAGCGGCACGAACACTACGGATCCTGAAGCGCTGAGGATGTGGGACGAGATCATAGCCGTAGCGAGAAAGCACGAAGGCATCAAGCGCGTGCATTCGCTCATGATGGATAAAGAGGAAAACGTCATATCATTCGCCGTGGTGCCGGACTACTCGGTGAAGAAACGTGACGAAAGCCTGCGGGCTTTCATCGGGGAGCTGGAGGGTATGTATCCCGGAACGGCCTTCGATGTACGCGAAGAGATAGACATGTGACGAGGAGGACCCGGCCATGCGTTACCATACAAAGGAATACTACAGACTGCTGATGGCTCTGGGCAGAGCTGACTGCTACGAGCCGGTAATAGATAAGGATACCTATACTGAAGAGGACATCGCGGAGCTGTATCAGCGGGCTCAGGACAGGTACGTTGAAGAGGAACGGGCCGATTACGATGCTCCGCCGGATCCCATGATCGATGATGAGGATCTCGAGGAATTCGATCCGGAGGACTTTACGTTTTACGCCCCGGGACTTTTTGACGATGCAGACCCTGACGATCAGACTCCGAGGCGCCCGGCTGACCGGGAGGAGCTCATGAAGCTCTGTGAAAAAATGTATGCCCTGGCTGTCGAAGAGTACGAGAACAGGATGCCTTTCGATGAAGAGGAAGCGAAGGCGGATTTTGAAGAAATGTACAGGGACAATCTTCGGGAGCCGGACGAGGATCTGCCTGACTGGGTCAGGGAGGCTGTCGACCCGCGGATCATTGCGATGGAGTTTCTGCCTGAAAAGATCTACATGAAGCTTCTGGCGGAGGATGAGGCCAACGAGAGGAGCTTCGACGCCCTCGATGAGGCGGCAGACGAAGCCTGCGAGGCCCGCATGGAAGAGCTTCCGCCGGAGTACCGCGAATTCACTGAAGTGCTCGAGGATCTGGAGGACTCGATCGTGATCAGTCTCGGCATGGAAAAAGGGATATTCAGCAGCGAAGAAGATGATGCGTGGCTGGAGATCCTCATGGTCGGCTGGAGCGATGAGGGAAAAGAGGTCCCGAGGATCCTTAAATTCATGAAGCCGGAATTCATGGAAGATGAGGGCATAGAAGTCAATGCGCGGGAAGATGAGTACGGTGATTCGGATTCAGACTGCGAGTTCCTGTACGGCGAGCTTTATCTCGAGGGAGGAAGTCCGGAATTCCACATGCTCTTTGACAACAACGGACTGAAATACCTTACGTTCAGGTGCGAAGAAGCGGTCGCGGAATACGGCTGGAACAACGAAAGGTGCAGGATAGGGAAGGTTTCATGAGCAAAAGAGACAACAGGAGATTCAACGACAGGGACAGGAAGAACGCTCCGAAGAGGGGCGGCAAGAACCGCCGGGACTACGGAGCTGACTACGAGCCTGAAGCGGGAAGCGGCCCGGGAAGAGGACGGGGCGGGCGCAGGAAGGCGCCGGGACATGACGTGAACGGGACGTACGAAGATCGCATGCCTCACGCCGGTGCGGACGGTCTTGAGGTGGTAGCCGGCAGGAACCCGGTCGCGGAGGTCCTTGAAGGCGGCCGCCATGTCGAGAGGGTGTTCATAGCCGACGGCTCCGAGGGGTCGATATCCAGGATCATCGCCCTCGCGAGGGAGAAGGGAGTCGTGCTCGACTTCGTGCCGAAGGAAAAGATAGACGCGATGGCCCCGAATGTGAAGCACCAGGGGGTCGTCGCGAAGGTCAGCGAATACAAATATGCTGAGATGGAGGACATATTTGCGAAGGCGGAGGAGGCCGGCGAGGATCCCTTCATCATGATCCTGGATGAGATAAGCGATCCGCACAATCTCGGCGCGATCATGAGGACGGCCGAGTGTGCCGGCGCTCACGGAGTGATCATACCGAAGAGACGCGCGGCGTCCCTGACTCAGACGGTCGCGCTGTCAGCGGCCGGCGCCGTCGAGACCATGCCTGTGGTACAGGTCACCAACCTCGGCCGGACCATAGAGGAACTCAAGGAAAAGGGCATATGGGTAGGAGCCGCCGACATGGACGGCGAGACCTACTACAGGGCGGATCTCACAGGACCGATCGCCATAGTCATAGGCAATGAGGGAAAAGGGGTAGGACGCCTCGTAAAGGAGAAATGCGACTTTGTCCTTTCTATCCCGATGTACGGAAAGATAAATTCGCTTAACGCGTCAAACGCCGCCGCCGTTCTTTTGTACGGCATCAGAAGAGCCAGAGAAGGAGGAGACAGACAGGATGTACGGGATAATTGAGAGAGATCAGGCGCTCGCGCCGTATGAAAACGACATAAGGATGAGGATGGAGCGCTATTCCGGCAAAAAGAGCCAGCTGCTCGGCAGCGAGTATTCATCGCTCAATGACTTCGCCAACGCCCACAAGTGGTACGGATTCCACAGGACAGAAGAAGGATGGGTGTACAGGGAGTGGGCCCCGGCAGCAGATCAGCTCTATCTGACGGGAGACTTCAACGGCTGGCACTGGACCGATACTCCGATGACAAGGCTCGACAACGGCAACTGGGAGCTCTTCCTTCCGGGAGACACCATCGGACAGGGCAGCAGGGTCATGACCATAGTCGACAACGGCGGCAGGCTCACACAGCACATACCGCTTTACGCCCGCCGCGTCACCCAGGACTGGGAGACCCAGAGTTGGTGCTGCGAAGTATGGGACGACGAGCCGTACGACTGGACGGACGAGGGCTTTTCGAGCAGTGAGCCCCCTGTCATATACGAGGCGCACGTCGGCATGTCGAGCGAAGAGCACAAGGTGGCGACGTACAGGGAGTTCGCGGACAATGTCCTTCCTCACATCGCGGCGACGGGATACAACACCGTGCAGCTGATGGCTGTCATGGAGCATCCGTTCTACGGATCCTTCGGCTATCAGGTGAGCAGCTTCTACGCGGCGTCGAGCCGCCAGGGCTACCCGGACGATCTCAAATACCTGATCAACAAGGCCCACGGCATGGGCCTGAGGGTGCTGCTCGATGTAGTGCATTCCCACGCTGTCGGCAACACGCTCGAAGGCATCAACGAATTCGACGGGACGGATTATCAGTTCTTCCATCACGGAGACAAGGGCAACCATCAGGCGTGGGGCACGAAGCTCTTCAATTACGACAAGCCGGAGGTGCTTCATTTCCTGCTGAGCAATCTGAAGTTCTGGCTCGAGGAATATCACTTCGACGGCTTCAGGTTCGACGGAGTGACGTCGATGCTCTATCACGATCACGGACTGGGCTCGAACTTCACCGATCTTTCGATGTATTTCAGCATGAATACGGACGTCGAGGCGATATGCTACCTCCAGCTGGCCAACGAGCTCATACGCGAGGTGAAGCATGACGCCATGACTATCGCGGAGGACATGAGCGGCATGCCGGGCATGTGCGAGCCTGTGGCGGACGGAGGCATCGGCTTTGACTACCGCCTCGGCATGGGACTGCCTGACCTGTGGATAAAGCTGGTGAAGGACTGGCGCGATCAGGACTGGAACCTCGGCATGATATGGCACGAGATGACCTTCCGCAACGCGCGCACCATCGCCTACGCGGAGAGCCACGACCAGGCTCTCGTCGGCGACCAGACACTGATGTTCCGCCTCGCCGGCGCCCGCATGTACGACCAGATGGAGAAGGACTTCCACAGCTTCGAGATAGACAGGGCGATGGCTCTCCACAAGATGATAAGGCTCATAACAATGTCGGCCGGCGGCGACGGATATCTCGCGTTCATGGGCAACGAGTTCGGGCATCCGGAGTGGATAGACTTCCCGCGTCCGGGCAACGGCAACAGCTTCCAGTACTGCCGCAGGCAGTGGAGCCTGCTGCATAACCCTGCGCTCAAGTACGACCAGCTCTACGCCTTCGACCACGACATGATACATACGGCCGTCTACTATCATATCTTTGATCAGCGCTGGCCTGAGCTCAGGTGGCTGCACGAGGACGACATGGTGATAGCATTCGAGCGCGGAGGTCTGGTCTTCGTGTTCAACTTCTCGCCCGATCACGACTACGGGGATTATCAGATCCCTGTCAGCCACGGGATCGACCACGCGGTGCTCTTCACGAGCGACGACTTCAGATACGGCGGCTTCGGCCGGATATCCCACGAGGACAGGAGCGCCTTCGTTCCGGGAAGAGAAGGGAACTTCCTGAGTCTCTTCCTGCCGTCGCGCACCTGCATGGTGCTGCGCCCCGTAGACAGATAGAGGGCTCCGGGCAATTTTTGTCAAGAATTTGCTTGACATGGGAAAGCCGCTCAAGTATAGTAATTGAGCGACTTTAAGAGAAAGATCGGAGTTACGGGCAACCGGGCTTCGAGCTTTTGATTGAGAAAGACGCATTTTTCAAGCTTTATACAGTATTAAGGAGAAAACAGATGGCAGCAGGCGTTAGACAGAAAGTCATCCTCGCATGCACGGAGTGCAAGCAGAGAAACTACAATACAATGAAGAACAAGAGAAACAATCCTGACAGGATCGAACTCATGAAGTATTGCAAGTTCTGCAACAAGGAGACTCTCCACAAGGAGACAAAGTAATCTGAGTACAGTAATAGGCGGAGTAGCATCATGGCTGAAAACAAAAAAGGAAGCGAGAAGTCCGGCGGCGGACTCATCGGCTATCTCAGGGGAGTAAAGCAGGAATTCAGCAAGGTCGTATGGCCGACCAGAGAAGAGCTCACGACAGACACCATCGTGGTGTTTGCCTGTGTTGCTTTCTTTGCGGTCACATTCTGGCTGGTCGATACGGGATTCCTGGCAGCCCTCAAGGGTATTCTGGGCATTACGCTGTCCTGATCAAGGAGTTATAAATGACAGACAAGATCGATAACACCGAAAATATCGAAACTGCGGAAAACGAAGAGATAAAGGAAGCCGAAACAGTAAGCAGACCGCAGTCGAGCATCTCCCCTCTCGAGGGCGAAGGCCTCAGAGGAGACGGCACGGCGAAGTGGTATGTCGTACATACTTATTCCGGCTATGAAAACAAAGTAAAGACGAGCATCGACAGGATGGTCGAATACCGCGGGATGCAGGATCTCATCCAGGAGGTGGTCATACCGACTGAAGACAGGATCGAGATCAAGGACGGAGTCAAGAAGGTCAAGACCAGAAAGCTCTTCCCGGGATACGTAGTCATCAAGATGATCGTCAACAACGAGACCTGGTACCTCGTGCGAAACACCGAGGGCGTTACGGGCTTCGTTGGTCACGGTTCCGATCCTATCCCTCTGACCAAGGAGGAGATCGTAAGGATGGGTATCGAGAAACTCAAGATCGACCTGGATATCGAGGTCGGAGACACGATCCGCATCATCGGAGGCGTCTTCGAGGGCCAGCTCGGCATCGTCGAAGCCATCAATCCGGAGAAGCAGATCGTCAAGGTCCGTATCTCGATGTTCGGAAGAGATACTCCTGCGGAGATCGAATTCTCGCAGGTAAGCAAACTCCGCTGACGGAGTTGCACAAAATCAAAGAAAGGAGCAGACAATGGCAAAGAAGATCGACGGCTATATCAAGCTGCAGATCCCTGCCGGCGGAGCCACTCCTGCACCACCGGTTGGTCCGGCTCTCGGACAGAAGAGCGTCAACATCATGGACTTCTGCAAGCAGTTCAATGCAAGGACACAGGACCAGCAGGGAATGATCATCCCGGTAGTCATCACAGTCTACACTGACAGATCATTCGACTTCGTGTGCAAGACACCGCCAGCCGCAGTCCTCATCAAGAAGGCAGCAGGCATCGAGCATGCATCCGGCGTTCCTAACAAGGAAAAGGTCGCAAGCATCACGCTCGCACAGGCAGAAGAGATCGCAAAGACAAAGATGCCGGATCTCAATGCAGCATCCCTCGAGGCAGCAACAGAGATGATCAAGGGAACAGCTCGCAGCATGGGAGTCACGGTAACTGAGTAATGACGTGGGAGGCGAAAGCCGCATGCACCACAAGGAGGATTAAATGAAAAGATCAAAGAGATACCAGGAGCTCGCAAAGACATATGACAAGCACGAGCTCGTGGACGTAGCAACTGCAGTAAAGCAGCTCAAGAGCTTTGACAACGCAAAGTTCGACGAGACAGTTGAGATGCACTTCCGCCTCGGAGTAGACGGCAGACACGCAGATCAGCAGGTCAGAGGAGCTATGGTACTCCCTCACGGCACAGGTAAATCGAAGAAAGTACTCGTATTTGCCAAGGGCCCTAAGGCAGAGGAAGCCACAGCGGCAGGCGCGGATTATGTAGGCGCTGAAGACATGGCAGAGAAGATCCAGAAAGAGAACTGGTTCGATTTCGACGCAGTCGTTGCGACACCGGACATGATGGGAGTCGTGGGACGTCTCGGTAAGGTCCTCGGACCTAAGGGACTCATGCCGAACCCTAAGTCGGGCACGGTAACGATGGACCTCGAGAAAGCTCTCGCCGACATCAAAGCAGGTAAGGTCGAGTACAGACTCGACAAGGCCAATATCATCCACTGCATCATCGGCAAGAAGTCCTTTACAGAGGAGCAGCTGGTAGAGAACGCCAACGCTCTCATCCAGGCTATCGCAAAGGCCAAGCCGGCAGCAGCAAAGGGCCAGTACTTCAAGAGCATCAGCATCGCTTCGACGATGAGCCCGGGAGTAAAGATCAACCCTGCAACAGTCACACAGTAAGCCGCAAGGCGAACAAAACAGAATATCCAACCTGAGACAGCAGGTGCGAAAGCTTAATTTCCTGCCGAGGTACAAAGATAGATTTTTATCGGAGACTGTCTTACAGGTGGGGTGACAGCGCGAAAAGCGCCTGTCAGTCGGTAGGACAAGTCTCCATTTTGTACCTACAAGACTAGGCGAAGGGATATCGCCGGAAAGGAGAAACAATGTCTGTAGAAGCAAAAGCAGCCAAGCAGGTCGTCATCGACGAGATCAAAGGCAAGTTTGACAAAGCCGGATCCGTAGTAGTCGTTGATTATCTGGGACTCACTGTAGCCGAAGCCGATAAGATGAGAGCGGATCTCAGAAAGGAAGGCGTCGACTTCACAGTTTACAAGAACACTCTCATCAGAAGAGCCATCGACGGAACCGATTTCGCCGGACTCGCTGAGGGAGACACACTGAAGGGCTCGACAGCACTCGCATTCAGCAGCGAAGAGGATGTTACAGCAGGTGCAAGAGTCGTTTCCAAGGCCATCAAGGACTTCAAGAAGATGGCGTTCAAGGGCGGCGTCGTGGAAGGAACAGTATACGACAAGTCGCAGATCGAAGAGTTCGCTAACATCCCGGGCAGAGACGTGCTCATCGCACGCTTCATGGGAAGCATCCAGAGCCCGATGACAAAGCTCGCTCTTACACTCAAGGCTATCGCCGAAGCGAAAGAAGCGTAAGCTGAGAGAAGCAGTCAAATCAAATGTATGCGGCCGCAAGGCCATTCATCCGGTTTAGAAAAAAGGAGAAATAAAATGGATAAGGATAAAATCATAGAGGCTCTTAAGAGCATGAGCATTCTTGAGATCAACGAGCTGGTAAAGGCTCTTGAGGAAGAGTTCGGAGTAAGCGCAGTAGCAGTAGCAGCACCTGCAGCAGGCGGAGCAGCCGGCGGCGAGGCAGCAGAAGAGAAGAGCGATTTCAACGTTATTCTCAAGGAGATCGGCCAGGAAAAGATCAAGGTCATCAAGGCTGTCAGAGAAGCTACAGGTCTCGGCCTGAAGGAAGCAAAGGAACTCGTCGATTCCGCTCCTGCAACAGTCAAGGAAGGCGCTCTGCCTGACGAGGCTAACGCTCTGAAGGAAGCTCTGGAGGCTGTTGGCGCTGTAGTCGAACTCCAGTAGTTTCCTGGACATACTTGTATGGGCGGGCATATGTCCTGCCCGGACAATCTGAAGCCGCCGGCACTTAGCGATTGACGAGACGAAGACGAAGTCAGAGCTTAGTACCGCTGCGAGCTGAGGTTAGCGGGAGCGTGTCCGGAAAGAACATATGCCCGCCCCTTTACAAATTGGACCGTGCGATATCGGTCCGACCCACGCAATAAAATGAGCCCCGGCTACGAGGCTCATTTCGTGCGTAATAAGGGCCGTAAAATACGGCAAAAAACAGCATTTTTTCTGCATTTTTGAAGAAACAAAAGAAGGAGCAAAACTAATGCCACAACCAATCAAAGTTGGAAGAAAAGAGCGTATGAGCTTTGCCAAGATCCATGAGGTCTGCGAGATGCCTAACCTCATCGATGTACAGACAAAGTCGTACAAGTGGTTTATCGACGAGGGCCTCGGCGAGGTCCTCGAGGATGTATCTCCTATCCGCGACACCACCAACACTCTGAGTCTGGAGTTCGCGGACTACAAGTTTTCCGACACTCCGAAGTATGACCAGGAGGAGTGCAAGGAGAGAGACGCCACATACGCCACTTCCCTGACTGTCAAGGTCAGACTGATCAACCGCGAGACCGGCGAGATCAAGGAACAGGACGTATTCATGGGAGATTTCCCGCTCATGACAGAGAAGGGCACCTTCGTATACAACGGAGCCGAGAGAGCCATCGTCACGCAGATGGTGCGTTCCCCGGGGCCTTACTATGACGTAGCGACCGATAAATCCAACCAGAGACTGTACAGCTCTCAGGTCATCCCTAACAGAGGCGCGTGGCTCGAGTACGAGACGGATTCCCAGGGGATCCTTTATGTCAGAGTCGACAGGACGAGAAAGCAGCCGCTTACTTCGTTCCTCAGAGCGCTCGGCATCATCGACCCTGAGGCTCTCGCGCTCAGCAGCAACGAGGACATCATCGCGATCTTCGGAGAGGATGAGAGACTCATGCGCACCCTCGAAAAGGACACTACGAAGAACAGCGCCGAGGGACTCAGAGAGCTCTACAGAAGACTGAGACCGGGAGAGCCTCCTACAGTCGAGAACGCGAGGTCCATGCTCATGGCCCTGCTCTTCGACGAGAGGCGCTATGACCTGGCCAAGGTCGGCAGATTCAAGTACAACCGCAAGCTGGGACTCCACGACAGGCTCGTGGACACTGTCGCTGCAGAGGACGTCATCGATCCGAATACCGGCGAAGTCCTCGTCGAGGAGGGCGGAGAGATCTCGAGATCCCTCGCCATGGAGATCGAGGATGCCGGAGTCGCTTCCGTGCTCGTATACAGCAAGAACGAGGATGACGAGGAAGGTGTCGTGACGAAGGTCATCGGAAACAACTTCGTCGATCCTTCGAAGTACATCAAATTCGACCTCGCTCCGTACAAGCTGTCCGAGAAGGTGTTCTATCCTGCTCTCATGGACATCATCGAGAAGTCGGAGGGAGACGAGGACAAGCTGAAGGCGGCGATCGCCAACGGCAGAAGAGAGCTCAGCCCTAAGCACATCATCCTTGAGGACATCGTTGCTTCGATCAGCTATCTGATCAACCTGGATCACGGCGTCGGCGATACGGACGACATCGACCACCTGAGCAACAGAAGACTCAAGACAGTCGGCGAGCTGCTGCAGAACCAGTGCAGGATCGGCTTCGCCAGGATGGAGAAGACTATCAGAGAGAGGATGACTACCGAGAATTCGACTCCTCAGCAGCTCATCAACATCCGTCCTGTAACAGCGGCCATCAAGGAGTTCTTCGGATCATCCCAGCTGTCGCAGTTCATGGACCAGAACAACCCTCTGGCAGAGCTCACGCACAAGAGAAGACTTTCAGCTCTCGGACCGGGCGGTCTTTCGAGAGAAAGAGCCGGCATGGAGGTCCGTGACGTACACTATTCGCACTACGGCAGGATGTGCCCTATCGAGACTCCTGAAGGTCCTAACATCGGACTTATCGGATCGCTCACGACATACGGCATCATCAACGAGTACGGATTCATCGAGACGCCTTACCGCAAGGTGGACAAGAAGACAGGCATCGTAACGAAAGAGGTCAGGTACCTCACGGCTGCAGATGAGGATCTCATGATCGTAGCCCAGGCCAACGAGCCTCTCGATGAAGAAGGACACTTCGTGAACAACAAGGTAGCCGTAAGAGGCATCAAGGGCGAGATCACCATGGTGCCGAAGAACGAAGTCGACTACATGGACGTGTCGCCTAAGCAGGTAGTATCGGTAGCTACGGCGATGATCCCGTTCCTCGAGAACGACGACGCCAACCGTGCTCTGATGGGATCGAACATGCAGAGACAGGCGGTCCCGCTGCTGGTCACCGAGGCTCCGTATATCGGAACGGGCATCGAGTACAAGGCTGCCTGCGATTCAGGCGCTGTAGTGCTCTGCAGGAACGCCGGTACGGTGACATACGTCGACGCCAACGAGGTCAGGGTAACCCGTGACGACGACGGCACTGTAGACGAGTATAAGATGCTCAAGTTCAAGCGCTCCAACCAGGGCACCTGCATCAACCAGAGGCCTATCGTCGCATTCGGCGAGCATCTGGAAGAGGGCGAGGTCGTGGCGGACGGTCCTTCCACAAGCATGGGCGAGATCTCGCTGGGCAAGAACCTGCTGATCGGATTCATGACGTGGGAAGGCTACAACTACGAGGACGCCATCATCCTCAACGAGAGGCTGCTCATGGACGACGTGCTCACATCTCTCCACATCGAGAAGCACGAGTGCGAGGCCAGAGACACCAAGCTCGGACCTGAGGAGATCACAAGAGACATCCCGAACCTGCCGCAGGACATGCTCAAGGAGCTGGACGAGGAAGGTATCGTCAGGATCGGCGCTGAGGTCAAGTCGAACGACATCCTCGTCGGAAAGCTGACTCCGAAGAGCGAGACAGACCTCACTCCTGAAGCGAGGATGCTCCGCGCGATCTTCGGCGAGAAGTCCAAGGAAGTAAGGGACTCGTCCCTCAAGCTGCCTCACGGCGAAGAGGGCATAGTCATCGACGTAAGGGTGTTCGACAAGAACAACAGCCAGGAGCTTCCGCCGGGAGTCAACAAGATCGTAAGAGTCTACGTTGCCACCAAGAGAAAGATCAACGTCGGCGACAAGATGGCGGGACGCCACGGAAACAAGGGCGTCATCTCAAGGATACTGCCGCAGGAGGACATGCCGTTCAAGGAAGACGGCGAGCCGCTGCAGGTCATGCTGAACCCTCTGGGCGTACCGTCCCGAATGAACGTAGGACAGGTACTCGAGGTGCACCTCGGACTCGCTGCCAAGTCGAAGGGCTGGTATGTATCGACACCGGTATTCGACGGCGCGAGCGAAAAGGACGTCATCAACCTGCTCAAGGAGGAAGGATATCCTGAGACAGGAAAGCTGAGACTGAGAGACGGCCACACGGGCGAGTACTTCGACAGCCCTGTAACGGTGGGCTACATGTACATGCTCAAGCTCCACCATCTGGTAGACGACAAGATCCACGCCAGATCGACCGGCCCGTACTCGCTGGTAACACAGCAGCCGCTCGGCGGAAAGGCTCAGTTCGGCGGACAGAGATTCGGAGAGATGGAGGTATGGGCGCTCGAAGCTTACGGCGCGGCGTACACTCTCCAGGAGATACTGACCGTCAAGTCCGACGACATCATCGGACGTACAAAGACATACGAAGCCATCATCAACGGAGTCAACATCCCTGAACCGGGAATCCCTGAATCGTTCAAGGTACTCATCAAGGAACTCCAGGCTCTCGCTCTGGATATCCGCACAAAGGCCGGGGACGATTCCGAGATCAAGATCAGAGAGACATCCGAGTATGACGGCGCGCTGACATTCGACAGGATGATCAGCGAGAACGACAGAAGAGCGGAACGCGAGAGAAGAGAGCTCGAGCAGGACGCCGAGATGGCAGAGACTGCAGCTGAGATCAACGCCGCCGAGGCAGAGACCGATGTTGAGCTCGACATCGACGCCGTATCTTCGATGATAGAGTCCATCGCAATGGCCGCGGCTGAGCCGGAAGCTGAGCCGGAGCCTGACATGGACATCACGGATGCTGTAGAGATGGACAGCCTCGAGGCGCTCGCCGAAGAAGAAGCGAATGCCGATGAGGAATCCGAGGATGAAGAGTAAAGGAGGAAGACATGACGATTACAGACAACAACCAGGATCTCAGAAATATCGAGTCCCTCCAGATCAAGCTCGCATCCACGGAGGCCATGCTCGAATGGTCGCACGGCGAGGTGACCAAGCCTGAGACCATCAACTACAGATCGCTCAAGCCGGAGTTCGACGGCCTGTTCTGCGAGAGGATCTTCGGACCTACCAAGGACTGGGTCTGCGGCTGCGGCAAATACAACAAGATCAGATACAGAGGACTCATCTGCCCGTACTGCGGAGTCGAGGTCACCAAGGCCAAGGTCAGGAGAGAGAGGATGGGACACATCTCCCTCGTTTCTCCTGTATCGCACATCTGGTACTTCAAGGGCATCCCTTCGAGGATCGGCCTCGTGCTGGACATGACGCCGAAGGAACTCGAAAAGGTCCTTTACTTCGCGTCCTACGTGGTCACTGACCCGGGCGACACGCCGTTCGAGTACAAGCAGATCATCGAGGAGGAAGAGTACAACGAGGCGCGCGAGATCTACGGCAAGAGCTTCGAGGCCGGCATGGGCGCCGAAGCCGTCAAGAAGCTTCTCGAGGCCATCGATGTCGACGCCAGAGCCGAAGAGCTCAGAGAGGCGCTCAAGAAGGCGTCCGGCCAGAAGAAGATCAGACTCGTCAAGATCCTCGAGGTCATCGAGGCCTTCAAGCAGTCAGGCAACAGGCCTGAGTGGATGGTGCTCGACGTGATCCCTGTCATCCCGCCTGATCTGAGGCCTATGGTCCAGCTCGACGGAGGCAGATTCGCGACATCCGATCTGAACGACCTCTACAGAAGGGTCATCAACAGAAACAACAGACTCAAGAAGCTGGGCGAACTCGGCGCTCCGGACATCATCATCCGCAACGAGAAGAGGATGCTGCAGGAGTCCGTCGACGCTCTGATCGATAACGGCAGGAGAGGCAGAGCCGTACAGGGAGCGGGCGGAAGAAAGCTCAAATCCCTGTCCGACATGCTCAAGGGCAAGCAGGGAAGGTTCCGTCAGAACCTCCTCGGCAAGCGTGTCGACTTCTCGGGACGTTCCGTAATCGTAGTAGGACCGGATCTGAAGTTCTATCAGTGCGGACTTCCTAAGACGATGGCGCTCGAGCTGTTCAAGCCGTTCATCATGAGAGAGCTCGCTGACAGAGACCTCGCTCAGAACACAAAGCAGGCAAGAGTCATGGTCGAGAGAGCTGACCCTGAGGTCTGGGACGTTCTTGATTACATCATCAAGGATCACCCTGTGCTCCTGAACCGTGCCCCTACACTGCACAGACTCGGTATCCAGGCATTCGAGCCGGTACTCGTCGAGGGCAAGGCCATCAAGCTGCACCCGCTGGTATGTACCGCGTTCAACGCCGATTTCGACGGAGATCAGATGGCCGTACACGTGCCTCTTTCGGTAGAGGCTCAGGCAGAGGCGAGATTCCTCATGCTCTCGGTCAACAACATCCTGGCTCCTAAGGACGGTTCGCCTATCACGGTACCGACCCAGGACATGATCCTCGGATCGTACTACCTGACACATCCGGGCAGCGAAGAAAGAGGCCGCGAGCTCGAGAAGGGCGACGGAAAGTGCTTCACGGACTACGACGAGATGATCATGGCCTACGATGCGGGAGCCATCGGCATCCACGCGAGGGTCAAGGTCCGCCGCTACGCGTACGAAGGCGATCCGGGACAGCTGGTGGAATCCACGGTCGGAAGGTTCATCTTCAACCACGGACTTCCTCAGGACCTCGGCTTCGTCGACAGGGAGAAGGATCCGTACTCGCTCGAGGTGGACTTCCTCTGCGACAAGAAGGCGCTCGGAAAGATCATCGCAGCCTGCTTCAAGGCTCACGGCAACACCGAGACGGCCCTGATGCTCGACTACATCAAGGATACAGGCTATCACTACTCGACTCTCAGCGCTGTAACGATCAGCATCTCCGACATGGAGATACCGGCTGCGAAGGCGGAGATCGTAAGCGAAGCCGAAAAGAAGGTAGACCAGTTCGAGGCTCTCTACAGAAAGGGACTCATGTCCGACAAGGAGAGATACGACAGCATCATCAGCACCTGGAGAAGGGCCACGGATGATACGGCCGACGCTCTGATGGAAAACCTCGGAACGATGAACAACCTTTACATCATGGCGAGCTCCGGAGCAAGAGGTAACAAATCCCAGATCAGCCAGATCGGCGGAATGAGAGGACTGATGGCGAACGCGACCGGTCATACGGTAGAGATCCCTATCAAGTCGAACTTCCGTGAGGGACTGTCCATACTGGAATACTTCATTTCATCCAACGGTGCCCGCAAGGGACTTACCGATACGGCTCTGAGAACGGCCGACTCCGGATATCTGACCAGGAGACTGGTGGATATCTCGCACAGCATCATCATCAATGAGCAGGACTGCGGAACGGAAGACGGCGTCGAGATAAGAGCGTTCATGGACGGCAAGGAGGAGATCGAAAAGCTCTGGCTGAGGATCGCCGGCAGATACGCGAACGAGGACGTTGTGGATCCTGAAACGGGAGAGGTCCTCGTGGCTGCCAACGAGTACATCACTGACGACATGGCAAAGACCATCGAGGCCCGCGGCATCGAGACAGTGAAGATCAGATCTGCGATGACATGCCGCGCGAAGACCGGCCTCTGCGCCAAGTGCTACGGCAAGAACATGGCTACAGGCAGACTCGTCCAGCAGGGCGAAGCTGTAGGCATCATCGCGGCCCAGTCCATCGGCGAGCCGGGTACGCAGCTGACCATGAGAACGTTCCACACGGGCGGCGTTGCCGGCTCGGACATCACTCAGGGTCTTCCTAGAGTAGAGGAGCTGTTCGAGGCCAGGAAGCCTAAGGGCCTTGCGGAGATCTGCGAGGGCGACGGCGTGGTCACGGCCATCGAACCGAGAGAAGACAACAAGACCGATGTGGTCGTAGAGGAAAAGGGCGGCGAGAGAAACTACGTGATACCGTTCGGCGCAAGACTCAATGTCGAAGTAGGACAGGAGGTCAGGGCCGGCGACCAGATCACGAAGGGACCGCTCGATCCGCACGACATCATGAGACTCAACGGCGTGCAGGGCGTTTACGAATACCTCCTGAGAGAAGTGCAGAGAGTGTACAAGAACCAGGGTGTAGACATCAACGACAAGCACATCGAGATCATCGTCAGCCAGATGCTCTCCAAGTACAAGGTGGAGAAATCCGGAGACACAAGGCTCCTGCCTGGCGGACAGTACTCCAGGAGAGAGATCGAGGCCGCAAACGAGGCTGCCGAGGCAGAAGGCGGAGAGCCATGCACGGCAAACAGACAGCTTCTCGGTATAACCAAGGCGGCGCTGGCTACATCCTCGTTCCTCTCGGCTGCTTCCTTCCAGGAGACGACAAGAGTCCTGACAGACGCGTCCATCAAGGGCAAGACAGACAGGCTCGAGGGTCTCAAGGAGAACGTCATGATCGGAAAGCTGATACCTGCGGGTACCGGCATGAAGAGGTACGGCGACGTCAGAGTCGATTACGACGAATATGAAGCGTTCGTAAACGGCAGGGACGACGAAGACGAAGAGATCCATATCGAGGGCCTCGAGGAGACCAACGTTGCTCCTGAAGGCGAAGAGGAGATCAAAGTATACGGCGAGGTAGCCATCGTAGAATAATACGAAGCAGCTGATCCTATGAGCGGACCGGAGCAATGCGCTCCGGCCCGCTTTCCTCGTCCAGGGGAAGCTGTTGCTCACAGTAAACTCAGCAGGAAAGCCAGCGGCAATAACTGCTGGCTGTACCTCATTCATTTGTGTATTATTCGGGCATTTTCTTCTGATCATACACAAATCTGTTGATTCTCTCCCTGTAAATGACGCGCAATCCCTCCGGTTTGTGTATTATTGATCTGAACTGGAGATCTAATACACAAGATTCCGGGAAAATTTGTGTATCGATCGCCGGATCCAAAGGAATATTACACAAGAGACGCGACCCGATTGGCTGGAAGACCACGTGAGCGCTACGGGACACATGCGGATCGATTTATTGTTCTTAAAACCCCGGAAGGTCAGCAAAAACCCACAAAATCGTTGACATTGCAGGGACTTGCTAGTAAAATATACAAGTTCGAGTGCGCCTTCGGAAAAGGCGGCGCGCAAGAGAAAAAATATTTGAAGAAAGGAGAAAAGAATGCCTACAATCAACCAGTTAGTACGTCAGGGCAGACAGAGCTCAGTAAAAAAATCGACAGCTCCTGCACTCGGTAAGAACATGAACACACTTCGCAAGACTCTTACCGACGTAAATTCCCCTCAGAAGAGAGGCGTATGCGTAGCAGTAAAGACTGTCACTCCGAAGAAGCCGAATTCGGCTCTCAGAAAAGTCGCAAGAGTTCGTCTGACGAACGGAATGGAAGTCACAGCTTACATTCCTGGTATTGGCCACAATCTGCAGGAGCACAGTGTTGTTCTCGTAAGAGGCGGCAGGGTCAAGGACCTCCCGGGTGTGAGATATCACATCATCAGAGGTACTCTCGACACTTCCGGCGTTGCAGAGCGCGGACAGGGCCGTTCCAAGTACGGAGCGAAGAAGCCTAAAAAGAAATAAGGTTTTCTGCTGATCCATACGCCGTTGGCGTAAGGACGAAAACCTTGATCTCCGGGGGCGGTGCCCCTCCGATAAAAACTCTCTTCTGATTGTATGCGCCTCCGGCGCGCAGCGGCGTTGCCGTAAGGATGAGAGCAAGTGCACTGTTAATACGTTAATAAGTACTGTAGGCAATCTTTTATATAAAGAGCGCCGCGGGAGCAGATACGCGAGTAAGACGGCCGGATGGACCGCCTGAAGAAAATCGCGGGGCTGCTAACGAGTACCGACCTGAATTTACAAGGAGGGAAGAGAAGTGCCAAGAAAAGGTAACACACCCAAGAGAGAGGTTCTTCCTGATCCTGTCTACGGCAGCGTAGTAGTTGCCAAGCTGATCAACAGCATCATGCTCGACGGCAAGAAGGGCGTAGCCCAGACCATCGTCTATGACGCGTTCGATACGATCAGGGAAAAGACAGGCGAGGAACCGCTGGAAGT
This sequence comes from Mogibacterium sp., assembly GCA_017512365.1. Lineage (GTDB taxonomy): Bacteria > Bacillota > Clostridia > Peptostreptococcales > Anaerovoracaceae > Crickella. Next base: position 30,346 of record JAFWGQ010000003.1, read on the forward strand.
ATTTGAAAAGGCAATGAACAACATCATGCCTGTACTCGAAGTTAAAGCCAGAAGGATCGGCGGTGCGAACTATCAGGTGCCTATCGAGGTAAGACCTGAGAGAAGACAGACTCTGGGCATCAGATGGCTGACCAACTACACCAGGGCAAGAGGCGAGAGGACCATGTCCGAGAGACTCGCTGCAGAGCTCATGGATGCAGCCAACAACACGGGATCTTCGGTAAAGAAGAAGGAAGACACCCACAAGATGGCAGAGGCCAACAAGGCGTTCGCACACTTCAGATTCTAAGAGGATTTGTCCTGACGATTGACGAGCGGCAGCGAAGTCAGAGTCATGGAAATTCCTTTACGCAGTGTGCCTGCGATTGACAAGCGCCAGCGAAGTCAGAGCAGTTGCACACGAGCCGTTATGAAAAGTAATCACTTACAGGTTATTTACAAATGTCATATCTAAATGAATTCACGGTAGAAAGGAGGAAATAATGGGAAGAAAGTTTTCTCTTGAGAAAACACGCAACATCGGGATCATGGCGCATATCGACGCCGGCAAGACGACCACAACGGAGAGAATCCTCTTCTACACGGGCCGCACCCACAAGCTGGGTGAGACGCACGAAGGCGCCGCTACCATGGACTGGATGGAGCAGGAGCAGGAACGCGGAATAACCATTACTTCCGCCGCTACTACTGCACAGTGGAAGGACACCAGGATCAACATCATCGATACTCCGGGACACGTAGACTTCACAGTCGAGGTCGAAAGATCCCTCAGAGTTCTCGACGGAGCAGTGATGGTGCTCTGCGCCAAGGGCGGCGTCGAGCCTCAGAGCGAGACCGTATGGAGACAGGCTGAGAAGTACGGGGTTCCGAGGATGATCTTCGTAAACAAGATGGATATCCTGGGAGCGAACTATTTCCACGTACTCGATATGATCCGCGACAGGCTCAAGGCAAACGCGGTCGCCGTTCAGCTGCCGATAGGCTCGGAAGCTGACTTCATAGGAGTCATCGACCTCATAAGCATGAAGGCCGAGATCTACCACGACGACGACCTGGGCAAAGCGTTCGACGAAAAGGACATCCCTGAGAACATGCTCGACGAGGCCAAAGCGTGGAGAGACAGGATGATCGAGTCCGTAGCCGAGTGCGACGAGGACCTCATGATGAAGTACCTCGAAGGCGAGGAGATCACTGAGGACGAGATAAAGAAGGTCATCCGTCAGGAGACGATCAAGGGCAACATGTATCCGGTATTCTGCGGATCGGCTTACAAGAACAAAGGCGTTCAGCTGATGCTCGACGGAGTCGTGGACTACATGCCGTCGCCTCTGGACATCCCTGCCATAAAGGGAACCAATCCTTACACCAAGAAGGAAGAGGAGCGTCATGCTGATGACAAGGGACCGTTCTCGGCCCTCGCGTTCAAGATCATGGCCGACCCTTATGTGGGCAAGCTCGCATTCTTCAGAGTGTATTCCGGAACTCTCGAGTCCGGCAAGCATGTATACAATGCCACCAAGGACCGCAAGGAGAGGATCGGGCGCATACTGCAGATGCATGCCAACCACAGGGATGAGATCGACATGGTATATTCCGGAGACATCGCCGCGGCGGTGGGACTCAAGTTCACCACAACGGGCGACACGCTATGCGACCAGAAGGCGCCTGTCGTGCTCGAGTCGATGGAATTCCCGGATCCTGTTATCGAGATCGCTATCGAGCCTAAGACCAAGATAGGCCAGGAAAAGATGGGCATCGCTCTTGCCAAGCTGGCAGAGGAGGACCCTACGTTCAGGACCTACACTAACCCTGAGACAGGCCAGACGATCATCGCCGGAATGGGCGAGCTCCACCTGGAGATCATCGTCGACAGACTGCTCAGAGAGTTCAAGGTCGAGGCCAATGTCGGCAAGCCGCAGGTCTCCTACAAAGAGACTGTCACGGCCACAGCCGATGTGGACTGCAAGCACGCCAAGCAGACAGGCGGAAGCGGACAGTACGCTCACGTCAAGATCAGACTCTATCCGAGAGAGCCGGGCGAAGGCTTCGAATTCAAGAACTCCATCGTCGGCGGTGCCATTCCTAAGGAATACATCCCGAAGGTGCAGGAGGGTATCGAAGAAGCCATGCAGGCCGGACCTCTGGCAGGCTACAACGTAGTCGATGTCGGAGTCGAGCTCTATGACGGTTCGTATCACGAAGTCGATTCGTCAGACATGGCGTTCAAGGTAGCGGGTTCCAAGGCGTTCAAGGAAGCGGTGATGAAGGCGAAGCCTGTGCTGCTCGAGCCTATCTTCAAGGTAGAAGTGACCGTTCCTGACAACTACATGGGCGATGTCATAGGCGACATCAGCTCCAGAAGAGGCAGGATCGAGGGCTCGGATATCGAGAACGGCGCCGCCGTCATCAGAGGATTCGTGCCGCTGTCCGAGATGTTCGGATACGCTACGGACCTCAGATCGAGGACGCAGGGAAGAGGCATCTATACGATGCAGTTCGACCACTTCGAAAGACTGCCGGAATCGCTGGCAGAGAAGATCATCAAGTAGCCGCTCAACATTTCGCGGCAATAACGACCGCATGCGGAAAGACCGGCAGGGCATTTTATTCTATGCACGCAGGCTGACCGGGACAAAACAAACAATTATATTTTCTTTTAAATATTTAACAGGAGATAAAAATGGCTAAGCAGAAATACGAAAGAACCAAACCGCATATCAACATCGGTACGATCGGCCACGTTGACCACGGTAAGACAACTCTTACAGCAGCTATCACAAGCGTACTGAACAGAAAGTACGGACTCGGCGGAGACGTAGCGTTCGACCAGATCGACAAGGCTCCG
>JAFWGQ010000025.1 GCA_017512365.1 Mogibacterium sp.
ATGCGCTGTTGCAGGAGGCTGCGATTCAATCCGAATTCCTAAGACCGAGACAGCTGATGATGTGCGTACAGTCGAGTACGCCATCGCAGAGGCAGAAAGAGAGTTCAACAGGCCGGAGGGCAGCGTGCTCATAATGGCGGCTCTCGAGTCTGCAAGAGGTGTCATCAATGCCATGAGCATCTGCGACTCATCTGAGAGACTCTTCGGCATCGCTCTTTCGGGAGGCGATTATTCCAAGGACCTCCAGGTTCCTATCTCAGGGACCGGTGTGGAGTTCATGGGAGCCAGGCAGCACATGGTCATAGCTGCAAGAGCAGCAAAGGTGCAGTGCTTCGATACAGTATGGACTAACCTCGATGATATGGAAGGTTTCAGAAAGGAGACCGAGATCATACATGCCATGGGCTTTGATGGCAAGTCAATAGTCAATCCGCGCCAGATCCCTGTCGTTCATGAAATATACACGCCGAGTGAGAAGTCTGTCATTTTCGCCGAGAAGGTCATCAAGGAGATCGACACCAAGAAAGCTCAGGGCATAGGAGTATTCACGGTTGACGGCAAGATGATTGACATCGCGTTCTACGACGGCGCAAAAAGAACTATAGCTCTGGCCAAGGCATCAGGTGTATACAAGGGGGATCTTTAGAATGAAAAACGCAGTAGGAAGAGAGATCCCGGAAGAGATAATCGAGATCACCGGGAAAGAGCCGTTTCAGGGCAACTATTACCGCGACGATAAGCCGATCACACTCCACGGCCCTACGATCCGTCCGGTAATGAACAACCAGAAATCCAAGCTGGTAGGGAGTATCAGGGAAGCTCTGGAGAAGTGCGAGGCACACGACGGCATGACCGTTTCGTTCCACCACCATTTCCGCGAAGGAGACCTGATAGTCAACATGGTAATGAAAGAGATCCACGACATGGGTCTCAAGGACATAAGAATATGTGCATCCTCACTCGGCAAGGCTCACAGCGCGCTCGTGCCGATGATAGAGGACGGCACAATCACGAATATTGAGTCGTCCGGAGTCAGAGGCGGCATAGGCGAAGCTATCTCGAAAGGCAAGCTGAAGGGTCTGGCCATAATGCGTTCGCACGGCGGCCGCGTAAGATCTATAGCTACCGGCGAGAGCCACATCGACATCGCTTTCATCGGAGCTCCGACCGCTGACGATTACGGTAATCTGAGAGGTATCGGAGGCAAGGCTGACTGCGGCGTACTGAGCTACGCGATAGTTGACGGCAACCACGCGGATCACTGCGTTGCGATCACAGACTGCCTGGTGCCATATCCGAACTTCCCGGCGCACATCTCCCAGACCAAAGTGGACTATGTGTGCGTAGTCGATGAGATCGGTATCCCGTCAAAGATCGCGACAGGTGCTGCAAAGCCGACTACCGATCAGAGAAAGCTGCTCATGGCGCAGTACTGCACCGATGTAGTTGTAAACACACCTTGGTTCAAGGACGGGTTCTCGTATCAGACGGGCGTAGGCGGAGCTTCGATCGCTTCGACACAGTACCTCGCAGACATCATGAGAGAGCGCAACATCCGCATGGGATTCGGTGTCGGAGGCCTCACAAAGGCAATGTGCAAGCTCCTCGAAGACGGCATGGCTGACGTAATGCTCGACGTACAGGACTTCGACCTTGACGCGGTAAAGAGCCTCAAGAACGTGAACCACCACAGGATCCCGGCTGCCGTTTACGCTAACCCTCTCAACAAGGGCGCAGTAGTAAACAAGCTCGACTACGTAGTGCTGGCATCCCTCGAGGTGGACGTACACTTCAACTGCAACGTAGTTGTAGGATCCGACGGCATGATCACCGGCGCACAGGGCGGACACCCGGATACAGCACAGGGAGCAAAATGCGCGATAGTCATCTGCCCGCTTCTGCAGGGCAGGATACCGGCGATCTGCACCGATGTCACAACCGTCACCACACCGGGAGAGAGTATCGATGTAGTAGTCACGGACTACGGCGTAGCGGTCAACCCTGCAAGGCCGGATATCCTGAAGGCATTAAAGGAAGCTGACTGCGTGCCTCTCAAGACCATCGAGGAGCTCCGCGACATCGCTTACTCGATAGTCGGCGAGCCTGACAAGGTGGAGTTCGAAGACAGGATAGTAGGCATCATCGAAGCGCGCGACGGCACCATCATGGACGTTGTGAGACAGATAAAGGAAGTTTAGAGACCAGGAGATAAATAAGGAGAAAAAATGGAAAAGATCAGAATGACCACCCCTATCGTCGAGATGGACGGGGATGAGATGACAAGGATACTCTGGAAGATGATAAAGGATGAGCTCATCCTGCCTTTCGTCGACCTCAAGACTGAATACTACGACCTCGGACTTCCTGTCCGCGATGAGACGGGCGATCAGATCACAAAAGACGCGGGAGAAGCAATCAAGAAGTACGGCGTAGGCGTAAAGTGCGCCACGATCACACCAAACGCCCAGCGCATGACCGAGTATAACCTCCACGAGATGTGGAAGAGCCCTAACGGCACCATCCGTGCGATACTCGACGGAACTGTATTCCGCGCTCCGATCACCATAGACGGCATCAAGCCTGTAGTACGCAACTGGAAAAAGCCTATCACTGTAGCGCGTCACGCTTACGGGGACCTCTACAAGGGAACAGAATACCGCGTGCCGGAGAAGGGAAAGGCAGAGCTCGTATTCACAGGCGAGAACGGAGCTGAGTACCGCGAGACAGTCTATGACTTCGAGTGCCCTGGAATTCTTCAGAGCATCTACAACAAGGATACTTCGATCGAATCGTTCGCTCACTCGTGCTTCAAGTACGCGATCGAGACAAAGCAGGATCTCTGGTTCTCTGCAAAGGACACCATCTCAAAGAAGTACGACATGCACTTCCGCAATGTTTTCCAGAGCGTATACGATGAGTGCTATAAGGAGAAGTTTGAGGAGCTCGGTCTCACATATTTCTACACGCTGATCGACGACGCCATCGCACGCGTTATCCGCAGCGAGGGAGGTTTCATCTGGGCTCTCAAGAACTACGACGGAGATGTAATGAGCGACATGGTATCCACAGCGTTCGGTTCGCTCGCTATGATGACGTCCGTGCTCTGCAGCCCTGACGGCAAGTTCGAGTACGAAGCGGCTCACGGAACAGTGACACGCCACTACTACAAATACCTCAACGGCGAAGAGACTTCGACCAATCCGATGGCTACCATCTTCGCGTGGAGCGGCGCTCTCAGAAAGCGCGGTGAGATGGACGGACTCGAGGATCTGCAGGCATTCGGCGATAAGCTCGAGGAGGCATGCATCGATACGCTCAACGCCGGCATCATGACCAAAGAC
>JAFWGQ010000026.1 GCA_017512365.1 Mogibacterium sp.
CAGCGGAAAAACAACCTTTGCACGGAAACACTTTCTCCCGACGGAGATTCTCTCCTCCGACTACTTCCGCGCCATGGTTTCCGACGATGAGAACAACCAGGAGGTTTCCCGTGAGGCCTTTGACCTGCTCTTTTATGCGGCAAACAAACGCCTGGACCTGATGAAAACGACAGTAATCGATGCGACAAACGTACAGCAGACAGCGAGGAAACAGATCCTTGATCTGGCCAGAGAGCAGAATGTTCACAGCGTTGCCATCGTGCTCAATCTACCGGAGAAGGAACTTCTGGAAAGAAACGCGGCCCGTCCGGACCGCGGATACCCGGAGCGCGTCATCCGGAAGCACACTTCAGATCTCCGCCGCAGCATCCGGAACCTCAAGAAGGAAGGCTTCCGCTTTGTCTATATTCTGAACTCGCAGCAGGAAGTTGATGAGGCGGAGATTATCCGCACAAAGATGTGGAACAATAAAAAGGACGTTCACGGCCCGTTTGACATCATAGGAGACGTGCACGGCTGCTATGATGAGCTTGTCCTCCTTCTTGAAAAGCTCGGCTATGCGGCAGATTCCGAGGCCGGCATGATTCATCCGGACGGGCGAATCCCGGTATTTCTCGGCGATCTCTGCGACCGTGGCCCGAAAAACGTCGAAGTGCTGCGTCTGGTCATGAGAATGGTCAGTTCCGGCAGAGCCCTTGCCGTTCCCGGAAACCATGACGTGAAGCTGGTGAAATATCTCCTCGGCAAGAAAGTCCAGATCACCCACGGTCTGGATAAAACCATTGAGGAACTGGAAAAGGAGGATGAATCCTTTGTCAGTGAGGTCAGGGAGTTTCTCGACGGTCTGGTCAGCCATTATGTGCTGGACGACGGGAAACTGGTCGTGTCTCATGCCGGTCTGAAGGAGAAATACATCGGCCGCGGTTCCATGAAGGTCCGGGACTTCTGCCTCTACGGCGAAGCCACCGGTGAGATCGATGAATACGGTCTTCCGGTAAGGCTCAACTGGGCGTCAGAATACCGCGGCAGGGCGACAGTTGTCTACGGTCATATCCCTCAGCTGGAAGTTCAGTCGATGAACGGCACATACTGCATCGATACCGGATGTGTTTTCGGCGGGAAGCTGACTGCCTACCGCTATCCGGAAAGAGAGCTTGTGGATGTCGATGCCCTGGCCCGGTATTATGCGCCGGTGAAGCCGCTCTCCCCTGTTCCGAGCTCTGTAGATGACGTGCTGACAGTGGGAGATGTCCAGGGCAGGCTCTATCTGAATACCGGCCTGATGCCCGGCATTACCGTTCAGGAAAACAACACGGCTGCCGCTCTGGAGATCATGTCCCGGTTTGCAGCGGATCCCCACTGGCTGATCTACCTTCCGCCGACAATGTCGCCCTGCGAGACGAGCCCGCTTGACGGGTTTCTTGAGCATCCTCTGGAGGCATTTGCCTATTACCGGAGCAGAGGTGTTCAGAACGTGGTCTGCGAGAAGAAGCACATGGGTTCTCGCGCTGTCATCGTCCTTTGCCACACGGAGGAAACCGCCAGAAAGCGGTTCGGAGTCTCTGACGGAACCCGCGGAATCATCTATACCCGCACCGGCAGGCATTTCTTTGACGACTCGGCTCTGGAAAAGGAAGTTCTGGACCGGCTGGACCGGGTTCTTACTGAAAGCGGTTTCTGGAAGGATTTCGACACGGACTGGGTCTGCCTGGACACAGAGCTCATGCCCTGGTCCGAGAAGGCACAGACCCTGCTCTCAAGGCAGTATGCCCCGGTCGGCCGCGCCGGCAGGGAGGGCATAGCGGCAGCAATCGCTGTTCTGGAGGAGACCTGCAGGCGTCCGAACCGCGCCTTTGACGTGGATCCCAATGCCTCCGGGCAGAACGTGAATCCGGCAGATCTTCTGAACCGTTTCAAAGAGAAGCAGGCTTCCATCAACGGCTATGTAGACGCCTATCGCGAGTACTGCTGGAAGGTCGACTCGGTCGATGATCTCCGTATTGCCCCGTTCCATCTGCTTGCGTGCGAGGGGAATCTCTTTTCGTATGAAAAGCACGTCTGGCACATGGAGAAGATCCGCCAGTACTGCACTGGCATCGACCCGATCTTCATGGAAACAGAATATATCTGCGTGGATACCGCGGATGAAAGCAGCGTGGCCGCAGGCGTTGACTGGTGGATGAAGCTGACCGGCTCCGGCGGCGAAGGCATGGTCGTGAAGCCTGAAACGTTTGTCGCCAGACGTCAGAACGAAGTACTGCAGCCTGCCGTCAAATGCCGGGGTCCGGAGTATCTCAGGATCATCTACGGTCCCGAATACCTGATGCCGGACCATCTGGCAAGGCTGAAGAAGCGCTCCCTGTCCAGAAAACGTTCCCTTGCCTTGAGAGAGTTTGCTCTCGGCATGGAGTCTCTGAGCCGCTTTGTCAACAAGGAGCCGCTCTATCGGGTGCATGAGTGCGTGTTCGGCGTACTTGCGTTTGAGAGCGAGCCGGTCGATCCCAGGCTGTGAAACTATTATTGTGATTCACAAAACGACCCAATCAGAAAAAAACGATTAAAAATCATCTAAAACGAGAGTTCGCAACTTTTTTTCAAGGACAATAGCGGTAAATACTGCTATTCTACAATTGCGAAAGCGCTGACAGCAATTTACGGGTGAGCTTCACAGACAGGAGGGGCGAAAGAAGCGCTTTGACAGGGTGAAAGTCCTCTGCCGGAAAATCAGCCAGTTCCTGTTACGCGAAAGCGTGCTGCCTGACGGACCGGCAGGAACAGAAAAGCACGAACAGCAATCTTTCTGTTTCGCTACCGAGACTATAGCTGTGCTTTGAAAAGGCGCTGCCAGCAAATCATACGGACGCGGATCAGACGAAGTCTACCGCAACGAGGCATCGAAATGCACAGTGCCTTGTCCAAAGAGCCAAAAGGAAAACGAAAGACACAGACAGCAACTCAGCTTATGCGTTAGCCCTACCGGAGAGCACCTGGTTCATAGCCAGGGGGTGCGCGGGTTCGACTCCCGCATGCATATAAAAATGTGTCTTGTTATATAAAGATGCTATCAGCAGAGCAGCTCAGAATGCCTGTCTGGCAA
>JAFWGQ010000027.1 GCA_017512365.1 Mogibacterium sp.
GATCCGGAGAGGGAATAGGTGTGATAATCGACCACAACAATCTGAGATATCAGCGGATCAGGGAGAACGCCGGCGCGAATATGTACAACGGCGCATACTACTATAGCCGGGAGATCGTGAAGAACATCATCCCGAAGGTAAAGACGGACCGGAACTGGATCACAGTGAACATCCAGGGCGAGGGCTGCAGTCACGCGATCGTATTCGTCCACAACAACCTGCAGCCGGAAAGATACGAATGGCTGTATCAGTATGGCTTCACAGACCTGATCCTTGTGTGCGGACTGGAGAGGACATGCGAGATGGTAAAGCATCTCGGGACTCCGATATACCTGCCGCTCTCGATAGACCTTGAATACATGGAAAAGTTCAAGGGCATAGAAAAGACGAAAGACGCAGCGTTCGCCGGCAGAAAGATGAAGACCAGCTTAGGCAATCTTCCGCCGGGTATCGACAGACTCACCGGAATGAAGAGGGCCGAGCTTCTGAGGCGCATGGCTGAGTACAATCAGATCTATGCTGTAGGCAGAACGGCGATCGAGGCAAAGGCGCTCGGCTGTGAGGTGCTGCCGTATGACGAGAGATTCCCGGATCCAGGCATATGGAAGGTCATAGACAACAAGGATGCAGCGAAAGAGCTGCAGCGCCTTATAGATGAGATAGACGGGTAGGGACAAGATGATAATCAACCACGACGAGCCTGAGTGCAAAGAGGCGAGAATCAAGATCGGAAAGCACAAATACAACGGGGCTCAGTATTATTCACGGGAGATCTGCAAGAACATCTTACCGAACGTAAAGACGGACCGGAACTGGATCACAATCAAGGCCGGCGAAAAAGGCTGTGATCACTCCATCTGCTTTATACATAACAACGTAACATTCGAAGAGACCTACGCATACATGAAGAAGTACAAGGATGTCGTATATGTCGTAGGGCTCATGGACATGATAGAAAGAGCCGAGAAGTTTGGAAAGACTATATATCTTCCTCTGAACGTGGACTGTGAATACGTCCGGCAGTTCAAGACGGAGAAGACAAAGGATACAGCTATCGTCGGGAGAGATTCGGCGAAGTGGTTCGATCAATACGATATACCGTGCGGCGTAGATATTCTCGGCCTGATGCCAAGAGAGAAGCTGCTTCCGGAGATGGCGAAATACAGACGAGTATATGCGATCGGCAGGACGGCGATCGAGGCTCAGATACTCGGCTGCGAGGTCCTGCCGTTTCATCCGAGGTTCCCGAACCCGTCGATATGGTGGGTGGTAGACAATTCTTATGCGGCGAAAATACTGCAGCAGGAACTTGACGAAATAGACCGATGAAAAAAGAGGCGTGGAAAAAGAGAATAAAGAAAGCCTGCATAGAGGCCGGTACATATAGGGACTACTTCGACAGCGTGATCACCTCGCTGGCGGAGATCCTCGAGACAAGAGACCAGGTCAGGAAATACTATCAGGAATCTGGTGCACAGCCGATCGTCATGAGGACGAACAAAGGCGGGCACAAGAACATGGAGAAGAATCCGATCCTGGTCATATACGAAGACATGAACAAGACAGCGATGGCGTACTGGCGAGAGCTCGGTCTGACGCCGAAGGGACTGAAAGCAATAGACGAAAAGGCAATGAAAGCCAACCAGAAGAAAGCAAGCCTCGGAGATGCGCTCCGGGAGATAGGAATCTGATATATGACATTCTATATCTGCAACAGAAAGAGATGCAAAAACTGCATCAAAGAGTGCCGGCACACATCAGATTCTGCATACGCCGTGAATCCAGAATTTGAAGACAAGCGCTTCATGAAGCTGAGGAACGGCGACCTGTGGGAAGAAGAACCGGATGGAAGCGAAGGACTATGTAAGTATAGCGAAGAATTATGCTGACGATGTTATCGCCGGCAGGATCATAGAAGGCGCGGAGGTCGTTCTGGCCTGTCAGAGGTTCAAGAGCGACCTCGAGAGGACAGACATAGAGCTGAGACCTAAAGAGCCGAACATGGCCTGTTCGATAATGGAGGGATTCTTCGTACACGCTCAGGGCGAAGACATGAAAGGGAATCCTCTGATGGGGACGCCGTTCATGCTTCAGCCGTGGGAGATTTTCGCGACAGTGAACATGCTCGGCTGGTACTACGTAGACACCGGCGTGCTGCGCTTCACCGAGTCGTTCATAATGACAGCGAGGAAGTCCGGCAAGACATCCTTCATCGGAGCCCTGTCATTTGCGGTCGGCATCCTGTGGAGGCGATCCGGATCGAAGCAGTATATCGTGGCCAACAGCCTGAAGCAGACGCTCCAGGCGTTCAGCTTTTTGAAATTCAATATGGTCTGGCACGGCCTCGACAAGGACGAGGACATGCGAATCCTCGACAACAGCTTCAACCACAGCATCGAGTATCAGTTCAAGGATGAAGAGGGACGCCCGGACGGGATGATAGACATCAACGCTCTGGCGAGCAATCCGGACAGCCAGGACTCCTTCAACTGCAACTTTGCCATAGCGGACGAAATAGCCGGATATAAGAAGGCGAAGCAGTACACGCTGTTCAAGGACGCCCAGAAGGGCTACAGGAACAAGCTCATAATCGGGATAACGACTGCCGGAGATAATGCGAACAGCTTCGGATACCGGCACATGGAATACGCGATCAAGGTCGTTAACGGAACCGTAAAGGACGATAAGTTCTTCGCTCTCATAGCAAGAGCAGATCAGGACGAGAACGGGAACGTAGACTATACGAACGCGGAGCAGCATAAAAAGGCGAACCTGTCCTATGGAGTGACGGTCAGCCCTGACGAGCTGATGAACGACGCGCTGCAGGCACAGAACGATCCTCAGAAGCGCAAGGAGTTCTTCGCAAAGAGCCTGAACATATACACCTCGGCTATCAAGGCATACTTCGATATCGAGGAATTCAGGAAGAGCGACAGGAAATACAAGTGGACAAGGGCGCAGCTTGCGAAGCTGCCGATCAGGTGGTACGGAGGGGCGGACCTTTCGAGGGTGTTCGACCTCACAGCGACCGCACTGGTCGGAGAATATAAGGATGTCCTCATAATCATTCCGCACGGATTCTTCCCGGTAGCACAGGCTCACCGGAAGGCCGACGAAGACAATATTCCGCTCTTCGGATGGAAAGAGGATGGAGACCTGACCATCACGAACGGCGATGTGGTGAACCACACCGAGGCGGTGAAGTGGTTCGAGGAAATGCGAAAGAAAGGCTTCAAGGTCAGGATCGTAGGACAGGACAAGAAGTTCGCGCGCGAGTTCTTCGCCGAGATGAAGAAGAAGCGCTTCACCATAGTCGACCAGCCTCAGTATTACTACGTAAAAAGCCAGGGCTTCAGATACATCGAGAAGAAGGCCAAAGAGGGCAAGCTCTACTATCTGGGGTCTGATGCGTATGAATACTGCGTCCAGAACGTAAGAGCGATAGAGAAGACAGACGACATGATCCAATATGAGAAGATCTCTCCGGAGCTGAGGATAGACCTCTTCGATGCTTCGGTCTTTGCGACTGTACAGCTGCTGGAGGACATGGAGCGATCAAACAAACCATCGTGGTACGGAGAAAAGTAAATGGGATTCATAGACATCAACATCGGACGAGAGAACAGGATCGGCGGGGTGAGAGCCGCAAAGAAGGGTAAGAGCCCGATCGGCCTCTGGCTGTCAGACCAGGAAGACGGAGGAGAGATCAAGTGCAGCGGCTACACTTCACTTGCGGATAATCCGGAAGTATACATAGCCTGCCGGCGCATAGCCATGCTCATATCCTCCATGCCGATCATGCTCATGGAGAATGGAACGAGCGGCGACACTCGGATATTTAACGAGCTGTCCAGAAAACTGGACATCGAACCGAACAACAACATGACGAGGCGCACCTATATGGAGAGTATCGTCATGAACATGCTGCTCCACGGCCGAGGCAACGCGGTCGTTCAGGTAAAGACCAGAAGAGGCTATCTGGACAACATGGTGCCGGTGCCGGCCTCGCAGGTATCGTTCGAGCAGAGCGCAAACGGCAAAGGATACATCGTATACATAAACGGCAAGGCGTATGATCCGGATGACGTGCTGCATTTCGTGGACAATCCGAACCGCTTCTACCCGTGGAAAGGGCAGGGCATAACGATCCTTCTGAGGGACGTGGCAAACAACCTGAAACAGGCGAGCGCTACGAAGAAAGCGTTCATGAGTTCGAAGTGGAAGCCGTCAGTGATCGTAAGAGTCGAATCCATGACCAACGAGCTCTCTGATCCGAAAAAGAGAAAGAAGCTCATGGAGGAATATATACAGGCTCAGGATATAGGCGAGCCGTGGCTCATCCCTGCAGACCAGTTCGATGTTCAGACGGTAAAGCCTCTGTCCCTTGCGGACCTTGCCATATCTGACAGCGTGGAGATCGACAAGAGGACCGTGGCCATGATCATAGGCTGTCCTCCGTTCCTTCTCGGCGTCGGCGATTACGACAAGGAAGCGTGGAACAACTGGATCAGCTCCTGGGTGCGGATCATCGCGCAGGAGATCGAACAGGAATACACGAAGAAGCTGATACTCAATCCGAAGTGGTATGTGAAGTTCAATATCCTGTCCCTAATGGACTGGGATATAAAGACGATCGCGGAGGTGTTCGGCGGCCTGTCAGACAAGGGCTTCATAACCGGAAACGAGGTTAGAGACCGCATAGGCATGAGCCCGAAAGAAGGGCTGGATGAGCTGAGGATCCTCGAGAACTACATTCCAATGGGAATGATAGGACAGCAGGGGAAGCTCATACAGGACCAGGACGGAGGTGAGTGATGGCGCTCATATGTAACGACTGCACAGTCGAAGGCAAGAAGAAGCTGATCAGATGTAAGCACACGGGAGAGCCGTGTGTTTTTATTAGGTTCTGCAGCGTCTCCGGCAAGTATTACCAGACGGACGCGGCGGAAAGATGCAAGGAAAGGGCAAAGAAATGAAAAATGAAACAAGGACCATGCAGAGACAGGTAAGGTCTGTTGCATCGAACTTCAAGACGAGGGAAGACGGCGAAGAGAAGCGCATTGAAGGCTACTTCGCTGTTTTTAATAGCGTGTACGAGATATTCCCGGGCATGACCGAATCGGTCGCACCGGGAGCATTCTCGGAAACACTTGACGGAGATATCAGAGCACTGATCGACCACGAAACGATGTACGTGCTGGGACGCAATCAGGCGGGAACGCTTGAGCTCCGCGAAGACGACAAGGGTCTGTGGGGATCCATCCTGATCAATCCGAACGATCAGGACGCGATGAACCTCTACTCGAGAGTCGAGCGGGGAGACGTGAACCAGTGCAGCTTCGGCTTCGACATCCTGTCCGAGGAAACCGACTTCCGCGAAAACGGCGATGTACACTGGACGATCTCAAAGGTGCGCCTGTACGAGGTCAGCGTATGCACGTTCCCGGCTTACTCCGAGACTCAGGTAGATGCCCGGAGGAAAGACAAAGAAATCATCATGAAGCGCGAGACTGAGAAGTGGCGCGCCGAAATGAAAGCCAGACTGAAAGGAGAGTCAAAATGAAATTGAGAGCTTTAATGCTGAGAAAGAATCTCGACGACAAGAGAAAGGCACTCGAGGCAGAGAGAGCAAAAGACGCAGAGTTCGAGCAGCGCGAAGCCGATCTGATGGCAAGCATCGAAGAGGCAAGCACTGACGAGGAGAAGACTGTGGTCAGAGAAGCTGTCGACGCCTTCGAGACCGAGAAAGCGGAACACGACAAGGCCGTGACTGATCTCGATGAAGAGGTCAGAGACCTCGAAGCCAAGCTCGATGAAGTCGAAAGAGATCAGGACGCCGCTGCGCCGGCTGAGCCTGAGGCAGCACCTGCAGAGCCAGAAGCAAGATCAAAGAGAAAGGAATCGAAAGCAATGAACATGAGAACAAGAAAAGTCTTCGGACACATGACAAGAGAAGAGCGCGAGGAGATGATCCAGCGTTCTGACGTTCAGGAGTTCCTGACCGAGGTAAGACGCGGCATCAGTGAAAAAAGAGCCATCACCAACGTAGGGCTCCTCATTCCTGAGGTCGTTCTGCCGGTGCTCCGCGAGAACATCATCGAATACAGCAAGCTGTACAAATACGTCAGAGTCGTAGCCGTCTCCGGTGAGGGCAGACAGCCGGTCATGGGAACTATTCCTGAAGCCGTCTGGACAGACTGCTGCGCGAACCTCAACGAGCTTGACCTCGGATTCAATGATACCGAGATCAACTGCTGGAAGGTCGCCGGTTACTACGCGATCTGCAACGCGAACATCGAGGACAGCGACATCGACCTCCTGGCAGAGATCGTCGTAGCGCTCGGTGCATCCATCGGACTCGCGCTGGACAAGGCCATCCTCTATGGCAAGGGCACAAGGATGCCTCTCGGCGTCGTTTCGTCCCTCGCACAGGAGTCGAAGCCGGCAGACTATCCTGAAACGGCAAGAGAGTGGGTCGACCTGCACGCCACGAACATGATCAAGATCAACAGCGCCAGCATGTCCGCGACAGAGCTGTTCGCGGCCATCGTTACCGCTTTCGGTAACGCAAAGGGCAAATACTCCAGAGGCGAGAAGGTCTTCGTCATGAGTGAGAAGACCTACACAGCTCTCGCGGCCAAGGCCATCAGCGTAGACGCCAACGGCAACATCGTAACAGGAGTCCTCGACAGGATGCCTGTCATCGGCGGCGCCATCGAGGTTCTCGACTTCGTGCCGGACAACGACATCATCGGCGGATTCTTCGACCTCTATCTCCTCGGAGAAAGAGCAGGCGCGAAGTTCGCAACCTCCGAGCATGTCAGGTTCCTGCAGGATCAGACCGTCATGAAGGGCACTGCAAGGTATGACGGAAAGCCTTCGATCCGTGAGGCATTCGTGGCCATCAACATCAGCAACACCACACCGACATCGGATGTACCGTTCGCACCGGACGATGCAAACGCGGATCCGGAGTCGGAATAATCAGTGATGGGGACAATACGGATAACGCATCGCTGCTAACATCCAGTGCGCCTGCCGTAAATACCCGAGGGATGACCAAAGCGGAGCTCATAGCTTACGCGGAGTCCCTCGGGCTCACGGTTTCCTCATCAATGACAAAGGCGCAGATCCAGGAAGTAATAGATAACGCTTAACAGGAGGACCGGGATGGACAATGAAACAATGCTCACTGCCGTGAAGGTCGATCTCGGCATCACCACAACAGCATACGATGTAAGGCTCGGGCAGTATCTTGACGCTGCCCGGGCCGCCATCGAAAGAGAAGGCATCGTCATCGACAATTACTCCGTCGAAGACGGAAACATGATCGTCATGTATGCAGCGCACCTGTGGCGGAAACGCGACACGCAGGAGCCTATGCCGAAGATGCTGAGGTGGATGATGAACAACAGGCTGTTCAGCCAAAAGCTCCAGGAGGACTGATATGGACGATGTGATCATCCTCGTAAAGACGACATATACGCGTGATGAAGAGGGCAACATGATACCGAGCCCTGCAGAGCGCCAGGTCCTGTGCAGGAACGAATCTGTATCGAGATCCGAATACTATCAGGCGGCGCAGGTCGGAATGCACCCGGAATACATCTTCGTCCTCTCGCATTTCATGGACTACGAGGGCGAGAAGTTCATAAGATACACCGACTGGATGAACAGGATCCACGAGCTGTACGTCACAAGGACATACAGACGGCCGAACAGCACAGAGCTCGAGATCGTAGCGGGAGAAAGGACTGGACATGGCAACGAACATGAATCTGGTAGCGGAGCTTGATCTTCTGATGAAAGAGTACGTTCAAGAGGTCCAGGACGCGATAGATGACGCGGCGAAGGAAGCTGCGGAGCTCACCGCGAGGGAACTCACGAACTCCTCGCCGAAGAGGAAAAAAGGCAAGGGCAAAGGCGCCTACGCCAGAGGCTGGAAGATAAAAAAGAGGGAAGATGCGAACCTCGTTTCTTTCGTCGTATATAACGGCAAAAGCCCGGGCCTCACGCATGTGCTCGAACACGGACACGTCGCAAGGAACCAGTTCGGGACTTACGGAAGAGTGAGAGCGATCCCACACATAGGCCCTGCTGCCGATGCAGGCATACAAAGGTTCCAACTCGGAGTAAAGGCAAGACTCAGGAGGCTCTGATATGAGAGACAGCAAAAGAATGATCGAGACCGCCCTCAACGCCATCGAGACGCTGGGCCTTCCGTGGTCGTACATGACGTTCCGGAGCGGCACGTTCGAAGACCGCGATGGCAACGAGCACGAAGTCGTGCCTCCGTTCGTAGTGTACTACGGAGCCGGGCAGAACAAACTCTCGGCAGACGATACTCACTACTGGAGCGAAGATATCTACAACCTCGAGTATTACTTCAAGGAAAAAAGCAGCACCAATGAAAAGGGGATCGAAGCGGCGATACTTGACGCCGGGTTCCAGTTTGAAAAAAGCGAAGACGAATACCTCGAAGACGAGGACGTCTTCGTCATTTACTATTACTTGAATTAAGAAAGGACCAAGACAATGGCAAGAAGAGAACAGGAAAACAAGGTTTTGTTCGGCTTCAGTGATCTGTACATCGGAACGTATTCCGTGAACGATGAAACAGGTGAGGTCACGATGGGCCAGCCATATCACCAGACAGGTGCGGTAGGCTTCTCGCCTGAAGGCCAGGGGAACAATTACACGTTCCATGCAGACAACGTGTCGTACTTCTCGAATTATACGACGGGCAACTATGAAGGCGACCTGGTCGTAGCCAGATTCGACGATGAATTCAGGAAGCTCTTCCTCGGAGACATCGAGCTGGAGGACGGAGGCATCGCCGAAATAAAGAATGCCGTAAAGCCTAACATCTACATGATGTATGAAGTCATGGGGGACAAAGGCCCAGAACGCGTGATCTGGTACAACGGCACTCTCGGCTTCATCAACAAGGAGACGGCAACGATCGAGGACGAGGTCGAGGTTCAGACCGAGACGATCGCCGTATCCCTGTCGGGCGACAATAAGACCGGCATGACGAAGGTCACATACGGCAAGGACAAGGACGGCTTCGCGACGCTGTTCAAGAATCCGCCTGCACCGAAGCTGCCTGGAGCATCCGAGTGATATAAGCGAACAAGATAGCAAGAATCGGGGCGGAAATATCCGCCTCGGCTTTTTGCATATATAGGAGGAAATACATGGTAAAGACGATACAGCTCAGAGAGGGGCTTAAGATAACTCTCGCGAACGATTCTCTGTGGTTCGAAGAATACAGGGATCAGTTCGGACAGGACATACTGCCGACATTGATGCCGCTCATCCTTGCGGTAGGAAACAGCATCTCCGCACTTGCAGAGGAAGCGGGCAGCCTGGAGGAAATCGACAAGGATGCATTCATAAGAGTGCTCGGATCCGAATCCCTGCTTGATGTGGGTCTCAGGTTCTCGTCCTTCGAGATCAGTGACATCATGCACATCATGTGGGCGATGGCAAAAGCCTATGATCCGAACATCGAGGATCCAAAAGCATGGCAGAGAAAGCTCGCAGGCCCGGATCACGAATCCCTGCCTATAGCGGACGTCATAGTGCCGGCGCTTGCGGAGCTCGTGGTCAAAGGAGTGGTCTCCTCAAAAAACTGGGAAAGGCTGACAGCGGACGCGGGAAAGATCAAGTCAAAGCTGCAGCCGGAGAAAAAAACAAAAAAGACAACAAAGAAGAAATAACACTGGACACCGTTTTCCTCGGCGGGATGGAACGCGGCCTCACTAAAAAGGACATGCAGCACATGACCATAGGCGAGATCGTGGACTTCGCAGAAGCCTGGAACGAACGACAGAAGCAGGGCAAAGAAGCAGAGGAACGCAGGTCCAAGTCGACAAAATACAGACTGGCGACGCCGGAAGAGATATCGGCATATAACCGGAGCTAAAAATGGACAAGGTCAAAGGCATAACAATTGAATTCCGAGGCAACACTACACCTCTGCAGAAAGCGATCCGAACGGTCAATTCAGAGATATCGAAGACCACGAAGGAGCTCAAAAGTGTAAACACGGCGCTGAAATTCAAACCGACAAGCGTGGATCTTTGGAGACAGAAGCATGAACTTCTGAATCAGAAGATAAAGTCGACGAAGGACAAACTGAACGCCCTGAAACAGCAGCAGCAGCAAATGGACGCTGCAGGAGTCGACAGAAACTCGGAACAGTACAGGCGGCTTGAGCGCCAGATCATTGAGACAGGCAGCCAGCTGAAGACATTCAAAACCCAGCTCCGCGAGGTCGGAAACGTAAATCTCAAGGCTCTCTCGGAGCAGTTCAAGGCAGTCGGCAGCAAGGTCGAAGGTGTGGGGCGATCATTGAAGGGTGTGTCGATGGCGGCGGGCGCCGTGGTCGGCTCACTGGCTGCGGTATCGGTCAAGGCGGGACAGACCGCAGATGAGCTGAACACGCTGTCGAAAGTGACGGGCATCGGAACAGAGGACCTTCAGAAATACGGATATGCAGCAGACCTCGTCGACGTTTCGGTCGATGCAATAGCAAAAGCAAACAAAAAACTGACAAAAAGTGCATACTCTGCGGCAGGCGGAACCGGAGCGCAAGCGGAGGCATTCGCAAAGATAGGGGTCTCGGTTACTGACGCGAACGGGAATCTGCGCGACTCGGAGGCCATATTTCAGGATGTCATTACCGCACTCGGATCCATGTCAAACGAGACAGAGCGCGACGCCTTGGCTCAGACGCTCATGGGTAAATCCGCGGCAGAACTGAATCCTCTCATCGAGGATCAGGGAGAGACATATAAAAGAGTATCCGAAACACTTGCGAAATACGACCTCGACTTCATCGACCAGGAGACGCTCGACAAGGCGAATCAGTTCAATGACGAGCTCGATATGATGAAGCTGATAGGCTCCGTGGCATTCGCACAGGTAGGCACCGAACTGGCGGCCTATCTTGTGCCGGCACTCGAGAAGCTCGTCGACCTTACAGGCAAATTTGCAAACTGGCTGTCGGGGCTGGATCCGACCGTCCTGGCCATCATCGGAGGCATCGCCGCACTTGTTGCCGTGTTAGCGCCTCTTCTTATAGGCCTCGGCAAAGTGGCGTTCGCTATCAGCTCGATCATAAATTTGGTCAATCTTATGAGCGGAGCCATAAGCCTGGCAGCTGAAGCCATGGGCCTGGCAAGTGCCGGGCCGATAGTGGCGATCATAGCAGCCATTGCCGCTCTGATAGCGATAGGCGTTCTGCTGTATAAGAATTGGGACAAGGTCAAAGCGAAATGCAAGGAGCTCGGACAGACCATCAAGAGCATCTGGGACTCGGTCAAAACAGCGATCTCGAATGCAGCCCACACCATATTCAATGCCATGACATGGCCGTACAGAAAAGCGTGGGGCATAATCATCGATATCGTCAGGAAGATCAAGAGCCTGTTCCCTATAAAGATAGGCGACTTCTTCGGACACATAAAGCTTCCGCATTTCAGCATCAGCGGCAAGCTCTCGCTGAAGCCTCCAAGAGTGCCGCACATCAATGTGGACTGGTACGACAAAGGAGGCGTGTTCGACAGCCCTGCGGTCATAGGCGTGGCCGAAAAGCGGCCTGAATTCGTCGGAGCTCTCGACGATCTTCGCAAGATCGTAAGGGAAGAATCCGGAGGAAACACAACCGCACCTATCATAAACATATACCCGACACCGTATCAGAACGCTCGGGAGATCGCTCTCGAGGTCGAAAAAGTGCTTGTGACGCTAAACAGACAGAAGGGGTCAGCTCATGGCAGTATTTAACAGCTTCATATTTGACGGGATAAACAGCCTGGAAAGCGGGATATATATAACCGGCCAGGCTGTTTATAACGCTCCAGAAAGATCGGTCGAAATGGTATCCGTTCCGGGAAAGAACGGAGACATCGCCATTGACAGGGGAAGATTCGAGAATATCGAAGTTACATACCCTGCCGGCGCTTTCGCAGCAGAGCAGGCCGAGTTCGGAGCGAAGATCGCGAGGATCAGGAACATCCTCGCATCCAGATACACATACAAAAGACTTGAGGACACATACAACCCGGATGAGTACAGGCTCGCTCTGTACAAGTCCGGGCTCGATGTGGATCCGGCTGCGTTATCGAGCGCCGGAGAATTCGAGATCACATTCAACTGTAAACCGCAGCGCTACCTTAAATCAGGAGATGAAGAGGAGGCATTCACAGCTGCTGGAACGATAGAGAACCCGACGGATTTCACGTCGAAGCCTCTTCTGCTCGTCACAGGCTACGGCCAGCTGACGATAGGGCAGCAGACATTCAGTATCGCAGAAGGAGCGCAGGGAGCTTCCCAGCAGATATATATAGACTGCGATAGCCAGGAGGCGTGGGAGTACGTCGGAACATACAAGCAGAGCAGAAACGACTATATCCAGAACGCCGGCCAGACATTCCCTGAGCTTGCTGCAGGCATCAACGATGTGATCCCGGGCGCAAACATCTCGCGAATAAAGATAATACCGAGGTGGTGGAGGATCTAAAACATGATTCCTATCCTATACAACGGAGACGAAAAAAGGTTCCTGAATAACGGTCGAGGCAGGCTTTCGGATGCTACGCGCTGCGTCGTCACGGAAGAAAGAAACGGGATCTATGAACTTGAGCTCGACATGCCTATAGACGGGGTCCATTTCGATGAACTCATAAGCGGCAGGCTCATCGTAGCGACACACGACGACAGGCAGGACCTGCAGCCGTTCGAGATCTACAAAAGGAGCGTCCCGAACCTGAACGGGATCGTGACGTTCTACGCTCATCATATAAGCTACAAGCTCAATGGCGTGACGGTGGCTCCGTTCACTGCGGGCTCTGTAACAGAAGCGTTTCAAAAGATCAAAACAAACAGCATAAACAGCAATCCGTTCACATTCTGGACGGACAAGAGCACTGTCGCAGATTATGAGGTCAGCGTCCCGAGGAATGCCAGAGCAATGCTCGCCGGTGAAGAGAACTCTATACTGGACGTGTTCGGCTCCGGAGAATATGAATTCGACAGGTTCATGGTCAAGCTGCACGCGGCAAGGGGCACGGATTCAGACTGCGAGATCAGATACGGGAAGAATCTGACGGACCTGAACCAGGACACGGATTCATCCGGTACATACAATGCCGTCGTTCCGTTCTGGGCGAACACAGAAGGACAGGTGGTCATGCTTCCGGAGCGGATCATCGTGTACGAAGGCATAGAGCCGCAGCTCGCCTACCTGACGGACCATAACCTCATTATAATCCGGACGGAGACCGAGGAGCCTATAGAGGTCGCCTTCAGGCAGGTGAACTCGACTCCGATGGATTTGTCAGACGCTTTCGAGAAAGCGCCGACAGCTGCACAGCTGAGAGAGGCCGCAAGAGAAAGATTCGAATCGGGAGAATACTGGATCCCGAAAGAGAATCTGACGGTCGATTTTATACAGCTCTGGCAGACGGAAGAGTATAAAGATTATGCAGCCCTGCAGAGAGTGAGGCTGTGCGATACGGTCTCGGTCTACTATCCGAAGGTCGGGATCGCTGCAGTAAAGCAGAAGGTGGTAAGGACCGAGTACAATGTGCTGCTCGACAGATACGACAGCATAACGCTCGGCTCGCTGCAGACATCCCTCGGAGAACAGATCAGGGAGGGGATCCTTCAGGACGTGCCGACCACGTCCATGATGGAGGACGCCATAAAGTACGCGACAGATCTGATCCGAGGCGGTCTCGGCGGATATGTGGTCATGACGCCGGGCCCGAACGGATATCCTCAGGAGATCCTCATAATGGACACGCCTGACGTGAACACGGCAGTGAATGTGTGGCGATTCAACCAAGGCGGTCTCGGACATTCCTCGAACGGCTACGACGGTCCGTTCTCGGATATAGCTCTGACGCAGGACGGACGGATCAACGCCTCGATCATTACGACAGGCATCCTGAACGCGAACATCATAAAGGCGGGCGTTCTTTCGGATCCGGGCGAGAACACAACGTTCAACCTGCTCACAGGGGCTCTGACGATGAGAAAAGGGACCATCGAGCTCGGAGAGGGGAATTTTATCGCGACGGACGCAGGCAGACTGACAGCCCTCGGAGGCGGTCTCATCCGAGACGTGACAGGGGATAACTCGTGGAATCTGACGACTGGATTCTTCAGCACAAAAAAAGGAGAAATCGGCGGATTCGATATTAGTGCTACAAAGCTGGCATATCAAAGCGATGTGCGTAACGTCGTTGTTTCAAACGAGGAAGTATCTTTTGCCTCATCATATGTAGGCGGCACAAGAAAAGGGGTGGCCATCACCTCGAACCGGGTAAGCTTCAAGGAGCGTTCGGACGAGGCTTCATGGTCATTAAGCGAGGTCGCTGCTCTTTATAGCAACGGAGGATACCTGAGAATCACATCCGCCGATAACATGTATTTTTACATAAACGGCACACAGCGAGTCAGGATAAGCGAAGGTGGCGTTGCGAATGTTACAGTCGACGGCACTGTCGTAGTTACTGGATCAAAAAGCAGGAAGGTGAAAACCGAGAACTACTCGGAAAGGCTCCTATACTGCTACGAAACACCGACTCCAATCTTCGGAGACATCGGAGAGGCCGTGCTCGATGAAGAGGGGCTGTGCTATGTGGACCTCGATGATATATTCACTGAAACCATAGCAGAGAGGGTCGAGTATCAGGTTTTTCTGCAAAAAGAAGGCGAGGGTGATTGCTGGATCGCAGGCAAGGATCCTCGCTATTTCGTTATAAAGGGAACGCCGGGTCTCAAGGTCGCATGGGAGCTAAAGGCAAAACAGAAAGAATACGACACATACCGGCTGGAACCATATGACAGAGGGCTCGAAGAATATGCAAATATCAAAGATGGAGATCTAATTAAGGATTATATCGAAGAACAGGAGGCAATACTCTATGGCTAAAATCAAACAGCTTGCATCGTTCGCAGTGCTGAACGTAAACGGAGGAGACAGGGTGACATACACCTATGATGAGATAGATGCGGAGACAGGCGACCTGATAAGCGCAAACAACAAGGGCAACTTTTTCGTAGTTGATCCGACGCTGAAGGGAAAGATCACACAGATCCGGAACTACATCCAGGAGAACAAACTGACGGAGGATTAAGATATGCAGATCCACGAATTAAACACATTCTCAGGGACTCCGGGCGCGGGCGACTATATCGCTATAGATGACGGGGACGAGACCAGCAAGATCTCGCTCGCGGAGTATGTCGAAAGCGTGGCTGAAGAAAGAGAGGTACTCGTGATAAACGTCTCCTCTTTTTCTTCGCTTCCAAAGATCGTCTCGGACTCTCGGATCACCAGCGACATGGTCCTTATGAACCATGAGCTCGGATCACCTGCGGCACAGATCGCCGACTGGACTGTAACGACATCAAACGGATCCCTGACGATAGGCCCGTCCGGAGCGATAGACGGGTCCACGTCGGCGAAACTTTATCTCATGAAATCAAGATAGGAGGGCAAGATGGTAACGGTTAGAGGCACAACTCCGACGATCACATTCAGACTTCCGTTCCAGACAGATCAGATAAGCAACTGCGAGATCTACTTCGCGCAGAAGACTTTGCTCTTTCAGAAGAATTACGATGACTGCTCCTTTGAAGAGAATAAGCTCATGGTAAGGCTCAGCCAGGAGGAGACTCTTATGCTGGACGAAGGGCTGACGCTCCGGCTGCAGATCCGCTTCGTATTTGCCAATGGATCCGTCGGAGGCACCAGAATAGTGAACACGTCAGTGGTGGGACTGCTAAAGGAGGGTGAGATAAATGTCGGTTATTGACATGCAAATGGTAGACATCGACCAGTGCATCGATATGGAGGCGAACGAAGCTACAGACCTCGGCGGGACCACAAACTATAACGACTTGCGGAACAAGCCGATGATCGATGGCGTCGAGCTGGTCGGCGACAAAACGTATGAAGAACTCAATCTGTCCGGTCTGACAAATGCCGAGATAGAGGAACTGCTGAATTTATCAGTTTAGGGAGGTAATAAAATGGCACACAAATACTTAGATGACAATGGGCTGCTTTACTTTTGGCAGAAGATCAAGGTCACGTTCCTGAAGGTCACGGATTATGTCGAGCCCGTTCAGTCGGACTGGAACACTTCCGACAGCTCCGCGCTGTCATACATCAAGAACAAACCGACGATCCCTCCGGGCGTGATCATCGACAGCGACCTGTCGACAACATCCGAGAACGCTGTCCAGAACAAGGTTATAACGACTGCCCTGAACGGAAAGATCGCCTCGACGGAGAAGGGGTCAGCGAGCGGTGTCTGCCCTCTGAATGCTTCGGGGATGGTAGACACATCCTATCTGCCGAGCTTCGTGGACGACGTCATCGAAGGCTATCCTGTAGCAGGTGCGACACCTCTCTCTGCGGGCTGGCTCTCGAAGACAAGCGGAGGCTCTGCACTTACACCGGAGACAGACAAGATCTACATCCTCATGGCGGACAGCGGTGACTATGCAGCGAATTCGACATTCAGATGGTCCGGATCCACCTATGTGCTCCTGAGCGATGGCAACATCTCGGCCATAACAAACTCGGAGATCGACATCATCCTCGCATCATAAGAGGAGGTGACGTAAATGTTCAAATTCCTTGACAGCAACGGCCTCTCCCGGTTCTGGGCGGGGGTCAAGGCTGAAATAAACGAGCTGAAGACGGTGGAGGTGACGTCATCGTCTTTTTCGTCGCTTCCGATAACGATCAGCGACTCGAATATCACGTCGGATCACATAGTGGTCAATTCTGTCCTGTCGAA
>JAFWGQ010000028.1 GCA_017512365.1 Mogibacterium sp.
CCTCTGCTTCTCTTGTTGTAACTGATATGAGTCAAAAAACTCTCTTGTAATTATCGTATGCCCTACATGACCGAGCGAGATGGACGGGTCTGCAATTATCTTGTACCCGCATTGTCTCGCCCTCCAACAGAACGCGACGTCCTCTCCTCCGTTCGCTATCGGTGTAAAAAATCGCTCAAACTTTGAGAACACCGCTATAAATATCTCCGTCCTCATCAAGACACACCCGAAGCCACAAGCAGCGACCTCAAACGGTTCGGCTGGTATCGTGTCGAATTCCTTCCAAGCGAATCCCTCGGTGTCGTCCAATAGTTCCAGACCCTCGAACAAAACAGGCGTGAACGGTTGCCTCCGTCTGTAATAAACGCCCGTTACCATGTCATGTCCTTCGTCGATCAGCTTCAGCATCCGGTTTAATGTGTCCGGGCTGAATACCATGTCAGAATCGAACCACATAACCAAGTCCGCGCCGTCTGTGATTGCTTTCTTTGCTATCTGATCCCGGCTCGTGTATATAAGCGAACCGAGATTGAAATGGACGGATATTTGCGTGTTCTCGATGCCGTATGACGTCAAGGTCGCCAGCGAGTGCGCGAACTCTGCCGGGAGCTGATCCATACAAGGCACCGCGATAAGTACTTTCCTCATATCAGTTACCTCCAATCTGATAATCGAACTACTTAACGACCTTAACGAATGCGTTCGGTGCTACTACTCCGAGTGCTACATACTCACGTCCGAGAACCTCGATCAGATCCTCTTTCTTTCTGCTGAACTCATCGAACTTGAAGTCAATTCCTTCGCCATTCGGGAAGTTAGCAAGAGCACCGTGTCCGAGGTCTCCTACGATCGCATAAGTTTCGCCGGTTGTAGCAACTGCGGAAGATTTGATTGTGTTGTTGAAGATGACAGGCAGTCCCTCGAATGGGTCGACCGGGAAGCTGCCAGCGTATTCAGCCGCCTTGAATGCGCCCCAAGTCGCTTTATTCATGATAACGACCGGATTGGCTGCCTCATCAGACAGGAGCGCCATAGCTGCTGCAACTGTACCAACTGCCGGAGTCGCTGCTGTGAGCTTTGGAACTCCCGGGCAAGTAGTAGTCGAAGCAGTTCCGCAAGCCTCGATCTTCGCGACCAGAGTGTCGGCTGCTTTCTTTGCGATTCTGTAAGCAAGCTCGTCATAGATGTAGCGAATGAACGCCTCACCGCGCAGGTCATAAGCCTCGTCGGAGATGCTGACCCACTTCTTGATGCTCTGCGGAATGAGTTCAACGATTCCAAGCACCAGGGTCTCCTCGGAAACTGCGGAGCCGCCTTCTGTATGGATAGCTGCATCGCTTCCGCTGATCTCGAACTGAACTTTGAGATTGCCCTTGAGGTAGCTCTTTCTTACGAGCGACATGATGCCCTCGCGCTCCCAAGCGGTTTTTACGATGTCATAAACGAGCTCTGGGACTGCTACAGTTCCGGTTCCGTTCGGAGTTGTGTCGTTCTCGGTGGTGAGCTTTCTGCACTCCTTGTCATCTCCGCTCTTCAGATATTCTGCATATGCGTCGATATATTCCTTTGTGTTTCTGAATTCCATTGTGTCGTTTTTCCTTTCCTC
>JAFWGQ010000004.1 GCA_017512365.1 Mogibacterium sp.
GTGGTTAAGGAGCTCGGTAGTCGCTCCCACCACCTGGAAGATGATCTTTACCGTCCCCTCTTCAGGGTTCACTCCCGCCACGGTAAGCGGGATCCTCTCGCCTTCTTCATCAACTCTCAGGATGATGAACTGGCCCGGCTTCGCCTTGCGCGCCACCAGCGGAGCTTCGATCTCCAGCTGCGTGACCGTCGGCCTCAGAGCCTTCCTTCTTACTATTTTGTACATCAAAACACCTCCGTCACCGGCTTTCCTGTACTGTTTCATGCTGTTCTACATATAGCCGGTATTTGCTGTAATGCCAATAACGGCTGGCGGGAGTACGTGGGAATCGAACCCACCCGGGAGGCTCTTAACCCCCTGCAGACGGTTTTGAAGACCGCGAGGCACACCAGCACCTGTCTACCCCCACATTACTGTATCGAGTCTGACGCCGCACCGGTAAAAGCAGATGAAAAATTCCCGGTGCGGCGCCGCCTCAATATCTATTATGAAGGTTTTAGCCGATATATCCTTCAGCAGTCAGGATCTCTTTTGCCTTTTCGAGATTGGCGTCTGACACGCGGATTATCGGTCCCGTGCAGCCCATGCCGCTCTCTGCGTAGATTCCCTGCTTCCAGAGCGCCTGCACTCCGTCTTCAAGGTCCATGACCTCGATGCCCGGTATCTGTGCAGTAACGACCTCTGCAGGAGGAGCCTTTACCTCTTCCTCGGCAGCTGCAGGCTTCGCCGCAGCCTTGCGCGCCTTGAGGATGTTGTCAAGACCGGCCTTCTTTGCGGCCGCGAATTCCTTTGCGGCTACATCGAACACTTTGCCTCTGACGAGCTGGGCCGCGTAGCGGAGCGCTCCGGCTATCACCGGGGCTCCGGAGGCTCTCGAGATGATCATGACGAGTCTGTCATATCCTTCTCCGATCCCCGGACCGTATCCGTATCCGCTGGCCTCAAAGCTGCCGCCTGTCTGGAACGCCGACATCATCTTTACAAGAACATTTCCCGTAAGAGAATCGGTCACCATGATATCAGGCGATCCCTGAAGCAGGTCGTTGCCTCTCATCACGCATCCGCCGTCAGCTCTCGATGATTCAGCGAATCTGATCGGATAGCCGCCGTCAGCAAGCTCCTTGAGAGCCTTCTCTGTCTGCCTTGCTCCGTCAACATTCAGTATGCCTATGGACGGATCAGCAACTCCGCACGCCTTGGCTGCTATGATGCCGTATACCGCGTTTTTGATCATTCCCTCGATCCTGTCCGCGCTGGATGTTCCCGTAGTGTTGGCTATGAACATCTCTTTCCCCGTTGCCGGCGTGATGACTCTGCCCACGGTCGAGACCCCGATAGGGAACGGATAATGCATCGTGACCGCAGCGTCGACTTCTCCCTTTTCGAGAAGCTCTTCCATCTTCTTGTGGCCTTCTTCATCGTCAGCTACCTTGACAGTGGTCACTCCTTCAGCCTCGAGAGTTCCGATGTACCATACATCGATGCCCTCTCTGGCCGCCATCACGGCCGCCGCCATGGAGTTTTCTTCACCGTGCTCGCTTCCCATTCCGGTAAGAGCGATCTTTGGCTTCTTCCCGTAGCTGCCGCTTTCCAGTCCGTTTGCCATTTCAAGGAAGGTCTCGGCGATCAGTTTTTCAATATTCTGAGCCATGATGCCCTCCTTTACTCTGCCAGAAGTCCGGCTGCGAAATCCTTGAGCGCGCTGGCGATCAGTCCCTTGACTTCCTCTTCGGATACACCGGAGCCGCCGCCGGAGGACTGTCCCTTGTTGGCTTCAATAACGAATGATACGCCGTCGAAAAGGTTCGTCATTCTTCCGAGGAAGAGACTTCCCTTTCCGATCACCATGGCTCTTTCGATCTTGCCCTCAAGCATGAGATCTCTGCAAGGTCCCATGAAAGGAACTCCCGAAGGGATATGTCCCTGTGTCGGAGCCCAGCCCTTCATGCCGTGATCCACGATGAATGTCGCGAGGTCCTTCTTTTCGAGGTCGCCTCTCTTTACTCCGAGAGCTGCGATCATCTTGTAGTTGGATTCAGGAACATCTCCTGCGCCTGCAGGTTTTGTGATGTCCGGATTCTGCATCTCAGGCGCGAACTTGTCGACATCAGTGATCCTGAGGCCGGCAGCGTCGAGCGGATCAGTCACGAGAGATCCGATAACATTCTGAGGAGCTGAACCTGTGCCTACTTTATGTCTTCCGACGATATCCGTACGGATGACCGGATCCGTGCCGTTGTCCTCACTGATGAGCACCGAGAATCCCGCGAGACAGTCCTCGAGGACAGGGATGCCCTTTTCAACATGGCTCTTGCCGTTCATTCCGAGCTTGGCCGTGCAGCCGCCGGCTGTCACGACAACATTTTTGAATGTTCCGGCCTTGACCAGCGACGCCGCATTCAGAAGCGCGTGTGCAGGTCCCGCACAGAATCCTCTCGTATCGGATCCTGTCGCGTTGACAAGACCGGCGATCTCAGCTGCAGCCTTGGCGAAGTTGCCGCCGCCTCTCTGGTTCATGTCACCGCAGGCTTCCTCGGCGCAGTCGATGACATAGTCGACTTCTGCCGGGTCGATGCCGGTGACTCTGATGAGGTGGAGCAGCGAGAGCACGCTCGTAGCCTTGCTGGAGATGTTTTCGAGCATGACATGGGCCGAAAGGTTCACGTCAACATCGTGCGCTTTCTTCACAGCTCCGACGAGCTTTCCGTCGAGGTAGAGTCCGCATCCGCCGTCCTCGACGACAGCTTTGAGGCTTTCCTCCGTGAACTCGGCGTTCTTGTCCATTACGGCAACCTGCTCGTCCGAGAACATGCCGTGCGCAGCGAGCTTTTCTTTAACGGAAGCTGCAAAGCCGGCCTCGAGTTCGACCAGATCGAATGTGTCGCAGATCTGCATGAGTCCGTAGAACTCATCCTCAGGCATGATCTCGCCGTACTTTCCTGTTCTGTCAGTGATGTCTGTCGGCTTGTCATACCACGGGAATTCGATCGCCTTGAGCTGTTCATTGTCGATATTGCCGATGTATGCCTGGTTAGGCGCATATCTTACGACATCCTCGAAGCTTCTCAGGTGCTTCGGAAGCTCCTTGAGATACTCTCCGTCAGGATTGACTATGCGCTCTGTTACCTGAGTCGCTCCATCGTGGATGACCATGTCAGGCGTATATGCCAGAGTATAGCTGGCACCTCTTAATACTGCATAATCACTCATAGTATTTCTCCTATACGTACTTCTCTACCATTGCCTTTACAGCTTCCGGTGTAGCATCGTCCTTGACCAGCTCTTCCAGCTTCTCGCCGTCCTTATATACCGCGATGACCGGGAGACCCATTACCTTTTGTCCGATAGCTACTCGTCTTGCCTTCGAAGTGTTGAGCGCGGCGAATTTGAGCTTGTCGCCGTACTGATCGGCAAGAGCGTGAACGTGCGGCATCAGAGCCTGGCACGGAACACATCCGTCGCCGTAGAAATCCACTACTACATAACCGTCTGCCTGAAGTACTTCTTCTTCGAATGTTTTCTTATCAACTTCTAACATTGTCGTGTCCTCCTTTTATCACTTATCTGTTATTAGGTTCTTGCTCCGCCTGAATATGATGTTCCGTTCAGCTCTTCGATGAATTCGCTGGCCTGTACCGCTGCAATAGCCCCGTCTGCCGCAGCTGTCACTACCTGCTTCAGGCTCTTCTTACGGATGTCTCCTGCTGCAAAAACGCCCGGGATATTGGTTTTCATGTCTTCATCCGTAAGGATATAGCCTCTTTCCATGTCGACTTTTCCCTCGTAGATAGCCGACGAAGGCGTGTATCCTATGAACACGAATATCCCGAAGGTGCCGTCGTCTTCATCGGCAAAGATCTCTCTCGTCTCGCCTGTCTTAGTGTCCTTGACGACCATGCTCTCTACGATTCCGTCGCCTTTTATCTCTTCAACAGTCGTATTCCACATGAAGTCCATCTTAGGGTTGGCGAATGCCTTCTCCTGGATGGATCTTGCGGCTCTCAGCTCGTCTCTTCTGTGGATAAGCGTTACCTTGCGGGCAAATCTCGTAAGGTACATCGCTTCTTCTACAGCCGCGTCTCCGCCGCCCACTACATATACTTCCAGATCTTCGAAGAATGCAGCGTCGCATGTCGCGCAGTAGGATACGCCCTTTCCTGTGAGCTCCTTCTCGCCCGGGCAGCCGATGTATTTATGTACTTCTCCGCCGGTGATGATCACGGACCTTCCGCGATATTCTCCCTTACTTCCTTTGATTATCTTAACTTCACCTTCGAGTTCGACATCGGTGATAGTATCTTCCACTCTTTCACAGCCGAATTTATCAGCCTGTGCTACCATGCGCGCCATCAAGGACGGACCTGTCTCGCCCTCGATCGAGCCCGGGTAGTTTTCTATCTCGTCTGTTATGAGGATCTGACCCCCGAATTTCTGCTTTTCGATTATCAGTGTGTCCATCTTGGCTCTGCCTGCGTACAGTCCTGCCGCAAGTCCAGCCGGGCCACCACCGATGATCACGATATCATACGTTTTCATGTGGCTTACCTCCATGATGATTTTTCATGATTTCGGGAAGCGGACCGCCGTCAAAAGGAGTATGACCGATAGACAGCGGTCCGTTCCATAGTAATATTACGCTTCTGCGACCTGTTCACGAATAGCGTTCATCTCTTCGCAAATGTCGTCTACGTCCAGCACCATTTCCATCATGCTGATCTGCTCATCATACACAGCCTCATCGATCTCTGCTTTGATCTCAGGCTCGCATATGTGATAACATGGGAGTTTCAACGAAACCCCTGCCAGACACCCTGCAAATGTAGGATCTCCGAGAGCTACAGTCTCTGCAGCGAGGCCGGCGGCCTCACCCTCTGCAGCGCCTACGAGGACTACCAGGTTATCCCTGCCGTACTCATCGTAGAATTCCTTTACTCTCTTCTGATTCTCCAGATCCATGGCTCCGGCAGCCGTTCAGACGAAGCACTCTGTCGAGAAGAATACGACATCGGCTCCTGCTGACTTGGCACATTCGGCTATCGCCGGACCCGGAATACCATCACGGTCTCCGATGACGATAACTTTCTTTCCATCCAGAATTGCCATCTGTTACTCCTTTCTTGAATAAACTCCAGAGATAGTTTTTAAACTGCCCGGCCGAGCATAGGGGCACGCACGGCCGGAACAGTTATAAGAATGAAACCCCGTAAGGATCTCATCTTATCAGGTTGCAAGCGCCGCATCACTCTTCTTTTTCTTTTTTCAGAGCCTTCACCAGCGCGGCCATCGAGATGACCATTATGAAAGCGAACGGGAAGGCTGCAACTATCGAAAGAGTCTGCAGCATGCTGAGGCCATTGCCGGATCCCAGCATCATTGCCGCCGCAAGTGCGGCCATGAGCACGCCCCATACCGCAGGCTGACTTCCAATGCCCGCGGGAAGGTCTTCATCCCGGACGATGCTCTCTATCCTGTGTGGCTCAGATGAGCCATTCTTTTTTTATCTGCCACATTCCCGCCTGCACCGCTCTGACACCGGATGTATCTCCCTTCCTTATAGCAGCATCGTGTCTGAACAGCCTCTTCCAGCTGTCTGTGATCTGCCTCTTCACATCCGGATAGAACGGCCTGAGCACGGCCTCCGAACTGTCCCTGATGCCGCGCATCTCCAGACCTCTTGCAAAAGCCTTTTCATCCTCCTCCGTCTCTCCGACATACGAAAGCCTGAGGACCTTGTACCAGTCGTACTGGTCGAAGAACACCGCCTCATGCACAGGCACCGTGAGTTCCATCACCCTGGCGCCGCCGGATCTGTCGACAAGTTCCTCTGAAGCAAATGCCCAGTAAGGATATGCCTTGTCGTCCGGACGCGGGACTATCTTTTCCGCCTCGCGGACATAGGCGTCATATGCAGCCAGAAAGATGGCTGCGCTTTCTTCATATTTCTTCTGCACATACTCCCTGCGCGAGAAGGCGATGCCTTCTTTTTCGACAGCCTTCCATACGGCTTCGGCCTGCGGGGAGTACAGCTTTACAAAACCACGTCCTGTATCCATTCCTTTTTTACCTCCCACATGAGACCGTACGCGCTGGTGCTCCCCAGGACTATGCTGTCATCGAAGAGCCTGTCCCAGCTGTTGATGATCTTTCTGCGGAGCTCCGGGTAAAACTGCGTCATCACGGCGCGGATATTGTCCGTTCCGAGATCTTTCAGGCAGCTGTTGTGCTCCGCCTCATCCGCAGCATCTGCAGGTATGTATGAATAGTTCGTGATCCTTGTCCATTTGGCGATATCCAGCCTCGTGACCTGCTCTGCCGGAACCCTCAGTTCGAGCACGGCATAGCCCGCTTCGGGGCTCATGGTCGCCTCTTTTTCAAAAGATACCCATACCGGAAACAACACATCATCCGGCCTGTCCGCGACAGGCATGTGATCTGCCAGCCAGCGGTAGATAAAAAGCATAATGTCCGCAGTGTCTTCGAGTTCACGGCGTATGAATCCTTCATCAGCTATGAATCTCCCGTTCGCTTCGAGCTGATCGAGCACTGCACTGTTCTGCTTTGTCCATACTGTTATCTCCGGCATATGGATCTTTCTTCTGCATGCCGGCCCCGCCCTGCAGCCATATGGCTGCAGGGCAGTACCGGTGGATAAGTCTTAGTCTTCGAAGACCTTCTGTCCGTCGACAGGTGTCTCGAGGGCCTTGAGAGCCTTCAGGACGAGCTTGCGGCGGAGTTCCTTCTCCTCAGCCTTGTCAAGAGCAGGATTGCCCAGCGGATGAGGTATAGCGATCGCAGGAACGATCCTGTTCGCGCCTACTGTCAGCGAAATAGGTGTTACCGTGCATACATGGACTACAGGGAGTCCGGCTCTCTCGAGCTCTTTTACCATCGTTGCGCCGCAACGAGTGCAGGTTCCTCACGTAGAGGTCAGGATGACTGCGTCAACTCCGTCTGCTTTGAGTCTCTTTCCGATCTCCGCGCCGAAGCCTTTGGCGTTAGCTACGGAAGTACCGTTTCCTACTGTTGCATAGTATTTCTCATGCAGCTTGCCGATAACGCCTTCCTTCTCGAGGTCACGCAGCACGTCTACAGGCAGTACTCTGTCTGCGTCCGCATTCGCATATACAGGGTCATAGCCGCCGTGAGCAGTCTCGAAAGTGGTATCGTCAAGATCAGTGAAGCCGGCAAGGCTGTATTCGCCGAATCTCGAAGCGCTGGAGCTCTCGATGTGATCCGGGTTGCCCTTTGGCACGATTCCGCCGGATGTTACCAGAGCGATGGTAGCGTGAGCCATGTCTTTTACAGCAGGGTTTGGCTCGACTCTGTCGAAGTCAGGCATCGGATACTCTGTGACGAAAGGCTTGTCAGCAAGTTTCTTAAGGAGCATGTCGACAGCTCTCTTCGAGCCTCTCTCCTTCTCGAAGAAGTTGACACGAACGCCCTGGTTCATATATCCGTCCTCGCAGGAAGCGCCGATCTTCTCGCCCTTCGCATACTTGAGAGCGAATGCTGTCATCTTCTTGACTGCATCTCTCATGCCGGCAGCGCTGTCCTTTGTCTCAAGGATGTATACCTTGTCCTTGTACATGTCTGCGCCAGGGTTCTCGACATACATTCCTGTCATGGACTTGATGCCGAGTTCCTCAGCTACTGCAGCTGCAATGGTTCCGCATGCCACACCGTAACGTCCTGCGTTGAATGCAGGACCTGCGATGAACAGATCAGGTGCAAGATCCTTGACCCAGCCGAGGATCTCCTTCTTTACTGCTTCGATGTTTTCGTTGAAGTATGAGTCTCCGCATACGATGGTAGCGATGATCTCAGCGTCATCTCCGAATCCCTGATTGAATGCCATTCCAGGTCCGATAACCTCGCCCTTGTGAAGCTCAGCAGGGGTGTCGGCTTTTTCCTCTCCGCCGATTCCGGCAAAGAACTGGTTGATGTAGTGAACTACTTTATATTTAGCCATTTTCATATCCTCCTTTCACTGAACCTATCTTGCACTCAGCATTCCGAAGCCCATCTCGTTGGTAGAAGCTGTGATTACCTGAAGCTCAACCTCGAGTGTTCCGTCTTCTCTCAGTGTCTTGTCGCTTGCACCGGCGATCTTGTTGATGTAATCAAGTGTGCCGATGACCTTGTCAAGCTTAGGAAGGATGATCACTTCGTTCGCGTTTCCGCCTGTGACTACCGCATCAGCTGCAACGTCAGCGTCAGCCAGCGACTGCGACTTTCCGTCTCTTCCTGCATACTCATCTGTAACGATGACAGTCTTTACTCCCTCTGCCTCGATCTTCTTGCAGTTCATGATCAGGTCTGTATCCGGGTTTCCGAAGCCTTCCTGAGTCAGGATGATGCCGTCAAGGTCGAGCATGCGGCAGAGCTTGGCCGTCATGTTGGAAGATCTTTCCTTATCTGCAAGGTATACGTTCTCGTTCGTGATGATCTCGCATACGAAGTTGATGGTCTTGCCGTGCTGTGCGAAGAGGTCCTCCACTACAGGGTTGTTCTGATGGATGTATGTAGGGTTCTTGTCGCATGCGGATACGCAGTTTCCGGATACGATGGCTCCGTCCATCGCCTCTGTAGGGCTGATGATAGTAGGGATGATCTGCTTTGCATCGACGCCGTATACATAGGTGTCGTGCAGAAGTCCCTGAGTCTGGAGCATTGCTACATAGCCGACTCTAGGCAGGTCAGGATACTTCTCCATGCCCTCCTTGACGCCGTATGTCTCATAGACAACCGTGTCGTCAGGCTTGATTTCTCTGGCGAGTTCGCCGATCTTCGCGGCTACGCGGAACCCGGCCTTGCGCACAGCTGCTTCATAGTCGTGCTGCTTGAGGCCTTCAACAGGCTCGCATACCATGACAAGGTTGAGTGTCTTCGAGAACGGTGTGTAGTCTGCGCCCGGGCCTGTCATGTCGATGACGCCCTCCTGGAATCCTACGATCTTGCCTGCTGTCACAAGAGCCATGCCCTTGAGCGCGAGGGTCTTGCCGGATCCGACTGTATCGACCTTGGATACCCATCCCGGGAATACTCCGCCCTTGCCCTCTACCTTTACGCGAGGCTCGATGACATCCTTTACAGGTGTGATCCTTACGGATTCACCCGGCTTGGCGATGTCGAAGTAAACATCCTTGATCTTCTCATCTTCAAGGACTACAGGCTTGAGATCCTCTGCGTTTACGTAAAGGACTCCTTTTTCGATCTTTGATTCTTCCGCAAACCGGATATCAGTGATATTGATTTTTCCGATTTCCAATCTCATTTCTGATCGCCTCCTTTGGTATATAATAAGAGTTGCAATTATTTGCCGGGAGCCTGTCGATAAATAGGGGCAATACAGACAGTCTCCTGTATATTAAGAGGGGATCACCGGTCCGCTGCAGCAACAGCACTCCTCAGAAGACTCAGGTCAACGACCTGAAAATCCTCGAGGAGCAATGGATTGGTGATCTCCTTCTTAACGATAAATTTGCTGAATGCATTCACAGCATTTCCGATGAGTCTTACAGACTCGGGATCAGCGGCCGGAAAACTTCCGTCAGACGGCTTTGGTGCGCGCTGCACAAGAAGAGACCTGTATGGTGTCTCGTTAGGCTTCACGCTTCCATACAGTGGATGATTCAGCAATACGGCTCCGTTGTTGACCAGATCTCTTGCTCTGATCAGGACATCGATGAGTCCGCCGTTGATAAATTCGATCTCATGCGTTGTGCCGAATTCATCAGCCGCCAGCGGATTGTTTGTAAGGATGAAATAGCTCATCTGATACTCCGTTTAAAAAGGGAGAGTGCTCCGCATCATAAGTGCGAACAGCATTCTCCCTGTTTCATCTGTATTAATGATCCAGAAATAGGTATCCTTCCCGGTCCTTTTGCTTGAAAGATTCGTCCGTTAAGCTGCTATCTCTACCGGACTTGCCTCTTCAGCGACCACCCACCGGTATAGCAAAACAAACAATGCCCATGCAGGTACCGATGGCTGATTCTCTCTCGGGAGGATTCAGACCCTTTATTAAAAAAGCCCCTATTTCTTGATAATAATTTATCAAATCCTATAACTTTATTCAATAGATTTAATGTTTTTCTATGTGTTTTTTGAATACCGGATCTCCCTCGCTATTGATAATTTTCCGGATTTGTTCTATACCAATAATGACATAAGTCCGCGCGGGTCTTTCCCGCCGGACCGGAAGACAGTGTCAGCTGAAGCATGAGAACGGAGACCGGTCTGAGACGGCTCCGGACGAACACAGGAGGCAAAACAATGAAAGTAAAAGACATCGTAAACAACACCGAAGAAGAACTGTCGAGAGACGAACTTGTCGGCAAGATGAAGGAAGGCCGTCAGGTCGATCTGATCCTGAAAGAGAAAAAGACCGATGACATCGGCTACCTGACCTGGGACATGGAGCAGTGGAGCACCGTTGACGGCAAGAGATTCATAAGGACATATCAGCTCGAGGGCCGCGTACTCAGCGAGTACACATCGCACAACATACACGATCTGAACGCATACTTCTTCCCTGACGAGGCAGCGGCGGTCCAGCTGAGCTGATATCAAAAAGTAAAGTATTCTTTACATATTTAGCACAATCAACAAAAAAGTTGACGCATTTCCGGCGATATTGCCGGATTTGCGTCAACATTTGTTTATTTTACGGAGAGACTATTTTCTTTTCTCTTCGATAGCAGCCTGTGCAGCAGCCAGTCTTGCGATCGGCACTCTGAACGGCGAGCAGGATACGTAGTTGAGTCCTACTTCGTGGCAGAAGTGTACGGATGCAGGGTCTCCGCCGTGCTCTCCGCAGATACCGAGCTTGATGTTCGGTCTGGTCTTCTTTCCGCCCTCTACAGCCATTCTTACGAGCTTGCCGATGCCTGTCTGGTCGAGCGACTGGAACGGATCCGCCTCGAGTATGCCCTTGTCGACGTATTCCTTGATGATGGCGCCGGTGTCATCTCTCGAGAATCCGAATCCCATCTGTGTCAGGTCGTTTGTACCGAACGAGAAGAATTCAGCTTCCTCTGCGACCTCGTCAGCTGTAAGAGCAGCTCTAGGGATCTCGATCATCGTTCCGACCATGTACTTCATCTCTTCGCCGGCCTCTGCGATCAGCCTGTCAGCGACTTCGACGATGGTCTTCTTGACGAATCTGAGTTCGTTGACGTGGCCTACCAGCGGCACCATGATCTCAGGCACGATATCGAGGCCTTCCTCTTTGCGTACCTCGAGCGCGGCTGTGATGATAGCCTCAGTCTGCATCTCGGCGATCTCAGGATATGTGACGGCAAGTCTGCAGCCTCTGTGACCCAGCATAGGGTTGAACTCGTGGAGTTCGAGAGTCTTGTTGACTACCTGCTCATAAGGGATGCCGAACTGCTCGGAGAGCTGCTTGATGTCCTCGTCTGTCTTAGGCAGGAACTCGTGCAGTGGCGGATCGAGCAGTCTGATCGTTACAGGCCTGTCGCCCATTGCCTTGTAGATGCCCTTGAAGTCTTCCTTCTGATACGGCAGAAGTCCTGCGAGAGCTTCCCTTCTGTCGGCTTCGTTGTCGGCGAGGATCATTCTTCTGATCTTAGGGATCCTCTCGTCCTCGAAGAACATGTGCTCTGTACGGCAGAGTCCGATACCCTCGGCGCCGAACTCAACAGCCTGCTTTGCGTCTCTAGGGTTGTCGGCGTTCGTCCTTACCTTGAGAGTCCTTGCCTCGTCAGCCCACTCCATGATCTGGCCGAAGTCCCCGGAGAGCTCAGGAGCCAGTGTTTTGATGGCCTCTGCATATACGCTTCCGTCCGAACCGTTGAGCGAGATGCTGTCTCCCTCTTTATAGACCTTGTCGCCTATCGTCATGGTCTTGCCGGCTTCGTCCACGATGATGTCCTTGCAGCCCGAAACGCAGCACTTGCCCATTCCTCTCGCTACTACAGCAGCGTGGGATGTCATTCCGCCTCTTGCTGTCAGGATGCCTTCAGCGGCAGCCATTCCTGCGAGGTCCTCAGGGGAAGTCTCTTCTCTGACGAGGATGACCTTCTTGCCCTCTTCTGCCGCAGCAGCTGCGTCGTCAGCGCTGAAGTAGATCTGGCCTGTAGCGGCTCCCGGAGAAGCAGGAAGTCCCTTTGCGACTGCCTTGGCCTTCTTGAGCTCGTCAGCGTCGAATACAGGGTGCAGCAGCTGATCGATCTGTTCAGGCTCGATCCTCATGACGGCTGTTTCCTTGTCGATAAGGCCTTCGTTCACGAGATCAACGGCAACCTTTACGGCAGCAAATGCCGTCCTCTTGCCGTTACGCGTCTGGAGCATGAAGAGCTTTCCGTCCTCTACTGTGAACTCCATATCCTGCATGTCCTTGTAGTGACCTTCGAGCGTGTTCGCGATCTTTTCGAACTGAGCGTATACTTCAGGGAATTTCTCCTTCATCTCGGCGATAGGCTGCGGAGTTCTGATGCCCGCAACTACGTCTTCACCCTGAGCGTTTACGAGGAACTCACCGTAGAGCTTGTTCTCGC
This sequence comes from Mogibacterium sp., assembly GCA_017512365.1. Classification (GTDB taxonomy): domain Bacteria; phylum Bacillota; class Clostridia; order Peptostreptococcales; family Anaerovoracaceae; genus Crickella. The sequence continues at coordinate 12,519 of JAFWGQ010000004.1, forward strand.
CCGTCGCAGCGTTACGCGTGAACGCTACGCCTGTGCCGGAATTGTCGCCGCTGTTTCCGAATACCATCGACTGGACGTTGACGGCTGTTCCGAGCGAATCAGGAATGTCGTACATCTTTCTGTAAAGGATGGCTCTTTCGTTGTTCCATGACCTGAATACGGCCTTGATGGCCTCGAGCAGCTGATCCTTAGGATCCTGAGGGAATTCTCTTCCGAGCTCTCTCTTTACTACTTCCTTGTAGCCTTTGATGACCTCCTTAAGGTCTTCTGTAGTAAGATCAACGTCGAATTCAACGCCGGCTTTCTTCTTCTGACCGTCGAACACGGCGTCGAAGTTGGACTTCTTGATCTCCATTACGACATCGCCGAACATCTGGATGAATCTTCTGTAGCTGTCGTAAGCGAATCTGTCGTTGCCTGTCTTCTTGGCGAGACCTTCCACCGCGACGTCATTGAGTCCGAGGTTGAGGATGGTGTCCATCATGCCCGGCATCGAGATAGGCGCTCCGGATCTTACCGAAACGAGCAGCGGGTTCTCGTTGTCTCCGAACTTCTTTCCCATGACCTCTTCGAGCTCAGCGAGGTGCTCCCATACTTCGTCGATGACTTCCTGAGACAGGACTCCGCCGTCCTCGGTGTACTTTCTGCACGCTTCAGTCGTGATCGTGAAGCCGAATGGTACAGGAAGACCGATATTGGTCATCTCCGCGAGGTTGGCTCCCTTGCCGCCCAAAAGGTTTCTCATGTCCTTCGAGCCCTCATTGAATGAATAAACGTATTTTGCCATAAGCCTTACTCCTTTTCCTTTCCGGACACCGGCTGGTTGCCGGCCCCCTTTTAGATAGCTTATTGATACCGATCTGAAAGATACCGAGTCCCAAACCCTAAAACCTGAGTCTTTCCTCAATGTATCCTTTCACCTCCGCGATCGGGACCCTGACCTGTTCCATCGTGTCCCTGTCGCGTATGGTAACTGATTTATCTTCAGCTGTGTCAAAGTCGACACAGATGCTGAACGGTGTTCCTATCTCGTCTTCTCTCCTGTAGCGTTTGCCGATGGAGCCGGACGCGTCGTACTCTACCATGAAGTGCCTGCTGAGCTCTTCGTAGACCGGAAGCGCGACATCCTCGAGCTTCTTCGAAAGCGGCAGTACGGCCGCCTTGTACGGAGACAGCGCAGGATGAAGCCTGAGGACCGTCCTGACATCCTCCTTGCCCTTGGCGTCGGTCAGCACTTCTTCATCGTAAGCGTCGACAAGGAATGCAAGCACGAGCCTTTCGACTCCCACAGACGGTTCGATGCAGTACGGAACATATCTCTCGTTTGTCTCGGGATCGAGATAGCTCATGTCCTCGCCCGACGTGGTCTGGTGAGCCATGAGGTCATAGTCTGTACGCGAAGCGACGCCCCAGAGCTCTCCCCATCCGAACGGGAAGAGATACTCGATGTCCGTTGTCGCGTTGCTGTAATGCGACAGTTCCTCCTGAGTGTGATCCCTCAGCCTCGTGTATTCCTCTTTGAGTCCGAGGTTCTTCAGGAAATTCGCGCAATAATCCTTCCAGTATGCGAACCATTCGAGCTCTGTGCCCGGCTTGCAGAAGAACTCAAGCTCCATCTGCTCGAACTCCCTCACCCTGAAGATGAAGTTGCCCGGCGTGATCTCGTTGCGGAACGACTTGCCCACCTGGGCGATGCCGAACGGGATCTTGCGGCGCGATGTCCTCTGCACGTTCTTGAAGTTAACGAAGATGCCCTGCGCGGTCTCAGGCCTCATGTAGATCTCGGCCTTCGAATCCTCGGTGACGCCCTGGAAGGTCTTGAACATCAGGTTGAACTGTCTGATGCTCGTGAAGTCGCTCTTGCCGCAGCCCGGACACTTTATGCCCTTTTCCGCGATAAAGCTTTCCATCTCATCCTTCGTCCAGCCGTCCACGATGACCTCTTCATCAGGCTCGTTTTCCTTCAGATAGTCTTCGATGAGCTGGTCGGCTCTGTAGCGCGTCTTGCAGGCTCTGCAGTCGATCAGCGGATCGGAGAACCCTCCCACGTGGCCTGATGCCACCCAGGTCTGAGGGTTCATAAGGATAGCCGCGTCAAGACCCACGTTGAGCCCTGATTCGCGTACGAATTTCTGTCTCCACGCGTCCTTGATGTTGTTCTTGAATTCTACTCCGAGCGGACCGAAGTCCCATGTGTTCGCAAGTCCGCCGTATATCTCCGAACCCGGATAGATATAGCCCCTGTTCTTGCAGAGGGCTATGATCTTCTCCATAGTTACGGCTCTGTCAGTTACAGGAATATCTTTTTTGTCTACTGCCATATATATCTATCCTTTACAGTTCTTCCTCGTCCTTGAATTCTTCCTCGATTATGTCCTCGGCATCGCTCGTCTTATATGCATCGGCGGCGTCCTTTATCAGTTCCTTGACTGTCTTGCCGGCCTTTTTGGCGAGGGAATCGATGGTGTTCATGAGTTCATCGATCGTCTCCTTGTCGTTGATGGCAGACTGAGACTTGTCCATGACCTTTATGACCATGCCCTTTGCCTTGTCATAGAATCCGATCGCCTTGCCGTCGATATCCACGACCTTGCCCTTGTCGTCCACGAAGTCTATGCTGCACTGTGTGCCCATTGCGGCAACGATGCCGAGGATAGCTCCCCAAGGTACGAGCATGGTGCCTATGACGCCTGCTGTAACAGGGAAGTTCACGATGGTCTTGTCGCCCTTGCTGACGATGATCCTCGAGACATTGCCTTTTTCAACGAGTTCCTTCATCTTCAGGAAGATCGGGCTGTCCTTGAGGCTCGCTCCCGCGACGTGGTCATGCTCTGCGTTCATCTTTTCCTCTACGGCGATGATGGCGTCGACTACGCTTCCTTCAGCTGCCTCGAGAGCTTCCTTTGCCTCTGCATATGTGCAGCCTGTTCTGTCCTTTACGAGATCGATCTTTTCGATAGTGATTTCCATTACGTCTGTACCTCCAGTTCTAAGGTTGTTCTGAGCACATCGACACCCAGATAGCGGTTCGTGTACTCCGCCAGTATATCTCTGACCACTCCCGCGACCTCAGGCTTGAGATCCACCTTTTCGAATGTCGCAAGGGGTCTGGAGTCAAAATATCCGAACACTGTAATTATATCGAAGGCAGGCTGGTAAATCAACGAATCGGGCGTTGTTTTCTCCTGTAATGCGCAGTCCGGACAAATGATGCCTCCGCCCGTCACTGAGAAGCTTCTGAAGCCCCCTTCCCCGAAGGTCTCACGGCTTTTGCCGCAGCCCACACAGCACGAAAGCTCCGGCGCCACGCCCAGCATCTTAAGGGACTTTACGATGAAGGCAAAAAGCAGCGTCTCCGCGCTTGACCTGCTCTTCGAAACCGATTCCAGAAACCCCAGCGCGAGATCAAAAAGCCCGGGCATCGGCTGCTCTTCTCCGAGGACCTTGTCAAGATACTCGATGAAGGCCGAAGCCGCCATGAACCGGTCTATATCCTCTCCTATCGGGTAAAAGCTCTTCTTTGCCTGAGCGGAATTGATGCTGTAGGTTTCTCTGCCTCTGAATATGTCATAATCCGCATAAGTAAAAGGACGCAAGGCGAGTGCTGCCTTGCTCCGGCTCTTCTCGTTCACGGAAGTGCCTGCCGATATCTTGCCGTACTGTTTTGTGAACAGCACGATCATCCGGCGGTTATTAGCGATCTTTCTCTGGCGGAGAACTATTCCCTCTGTACTGATGATCATAGCGCGTTATTCATCTTTGTAGCCCCAGTTTTTTATGGTGCGTTCCGAGTCGCGCCAGCCCTCCTTTACCTTCACGAAAAGGCTCAGGAAGACCTTGCATCCCAGAAGCTCCTCTATCTCAAGCCGCGCGGCCTTGCCGACTCCTTTGAGCTTGTTGCCGCCCCTGCCTATGATTATCCCCTTGTGCGATTTCTTTTCGCAGTATATCACAGCACCTATCTCGGTCGCCCTGCCCGGTTCTTCCGGCTCTTTGAACGATTCTATCTCGACAAACACGCCGTGGGGCACCTCGTCTTCGAGGTAGTTCATGAGCTTTTCCCTGATGATCTCGCTGCAGATGAACCTGACGGGATCGTCTGTCGCGATATCCTCGGGATAATACATCGGGCCGTCTTCCATGTAGCCGGCAAGACGTTCCCTGAGTTCTTCGACATTGTCTCCCCTGAGAGCCGATACTCCGTATATATCGTCAAAGAGTCCCGTCTCCTCATATCTGTTGTAAAGCGCCAGATACTGCTCCGGACTCATCAGATCCATCTTGTTGATCGCAAGAAGCTTCGGAGCCTCGGCGTCTCTGAGTATCCTTATGATGCTCTCGTCGCCCTTTCCGAATTCCATGGTCCCGTCAACGATAAGCAGGATAACGTCAACTCCGCTGAGCGTATTGATCGCGGTCTCGTTGATCGCGCTGCCCAGTTTGTTATGCGGCTTGTGGATGCCCGGAGTGTCGAGGAATATCATCTGAAGTCCTTCTCCGTCTCCGTGCTCCAGGTCCGTATAGATGCCTTTTATTCTGTTGAGTGTGGTCTGCGGCTTGGCCGATGTGATAGCGATCTTTTCGCCCAGCATCGCATTCATGAGAGTGGACTTGCCCACGTTCGGCCTTCCGGCTATACCGATAAACCCTGATTTCATCTGACTGTTATCCCCTCACCTTTTAAGCCCGATCGCTGACAGCACTTCTTCTTCTTTCTTCCTCATCACGGCTTTTTCGCCCTCTTCCATGTGATCATATCCGAAGAGATGCATGACGCTGTGCACGAAGAGATAAAGCACCTCGCGGGTGAAGCCTGTGCCGTACTCCCGGGCCTGATCGGCCGCGACATCATAGCAGATGACAACATCGCCGATAAGGGTCCCCGTCTCTTCATCAAGAAGATCTGCAAGAAGCTCATCGTGTCCAGCGAACTGAGGAAAACTCAGCACGTCGGTCACCTTGTCCCTTTCCCTGTACTCGCGGTTCAGTTCGAGTATCTCGTCCCTGTCCACGATGGTGACTCCCAGTTCCGGTTCCAGATCCGAAAGGCTCACTCCCTCCGCCGCGAGTTCAGCTCCGAACTCGTTTTCCATAGCACGCCCGAAGGCCTGATCCATCAGCTTCCATATCTCGGGCGTCAGCCTGTCGTTTTCATCGCTGTATACAATATGCATCTTTCTACCTGCTGCTTACCTTGTCGCCCTTTACCTGGCTTCTGCTCCTGACCCTGCTGTCGTAGGCGTCATACGCCCTGATGATGCGCTTCACAAGCTCGTGCCTGATGACGTCCACTTCGCTGAAGGTATTGAACTTTATTCCTTCCACGCCCTTCAGTATCTTCTGAGCTTCCATCAGGCCGGACCTTGTGCCCGACGGCAGATCGATCTGGGTGATGTCTCCGGTGACGACGACTTTTGAGTTGAAGCCCATCCTTGTCAGGAACATCTTCATCTGCTCGCGCGTGGTATTCTGCGCCTCATCGAGTATTATAAAGGCGTTGTCGAGCGTACGGCCCCTCATGTACGCGAGCGGCACTACCTCGATCACGCCCTTTTCCCTGAGCCTCATCGCCGCCTCGATCCCGAGCACGTCATAGAGCGCGTCGTACAGCGGCCTGAGATAAGGATCTACCTTCTCCTGCATGTCGCCAGGGAGGAAGCCAAGCCTCTCGCCCGCCTCGACAGCCGGTCTTGTGAGTATGATCCTTTCGATCTCCTTGCTCTTGTATGCGTTGATCGCCATGGCGCACGCGAGGTACGTCTTGCCTGTGCCCGCCGGTCCTATGCCGAACACCATGTCGGTCTTTCTGATGTTGTCCACATATTCCTTCTGAGCCTGAGTCTTGGGACGAAGCGGTCTGCCGGTATGCGTATAGCAGATGATGTCCTTTGACGTGGACTTCTCATCAAATTCCCTGCCGCCGGCTTCCATCTCGATGAGATACCCGAGCTTCTGAGCGTCTATCTCAGGCTCTATGGTCAGGGTCTCGATCAGCCTTGCGATGATACGCGCCGCAAGCTCGGGATTCCTGCCTCTTATGGTCAGCACCCCGTTTCTGAATGACATCTCCGTGCCGGTGTACTTTTCTACAGAGCGGATATTGGAGTCATAATTGCCGAACAGGCCCTGTACATCGATCTCTTCCGGTATGTTTAGCTTGAATTCTTCCATCTATGCCTTTCTGGTCTTACTTGCCGCTGAGGAATTCTTTGACCGCCTTGTTGACAGCAGATCCGTCCGCCTTGTCTTTCAGCTCTGCCATCACGCCCTTCATGAGAGCTCCCATGTTCTTCATGTCGCCCTCGATGCCGAGCTTTCCTGCGATCTCCTTTACCTTTGCTCTGATCTCTTCCTCGCCCATCTCTTCAGGCAGATAGCTCTGGAGGATCTCTATCTCCTTCTTGTAGCCCTCGACCATGTCGTCTCTGCCGGCCTTTGCGAAGTCGGCAAGAGCGTCAGTCCTCATCTTGACCTGTTTCTTTATGATCTTGACGATGTCCGCGTCATCTTCTAGCTCGACTCTCTGGTCGATCTCGTACTGCTTGACGGCGGCTCTGACCATGTTCACGGTGTTCTTCTTTACCGCGTCGGCGCTCTTCATGGCGTCCTTGTAATCCTGCATCAGCTGTTCCTTTAAACCCATTTTGTTCACTCCTTTATTGATCCGTTGTTTATCGTTGATACACAGACACCGTGAGCCGGGTGTCCGGTGAAAGAAAAATGCGAACCGTGACAGCAGGTTCGCATCCTCATTTGCTATTAATACTTGCGAGCTTTCTTGCGAGCAGCCTCAGACTTTTTCTTACGTCTTACGCTTGGCTTCTCATAGTGCTCTCTCTTGCGCAGCTCTGCCATGACGCCATCGCGAGCGCAAGATCTCTTAAATCTCTTAAGAGCACTCTCCAGGCTCTCGTTTTCTCTTACGACTACCTGTGCCATATTCTTGTCTCACCTCCTGTCGCCATTGGATTTATGCGGTTCTGGCCATGGGGTCTGTCCCCCTGGCCATATCGACCGCAACGCAGTGATTGTACTACGCTCAGAACAGATTGTCAATAATATCTCCCGCCATCATTTTTCTTCTTGAGTCGCCGTCACGAGCGTACTTTTCGGCAGCCTTGCCGTGCAGCATCACGCCGTAGAGGAGACTAGTGTCGAGCGAATTGCCCTGCGCGATGAGCGATGCGATTACTCCCGCCAGGACATCTCCCGATCCCGCCGTAGCGAGACCTGAATTGCCCACTGTATTTATGAACAGATTGCAGCCGGTCCCCTTGTCCATCAGGGATATGAGAGACACGTCGGATTTGACCACCATGCTGACTTCGAACTTCTCCGAGAACTTTCTTGTGTACGGGATCCTGTTTCTTGCGACCACGTTCACGTCTTCTCCGCAGAGCCTTGCCATCTCTCCGAGGTGAGGCGTTATGACGCACGGACATCTCCTCTTGCGGAGCGACTTCAGGTTCTTTGAGATCAGATTCAGCGCTCCGGCATCGAATACAGCCGGCTTCCTGCCTGCAAGGATCTGCTTTACGAGCAGTCTTCCGACCGAGTCCTCCCTCAGGCCCGGGCCGATCAGGAGAACGTCCACGCTCGCCGCAAAGCCCTCAAATGCTCCGAGCACATCATCCGGCTTGTACGGCACCGCGATGGCTTCGGGTATGGATACATTGCAGAACCCCGTGTACTTGCTCGGGCAGAATACCCTCACGAGTCCGCAGCCCGTCCTGTACGCGGCCTTGGCCGCCAGCATGCCCGCTCCGAGCATCCCGTTCGAGCTGATGATGACTCCGACCGTGCCGAAGGTCCCTTTGTGTCCGCTCTCCGTCCTCGGTATGAGAGCTCTGTCTATGGTATCCTCGAGGAACCCGGAATCGAGCACCTCGAGTTTATCGGTAACATTATCGTATCCGTCAGGCATCAGGCCTATGTCCACTACCCTGACCTCGCCGCAGCATTCCCTGCCGGCGCCGAAGAACATTCCTGTCTTGTAGCTTCCGAAGGTGACCGTGAGATCGGCCCTTATGGATTCTCCCATGATCAGGCCGCTCGTCGCGTTAAGACCCGTCGGGATGTCCACGGAGACCTTGATCCCTGACTTCGAATTGATGTACTTTACGAGCCTGATATCGTCATCGGAGAGGACCTTGTTGAGCCCGATCCCGTACATGCCGTCCACTATGCAGTCATAGCGCGAGTTGAGCACGCTGCGCTCGATGCCGCGGAGGCCCGATATCCTCACATCAGGATGCGCGTTCGCGAGAATGCTCATCTGCCTCTTGAACTCGCTGCCTGCCCTGTTGATGTCGCCCGTGAAGTGCAGATCGATCTTTTCATAGCCCTTCTGGGCGAGCCATCTTGCCGCAGCGATCGCGTCTCCGCCGTTGTTTCCGTGACCGGCAAGGATGAGTATCCTGGCGGATCTGTCTGGGATCTTCTCCGCCACTGCATCAGCGACTCCCCTGGCAGCGTTCTCCATGAGAACGACGCCGGGAAGCCCTGCCTGCATGGAATAATCATCCATGTATTTCATTCCTTTTGCCGTCAGTGCGAACATCGACGATCCCTCCTAAGCGATATTGTCCCAGTCTATTATGTTCTTGTCGAAAACAGGCCCGGCATCGCTGCAGTTCAGTCTGCCCAGCTTTGTTTCGATGAAGCAGTCATCGTAATCAGCCGATTCGGCGAGCACAGTGCTGCTGAGACTGAACTGACCGTTCTCTGCCCTGTCCGCGAGTTCCTTCAGCATGTCGAGCGAACCTCCCGCGCAGACATACGGGGCCTTCCTTATGACATCGGAAGCCTTCCCCTCTCTGCCGTTGCTGCCGTCCTGCGTCAGCACCTCGATCTCGTTCACGAGGTTCCTGAAGCTCTCAAGCATGTAGATATCCTGCTTCGTCGGATAACTCAGCACGAGCTTGCACCTTACGCCGCGCATCAAAAGACTGCGGGCAAGGCCCAGCATCTCAGGGATACCCATATCATCTGCCACCAGATACACCTCATCCGGCATGGCCTCGAGATCGAAGCCGTTGCCCAGTCCGGTGTTTACCAGGACTTCATCTCCCGGCATGAGAGAAGCAAGCACGCTGCTCTCTTTCCCTTCTGCCGGAAACACTATCGTGAATCTGTTGCTGTCGAAGTCGCATACCTGGTAAGGTCTGCGCATTCCGCCCGCTTCTATCATCGCGTACTGACCGGGGAGGCTGAAATCGCACTCACCCATGTCGATAGTCATCTTGTGGATGTCACGAACAAGATTGTCGTTCTGTACGACTTTAGCAATCTTTTTCATCTATAAAGCTTATTTCCTTGATCTGTTATTTCTCTGTCCCTGTATAATTTTATTTTGAAGCCTTTTTGACAGCCCCGATGATCTCGGCTTTTGTCATCCCTGCGTTCACATTTACGCCGAGCTTCGCTGCAGCTTCAAGCAGCTCATCCTTCTTCATGGACATGTCTGCCTTTACTGCTGCCGGTTCTTCATCCATGTCGAGTCTGATCGTCGGCCTGGTATTTCCCGCAGGAGCCGGCGCTGGGGTCGGTGCAGGCGCAGGTGCTGCAGGGACCGGTGCCGGCCCTCTGTTTGCAGGAGGCACAGCTGTCGGTGCAGGCGCTGCTGCCGGCCCTCCGTTTACAGGAGGCACAGCCGTCGGTGCAGACGCTGCTGCCGGTCCTCCGTTTGCAGGAGGCACAGCCGTCGGGGCAGAAGCTGCTGCCGGCCCTCTGTTTGCAGGAGGCACAGCTGACGGTGCAGGCGCTGCTGTCGGCCCTCCGTTTACAGGAGGCACAGCCGTCGGTGCAGGCACTGCTGCAGTCGCTCTGTTTGCAGGAGGCGCAGCTGCCGGTGTCGGTGCCGGCGTGTTCTGCACTCCGGCCGGACCTGAGAAGCTCAGATCCACAACGTATGTGTCCATGATCTTGTCATGCCAGGCTCTGTGTCTCTCATCGACAAGTATCCAGATATATCCGAGCAGAAGCACGTTCGATGCCTGCTTTACGATGCATTCTCTGTAAAGCATCCTCCAGAATCCGAGCGGCTTTCCGTCGAAGCTCGACACGACCTGGAGTCCGAGCAGCTTCTTTCCGATGCTGGCGGATCTGGAGTAGAATATGCATTCCACGACAATATATGCCAGCATAAGCAGACCTGCGATTGCTGCTGCGATGGCGGAGCCGGAGGACTGTTCATAATATCCGTATCCGAATCCGCTGTTGTAGCCGTAATAGCTGTATGAGTTCCGTTTCGAAGCGGCGATCAAAAGAATGATATATAGTATGGCCGGGATAGCTCCGTCGATGCATGCAGCACCGAATCTTCTTCCCGGCTTTGCGAGTTTCATTCTTATTTTTGCCATTGTGATCTTCTCCTTTTAAGAATTGTTATCCGATTTAGTATAACACTTCTTAAAGTGAATCATGCATAGAAATAGCAAATTTAATTGTTTTTAATAAGAACGAGGCTAGTCCTCATGCGGCTCGAATCCCACAAGACTTTCAGGCATCGGTCTGCCGCTCTTGTTATAGTAGTCGACCATTGCCGCCTTGATGGCGTCCTCTGCCAGTACCGAACAATGGATTTTCCTCGCCGGAAGTCCGTCCAGCGCCTCGACTACAGCCTTGTTCGTCAGCTCGAGCGCCTCATCGAGACTCTTTCCCTTGATGAGCTCTGTGGCCATCGAGCTTGTGGCGATGGCGCTGCCGCAGCCGAAGGTCTTGAACTTTACATCCTTGATCCTGTCGTCCTCGACCTTTATGTACATCTTCATGATGTCTCCGCAGAGCGGATTCCCGACTTCGCCGATACCGTCCGCATCTTCTATAACACCGACGTTGCGCGGGTTTTCAAAGTGATCCATTACCTTATCTGTATATAGTGACATTTCCTGCTCCTTTCATTATGTAAAGCATCCTTTACATCTGTTCTGCGTCAATGTGTAAAGTTTTCTTTACATACGTTACATTCTCAACTTTCTCCGGCGGTATCGTCACCGCGCCGTTCACTTCGACCAGTACTCCGGGACGCAGTGCTCTCTCGTGCCGTTCTCGAGGTCTTCCCAGTACGGCGACATCGCCCTGTATCTCGCGACCACATCATGCACCTTTTCGATGATGTAATCGACCTGCTCCTCATCGTTTTCTATGTCAAGACTGAATCTCAGCGATCCGTGAGCGGCTTCGACCGGGACTCCCATGCCCGTAAGAACGTGTGAAGGGTCGAGCGATTCGCTCGTGCATGCCGATCCCGACGAGCACTCGATGCCGTACATATCGAGGTGGAGCAGCAGGCTCTCACCCTCTACGCCTTCGAACGACCAGTTGACATTGCCCGGGAGTCTCTTCACAGGATCTCCGTTGAGCTGCGAATAAGGAATGTCCTTAAGGCCGTCGATCAGCCTGTCTCTCAGCGCCCTCACCCTGCTCATATTGGCATCCATATTGTCGGTCGCTTCCTTCAGAGCAGCAGCCATCGCCGCTATGGCAGGCACGTTCACAGTACCGGCTCTCTTGCCTCTTTCCTGGGCGCCGCCCTCGATCACGTTCACGAGTCGGATGCCGTTCCTGGCATAGAGCACTCCCACGCCCTTAGGCCCGTGGAACTTGTGTCCCGACATCGAAAGCATGTCGATGTTCATCGCCTGGACATCGATCGGAAGATGGCCTGCCGCCTGTACCGCGTCCGTATGGAAGAGCACTCCCTTTTCTTTGCAGATCTTTCCGATCTCAGGTATCGGCTGGATCGCCCCCATCTCGTTGTTCGCAAACATTATGCTGACAAGCGCGGTGTCCTCCCTGATCGCGTCTTCCACCTTCTTAACATCAACGATGCCGTTGGACTCAGGCGCGAGGAACGTGACCTCAAAGCCTTCCTTCTCGAGCTTGGCCATGGTGTGGAGTATCGCGTGATGCTCGATATTGAGCGTCACCAGATGCTTCTTTCCCTTGGCCTTAAGGCCTCTTGCAGCGCTGATAAGAGCCTGGTTGTCGGCCTCTGATCCGCCGGATGTGAAGTAGATCTCATTCGGCTTTGCGGCATTGATGCATTCAGCAACGATCGCCCTGGCCCTGTCGAGCTCCTCCTGTGTGCGCTGTCCGTCGCTGTGCAGGCTGTTCGGGTTGCCGTTGAATTCATCCAAACATTCGATGAACTTATCTCTCGCCGTCCTGCTCAGATAAGTCGTGGCGGCATTATCCGCATATACTTTCATTTTGTTTCCTCCCGGTATCAATTGTCACAGCTCTCGCAGTAGCCCTTGAGCATCTTTCTGCGGTTGCCGGTAATAATATCTTCAAGTGTGATCTCGCTGAGATAACCCTCAATGACCTTGTCCAGGCCGGCCCACAGCGGCAGCGTGCTGCACGTGGCGGCCTTGTCGCACTGCACGCCGTCCTGCATGATGCAGTTGACAGGCGCGAGCGTACCCTCGGTCAGAAGCAGGATCTCATTGATATTGTAGTCCTTTGGCTCCCTCGCCAGCTTGTAGCCGCCGTTCTTGCCCCTGAGGCTGAGCAGCATCCCTCCTTTGTTGAGTATGGATATGATGCTCTCGAGGTACTTCATCGACAGCTTCTCTCTTTCCGCTATATCCGATAAAGAAACATATCCGCCGCCCTCGTTTTTCGCAAGATCCACCATCACGGTCAGAGCATATCTGCCCTTCGTGGATACCATCATTGCGGGTACCTCCTTTCCGCTTTTCCTTTTGTCCAAGCAAAATCCTACCACTCGGGTAGGATTAAGTCAACATCGAATTCCCTCTTTTTTTGCGGGAATTGGTTTCCCGCGGATTCCTTCCTCAGGGCAGACAGTTTCATTGCATTTTCAGGCCTGCTGTACGTATAATATACGGGGAATATTGGGATCATATCGTTCTTATTTCTCGGTTATCAGGGAGAATGATCTATGCATGTTTTCTATACTGTGATCGCTTTTCTGGGCGGACTCGCGATGTTCCTCTACGGCATGCGCGTCATGGGCGACGGGCTCAAAAGCTCATCCGGCGGAGCGATGAAGAGTGCGCTGGCTAAAGTCACCAACAAGCCGTGGATGGGCTTTCTGCTCGGTATGCTGGTCGCCTGCGTCATCCAGAGCTCTACCGCTACCATAGTGATCACCATCGGACTTGTCGGCGCGGGATTCCTGACATTCCATCAGTCCGTGGGCATCGTGCTCGGAGCCAATGTAGGCACCGCCATCACGGCCCAGATCATCAGGCTCATGGACGTCAGTTCGGGCATGGACAGCCCGCTCTACTTCTTCAAGGCCAACAATCTTGCCCCTCTCGCTCTTGTGATCGGCATAGTCCTGATCATGTTCGTCAAGACCAACTCAGCCAAGACCGCCGGCTCGGTCGCCTGCGGCTTCGGAATACTGTTCATGGGTCTGATCTACATGAGCGATGTCGTAGGTCAGTACAGCGACGCTCTTTCCGGGCTGCTGCTGGCTTTCCAGAACAACTACCTGCTCGGCTTCTTCGCCGGCGTGCTTGTCACCGGGATAGTACAGAGCTCGTCCGCGGTAGTCGGCATCATACAGTCGATCGCAAGTTCAGTCGGTGTCACATTCAGCGCGGTATTCGCCGTCATCATCGGCGTCAACATCGGAGACTGCATCACGACATATCTCGTCAGCAGGATCGGCGCCAAGCCGGATCAGCGCAGGACGGCAGTCGTCCATATCGTATACAACGTATTTGCCGCCGTCCTCTGCTTCCTGATGGTATTCATCGGCAGAAAGACCGGCATAATAAGCGATGAGCTGTGGACAATGCCGCTCAATTCCGGCGGCGTAGCCAATATACACGGAGTCTTCAGGCTCGTGCCGGCAGTCCTCCTGCTTCCGCTGACCGGATTGTTCGAAAAGATCACATGCGCAATAGTTAAGGAAGCACCTCTCGAAGAGGAGGACAAGCACGCCATCGAGGCTCTCGATGCTCTCGACGAGCGTCTCTTCAACTCCCCTGCCATCGCTCTCGATCAGGTAAAGAGAGTTGTATGGGAGATGAGCGATATCGCCGCGCACAACTACGATTCCGCGGTCAGGCAGATCTACGAATACGATCCGAAGCGCGACCGGCGCATCATGGAGCGCGAGACACTGCTCGACAGCATGATCGACCAGGCCAACAAATACATCGTGTCGCTCTCGCCTTATGTCACGATGGACAAGGACACAAAATACCAGAACAGGCTGATCAAGGCTCTGATCTGCTACGAGCGCATCGGCGACCTCGCAGTAAATATCAACGATGAAGTCATTGCTCTCAGAGAAGCAGGCAGAAGATTCTCGCCTAACGGCATGGCAGAGTTGAGGATCGCGTTCGACGCGGTGTATGAGATACTGGACATAACCAACAGAGCGTATAAGTCCGGCGACACGGTGCTCGCCGGTGAGGTGGAGCCTCTCGAGGAGGTCATAGATGATCTTGTCGAAGAACTCAACGCGAGACACGTATACAGGATGGTCAACCACCTGTGCGATGCTGTCAACGGCATCCACTTCCAGGCGATCCTCACCAATGTCGAACATATTTCAGACAAGTGCAGCGACCTGGCGGTATATATACTCGAAGGCGAGAACTCGGCCATATTCGGAAACGAGCATTCCTACGTGCACGAACTTCACCACTCCAACAACGCAGGATACCTTCAGGCTTATGAGGACGGAAGGACCAGGTACTTCGCGGAGCTCGATTCGATCCCTGTGACCAATATCATCGAGGAGGTCGCGGACGAAACCGGGAACGCGAGCCATGCATCCGAATAGATCCTGATGCTGATCGTTACCCGCAAAGCCTTTCGGCTAAGCGTCAGAGGCGATATGTAAAGAACTCTTTACATATCGCCATTCTTGTATTTCCTTCTATTCTGCTTTTACCTTTTTCCAGTAGTCGCTGTACAGCTCTGTCGTCTTTGCATCGAGGGTCACCAGCGATTCGCATCTGTCGATGGTCTCCTCATCCGGGAAGACAGCCTTCTCTTTCAGATACTCGTCATCTATGAGATCGAGAGCCGCTTCGTTAGGCGTTGTGTAATACAGATAGTCGAAGTTCTGAGCAGCCACCTCGGCTTTACAGAGGAAGTTTATCCACTTCTCGGCGTTCTCTTTGTTGACGGCTTCCTTAGGCACCACCCATGAGTCGATGAAAAACTCCGACCCCTCCTTCGGGATAACGAAGTCGACGTCCTCATTCAGGTCCTTTGTGTATATGTACTCGCCGTTCCATACGACGCCTAGCGCCGCAGAGCCGTTAGCGAGAAGATCTCTGGCCGAGTCGTTAGCGTACTTGTACACGAGAGGTTTCTGAGCGATCAGGTCGCCCGCAGCCTTCTTTATCTCCGCCTCATCCGTCGAATTCTCGGACCATCCGTTCTTCTTGAGTCCGATCATGAAGGCGTCTCTGACGCTGTCCGGCATCACGATCTGGTCCTTGTACTTTTCGTTCCACAGATCGTCCCACGAATCGATCTCATCGCCCTTTGTCATCTTCGTATTGTACAGTATGCCCGCTATGCCGGCCTGATAAGGCACGGAGTACTTGTTGCCCGGATCGAAAGACTCGGACTTTTTCATGTAGACCTCGCCGATGTTTCTGACCTCCGGGATATTGTCCATGTTGAGCTCGCCCAGCATGTCATTGGCTATCATGCGCTGTATCATGTAGTCGGAGGTGCATATGCAGTCGTAAGTCGTGGCGTTGTTTTCGAGCACCGTATACATCTCTTCTGCCGTATCGTAGGTGTCGATGATCACGCGCACGCCCGTCTCGGCCTCGAAGTCCTCGGCCAGCATCGGGTCGAAGTAATCTCCGTAGCTGTAAACGTATACCTCGCCGTTGACACCGCTCCTGCAGCCGGACATCATAAGCGCCATCCCCGCGGCAAGAACGCATAAAGCGAGCACCGCTACCGCCCTTCCGAGTCTTGATGGTCCTTTTCTCTCTGCTATTACGGCGCTGGCCGCGCGCTTTTTATAATTTATATTCATTTTCATTTTATCCCGTATTAGTATAAACTTTCCTTGCAATACCGGCAGCAATCCCGGCACACTCGAACCGCTGGCCGTTCCCGTCACTGAGCCATCTTAGCGTCTATCTGCTCTTCGCGGCGCAGAGCATCCTCGTACATGCTTTCATTGAAGTACCCGACCTCGCCGCTGTGGCCGTTCCTTACGCTGTCGGCCGCAAGCTTGGCACGGTCGAACCTCTGCCCTACTCTGAGGCTCTTGTCGACATTAGCGTATACGCCGATACGAAGTCGAGCAGCGGCTATCCTTCCGGCATCCGTGCCGTCCTCCATTACGAAGTCTTCTATGTCGCTGTAGCTGGCCCTGTGCGGGCAGTAGATCTCGAATTCGTCGACCTTACGTCTGCAGGCTATGCCGCCCGCGTGCTTCGCGTAGTTCTGTATGCACACGCCCATGTGCCTTAGTACATCGTCTCCGAATTCCCTTCCGAAGCGCTCGTTTATCATGTGGAAGCGGTTGATATCCACCATGACGGCATCCATCGGAGTGTCCGGATAGAGCTCGTCGTACTTTGCGACGCCCATCCAAAAGTATTCCTTCTTGAACAGATTCGTCAGCTCCTCGCGAAGGTGAGCGGAATTGATATCCTCGTCTTCTCCGAGGAATTCTATGCTCTTGCTTACCCTCTTTCTTATGAGCTCGTTATCCTCTTCCTCGCCGACAACCGACGCATCCTCGAGATCCGCAGCGCTGTCGTCCCTGGTGACGGCGCCGAGGCTCTTGAGAAGCATCTTCTCTTTATACATCAGCTCGTCGGCGCGTTCAAAGACGGTATGGAAATCGTGATCTGACTCAGGCTCGAACATGGACATGCCCCCGGATACTACGACCCTTCCGAGACTGATGTTGTCGACCGAACGGTTATGGAGCATCTGCAGAAGCTCCTCTCTTATATCGTAGTCGTGGCCGCTCAGTATGACAGTGAACTCGTCGCCGCCGAGACGGTATACCGGACTGTGTTGATATATCTCGCATATCATGGCGGAGGCGGCGCAGATGTACTCATCGCCTACCTTGTGCCCCTGAGTGTCGTTTATATGCTTAAGCCCGTTGACATCGCAGACAACGACAGCGAAGTCAGCGCACTGAGTCCCCGCTATCGCCTCGTCGATCTCCTTTTGCTTCACGAGATAGGCATGCTTGCTCTTGACGCCGGTCAGAGGATCCCTGTTGGCTATCATCTCGCTCTCTCTGGTCCTTTTATTTAGGAAGGAGTGGTTTGAGAACATCATGATGACCGCAAGTGCAAAGAGGGACATCGTCATGACGATGGTGTTCGTGTCGTTCTCCTCGAGCTCGGAAATCTGCTTCTCTATGAACTCCTCGTCCTCGCGGCGCTTGCTGTCCTCGGTCGCGCTGTAATGCGTGCGGACATTGTCTATCATGCGGTTGTTGGCAACGATCATCGACTGGCGCATCCATACAACGGATATAAAGAGCAGTATGGCCAGCATGGCGGCCCATACTATAACGGACTTGCCGTACTTTCTTTCCTTGTCGCGTTCGAGCACGATCCTGAAGTATACGAAGCCGAGCAGTGTCCAGACGATGAAGATAAAGAAGGTCTCCCTCTCGATGGAGCCTGCCGCCGTAAGGTTTGGTATCAGAGTGTACAGGCCATAGCCCGCCATTATCGCAACGCCGGCAAGACCCGTGATCCTCTCGATCCTGTCCGCCCTTCTTCCGGCCTTTACGGCCGCGGATCCCGACACGAGCGCGTAGATAAGGGTAGCTCCTATAGTCGTGACGTCTACGATCCATCCGATCGCGGTCCTTCCGACAAATGGGATGAATAAGGAAAGCCCTGCGATCAGATACATCGCATTGGCCGGCAGGGCCCTGTCATTGAGCCTTCCGATATTCTCGGGCAGCAGCCCGTCCCTTCCCATCGTAAGGAAGAGCCTGCTGACAGCCGAGGTATTGCCTATAAGGCTCGAGATTATGAGAGCCATCAGAGCAGCCATAAGGATGCTGACCCCGGTGTTTCCCATATAGTGCTTTGCCGCATAGAACGCAGGCAGAGCCTCGAGCCCCTCGAGATTGCCCCTGTCCCTTATATACTCGAGCCACGAGCCGTAGCGCTCCGGATATGCCGTCACCGAGGCCATGGTTATGAGTATGTAGAGGACCGTCGTGATCACGACGGATATAACGAGATAGCGAAAGGTCTTGTCCCTTTTGAAGCTGAATTCCGCGGCTCCGTGCGATACACTCTCAAAGCCTATGAACGCCCACGGAGATATCACGGCTATCCTGACTATCTGCGAAAGAGCCTTTGTCTCGGGCACATAAAGAGGCTGCCATGTCATCCTGTGGCCCGTGATCGAGCAGATGCCGACTATCAGTATGCCGGCCGTAAAGACAGCGGCCATGGCTATCATTATCACGGTAGATGCGCGCCTGGCTCTGCTGCAGACAAGCGCCGTAAGCACGAGCGCGGCTATGGTAACGATAATCTCGCCCACGTAGATATCGTAGCCGAATATCGTATACAGCTTGCCGAACTGCAGCACCGGACCTATGAAGTAGCGCGAGAACAGCGGTATCGAGGTCGCGTTCGCCCACAGGACCGACATATATGTAAGCGCGAGGAACCAGGCGGTCAGGAAGCCGTAATCAGCCCCGAAGACCTCTTTGGTATAGGTGTAGGCTCCTCCCGAATCCGGATATATCTGCATCAGGTAGGAGTAGTTGCGGGCTATGATCAGCATGACAATGCCGCCAAGGATCATCCCGATTATGCTTCCGGCGAGCCCCGACTGCGCAAGGTAGGTGCTGCTCGTGACCACAAGCGAGCCCCAGCCTATGGCCGTACCAAGCGAAAAAGCTATGAGGCCGAGAGGCGAAAGGTGCCTGTTCAGTTTCTGTTCTGTGGCTTTCTTCATATGTACCCTTTTTCTTTCAGTATCGCCCGCGCATCCTCGGAGCAGCTCCGGGTTGATATGCATCAGGCTGCTATTTGCAAAGCTCCGTCAGCTCTTCGAGTGCCCTGTCGTATTCGTTCATAAGATCCGTAAGGTCAGGCATCTCTTTCGCGTTCCTGAGCTTTTCGGTGATCTCCTTCACCGGCCTGGCAAGCGGGGTCAGTTCAAGATTGCCCAGAGATCCTTTCAAAGAATGTGCAGCGTCAAAAGCCCGTCTTACGTCACCCTCAGCCACCGCTTTTTCAAGTATCCTGAGGTTCTCATCCTCGAGCATCATGTTTACGAGCTGGAGGTAGAAATCCTCCATATCCATGCAGCGCGCAACGCCCTCTTTTACATCAGCGCCGTACGCAGACAGTTTTTCCATCGTTAACACAGGCTGCCTCCTTCCAGAGCTTTTTCGGCCTCTGCCATCATGTCTCTGTCGTGATCATCCTTATTACCGAACGCGATACCGAATCTGAGGGCTGCATCCGGTGATCCTTCCCGGAATTCATCATAAGCTGTCTGTATGCTCTGCACCTTTTCGCTGATGACGTCCTTCTCATTGATGTTCGCCCTTGTGAGTATGACCGCAAACCTGTGCACTCCGAGGCGGCATACGAAGTCCGAAGCCCTGAAGCTGTGTTTGAGCACTTCAGCGACTGCGCGCACTGTCCTGTCCGCGCTATCAGACCCTTCGTTCCTCGATATATCCTCGTAGTTGGATATATCCACAAGGACGAGAGTGCTGTGCTTTCTGTCCGCGTCATACAGCAGGATATCGAAGCCGCTGCTGTTGTACAGCCCTGTCGACGGGTCGTGCAGCGCCTCGTATGTCATCCTGTCGCGGATAAGCTTGCGGCTCATCCTCCTTTCAGGAGTCATAGGAGCATCGCTTTTGCGGTCCTTTGCCTCAATGATGAATTCCTCAAATTTCGGTGCCGGAACAGGCTCCGAGAAATAGAATCCCTGGACTATATCGCAGCCCATGGCTTTGAGTGTGAACAGCTGCTCTGCAGTCTCTACTCCCTCAGCGATGACAGGCACGCCGAGCGATGCAGCGATCTCGATGACTATTTCGAGCATGCGGGTGTTCTTGCCGTTTTTGAAAGCCGTCCTGATGAACTGCATATCGAGCTTCAGCGCATCTACAGGAAGATCCGAGAGCATATTGAGTGATGAGTAGCCTGCGCCGAAATCATCCATCTCGATAAAGAATCCGTGCTTTCTGAAATTCTCTACTGTCCTTACTATGTGATCCGAGTCCTGGCTGTAAGCGGACTCTGTTACCTCGATCATCAGATCCCTGCCGCTGAGTCCGTATTCATCTGTCAGGTCGCTGACTGAATCGACTATATCAGGATCGAACAGGTCCACCCTGGATACATTCACGCTGACAGGTATCTTGACGCCGTATCTTACGTACCAGTCCATTATCTGTTTTGCGGCTTCCGTCCGGATGTACTGGTCCATCTGCTTGATCAGACCGTTGCTCTCAAAGAGGCCGATAAAATATCCCGGACCGAGAAGGCCGAATTCAGGATGCTCCCAGCGTGCCAGCGCCTCGGCGCTGTGAAGCACCGGCAGTTCTCCCCTGATGTCGAATTTCGGCTGGTAATACACTTTGAACTGATTCTCTTCAATTGCGCGAGGGAAATCCACGAGCAGCTGCTCTGAGAACATCGCAGATTCGTGCAGCTCGCTGTCATATATCGCGACTGCCTTGGTGAAGGTGCTGCGGACGGTATCCGCGGCGAGCTTGGCTCTGTCGAAGCGCCTCTCGATCTCGATCGATTTGTCCGCGTTCGGATAGACGCCCATCCTCAGCCTTACTACATTCTCATCTTTGCCTTCTCCGGCAGCGCCTTCGGAAATAGAGTCAAGCAGATCTGTATAGTCACTTCTGTGAATGCAGTAAATGAGGAAGTTGTCCGCTTCTTTTCTGCATGCGATGCCTTCTCTTTCATCCAGTATCCCTGTGATATTGTCTGCTATGCGTTTAAGCACCTCGTCGGCATATATCCTTCCGTATCTCTCGTTGATCATATGGAAGTGGTTGATGCTCAGTGCTATGGCATCCATCTCCAGCTCCGCATGACGTATATCGAACTGGTCTGCGTATCTGAAAAAGAACTCGCGGCTGTAGAGGCCGGTGAGACTGTCGTGCTCCGTCTGCCCTATTATTATGCGGTCCTCAGACAGCTCAATAGTGCGTCTGACTCTGGCTTTGATGACCTCCGGTCTCGGATAAGGCTTAGGTATAAAGTCAGAAGCACCAAGGTCAAGACTCTCGACCTCAGCGTTCCTGTCGGCCGTCATAACTATGACCGGCAGCCTGTGGTGGAGATCCTTTTTCCTTATCCTTCTGAGTATCTCCATGCCTTCGATGTCCGGCAGATTCAGATCGAGCAGAACGAGACTCAGCCTGTCGCCCTTTTCATCGATCAGGGCAAGCGCCTCCCTGCCTGTATGAGCAGTCAAAATATCATAACTGCCCTGAAGTATCATCGCGAGTATCTCGCAGTTCACGTGCTCATCTTCGACTATCAGTATGAGTTTCTTGTCTTGCATGGTCCTGCTCCGTTTCTTCGTATACAGGTAGATTATACCCTAATATATGTTCAAAGCACAAAAATCAGCGGTCCTGCCGGTGATGCTGTTTCTTCATCTCATACATCCTGTCATCCAGATCCTTCATGAATGTATCCATGTCGCCTCTGCCCGGCTCGAATGTGCTGATGCCGTATGAGAAATCAAGTCTGTATTCGTTTTCACCGCGCCCTGCATTGAACTCCGCGAGACTGCGCTCCATAGCAGCGACATATTCGTCCATGCTGCGGTCCGCTTCCATCCGCTCCAGCACTATGAATTCATCTCCTGCAAAGCGGAATACACTCTCCTTGCTGACACGGGACTTCTTCAGGATCTCCGCGACCTGCACGAGAGCCTTGTCTCCCTCCGAATGTCCGTAGTTGTCGTTGATGTCCTTGAACCTGTCTATATCGAGCATCATGCCCGAGAACCTGTAGCCGCGGTCTATCCAGGTCGCCAGTACGAAATCCAGGTACTTGCGGTTATATATGTAGACCAGAGAGTCTATGTAAGCGCTCTCGTTCTGCTGCATCATGTACATGCCCGTCAGGCCAATCGCCGATGAAAGCCATGCCAGAGAGAGTCCGTAGAAAGCGAACTGCAGACCTGCGCCGATGAGTATGGGTATCAGGAACATGTTGATGTTGAAGAAGGCTCTGGCGCCGTATTCCTTCTCGTAGCGCCGGGTGACTACGATCGCGCTGATCAGGATATACAGTATGACGACGTAATAAACATAGCCGAAAGGTCTTCTTTCATAAACATTGCTGTCGGAGATATAGTAAACGACCGGAGTGAACAGATTGACCAGAGTCATTACGAGCATAAAGCCTACAACAAATATCTGAGGCTTGTACTTCTGCCAGATGCGTCCGGTATCGCCGTAGAGTCCGATATCCACATAGATAAGAACACAGAACGGGAGTATAAGATTTATGCTGAAAAGATATGTATTGGCGATATGGTTGAGCAGTATAGCTCCGGGAAACGTCTTTCCGTCGAGGAAGTACGAAAAAGCCTCAAAAAAGCAGCCGAACATTACGCCGAATATAGTGAAGGAGTATATCCTGTCCTCCACGCGGCGGGCCAGTATCTTTGTGCGCGACACATAATACAGCATGAGCAGTATGAATATGCCCACGCCGTTGGCCATGTATATAGATCTGAGATCCATGCTTGTCTGCATTGCTTCCTCTGTCAATAGAAATGAGAACAGTCTCCCGAACGAAACTATTCTCATTTACTGATACATATTTCATCTGTTGTTGATGAAGAACACCTCAGGTGCAGGCCAGTCGCCATAGTGAGTATTGACAAAGAGGCTGTATTGCTGATCACCTATATCAGTTTTCTGTTCGTGCCTTGCTTTGTTTCCGCCCTTTGTTATCTCTCTCAGCTGTATTACAGTCAAAAGATTGTACCTGCCTCTGTAATAATCCTCTATATCTCCATCGTAAGGAACGGCATCATTCCATGTGTTTTCGCCTGAAATAAAACTGTTATATGTATTTTCATCAGTGTCGATAGCTCTGATCTCAGCGATTTCCTCTCCAGGGCCGGGACGCTTGTACGACATGGAATCGCTGCCTTCCTCTTTATATTCGTTTATCGATTCGAAGAAGTAGTCATTCTGAACAGCAGCATTTCCGCCTCCGATAAACGCATTGTTCACCGATTCAGTTTCACCTACAAGTCCTGTACAGTAGCAATGCTGTATGCTTCCTTTGGCATATCCGACAAACCCGCCTGCAGAGCCCTGCGGTTTTGCCCACGCAGAGCATGTCGAGTAGCAGTCACTGATAACTGCGCTTCCCGCATTGCCTATAAATCCTCCGGCGATCCCGTTGGCAGCTGTTGCCTCAACATTTTTCAGGACTTCATCTCTGCTGCCGTTGGTATTATGTGTGTAATACTCGCCTTTTTCAGTATGACCTCCTGAATAACATGCAGTTATTCCGGGATTTCCGTAAACAGCTCCTATAAAGCCTCCCGCATTATCAGAGCCTTTCACAACAACAGAAGCCGCGCTGTATCGGGCATCACCGCCGTCCATATATCCTATAAGACCTCCTGCGTCACCGGATTCAGCTATAACGGTAGCGGTCTCCGGATCATCATCGGTGCTTCCTTCAGGGATCTCGTTATATGCGATGACATTGCTGATCTTTGTACTGTGAGCACTGCCGACCAGAGCTCCGACTTTTCCCGCACCTGTTATGCTGAAATCGATCAGTCTCAGATTCTTTATCGTACTGCCTGAAGCAGCCGATCCGAAGAGGCCCGCATAGTCACGGAAAGCATCGCTTGTTTTGATCTTTGAAACGCTGTGCCGGAGCCCGTCATAATCGATCTTTGTGCTGTATGATACAGGATAGTATCCTCCTGCAGATGTACCGTCGAACTCGATCACAGATTTACCGTCAGGATTTCCTATCGTTCCTGTCCTGAGAAGCTTTGGATCTTCCGTTTCAGGTCTTCTCGATGTATATGACTCCCAGTCGATGTCAGCCGTCTGGAAAGCTTTTACTATGGTCATCGACTTGTTGGCATATGATGTCGACGACTGTGCGGTCTCTGTAGTTTTGCAGCCTGCGTTTGAAACCAGCTCCTCCAGATTTTCCAGATGTCTTATGCTGCTTATATAAGCATATCTGGAACTGTCGGAGAAGGACAGGTTGTTATCGACATCCTTAGGCTTCGCGATGCTGTCGTATAAGCTGTTTTCAGTAGCCTCATTGCTGAATTCTATATTTGCAAGTTTTGTCAGGCTGTATGCAACAGCTTCTATTCTGATATCCTCACCCGCGATGAATGCCTTATCAGGTGTATCCTGCCCCAGTCTGGCAAAATGGAGTCCTTTGCCGTTGGAATCCCTTGTGGTTATATCATCAATAGTGTAGATATATATATCGTGATCATCATGCTGTATCCGGTCTGTGCGCACATCTGAAGCGGAAAGGGTCCTGTCAAGCTCGATGCCCTTTTTCGCTTTGCTTGTTACACCGGTTATTATCAATTTCAGTTTTGCGTCGCTGTTTTTTGAATTGTTGTCCTTCACCTTGACACAAAGAGTATCCCCGTTGATGACCTCTATCGATGGTGTTTTAAGGATCGTTGACTGAAGAGCGGCGGCGGCGGCACCTCCGTACCAGCCAAGTATCTTCCCCTCGCGGAAACGGTCTCGTCTGTCTTTCCTGTTATCCGTCTGTACTGTGCCGTCTGCTTTATATGTGTCTACATAACTGTTTAACTTTTTATACTCTCCGCTTGCATCAGTAGTGTAATCATCTTGTGAAAGACTGTAATCAAACTTCCCGGAGCCCGTTGAACAATAGAAAACATCAAGCACCATGCCTGTTTCCCACTGGTATTTGATGACGTAGCTGCTGCCGATACGCACTGTTTCGTCGATAGCCCCGAAAGGAAGCATGATGTCGAACATGTCTTCGGCTGATGCATTTCCGTCGTTTACAACTATATAGCGGGCACCGCTTTCCGCATCAAGATATCCGATCATTGCCTCCTTGCCTGCTTCATCAGCTTTTTTTGCTCTTTCAGCAACTCCAAGATACCCCTGACCCTTTGCCAATGTGAGATGATTCTGGGCAGCGATGAAGATCTCTTTCGCGATCCCGTCTCTTTCGACCTGCGCAAGCATTCTCTGATATGCAACCAGACCAATGAACGCCACAGCCATAAGGACGACTATTATGGCGACAGTGATCATCATCTCAGCCATCGTCATGCCCAGATTCGATGCCAGCTTTTTCCGATTCCTATTCTTATTTGAAATCTGTTTTCTTTTCATTATGCCCGTATATGAAATATGATGATATAAACCGATCGTTGATTATTGATATCTAATTATCGGTAATGACACGTATAGAGAAAGTATCTACCTGTGCCGGAGTCTCGGCTCCGTTTTTCCGAAGAACTCTAAGATTATTGAATACTACGATCCCGTTATTGTAATCCACGCTGTCATAGGTGATATGCAGCTTCTTATCCTTATCCGATGCTTCAGGTGACACGAGTCTGATTGATTTCTGATAGATTTTTTTCAAATCATCATCAAGATCGGATTCCTTGACAATGACCCCGTCAACTGCGTATCGCTGAAGCATTATGTCACTGGTATCTGGATTCGAAGAGTCATTATTCTGAATGAATATCCTCGAAGTGGATCCGGTCGCTTCGTTGAAGAAACGGATACCCTGGTCTCCGTTTTTATTATCAGATGCAATATCTTTGGCAGTACCGAGTTCATTTCTCAGGGATGCCATTCCGGTGGACAGAAGCACCTCGGCATTTGAAGCGATCACAACGTTGTCATACGCTCTTATCGCAGAAGGAATACCCGCTACCATGATTGCAGAAACCAGAAGCAGGATGATTATCGCGATCAGAGCCTCTGCAAGGGTGAACGCCTGTATGTCCGTTATTCTTTTTTTGATGTTTTCAGATAGTCTTTTCAATTGTGCGTCTTCACTTGTTCAGGATATATGCCTTGACTGTATTCCCCTGGAATGTATCGTTCGTATAGCTTTTTACCGATATGGTGAATTTTTTAGGATCGGTCGTCCCTGTTTCTGTGATAGTTATGCTGTCCGTGCTCCAGGAACCGTCCACAGTGGCAATATCCTCATTGCTTGAATAATAGTCGTCAAGAACGGCCCTGCTTCTCCTCACGATATTTGAACCGGAAAAGACCGCACCGGCAAGCATCACGATCGCAAGCGCGGATATCAGAAGAGCCACCAGTGTCTCCGCTATGGACTCGCCGGCTCTGCTGCCCAGTTTTTTCCTTATTGAATTATTTAACATTCTTTCTTTTTCCATGCTGAAATACCCATAATCATCCTGCCAAGGATTCACCGGATATCATTTTATCAAGGTGCCATGAGATCTCCGAAGGATTTGTGATCGAGTAGTCGCTCGCAAGCGTTACCGGAGGATTAGCATCCCTTATATCCGCAGAAAACAGCAACATCATTTTGTATCCGTTCCTGTCCAGAGTGATCATCAGATTCCCGTCAGAATACTCTTCCTTTACAGAGACCCGAAGCGGATCATCCTCATCATCTTCCTTACCGGGTGTACCGAGAATAAATTCAGCGGGGAAGCTGTTTTCAGCATCAGCACATCTTTTGGCAAGATCCTTTGCGAAATCATTGATTTTTACATTTGAAGGCGCACCTGAAGAGCCAGTCTGAGAAGCAGTCCCTTCATCTGCGGCCGTATCGTCCGGCATGTTCTGGCTGACACCGGGCAGATTTGCCTTGATGTCTTTGTTTGTGATCTGATTCATAGGCTTGTCAAAAATAGCAGGTTCTTCGCTGCCATTGATCGTAAAGACAGAAACGCTCTGATCGGAAACCAGGTCTCTGATCAGGCCGGCAGCTGAAGTGACAGCATAATAATTCTGATCGGTCTTTGCCAGACCGCTCATTCGGCCGGAGGTAGTTGTCGCCGCCACAAGGATCACCGCGCTCAGTGCCGCGCATACCAGGAACAGCAGTAACGCATATGTGATAGACGCGCCTGACTCCGAGCGCAGCTTCCGGTATATTCTGTTTTCAGATCTGCAGTTATCCATCAGTTCGAAGTATCCCTTGCATTGAGTTCTTTATTATACATGCCGCCGGAAAGATATCCGACACCATCAGCGTCGACCGTCAGTATGTAGTAGTATGTAGCTCCCGGTCTTGTATATCCGTCAGGTGCGACTGTCTCTTTTACATAATACGTTCCGTAATACATCTCACCGACATAGAAAGCACCGCTGCCGTTCGATACGATATTTTCAAGAGGATCTCCATTGGCACGTGTAGCCACGGTAGTCCCGTCCGGATCATGGTAGAAGGTAAGACGTGCACCACTCAATGGTCTGTATTTTTCTCCGCCTGCTCCGCTGATCTTGCGCAGAATAACGTTTCTGGTGCCTCCGATCCAGTAAACCGCATCTCTTTCTCCCATCAGGCCTCCTCTCAGTCCGTTGCGGTCGTTGACAAAACGCTGCAGATTTACAGGCTCTGTACATGTACCGAATCGTTTAGTGGCTACGCCATAATTATTATAAAGAGAATTACGGTCAGGCACATACACGCCGATGTATGCCCTCCTGTCCAGACCGCTGGTGTTGATTATTGCAGTGCTTGCGAACCCGAGTTCCACATTGCATTTTTCAGTCTCGCTTCCGGAATTAAGGGTGTTGCCGGATACATTGACTCTGCCTGCGAAATAAAGCCTCGCTGCATTGCCGCCTACGGCAATACCGCCGCCGGAATTCGTTACGGAGTTATTAGTGATGCTGCCCCCGCTCATATCCAGAGAAGTCTTGTTTTCAAGGAATATGCCGCCGCCATTATTCGCGCTGCATTTTGAAATCGAACCGCCGGACATGAACATGGTATTTTGAGCGTTTGCCTTATCTGAATACTTTACATACACTCCCCCTCCATTATTGCTGGCAGTACACAGCGTTATATTACCGGCAGAAATACTTATAGTGCTTTTTCCGTCTTTGTAAATACCGCCGCCATTTTTTGCAGAACAGTTCCTTATCTCACCGCCTTCAAAGTAAAGGAAAGAACCATAACTCATAAGCACTGCACCGCCGTCTCCGGTGACTGCTGAATTCTGCAAAGTAGCTTTCGGGCCAATGGTGACTCTTGCTTCATCGCCATAACTGCCTTCATTCCTATCGATACCGATCAGTCTGGAATTCGCAGTCGTTGTTACTCCTGAATTCGATCCTCCGTCCAGTATAATGCTCTGGATCACAAGAGTGCAGCCCGGGCTGATCATCGCCCCATCGCGCATCGTGGCTGCCCTTGTCACAGTAGCAGTCGTTCCGGCTCTTCCTCTGTACGGATAATCCGAATCAGTTCGGCCGGCAGTTGTCAATGTAATGCTTCTAGCTGATCCTGTATATGTAAAGATCCTGTTTTTCGCTCTGTAAGAATCCAGCATCTTTACATTATAAGCATTCTGTGTATACGGGCTACCGTCCTTATAGTACAGGACCGGGCTTGTATTCCTTAAATAGCTGAATGCTGCTGCCTTGCTTTTATTATTTCTGGCATCGTTATCTTTTGTTGAAGGGATATCAAGTGCATCAAACACAGCAGGATCTTCCCCGTTTTCATCAAGATACAGCAAATGTCCCGCGCTGTCAGTGATCTTGCATATCACATCTCCCCGCCATATCAGCTTTTTACCATTAGGATCACTTCGGTCAACTACTCCGACCAGAGACCCGTCATCTGCTCTGAACACCTGAGTGTTATCTGCAAAGCCGAATCCCTTTGGATCTTTTATCGCAGAACTTCCGAACTGATCCCCTTTTGCATTGGCATTAACGACACCTATCCTTCCTGACAGATCGCAATTGACAAATACGCTTTGTGCATGGTTTTTTGAACTGTTGCTTATGTACCACAGTCTCATATTTGACGCTACCTTTCCATCCGTAGCATTGTCGATTATGCTGGAATTATCGGTTCCGGTGCTTCCCGCTTCCCCGACTGTAAGAGTTCTGTTGTCTGCGAGATATACTCCGGCAGCATTTCCGGCAGCAGTAGATATCACATTACCTTTGATCATCGATCCGTTCATCAGTGTCAATTGAGAATCGCAGTTGATTCCTCCGCCTTTGGTGCCGGACCTGTTTCCGCTTATTTCAGTATGATCAATAGTAAGTCTGCGGTCATTTGCCGAACTGCTCATATTGATGCCGCCGCCATCACTTCTGGCGACATTATTACTGATCTTCGAATCATGTATTTCTACACTTCTGATACCTTTTACGCTGATACCGCCGCCGTTTCCGTTGGTTCCTGTGCCACTACTTGTATTACCTGTGATCTCAGCATTATGTATCTCAAGAATAGTTCCCGCTGCGTCTTTATCATGACGTATTCCGCCGCCGTAGGTCCCGGCAGTACAGTTTTCGATTTTCATCGCTTTTGTCTTAGTCGGATCATTCTTATCGATCTCATTGGTAATCAGAAGAGTTTTTCCTGAAAAGAATACACCTCCGCCGTATTGGTATGACTCACAATTTTGTATCCTGCACCCGCGGATCTCAGCTACCTGGGCATTGGAACTCGAGAAAGCAACGCCACCGCCGCGATACCCGTAGCAATTCCTGAATTCACAATCTGTAACGTATGTATGTGTCGCAGTGCTTCGGAGACCTCCGCCGTATCGGTCACCGCTGGCGTTGTTTTTCGCACGGCAATTGTCGAAAGTGCAGCCATGCACGATAACAGAACATGTTGCGGTAGGGTTTGCGCTGTTCAAACTGTAGAAATTAGCTCCGCCTCCATTTCTTTCAGTGGCTGTGCAGTCGATATAATCATTGTCGACTAAATAGACATATTTAGCTCCGCTCTCCATGCCTCCTGCCGCATGTGCTTCACTTCCGTTAAACTCACATTTATAAACCGTAGTCACGGAATTGTTATTGCCATCTATTCTGTGGAATAATGCTCCTCCCTGGTCATATGCAGTGCAAGCTGAGAAATTGCAATTATATACGAAAAGTCCCTGAGCTAGTCTGGCAACATCCGCTTCACTAAGCTCCGGCAGATTTTGCAGTCTCTGGAAATCTTCGTCTGTCATGTTCTGCCGGATATCCTGAAGACTGACAGCGGTATTTTGCTGAACATCTGTCCAGATCGCGCCGCCGCCCTGTCTGCTGGCCGTGGATTTCGACCTGCAGTTATCGAAGTCAGTGTTTGTGACGCTCACGTTCACATCAGTTCTGCTTCCTTTTGCGATATATATACCGCCTCCGTTATTCGCGATGCAGTTAACGAATTCCGCAGAGTCAATGTAAACAGCAGTAGCGTTTGTTTTCACTACTCCTCCATCGATATTTCCCCCAAGGCTCTTTCCATCAAACTTCAGATTGCTGATACGAAGAACTGTTTTGGCGTTCGCAGTAGATGTAATGAATGATTGATAATTATCCGAGTCCCTGCTGATGGTCGCTCTTTCGCCTTCGTAGTAATAGCCGTCCTGTCTGTCTCCTTCTTTCTGCACAGCTGTATTCAGGGTGATATCATAGCTCGAAGGTATCGCAAGCGTATCTGATGAAGGGATAAGATAATCCACCAGCATCTGTATCGTTTGTACTTTCCCGATCTGAGCGTTGTGATTGGTTATGAAATCTTTTGCATCTCCCAGCCTCGCGAAGCAGTACTCAACATTTCCCGATGCGTCAGGAGCTGTCTGTACAACAACTTTATCCTGTGTAACGAGCGTAACTTCCTGTGTGACGACCTTGCAGATAGGTTTGTCTCCGCCGAACACGATGTTCACCGTGCCTCCGTATGATGACGGTAATACAGGACCTGTAAAATCGAAAGTATCGGATGATCCCAGCGTGAAACTGCTGAGCTTATCCTGCGGGATGCTCCCCTTTGCCGTTCCGTTTATCCTTACAGGTATATCTTTTCCTCCAGCTCCGATATAGCTGCCGGTCATGTCGTAATTCTGGCCGCAGGCACCCGGGAACACGAGTTTTATGGATTTCATCTTTGTAAGCTTCAGATCATCCGCCGTTATAGGCATGAGTTTGTCTCTGATCGCTCCGTTTTTAGCGTACACGAAACCATAGCCGTAATCAGTCACGCCTGCATCTCCATTGATCGCGGATCTTCCGAATACATTCATCGAACTGATGTCAAGCTCATAATCAGTGTTGTTCTCTATGGAGATATAGGCCGGTTCAGCAAACCATATCGTCAGGGTAGTAAGATCTCCTGTTACAAATGCCCCTTCGTCCTTATATCTTCTGACATACTTCCAGCCGGCAGATGTTGATGCATCGCCGCTGGACCAGTTGACGTCAGTAAGATACTGCCCGAATGTATTTGCGTCCTGATCGAATGCGCCGGCAAATACCGATGTATTGGTCGGGAGTTTCACAATATCACTGTAGTTTGTACGCAGGTCCTCGGCGATCGAAGACACATTGTTTTCTCCTTCAGGCAGATAATAATCATTGATCGTAAAACTGCTGGAAGGATTGAGTTGAGGCGGGAAACCATCCGGACCGGCAGTAAAGTTATTTTTGTATTTTACTACTATTCTGATGCTCTTGCCCCACATGACCTTCTTTGAAGATCCGATAACAACAGCTTTGAGATCTGTGAGTCTGTCATTCGTTACAGAATTGATTACTTTGTGTTTATCCGTAAATGTGTCGCCTGTAAAACCACCGAAGATCGCAGCCGCGCGGCCTCTGTTTTTGAACAGATCTGCGCCATAGTCGCCAGGGACATAGATGCCGATTTCTCCACTGGTAATGTTTCCTATGCTGATGACAGCGTCCGTATCCTTATCAAGGTAAACATTGCTTGTTACACTACCGTTGAATTTGTTTTCCTTGATCCTTACTGTGCCGGAAAGATTGAGTTTTGCGGAATCGCTGCCGATGCCGACAGCGCCGCCTTCATGTGACGGACTGATAGTGTTGTTCTGTATGGTTCCGCCGCTGAAGTTACCTGTCCCGGTATCTATGTAGAACGCTGATCCGTTATGTGCCTGGTTGCCCGCATAAGTACCGCCTGAAACCGTTACTATAGCAGCACCGCCATGGACCGCACCGCCATTTCCATTTGCAGTGTTATTGATAATTGATCCGTTCGTCAGATCAACTGTTCCGGCAGATATCCTGATGGCTCCGCCGTCCCCGTTCGCAGCAGTATTATCACTGATCTGACCTCCGCTCATCGTGAACGTGCCGGATGCAGCGAAATAGACTGCTCCCCCGCTGCGAGCAGTATTGTTTGTAATTTTTGTTGTAGTCGTACTTCCGCTTACATTGATGATAGCGCTGTCTGCATATATAGCGCCGCCGTTGCCCTGTGCTGCTTCGTTATGGTGGATATTTCCTCCGGAAACCCTGATCAGGCCTCCCTCCGCATACAATGCACCGCCGCTGCCGGTAGTTGCTCTGTTATAGCTGATCTCACCGCCGCTGATCTCCAGTGTGCCGCTGCCTGCATAGTACACAGCGCCTCCGTTTTCCGCACTGTTTGATTTTGCATCTTCACCGCCGAAAGTTCCTCCGCTGATAGTCAGATCTCCGGATGCAACATATATCGCGCCGCCCTTTGCAGCCGCATTGTGCTCAAAGCTGCCTCCTTCAACGGTCGCAGTACCTCCGTCTATATATACAGCGCCTCCGTTGCCGGTATTATTTGCATTTTTGAAAGTCGTTCCGTCACCAACAGTAAGTTCTCCGGAACTGCGCACCAACTCACTGCCGGCTCTTATATTCCCGCCATCTCCGTCAAGCGTTATATTGCTGAGAGTCAGAGTCCCGAGGTTATCGAACATCGGATCTTTAGTGAATCCCTTTTCACGTTTGATCACATAGTTGCCGCTTGCACTTGTGATAGTCACATTGTAGTTGGCAGGTATCTCGAGCCTGTCTCTTGACGGAATAACATAGTCGACAAGCATCTCGATAGTCGATGTCCCTGCCATGTAGTCTGTCGTGTAATCCAGCGCTTCATTCAGAGTAAAGAATTCCTGATAAGAATGTTCGCCGGTCGTATCGATCCTGCAAATAGGATAAGGCGCATTGGACAATGCGACAGTCTTGTCTTCTTCCAGGTTGAATGGTTGTACTGTAGTATTACCGGTTACAGCAGCCGGTTCGAGCGTCCCTCCCTGTCTGCCGGTCATGGCTGACAGCGTGTAGTTGTCGTTTCCGGTTTCCTTTACGGTGTATTCACCTCCAGCAAGGCCTATGATATTGACATCGCTTCCATTTTTGACGCTCAGCCTGATAGAGCCCGGATCGGTCTCTGTCGCCGGGGTAGCTTCCACAGTATTGTGGCCGTAGCCTTCAACGCTGTAACTTTCTTCTGTAATAGCCGGTGATGAAACGGTGACCGTGAATGTCTGATAATCACTCATGCCCGTGTCTGCAGTCACCTTCTTTGTGATCTGAAGATCGTGCCCGCTCTCACGGAAAATGGCATATATCGTAGGTTCAGAACCTTCGAAACGATTCCATTCTTTCCCGTCATAACTCCACTTCAGTACACCGTCCCTGATCTGCAGATGAAGTTTTGTTCCCGGTTCTGTTGATATTGAACTGGTTTTGACTGCTCCGCTGTTACCGGTTCCGATACGGCTGTAGATAAGTCCCAGATCGTTCACGCCATCATCAAGACGCGCAGGCATATTGAAGCTCTTAGTGCTGTCCTGATCTAAAATTATCTCCTTTGATGATGCTGTTATTATCTGAGATTGCGACACAGTTGCATTATTAAGCTGCCCGCTGTCGACATACTCTGCATTCAGAGCTATAGGAGCGCGGTCGTATGTGATCGTATCAGACTCTGTGCTTCCGTCAACAGAGCCTTTGACCGGTGCCAGATTACCGCCTCCGGTCTCTTTCATGTAATTGATCTTTACCTCAGCGGTCTGGCTCTTAGGCTTGTATACAAGATACAGGCTGTTGCTCCCAAGACTGCTTGTAGTATCGTCTTTGAACATTACTGTGATAGCTCCCGAGTTGTCTGCAGACAGGGATTTGACCTTCCCGTCATCTCCCGGTTCATCTCCGGAAACAGCAGTGCCGATATATGCATACGAAAACTCATATCCGCTGAATTCCTCAGGGACACTCACATATTCACTGACTATATTTTCTATAGTTTTAGAAGTCCCTGCCTCAAGCTCAGCTTTGGATTCTTTTCTCCAGCCGTCCCTGCTTTCTGTTTCTGTCCCTTCAGCGGTAAAAACATGCAGCGGAACGAGCGAAGATGCCGTCCACCTCGCGTAAAGCGTCTTCTCTTCTGTTATCCTTGTTTTATCGAATGCAAACGCCGATCCGCCCTGTTCGGACGCGCTCCAGAATCTGAAACTGCTCCCGCTCAGCGAAGGCTGTATCACAGGATCCGGATCTGTGACATATGAATTCAGCGGCACCAGGATGTAATAGCGCCCGTTATCAGTATAATACTGGCGCCCGTCATTGCCCTTCCAGCCATCCGGGTTTTCCGTTCCCCAGCTTGATTCATCCCACGATGCAGCAGAATTGTTTTTGTCAAAATAAACTTTGACCTTCCATTCGGCATAAAGGGTAACAGGCTCTTCAGAATCTATCGCGTATTTCTTTCCCTTATCGTAATGCTTGCCGCTGCCGTCTTTTTTTGTGTTCCATCCTGCGAATATGTAGTCGCCGTTGGTAAAGAATTCGTCACTGCTGAGTTTGTATACTCCATTATCTATAAGGTTTGTGACAGTAACGCTCTTCTTGTCAGTGCCGACGCTGAATACAGGATCCTTCGGATAGCCCTCTGTGTTTTCAATGTAACTGAAATCAGGCGCAAGATCGGTTTTGATCGTTCCGCCATTGGCATCAAAAAC
Organism: Mogibacterium sp.; assembly: GCA_017512365.1. Taxonomy (GTDB): domain Bacteria; phylum Bacillota; class Clostridia; order Peptostreptococcales; family Anaerovoracaceae; genus Crickella. Next base: position 47,445 of record JAFWGQ010000004.1, read on the forward strand.
GGTTTTGGCAGTGCTCGCCTTGGTGTAGGCAGCTTCCATGATGACTGTTTTCTTGCCCTTCAGTGTCACCGCATGATCAGCCAGAAGGGTGAAGGTCTCTCCCGGGCGATACACTTTGCCGCTCTCATCATCTCGAATTCGCCACCCGATGAACTCATATCCGTCAGGTGCGATCGCGCTTCTGTTCAGCTCGATGCTGGCATTGTCCGCATATCCGTTCTCATCAGAAGCACTCTCGCTTCCGTCATCCATTCTTCCCTCGATCGTTGTGCCTTCGGCCTCTACGACCGGTTCATATTGAATGAAGTATTCTCCTGCCTTTTTCCAGTGCAGTCTCAGGAGAAGATTCTCAGTTACAGGAGTACCGAAAGTATACGGCGTCTCTTCACCTGTCGTTTCATTGACCTTATACCATCCCGCATAGCGGTATGTGCCCGGAGCATACTTGTATGTCTGATATCCGGTAGCTTCGCCGATCTTGGTCGTGTAATATGTTTGTCTTTGATTGCTTTCTCCGGATACATATTCATCAGGATAACCGTAGTACTCCCTGTTCCTGTTGACAAAATAGTATCTGCCTGACGCCGAAAGGACATAGTCGCGCGTAACATTTGTATACTCTGCGACGGTCTCACCAGATCCTTCTCCTATCCAGAACCAGGTCGAACCTGTTCCTGAAAGCACCTGCTCACCGTCGTCATATGTATATAAGGCTCCGCCGTCAGTATCGATCTTGACAAGGTACCAGACTTGTGGTTGAGGCGGGTCATAACTTGGATCGTCATTCCATTTTGCATACAGTGTTGCATTGCGGTCCAGTATCAGTTTTCCGCCCGTAACGCTTACGCCTGCATCCGGGTCGCTTGCACCGGAGATCAGATTCCCGTTCCCATCTGTGATCTGCGTTCTGTAGACCACATCTCCTGATGTGCCCAGGCTTCCGGTATACCATCCGGCGAATGCTTTTTTGGCCATGGTCGGCTTGCGATCGGAAAGCGAAGCAGGCTCCTCTCCTTCAGAGAAGCTGAAAGGCGCATAATATGTCGCCCCTGATCCAGAAGGTCCTGAGTAAAAGCTCAGCCATTTGATGCTTTTGAACAGCGGGTACAGATGCGTAGTAGCGCTTACCTCGATCGGGTTCTCATCATCTATAGGAGATATTGGCTGGCCTTCATCATCGACCGGAGATCCCGGAGTCGACACAGGAGTATATGACCATGCGTAAAACTCCATCCCCGGCATCGCAGTGCTGTCTTTGTCGAAGTATTTAACGCTTACCTCGCTTATATCGATCTCACCGCTTGCCGGCGTCTTTTCATGATCCAGCTCGACTTTTCGCGTAGCGGCTACCGGGAACGACTCTGTATCTCTGTCACGCTGTTCATGGAAAATGACATAGGTGTTGTCTTTGAAAACAGCATACAGATGGACCTCAGCATAACCGAGAGCTTTTTCATCAGGTGTAAGCTCAGGGATATTGTTGAAATCGTACGGCTTGTCAGCTAATATGATTTCCCCTTCTTCAATGGTTCCTTCATACCATCCGGCAAAAACAGCATCCGGATCCGTTGGGTCGGTCACGTTTTCAGGAATTACAGGAATATCTCCGTACTTCACTCTCTGTTCAGTGAGAGTATTTCCCAGATCTGTCTTTACAGCATACTCTGTGTATTCTCCGTAAGAGTTGTATGTGAAGAATGTATATTTCCCGATATATACCGGATTGCCGTCCTCATCCACGAGCTTTCCGCTGTCATCGACGACCGCAAAAATACTGAACCCGTCAGTTTCAAAGCTGACTGTTCTGCCCTTCGTCTCCGAGTCGAGAACTGAGTCCGCGTCATCTTTTGAATCCGTAAAATGGACTACCTGGAGATCTCCCGGTATATTGTTTTCATCAAGCAGCTGTATCTTCACTTCGACACCGGCATCAGGCTGATACTCCCTGCCGCTGCCGTCAACGATGGAAATGTCAAAGACACGCGCGTAATCGAGCTTCTCCGCACCGACGGCCTCTGCAGCACGTCTTTTGTACTGTAAGTATCTGAGCCCTCTCAGTTCTTTTACCTCAAGCCCTGCATCCTCAGGAAGTCCTGCTGCTTCGTCATATGTCACAGAGACATTGTATCTGCGGCTGTCGCTTGCCTCGATTGTTTTGGCGATCGAGTTCTTCTTTGCATTTTCCGGGCTGTCAGCTTTTTCTCCGTCTTCTTTCTTATCCGACTTATCTGACATGTCCGTCTTATCTTCAGATTTCCTGCCGCTGTCTTTTTCGGCCTCTTCTTTGGTCTTCTGAGCAGAAAGCATGAAATGAGCGCTGCTTTCAGCACTGTCATTCCGGTCAGGATCATACTCAAAGACCAGCGCATCATCATCGGTGACCGCCAGACCGCCTTTGTCTTCCGTATATCTGACAGCATCTTCGCCGTCCTTGTAGTCCTTGTCTGCATCATATGTCTCATATGCCAGCAGATCATCGCTGCCGCTTCCATCCCTGTATACAAGCACGTCCGCAGCATAGAGCTCCTTATCGAATTCCTTTGCAAGTTCTTTCTCGCGCTTCGCATTTTCTTCATAAAAATAGACGAGAAGCGGTCTGTCTGTTTTCAATACATCGCTGACCGTCTTTCCGTAGATCAGGATGTTGACAGGCTTCTCAGGGACGTATACGCTGCCGTCTCCGTCATAAAGTGTTACATCGATCGCAAGCAGCGCCGTCTCATCGTACGAGTTGTCTTCATCGAAGCTTATATATTCGGCTTTCGCTGTCACATCATCAGGCAAGACCCCTTCGATCGTGATGCTTGCAGGAGCTTTGCGGGCTTTGCCGCTGTCTTCACTGAGATCAGCTTCTCTGCCCGTGAGTGAATACCACCAGTTCCTTGAATATGTGAGAGCAGCCGAAGCCTGCTCCTTTCCGTTCTTGTCTTTTTCATACAGCGGTGCCTCGATGACTTCTGCATCGACAGCTCTCTCATGTGGAGCGGAAGTTTCTTCGTCTGATCCGCTGTTATCCTGTTTTTCTTTATCAGAAGTCTCGTCCCCGCTTTTCTCCGGCTGCGCATCCGAAGAGCCTTCTTTGTCAACGGCATTTGTCTCTACAGCATAGGAAAAAAGATCCTGTCCGCACCAAAAGACGGTGCTACACATGGACAGAACCATGACGAGTACCATTATTGAACCAAGGAGTCTGTTCTTTTTATGCACTTATACGTGTCCCCCCTGAAAGGCTAATTAGCAAATAAAGCTATCCGATTTATTATAGCAATCAAGAAGTCATTTTTCAATGTTTACAGTCATCCGTTCCTTCGTCATTTTGTCAGCGATGACATACCATCTCTGCACTGTGTTCTCAAGAAAAAAATAGTGGTAAAAGTAAAAGCCGAGAAGGACCGCAAAGGCAAGCATTATCACTGCAGGGACGATCCCGAGTTCCGGATGCAGAAGCACGAGATATACATCGAACAGCTCGGCAAAGACCACCATCACTGTAACTATGAGGTGTACCAGGCGTTCGTGCTGGAGCCATGCGATCTTTCGCAGATGATCTTCAATCAGAGCCGCCGTTACTTTATTCCCTTCTATAGAAGCCGTGACCGCCGCTTCATGTTCCCGGCACCACTGCTTCATATTGACCCCGTAATTTGTTTTTCTTCCCATGATCAATTATTTCCCGGCCACTTCGAACCATGCTGGGTCGATCTCATCGAACATATTTGCATACTGTACATACCGGTATTTTTTTATCAGCGGATCATCTTCCAGAACCGCAACATTATCGTATATGTTCCCTTCATTATCGATCACGCCCTGTGAAGAGATGACCGGATACTTTTCATGCACTTCTTTAAGCATCTGAACATATGGCGGCAATTTGAAGTTCCCTTTTTCCAGGATAAGCCACGGCAAATAGTTTGCGCTTACTGAGACATCGTGTTCTGCCTTTGTCTCATAATTGGTCCAGATAAAGAATCTGGTTTTGAAATAATCGATGTATCCCTGCATATTGGTATACACATCGCTTTGCGCCTCCGGCGGAAGCATCGGCTGATGATCCCCGAAGAATATGATCATCGTCGGCTCATCGCTGTTCCTGTACTGATCCATCATCTTTTCCAAAGATTTATCGGATTCCCTGATCAGCGACAGGTATACACGTGTATTCTGGTGCAGTGTTTCATCATATGCTTTCAGCGAATCATCCTCTTTCAGATCGTCAAAATGGTCATAGTCAGCATGGTTCTGGATGGTGACATCGAAGAGGAATCGCGGCTGCCCTCTGTTCTCTTTGTCCCGCTCTTCCATGAAGGAATAATCCGTTGCATCAGTGACATAGTTGCGTAATAAATTGTTCTCCGTCAGTTCAGGATATTCCTCGATCGAATGAAACGTTCCGAACCCGAGATTCGGATATACTTTATCACGGTTCCAGTTTTTCGCTTCATTTGCATGGAACGCCTCTGTAAGGTAATCATTGTCTCTGAAGTAAGATGCAAGGGAAAACATTGGTTTTGTAACATTTTCAGTATAAGGATATGCACCCACGCCCAGAAAAGCCAGTGTGTTGCCTGTCAGAGCCTCAAATTCAGTATTACAGGTCCCGCCTCCCAGTACAGAGACATACAGATTTCCCTCTGTTGTGTTGTCGTCCAGTTTGTCAACAAAAGGCATAACGTCAATGCTTTCATCAAGACCAACAGTTCTCAGATCAGAAAAAGCCTCATCCATCACCATTATGATCCTTGTCGGCCGGGTCCCCGTTGTTTCCGCGCCTGATGTGTATTCTTCAAGATAGGATCCCACAGTCTCACGGGAATATCCTTCCGGCATTTTTACATGTCCGCTCATTGCGCTTTTCACAAATGTAAGAACTATCCCTTCCCTGTGGAAGCCCTCCAGCACTTTTGCATCCCATTGGAAAGTGTTGAGCCGGCTGAACGCCGGATTATTGATGCAGATGATTATCAGTACTATAGCGGCGGCTATACCGGCGCTGCGTTTTGCAAACCGGGTCTTTACAGGTGCTTTTTCTTCCGGCTTTGTTTTTTTCCATACAAGAATGACAAGTGCAATAAAAGACAAAACAACAGCAATGCTTACAGCTATCCTCCACGTAAGAGACAGATCATATCCGCCGATGACTTCTTTCGCGGTACCTATTGCTTTAAGATCTGCGGGCATGATCGGTTTGTTTCGAAAGAGGATCACGTAATGGTTTGCGATATACCAGAAAAGCGTAAAAACGGATACAGCAGCAGTTCCGATCCACGGCAAGGTAAGTGAATTGACAAGTACAGCAACAGCATATAATAACAGCCAGTTCAGAATGAAATCCGTATAATCGACATACGGCAGACTTCCGCAAAGGAAGCATCCCATGATCATAGTTACAAGAACCGCCGATGCAGACAGCAATGGCAAAACTACACCCGGAACAGCTTTAAATATATAGGTCAATCCTATAGCCAGCACTATTGCAGCCAGCAGTATCCCCAGGAAATATACCACCCAGACAGAAGCAGGTATGATAGTATTGCCCGGAAATCCTACTGAGATAAATCCTGTCTGCTCATCCTTTGTCAGGTGTACGAGAGCTTCTTCACCGGTCGAAACTGCAGAACGAACGCTCTTTGTATACGGGTGTGTTGTACCGTCCTTATTCAGATGGGAAACATTGCGCCCGAACACACTTATGTCAATGGATACGATATCCGCTTCTTCCACATCATAGATGTATAGTTCTACAGACTCGACGTTATATGTCAGATCAACAAGCCGAAGCGTCTTCAGTTCAGACCCGAAATAAGCATTCGCCTGATATAAATAAGCAAAGCTTGCATTATTGTCCGTCAGATAACTGGTACAGGTACCTTCTCCAACAACATTGTTCGTGTAGATCACAGCATCGAACTTCAGCGGCAGGTACCCGAAAAAAATCAGGCAGAAAGCCAGCGGCAATGCCACTATAAATGCAATCAAAAATGACGTAATATGATCTTTGTCAATTTTCTTCATTTCTTTCACGACGCAAGTAAATCAATAAAAAGGCTCGCTCAAGCTTTTGCTGTGAGAGAGCCTTTCACACATAAGAACCATCAGACAATCATCTCATTACAGTGAACCGCTAATCATAGATGACAGCTGTTCATGTTGTTCAGATATGCTGTTCCGCTCAATTATTCAGCTTTAACACTAGCAGTTCCGTTAGCAGCAACTTGTACTGTTACTTTCTTTCCCTTAACATTAGAAGGTAAAGTTACAGTTTTCTGCGAGCCACTAACACGAGTCTCCAGAGTAGGTTTCGGGGACGTCTGCCAACCGGATACCTGCTGCTTTATCCTGGATGCATTTACTGTTGCTGAAGTAGCAGTAGTTGCACCGTTAGAAAGGTAAGTGGAAACAGCCTCAGCATAAGCAGCACGGATATTGGACAGGTCTGTCGCCTCACGGCTCTTCTCAAGCTGGTTTGTGAAGATAGGAATAGCGATAGCGACGAGCACTGCGATGATCGCTACTACGATGAGCAGCTCAGCGAGTGTGAAACCTTTGTTGTTTCTCTTCTTTTCCATTGTTTGTTCTCCCTCCGTTTTATTTTTTTGCAGGGAAGGCTGCGCCCGCCCTTGAATGAGTTATAAATATTGAAAAATTTACCAACTAATATACTACGAACCATTGGTTACAGAACGGTTATACTCTCACTGCTGTTCTGCGCGCTACTTTGCATATGCGGCTTCTACTGTAGGATCCAGTTCTTCGGTCGTAGCCGCTTCATCCTTAGGCAGCGCAGAGTCGGGTGTCCCGCCTACCATCGTTTCATAGAACGTACCATCCAGAGTGATAGTCGTAGCCCCGTTTGTATCAACACTGCAGTTCACATCACCTATAAGACATCTGTAATCACCCGATGTGAGTTCTTTCATGATTTTTTTTGCCGCAGCATAACTGGACGTCTTGTACTGAAGGTTGAAGTTCCGTCTTATCTGGTCGCCATCTCTGGTTACTTCGTCAAACCCGATATTGTAATCGTCGACGCCGGCAAGCACAGTATTCAGGAATGCTGTTTCCGGCTTGCTGTTGTTGTAGCTGCCCATCTTCGTTAATATTCCGGTGCTGTTGATGCCCTCGAGTTCCTTCTGCATCTTCTTGATCTTACCGGTTCTTAACTGTGCCGCTTCCAGTTCTGTCTGCAGAGCGCTTTCATCAGCCTTTGCGGAAGCAACCGCATCTTTTATATTGATGTACACAAACTTATAATAGGCAAGCCCCAGAAGCATGACCGCCAGAACGATCACCAGAACGATTTCTTTTGCTGTCAATTGTTTGCTCATCATCTTCATTTTTCCTGAGCCTCCTCTGCAGCTTTGCCCGCATCATTGAGATATACCGAAAACGTCACAGTGACCGGACCGCCTTCATTGCCTGTGACCTTGTTGGCATTGTCGATCACACACCTTTCCACGATCGGATCTTTCTCGATCGCGGCCGCGATCTGATTGAGTTCGGAAAGAGAAGATCCCTTGACCTGAAGAGTGGCCACATTGCCGCTGAGCGACCAGTTGTTCACCGTACCGCTGTTGACGACCGCGTCTTCCACTGCCTTCATCACCTTGACACGATCTACACGAGTAAGTTCTTCTTCAGTCATTCCTTCAGTCGTGTAATGAGCGTACTCTTCTTCGATGTTTCCCATTTCGCGAATAGTCTTGTTGGCTTCATCGAGCTGGGTCTGGAGTTCTGCCACCCTGGCATTGGTTGAGGCCAGCATGACAAGCGGTCTTACGAACAGCACTCCGATCAGCACGACAGTAAGCAGTACAAGCCCTATGACCACAGGAAGGGATTTTCTGGATGAAAAGAAGCTTTCCTTTTTTATCACAAGATTGATGGATGTCTTGGTCGGGATCTTCCCCCGCGGCACACCGCCGGACTGACTGCTCCGGCGCCCCAGACTTATTTCTTTGTTCAGATCAAGTTTTGCCACCTATCACCCCTCCTTTCTATGATTCCGTCGCAATGCCTGCCGCCTGCACAAATGTGTTGCAGTTTGGTATCTCTTCGCCGTCAGGCACCAGCTCGGATGCCGTATGCAGCCTCATATCCAGCATCTCGCCTATGGCTGTCGTAAGAGGTCCTATCGCCGCACCTCCTCCGCAGAGCCACATGTCCGTCAGGGAACTGTCCGGATTACTGAATCTGTAAAAGTTCATCGCGCGCATCAACTCGACTGCTATGTTTTCATAAGTCGTACGGCACTCCTCGCGCTCGAGACAGTTCTCAAAATTGGAAAGCAGGTATGTGTGTGCAAGGTGGCGCTCCACGCTGAACATGTCTGCCAGTACATCATCAAGCGCCGAAAGGCCCATGTCGAGCACACGCGTTGCCTCATGCCGGTCTTTGTCATAAATATACATTCGGATCGAATCATATCCGAGGTCGAGTATGCAGAATTCCGTAGAGTATTCGCTCAGCAGTTTATACTGTTCGCGTATCAGGGAAATATATGAACATATTGCAGGCGCTGTCTTGACCAGCCTGAGGCCGGTTTTCTGCAACATGGCTTCGATCTCTTCGATGACTGCGCGTTCAGCCCCGACAGCCATGAGATCCAGAGTTTCTTCTTCTGCTGGCGTTTCTGTCTGTGCATCCTCTTTTGTAACCGGCGTCCCGGAAGGAGACTCGTTTTCTTCCGGCTCATCTTTTTTATCAGGCGGGAGCACTGCGTAATCAAAAACGTAATCCTTTATTTCGCCCGTGATATAGTCGCTGAATTCAAACGGAAGATTATATGCCAGCTGTTCTGTAGTCATGAGCGGCATCCTTACGTTCTTGATAAAAACAGTCTCGTTCGAAAGCACATAAGCTGCGTTCCTTGCCTTTATCCCGTTTTCCTTCATCGTTCTGGCAATGAGGTCGCTCAGTGTCTCGATAGAAGTTATCCGCCCTTCCTTGAGCAGATTCTCGGGCATTGAAACCGCTACGGCATCAAGCACGACATTGTTGTCGACAAGGACCATCTTCAGCTGGTCTGCTCCCACATCTATTCCAAGTATTGTTTTTTTCGCCATTTTGGATCCCCCATCTATATCAGAAGATTTTGGTACCAGTTTACGAGCGGTTCTCCGTACATCAGCATTATCGCGGCAGCTGCCGCGATCCACGGCCCGAACGGGAACGCAGTTCCTTCGCCTGAATGTCTGCTTTTTATCAGATTGAAAAGCAATCCGCACAGACAGGCAATAATGAGCATGAACAGTGTCCCGATGAAACCGAGGTACAGGCCGGATACAGCTGTCAGCTTGATATCTCCTCCGCCCAGTGTATCTCTGCCCATGATCTTATCTAGTATGAGCGACAGCCCCAGCAGCCCTCCGCCGAATACAAGGCCGGCAGCGATATGACTTATGACATGTCCCCAGCCTGTGAAGATGAAAGGCTCTGCCAGTATCCACGCAGCGACAGCTACGATATGGCAGCCATCCGGAATGATCATGTCATCTATATCAGTAAGCGTCAGTACAAAGAGCACACAGAGAAAAATATAATTTCTGAGGCACAGCACCGTCAGATCAAAACGCAATAGGCACAGCACCGTGATGATACCGAATGCGATCTCTGTGAGCGGATAGCGTACAGAGATTTTTTCTCCGCAGTATCTGCATTTTCCGTCCGTGCTCAACCAGCTCAGGACAGGAACAAGATCTCTGGCTGCCAAATCATGTCCGCAGCTTGTACAGCGGCTGCGGCCTCTGAAAAACGATTCTCCCCTGACTATCCTGTATGCTGCACAGTTAAGGAACGAGCCCATGCATGTGCCGAAAACAAAAGCGGCAACAGTGAAAAATATGAGCATGGGTGTATATCCGTATATCGTCATCGTTTAATTATCGTATGCGCTTCCTGTCCACTCTTCGTTCTCGTGCCATACAGCGCAGTAGTTCTCATCGGCATAAAGGAAGTAGTTGATCTCGCCTTTTTCACCTGTTCCGTAAAACGCGACTACTCCGTCATATCCGCTTGTTGTCGATGTCCCGCGCCTTATCGGCACTTCCTCTGTAACATAAACGCACTCCAGAGGCTTGTTGTTTACTGTTACAGTTATCTTTTCAGGTTCAGGATCGTCCTTTCCGGCCTTTTCGAGGATGTCCTTCCTTGCTTCTGCCAGTTTGTTCCCGGCATATGAAGCATTCAGTCTTGTACGTCTTGCAGCATCATCGTTGTGGAGACCGCATACAGGCTCGAGTATCCCCTCATCATTCCTGAGAAGGTAGACATTTCCATGGGCCGGGCATATGTCATCACGCGCCGGCATCACTTCATTAAGAGTCTTTCTTGCGTCTTTTATGCTTCCCTCATCGAAGGTGACGAGGTATTCTATCCTTAATCCGTCTGTCGCGGTCTTCATGGCCTGCTGACATGCGATGCACTCGGATCTGAATCGGAATGCTTTCCAGGCGGGGTAATAAATGATCGCCACCATCACCAATATCAGTACCGACAGTATGACCAATATGCGAGCTGTTCCCCCATGGCAGTTTTTGAGCTTTGTCATTTTACATTCCGTTATACATCGAGAACATCGCCACGTATATTGCAACGACTACGTATCCGGCGACCGCGCCCATGAACACGAGAGTTGCCGGTTCGAGTTTCGCCATCGCAGCAGCTATTGCCGATTCAAGCTCGGAATCGTAATAATCCGCAGTCATCGCCAGAGTCTGTTCGAGCTCTCCGGATTCTTCACCCACAGCCGTCATATCTACAAGTATGTCCGGCAGGCAGCCTGATTCTCTCAGGCTCCTTCCCAGCGTATGTCCTGTCTCAAGATCAGCGGACACCTTCCCTATCTCGCTGCTTATATAGTAATTGCTCATGGTCCTGGCGGTGATGTTCACAGCCTTAGTGATAGGAAGTCCTGCGCCGAGCATCATCGTCATCGTATTGGCGAACTGGCTCGCGGCATTCAATATGTTTATCTCTCCGAGAACAGGAAGCTTCAGCGCCATTTTGGCCAGCTTCATCCTTCCTTTTTCTGTATTGCCATAGAGTTTGTAGCAGATAAATATAACTATAATTATCATTACTATTACCCACCAGAACTTCCTGAAGAATGTTGAGAGGGCAATAAGCGATTTAGTGATACCCGGAAGCTCCGCGCCCTGAGCATCGAATACAGCTGTGAAAACAGGCACTACCTTTACCATGAGCACTATTACGACAGCGACAGCAAGCAAAAGCACAAAGGTCGGGTATATCATCGCTCCCCGGACCTTGCCCTTCAGTTTCATCTGCTTGGTATAGTGCTCGCTTACAGACTCGAAAGAAGCATCGAGGTTACCGGCTTCTTCACCGGCACGTATGGTCTCGATGAAAGTAAGCGGCAGCATGCCTTCTCCTCTTTCTTCAAAGCTGGCTGCGAGCGAACGTCCCGATTCCACATCATCAGCTACCTGATCCAGCATTTTTTTGAGCGGCTTGTCCGTCATCTTGTCCCCTATCAGACGCACCGTCCTTGAAATAGGTATGCCGGATTTGAGTATGACAGCGAACTGGCTGCACATCAGCGTAAACGCTTTGTCATTGAGCCTCCTGCCGCCCAGATCACTCCCGAGGAAATTGCCGACGATCCCCTTTTCTTTTGTCGAGTTAAGCTGGAGGATTATCGGATATGACTCCTTGATCCTCGAAGCGGCATCCATCTCATTGAAGCCCTCTATTACTCCAGTGACCTTTTTGCCGTCTCTGGACATCGCTGTGTAATTGAAAGTATCCATACCTTACCTTATTTCTGTCCTTAAAGCCGGTAAATGCTGTCTATGCATTCTTTTTTACATAATTATCATCGTGTGAATACGAAACCGCGACATCCTTGCTTATCGCTCCTCCCCTTACGAGTTTTACAAGCGCCTGGTCCATGGTCTGACCTCCTATGGCTGCGCTCGTCGCGATGGCGTTCGCGATCTGAGGCGTGTTGCCGTTTCTGATCAGGTTGCGGATCGCGTCAGTAACTACCATCATCTCTACAGCAAGAGCCCTTCCGCCGCCTTTCTTAGGCAGGAGCTGCTGCGTGATGACAGCCTGAAGCACCATCGAAAGCTGCAGCCTTATCTGTGTCTGCATGCCCTCCGGGAATACCTGTACGATACGGTCTACGGCATCTGATGCGCTGCCCGTGTGCAGTGTACCGAAGACCAAGTGTCCTGTCTCGGCTGCAGTGATGGCTGTCTCGATGGTCTCACGGTCTCTCATTTCGCCGATGAGAATGACGTTAGGGTCCTCGCGAAGGGATGCCCTGAGGCCCGATGCGAAGCTTTCCGTATCCTTGCCTACCTCGCGCTGGTTGATCGCGGCCATGTCAGGTGTATACATGTACTCCACAGGGTCCTCAAGCGTGACGATGTGGCATTTCTTTGTATGATTGATATAGTCGAGCAGTGCAGCGAGAGTGGTCGATTTACCGGAGCCTGTCTCACCTGTTACCAGAACGATGCCCTTATGCAGCTTCGGAAGTTCGAGCGCCGCAGGAGGAAGACCGAGCGTATCGAGCTTAGGTATCCTGTCAGAGAGCAGTCTGAGCGCTACCGACGGATGTCCCTGCTGCCTGAATATATGGATACGGCAGCGGTTGCCCGCATATGTCTCAGCTGCATCGAGCTCTCCAGTATCCAGATATGTCTGATAGCCCTCTTCTGTAAGAGAGAACTGCTTTGCATACATGGTGCAGTCTTCTGCGCTCAGAGGCTGGTCAGTCATGTTCTCGAGCTGACCGTCTTTTCTGTATTTCGGAGGCAGCCCGCAGATCAGATGAACATCAGATGCTCCGTCTTCTCTTGCCTTCAGTACCATTTCTTCTATAGTCAGCATTTCAGTTCCTCCTGATATCCTTAACTTCGCTGAGTCTGGGTCCATCCATTAAATATCTTCATAAATCACACGCTGTACTTCTTCGGAAGTCGTGATGCCGTCTTTAACAAGCTGTATCGCATTGTCCTTAAGTGATATGAATCCGCTGTCAGGATCAGCGAGCATGGATTCGATCGCCTCTCTGCCCTTTCCGGCAGCTATCATCCTGCGGACCTTGATCGTAAGAGGCAGGATCTCGAATACTCCCGTCCTGCCGCGATAACCTGTATCGAAGCATTTAGGGCAGCCCTTGCCGCGGTAGAACACTCTCTCCGGATCGTATTCAAACCCAAGATCGACCTGTTCCTCCTCGTCCGGATGATATGCCTCTCTGCAGTCAGGACATATCCTTCTGACAAGTCTCTGAGAGAATACGCCCTTGAGAGCACTCGCTACCAGATAAGGCTCTACTCCCATGTCTATCAGTCTTTCGACAGTACCTACAGCATCGCTTGTATGGATGGTCGAAAGCACAACGTGGCCTGTGATGGCAGATCTCATTGCGATCTCGGCCGTCTCGCCGTCACGGATCTCTCCGACGCAGATGATGTCAGGGTCCTGACGCAGGATGGCACGAAGGCCCTTTGCGAATGTCATGCCTGTCTTTTCGTTTATCTGTACCTGATTGATTCCGTCGACGTTGTACTCCACAGGATCTTCAAGCGTTATGAGGTTGACCTCACGCTTGTTCAGGTCGTTTATCATTGCGTACATCGTGGTCGATTTACCGGAACCGGTAGGACCGACGATCAGGATAACTCCGTTCTTGATCTTTATCAGCTTTTCGTATTTTTTTATATCGTCTCCGAGCAGACCTATCGCGGAGTGATCGAGGTTTCCCCCGGACTTGTCGAGCAGTCTGGCTACGATCTTCTCTCCGTAAACCGTCGGCAGTGTCGATACACGAAGGTCGATATCCCTGCCCTGCATCTTTACGTTGAAGCGTCCGTCCTGAGGCACACGTCTTTCGGTTATGTCAAGGTTTGACATGACTTTGATACGCGCTATCACCGCGGACTGGAGTTCGCGCGGGACTGTAAGGATATCTCTGAGCAGTCCGTCTATACGCATGCGTACAGAGAACTCGTCTTCTCTCGGTTCGAGATGGATATCGCTGGCGCGCTCTGTGACTGCACGCTCGATGATGGAGTTTACGAGCCTGATGGCAGGTGCCTGATTAGCACTGTCTTCTCCAATCAGATTAGCTGTGAACGCCGCATCCTTGTTGGCCTCATCATCGTCGCCTGACAACGCAGCCTCTCTCTTCATCTCCTCGATGGCTTTGGCAGCGCCTTCGTTTCCGTACAGGATCTGTATCGATCTGTCGATGGCATTAGCCATGGCTATCATAGGGATTATCTTTTTATGTGTAGTCTTGCGGACCTCTTCAAGTGCATAGAAATTCAGAGGGTCCGCCATGGCAAGATAAAGCTCATCCCTGATAATGCGTACAGGAACGACCTGATACTGTTTGGCGATATTGGCAGGAACGACCTGCGCGAGTTCTGTCGGTATGTTGATCTTGTTGAGATCGATAAACTCGATGCCGAGCTGCATCTGCAGAGCTTCGATCATCTCCATCTCTGTGATGTAGCCTTCATCGATCAGTACCGTACCGAGACGCTTTCCTGAGCCCTTCTGCTTGGCCAGAGCCTCTTCGAGCTGTTCCTCGGTTATGAGACCTGCCGCGATAAGGATATCGCCAAGTCTTTTCGGCCTCTTGCTGCCGCTGTTCCCGTTTCCGCCGGAAGTTTCTATGACTGCCATTCTCTCAAACCTCTATATATTCAAACACTTCTTCACATTTTTATACATCAAATATTATATGTGTGTTTTGCACATTTTTCAACAAATATGCCTGTACACAATTGTATACCTTAACACATTTTACAAGAAAAGAGACTGCATCGCTGCAGTCTCAGTTGGAGGCGACACCCGGATTTGAACCGGGGATAGAGGTTTTGCAGACCTTTGCCTTACCACTTGGCTATGTCGCCATATCGTGAAGGGACTCATCTGAGTCCCTTCTTTTCTTGGCTAGGGTAGCAGGATTCGAACCTGCGAATGACGGAATCAGAATCCGTTGCCTTACCGCTTGGCTATACCCCATCAGCATGGATATTGTAACACAAATACGCAGCTTGTTAAAGAGAAAAATTGGGGTGGATGGTGGGATTCGAACCCACGAATACTGGAGCCACAACCCAGGGTCTTAACCACTTGACGACACCCACCACATTTTTCAAAAAAGGTGGCGACCGGGAACGGGCTCGAACCGTCGACCTCCAGCGTGACAGGCTGGCATTCTAACCAGCTGAACTACCCGGCCGCATATGGTGGGACCAATAGGGCTCGAACCTATGACCCCCTGCTTGTAAGGCAGGTGCTCTCCCAGCTGAGCTATGATCCCATATCTGGTAGCGGCGACTGGACTTGAACCAGTGACCTTCCGGGTATGAACCGGACGCTCTAGCCAGCTAAGCTACGCCGCCACAGTCGCGCATTTCGTTTTACGCGCTTGATTATAGTAACAAAAGCAGACAGCCTTGTCAACAAAAATCAATCTATTTATTGTGGAATAATGGAATTATGATATACTCTTTCTCAGTTTGAACTGTAACAGGAGGCTTCTTACATGGGTCACCCGGATCCTATTGCTTTTACGATATTCGGCATAGACATAAGATGGTACGGCATACTCATAGCATGCGGCATGCTGCTTGCCGTTCTTATCTCGTGCAAAAGGGCGCATACCCACGGCATGACTGAGGAGGACGTGCTCGATCTTGCGATCTGTATGCTGCCGGTCGGTGTCATAGGAGCAAGGCTCTACTATGTGCTTTTCAACTCATCGTACTATCACAGCCTGTCCGACGTGCTGGATATACGCAGCGGAGGTCTTGCCATACACGGCGGTCTCATATTCGGAGCCATCGTCGTATTTGCGGTATCCGCACACAAGAAGATCAATCCTCTCAACATGCTCGATCTCATCATACCGAGCGTGGCCCTTGCCCAGGCCATCGGCAGATGGGGCAACTACTTCAACGGAGAGGCTCACGGGGGCCCGACCGATCTGCCATGGGCGATACTCGTCGACGGACAGCTCGTCCATCCTACTTTCCTCTATGAATCGGTCTGGTGCCTCATGCTGTTCTTCTTCCTCAGCTGGTTCGACCAAAAAAAACGCACTGCCATGGGGCAGACGTTTTCTCTTTATCTCATACTCTATTCCATCGAAAGATTTCTGGTCGAAGGTCTGCGCACAGATTCTCTTATGATCGGCCCTTTCAGACAGGCCCAGGTCATCAGCGTCTGCGCCATCATCTTCGGAATATTCCTGTACAGATACTCCACAAAGAGATTCCCCCTCAAATCATAGATAACGCTGTATCAGCTCATTATCTTCCAGAGCGCTTTCCAGTATCCTGCTCAGTACGCTTGTATGATCCCTTAAAATGAAAAAGACTGCAAGGGGCGCAGTCTCTTTCGAAAAAGGGTATTGGGACTAGAGATAGGATTGTCTAGCAATCCTTAATTGCATTATAGATGCTCTGATTTTTTTTGCAATCGCAAATACACAAAAAAACAAGATTAGCGATTTTAATACAATTTAGAGCCTGAAACCCTTGAATTGTAAACCTTTCAGGCATTTTTACACATTGAACAGGAAGTGCATGACATCCCCGTCCCTGACCTCGTATTCCTTTCCTTCCGACCTGAGCCAGCCCTTTTCTTTGGCGGCGGATATCTTTCCTCCAACCTCCATCAGCTTGTCGTAGGATATGGTCTCGGCTCTTATGAAGCCCTTTTCGAAGTCTGTGTGTATCCTCCCGGCTGCCTGCGGAGCCAGCGTTCCCCTTTTGATGGTCCACGCTCTCGTCTCATCTTCTCCCGTTGTAAGGAAGCTGATCAGATCGAGCAGCGAATATGACGACTTTATCAGCTTGTCAAGACCCGGCTCGTCTATGCCCATGTCCTCGAGGAACATCGCCCTCTCTTCGTCTTCGAGCTCAGCCAGTTCCGATTCTATCTTCGCGCATATCACAACGACCTCCGAGCCTTCTTTGGCCGCATATTCCCTGACTGCCTTTACATATTCGTTGTCGCCGCCGGCCGCGTCGTCTTCGGACACATTGGCGGCGTAGATCACCGGCTTGTATGTCAGAAGATCGAGAGACTTCACGAAAGCGGCCTCTTCAGGGCTGAGGTCTTCGATCTCCCTGGCATTCCTGCCCTCCGCGAGCAGGTCGTATATCCTCTTCAGAAGATCGAGTTCGCCCTTTGCCGACTTATCGGCCTTTGCCTGCTTTTCGGTCTTCTGTATCCTTCTTTCGAGCACTTCCATGTCCGCGATTATCAGCTCGGTGTTTATGGTCTCTATATCGCTGACAGGATCTATCTTTCCGTCGACATGCACGACGTTCGCATCGTCAAAGCATCTCACGACGTGGACTATAGCCTCTACCTCGCGGATGTGTCCGAGGAACTTGTTGCCGAGACCCTCGCCCTTCGACGCGCCCTTTACAAGGCCCGCAATGTCGCAGAATTCTATGGTCGTGTATATGGTCTTTCTGGAATCATACACATCAGAAAGAGTCGTTACGCGCTCATCCGGCACCGTAACAACTCCTACATTTGGTTCTATCGTGCAGAAGGGGTAATTCGCCGCTTCCGCACCTGCTTTTGTTATCGCGTTGAAAAGAGTACTCTTGCCTACATTGGGAAGTCCTACTATTCCAAGTTTCATATATTCATCTGTCTCCTGTGATCAGAAGTTCTTCTTCAGCGTCAGGATATTCTTTCCGTCCTCGTAATTATAAGTGATATCGTCCATGGTGTTCTTGACAAGGAACACTCCAAGACCTCCGATTTTCCTCTCTTCTGCCGAGAGAGTGACATCAGGATCTTCCTTTGCGAGCGGATCGTAATGCATGCCCCAGTCTATGAATGTGATAACCACACCAGGCGGGTCTCCTCCGAGCTCGACTCTTATGATCGCCTTGCCCTTGTCCGGTGCGTATGCGTAGTTGGCGATATTGACGAATATCTCCTCCGCCGCCACATCGATCTGCATCATGGCTTTGAGAGGACAACCCGCTGCCTCGAGATGGCCGTCTATGAAGCCGAGGACTTCAGGCAGTTTGTCTACGGAAGCTTCTACTTCGATCTCTTCTGCTGCCCCGGCCGGCGCGTCCGGTTTTGCAAAAACCTGTCCTAACATCAGACTGTCTGTCCTTTCCAGTGCTTCAGCGAGCTTCGCCTTCCAGCACTCATATTCCTTTCTGTGATCCGGCTCGTCCTGGATCCCCTTATTGATAAGCATACCGACAAGTCTCGTATAGCCCACGACACGGGCCATGTCTTCGACCTTTCTGATATACTCCTCATCATCAGTTTCAAGATACTTAGGCAGAAATTCCTTCCAGAACCTTATGGTCGTTTCATAGTCATATCCCTGGAATTCCAGCACGCTGTCCGGGTCCACATCATAAAATCCCACATAGGCATTGTATATGAAGCCCAGCTCAAATATCGGATCGCCGACACTGAGGGTATCCATATCAATGAGCAGCACCTCATCGCCTGCAAGCTCGAGGTTCTTCGAGTGATAGTCTCCGTGGACCATGTGATTGTTGAACGGGATCTCGTCGAAGAGCCTGCGAAGCTTCACGGCCTGCTCATGCGGCAGATCGCGGCTTGTGAGCATGGCTCTTTCGCACATCATCTCACGCATATCCGGGAGCTTGCCTTCAGGCACCTCAGTCCCGTGTATAATCTTCAGCATCTTGGTGAATTCTTCGAGACACCACTCGAACTTATCCGGTTTCTCGGCGAGTATCTTTGCGAAGGATTCGGCGTTCAGAAGCTCGAACACGGAGCCGTAGCCCTCGCCTACCCTGACGATCTCGTAGGATATGGCTGTCGGGACGCCGAGTATGAGGGCGAGTCTTGCGACCTCGCGCTCGTTCTGAATGTCGTCGAATGCATCGGGATCGTAATAGACCTTTACGACAGTGTCGTTGTCGATCCTGTAGACAGCGCCGTTGGCGCCTCGCCCTATCATTTCACATCCTTCTATGGATACCTTTCTGAAAGCCTTTTCGATATCGATCATCTGGCTGAAGCCTGTCATCTCGAACACTTCGTATACATCGTTTCTGACATTGATGATCTTCAGGCTCGGATTGCCCTTGCGGACATGAAGCAGTACACGAAGACCGGCCGAAGAAATGTACTCAAGGTCTTCGGCGTCGAACACGACCTTTGCGCCGGGATGCGCTGCGATCAGTTCATTTATTTCCTTTTCTGTTTCAGCGGAATTGCCCGAGTCGATACGACCGGCAAGTTCCACCATAAGAAACCCGTTCTCTTCTTTTGCCTTCATGCCTGCTTTTTCGGGGACTCCTATTCGATCGTAAGGATATCTACGAAACCTGTTACGTCAAAGATCTCCATGACCGTCTCATTGACATTGATCAGCTTCATGCTGCCCTTCTGGTTCATGGTCTTCTGTGCCGTCAGCAGTACTCTGAGGCCTGCGGATGAGATATACTCGAGGTCTGTCATGTCGATCACGAGATTTTCAACGTCATCGAGCGATGAAGCGAGTTCGCTCTCAAGCTCAGGAGCAGTTACGGTATCAAGTCTTCCTGTAAGAGCAACTGTGAGGTCCTTGCCATCCTGTTTCTTTTCGATATTAAGCATTGATAATTCCTCCATTGATTATGATAAAAATTGTGAATGCAAATCTGCATTAATTTCCAATTGCCATTGTAACACAAATGATATCAATTGCCAAACCAAATCATCTGTGTTAATTTTGATGCAATCGAAAGGAACGTTTTTTTGTGAAGGTATTTACACGGGATCACAGGATCACAGGCGAGTATCACCCTTTATGGAACGAGTATTTCGGCGGCATGAAGCCGTGCGTTCTCGACATAGAGACCACCGGTCTCTCCGGTTCGCGCGGCCGCGTCATACTTATCGGCCTTCTTACATATACCGGCAGCGGCGTTAGGATCACCCAATTCCTCGCGGAAAACCACTACGAAGAATGCAGGGTGCTCGACGCGGCGATGGATTTCATCGAGTCTGAAAACACAGGCTATCTCATAACGTTCAACGGCCAGTCCTTTGACGTGCCGTTCATCAACGCGAGGCTGGATGCGAATTTCACGGGAAGATCCCTTTGCCTGTACGATCTGGATCTGTACCGCTTTCTCAGGCTCACGACCGATCTGAGATCAAGGATCGGCTCACTCAGCCAGAAATCCGTAGAGAACTACTACGGCATCCTTGACGACAGGGGCGATACCATTACAGGCCGCGAGAGCGTCATCATGTTCGAGGAGTATGCTCTTACGGGCAACAGCACTCTCGAGAAGATCATACTCACCCACAACCGCGAGGACGTCCTCCACCTCAACCGGCTGATGTACCTCGCACTGGCGGATATAGACAATATGCATGCCGCACTCGCGAAATACGGCTTTCCCGCTGACGGAGGCAGACTCAGCGTCAGGCCGAAGATCATGAAGCAGAAAAACATGCTCCGCATCACCGGGAGCCAGAATTACGCCGCCTCATCCTGCGCGTTTTTTCCGGACACCGGCTGCGCTGTCACCGCGGAATTCAACGCGCTTTCTTCGTCATATCAAATAGACGCCCCTCTGGGACGCCTTGATGATGATTTCTATATCGACGCGCAGTCTCTGGGTTTCGACCTTTCGGAAGACCCGATGTGCGTCAACGGCTGGCTCATACTGGACAGCCGCACCGTCAATCTTATCTCACGGCTGCTGACCGAAAAGTACGCGGATCTCTAATTGTCGAGATCGCGTATGTCCGAGAAGCCTCTTCCCCTGCCCCATACCGACTTGATCGACGTGACCGATACGAAAGACCTGGGGTCCTCCTTCGCGAGGTACCTTTTTATTATGAAGCTCTCTCGCGGAGAGCAGAGTATCTTGAGTTGCTTTCTTTTGTCGCCGGTGTATTCGCCCGTGACCTCTATGCTTGACACGCCTCTTCCGAGCTCGTTCATGATGAATGCAGTCAGGGCATCCGCGTCGCCCGGGATTATGGCCAGTTCCACTATCCTGTCGCTGAATCCGTACATTACGGCGTCGCCCACTCGCATGGAGATGTAAATGATCACGACAGCGTACAGCGCTATGTTGATGCCGAATACAAAGGCGCTGATTATCACTATGACGGAGTTGATCGCAAAGGTGATATTGTTGATCCCGAGGTGCGGCAGCCAGCGGTACTTTATGACTTTGGCAAGAGAGTCCGTTCCGCCCGAGGAAAAGCCCGCCTTGAACGTCAGGCCGTTCGATACTCCGATTATCACGCCGGTGAACACCGCCACCAGAAACAGGTCTTCACTCGTTATCAGGACCACGTTATAGGTCTGCAGCACCAGCATGGCCAGAGGATATGTCAGCGACATGAATATGATCTTCCTGACCTCCCTGAGTCCGAGGAATATCCATACGATGATCAGCACGGTTATCGAGCACGCGTAGTAGATCAGGGAATAGTTCCAGCCGGTATACTGCTGGACGATCCTCGATATGCCCGTGATGCCCCCGAAGGTCAGTCCGTTCGGCAGCATTACGGACACCGTTCCCAGGGATCCGATGATCACCGCCGCCGCGGCGCAGACGATCTCTGTCGCTCTCATCCTGAGCCTGGAATGTCCGTGATACTTCGGATCGCTCGCGTATCTCTCGTTTGCCTCCTTGTTGGCCGGCATCTCGCTGAACAGTTTTCTGTCGAGACTGTCCAGAGGGTCTTCATGCTTTTTGAGGGCCTTGGTCACCGGATTCAGTTTTTTCTTTTCGTCTTTTTTCTCACTCATCTGCTTTTCTTTTATATGGTGTAATCTCCGGCAGCTGCAGCCGTCCGATACACCATTTCTTCGATAATGTATATGTAAAACACTGTATTTACTGCCTGCCGGTGTAACATGACGGTCGTCTCCGCAGATAATACACCCTGAATTCGAAAAAACGGTGTATGAAATAACAGTTTCCGTACTATTTTACACCGGTCAGCTCTGCTTCGTATTCCCTGCCGAATATATCGACCGCTACAGCGGTGAATTCCGGCCCCGCGATGAAGCTCATCTCCTCAGGCTCATCGCAGAACGCCATGCTGCTGCCTATGAGCTCGGACATGTCGCCGGAATATATCATTATGTGGTCCGCGAACTGCAGCCTGTCAGCCGTCAGAGCGTTGTCGACATGCGTTCTGTCCTTCATCTGGATCGAGCCTGTATCGATATCGGGCACGAAGTCCGTGAGGCGGCACCTGTAAATGAACCTGCCGTCCTCCAGCTCGTCCCTGCCTGTTATCTGTATGTCAGCTCTGCCTGAAAGGGGCCTGGCCTCGTCCTGCCTGGTGAAGCGGAACTCAGCTCCGGCCTTCGCGAGCCTGCGCCTTGTCATGGCGGCAGCGAGCTCTTCGCTGTCGCAGCCTGCCCAGGCCCTGCCTGTCAGGTGCGCAGCCTCCATGAGGCTGCCGCTGCCGCAGAAAAAATCACCCACAAGGCCTCCCTCCGCGGTCGACGCCTCGATTATGCGCTTCATCAGCTCGAGCGGCTTCTGGGTCGCGTAGCCTGTCCTCTCTGCCGATGTGCGCCCCACCATGTCGATGTTCCAGACATCCTTCATGTTGACCATGGTGTACCAGCCGTTCTCGTCCCTGTATTCCGATACGCCCCTGAACCTGTACGGCTTTCTGTCCCTGTTGTAGGATTTCTCCTTGGGCACATCAATATAGTAATCGCCCGTTTTTGAGTATACGAGTATCGTGTCGTGCTTTCTGGCGAAGTGCCTCCTGCCCGAGCCCCCGGATTTATAGCACCAGATTATCTCGTTGACGAAGTTCTTCTCTCCCATCAGCTCGTCGAGCACCATCTTGATGTAATGCGACGAGTGCCAGTCGAGATGGACCCACATGAGCCCGTCGTCCGCCAGAAGGTCTCTCATCAGAAGGAGCCTTACCGTCATGTTCGCGATATAGTACGCGAGGTCGCGGTCGAATTTGTCATCGTAAGCGAGATGGTGGACCTTATGGCTCGACCCGGCGCTGTCCTTTACGTTCAGCGACGCATTGAAGCTCGAGCGGGTGAAAAACGGAGGGTCGATGTAGATCATGCCGAACTTTCCGGCACAGCCTCGGGCGAGGAGTTCCTTCATGTAGTCCAGGTTGTCTCCGAGCCTTATCTCGTTCGTCCATTCTTCCTTTCCGCTGTCCGTGACAAAAGAGCCCGGCACTTCTTCGTACAGGGCTCTTCCATTTTTGATTCCTTCAAGTATCTGTTCGATAACAGTCATTCTAATTCAGTACTTCCATATCGTCGAAATTGACACCGATCATCTCCTCGAGTTCGGCGCTCACGCTGAGCACGAAGTCGATGCCGAATTCCTTGGAAATCACCTTGATCTTCTCGATAAAGCTCGGCAGCACCTCGAGAGCGAAGTCTCTGTGTCTCATGATACCGTCAAGGAAGATCGTCTCGATGTCATTGTCCGAGCTCATGATGCCGAACAGGAAACCGATGTACTCATCCTCATTCGTGATGTGCGGGAAATCCTCCATGCACACTACCCTGATCTTGTAGTCAAGATCGTAAATGAGTCTGGAATTCTTATTGATGAACACGATGCTTCCTCTGGCTGTCTGGACAGTGTCGTTGGCGAGTTCGATCATTCTCTTGGTTTTGCCGCTTCCCTTATGCCCGATCAAGAGTTTCACCATGGCGATGTACCTCCTTAATATTCTGAATAGTAGTTACCAATCAGTATACATCAACATATTGTGTCTTTCAAGGAAGAAACATCAATATGTCAGTTAGTTTCTGCTGCTTTCTCAGCGTCGAGCTTCTTGACTACCTCGTCGATCCTGTGAGCTACCTTGCGGAAGTCGTCCTCAAGATATCCTCTGGTCGTCATCGGAGCTGTTCCGATACGTACGCCGGATGTCTGCATAGGCGATCTCTTCTCGTTCGGCACGCAGTTCTTGTTGAGCGTGATGCCGACCTCGTCGCACGCCGCCTGCAGATCCTTGCCTGTGAACTCGTGATCCGAAAGGTCGAGCAGGAATACGTGGTTGTCCGTTCCGCCTGTCACTACCTTGTAGCCCATCTTCGTGAACTCGTCAGCGAGAGCTGCGCAGTTCAGTCTTACCTGATGCTGATATGTCTTGAACTCAGGCTTCAGAGCTTCCTCGGCGCATACTGCCTTGCCTGCGATGATGTGGCAGAGAGGGCCGCCCTGAGCGTAAGGGAATACAGCCGAGTCCACCTTCTTGGCGAGGTCAGGTCTTGCAAAGATCATGCCGCCGCGAGGTCCTCTCAGAGTCTTGTGTGTCGTTGTCGTTACGATGTCGGCGTAGCCGAACGGCGTCGGATGCTCGCCTGCCGCGACAAGACCCGCGATGTGAGCCATGTCTACCATGAAATATGCTCCGACGCTCTTTGCGATCTCGGCGAAGGCAGGGAAATCGATGATTCTGGAGTAAGCCGACGCGCCTGTCAGGATCAGCTTAGGCTTGAGTTCTTCGGCCTTTTTCCTTACATCCTCCATATCGATGCGGCCGTTGTCGTCCACATCATAGAAGTGCATGTCATAGAGCTTGCCGCTGAAGTTCACGGCAGAGCCGTGTGTGAGGTGGCCTCCGTTGTCGAGGTTGAGACCGAGTATCGTATCGCCCGGCTCAAGGATAGCCTTGTATGCGGCGAAGTTCGCCTGTGATCCCGAATGCGGCTGTACATTTACGTGGTAGTCGGTGTTGAATACCTTTCTCCACAGATCGCAGCAGTACTCTTCGAGTTCGTCCACGATGATCGTTCCGCCGTAGTATCTGCCCTTGTTGCCGGATGTCCTTTTGATAGGAGCCTGAGGATAGCCCTCAGCGTACTTCCATGAGAGGCAGCTTCCGCATGCAGCCATTACGGCCTCGGAGCAGTAGTTTTCGGATGCGATGAGCTCTACATTGTTCTTCTGTCTCAGATACTCTTTGTTTACGAGGTCTGCGACTTTTTCAGAACTCTTGCGGATCTCTTCAACTATCATCTGGTTATAGTTGCTGTTGTCGTTTCCGTTTCTGTCAAACATAGTGCCGGTCCTTTCTCCACGATATTGATCTGGAATATATGAATAACGTATTAATTATGATCACTGTTGTACAGTTCACGCATCTCGCCGGCCAGATATATCGAGCCGCATGTGAGAACGCACTCGAAGGAGGAATCCCTCGCATATTCGTATGCCTCGCGTACGCTGCCGAACGCGTCGCAGCTGCGTCCGCACTCCGCTATCAGTTCGCCTATGCGCAAAGGATCTTCCGCTCTTTCATTATCCACGGCTGTCGCCGCGTAGGAGCAGCCTTTCAGTCCTCCCGTCATTAATTGTATCATACGGACGGAATTCTTGTCTTTCATACAGCCAAAAATTACGAGAGTTCTTTTTATTTTATACGCGCGGGCAAATACGGTATGGGTCCTTGTCATCGCTTCTATGGCGTCGGGATTATGAGCTCCGTCTATTATGAAGAGCGGGCCCTTGTCCCCTTCTTTATTGAGTATCTCGAAGCGCCCCGGAAGGAACGCTTTTGCAAGGCCTTTTTCCACGGCCTCATCGGATACCTCTATGCCCGCCGCCCTGATCGCTTCTGCAGCTGTCGCGGCGTTGCGCAGCTGATGGGCCCCGTGCATCGCAAGAAACGGTATGTGCCTGGCCTCCATGCTTCTTTTGTCGGAATATATCCGGGAAACATCTATGAACTCCGCGCCCTTTTCTGCCGCGATCCTTCTGATGACGTTCTTTATCATCATTACATCGGTCTGCGATACCACAGGAACTCCCGGCTTGATGATGCCCGCCTTCTCCCGTGCGATCTTTGTCACGGTATCGCCGAGTTCGGATGTATGGTCGAGTCCGATCTGGGTGATGACGGTGACAAGCGGTCTCTCCAGCGTGTTGGTCGAATCGAGCCTGCCGCCGAGCCCCGTCTCCAGGACCACATAGTCCGGGGCCTGCTCTCTGAACCACAGGTATGCCGCTGCTGTGTACACCTCGAAAAAAGTCGGTTCGACGATGTTCAGAGCTTTTTTTACTTCTTCTCCCGCGGCCATGACCTTCTCCCTGAGGGCATCCAGCACTTCCTGCTCTATCATGCGGTGGGTCCCGTCCCATATCTGCATGCGCTCGCACTCCGTCTCGAGATATGGCGAGGTGAACAGGCCCACGCTATAGCCGGCCTCCTCGAGAACGGAGGCTGTCATCACCGCGGTCGAGCCTTTTCCGTTCGTTCCCGCGATATGTATCGCCTTAAAGTCTTTTTCCGGATTTCCGAGCTCCTTCAGAAGAGCCTCCATCCTGTCCAGTCCGTCTGAAATCGCCATTTTCTATGATGATCCTGCCTGTGCTGCTATTTCTGAAGCGCTTCGAGGCGCGCTGTGACCGTCTCGAGCATGCCGCGGTATTTCTCTCCCTTGGCCTTCTCTTCGTCGATCAGGTGCTGAGGCGCCTTCGACACGAATCCCTGGTTGGCGAGCTTCTTCTCGACGCGCTCCACCTCGGATTCGAGTCTCTTCTTCTCCTTTTTGAGTCTTTCGATCTCCGCGTCTATGTCGACCAGATCGCCTATTTTTACAGCGATCTCCGCACCGTCTATCACGGCAGTCATGACATCCTCAGGCATCTCATAATCGCCGCTCCTGATATCTATGTTCACGACGTTGGCGAGCTTGCGTATACGCTCCTCTACGGTCGCGATCTCATCAGCAAGCCTGTCTGTCTTTATTATCAGGTTGAGCTTTTTGCCCGGTGTGGCGTCGGCCTCTGCCCTGATGTTGCGGACAGCCTTGGTGACGGCCATCGTGGCGTTTATCCTCCTGACGGACTTCGCGTAGTCCATGTCAGGGTCGTACTCAGGCCATTCGGCGCGGATCAGCATCGCGTCTCTTCCGGTCTTTCCCTCTTCATGAGGAAGGTATCCCCAGATCTCCTCCGTGATGAACGGCATGAACGGATGCAGGAACCTGAGAAGATCCTTGAGCACCTTCGTGAGCACCCATCTGGCGATCTTCTTGTCCTCTTCATCATCGCCGTAAAGCCTGCTCTTGGTCATCTCGATGTACCAGTCGCAGAAAACGTCCCAGATGAGCTCGTACACCTTCTGACCGGCAAGGCCGAGTTCGAATTTGTCGAGCATCTCGGTGATGTACCTGGCTCCCTCGTTCACCATCTGGAGTATCCATCTGTCCTCGTGTCTGAGCTTTGACTCGTCGTACTCCATAGGCAGCCAGCCGCCGTCCTCATCCTGAAGGTTCATGATGACGAACCTCGAAGCGTTCCAGAGCTTGTTGGCGAAGTTCCTGGCAGCCTCTATCCTCTTAGGGATGTATCTGGTGTCGTTGCCCGGCGATATGCCCGTGCAGAGCATGAAGCGGAGAGCGTCTGCTCCGTACTGGTCGATGGATTCGAGCGGATCGACTCCGTTCCCGAGCGACTTGCTCATCTTGCGTCCCTGCTCGTCTCTCACGAGGCCGTGAACGAACACGTAGTCGTACGGCGCGTCGCCCATGCACTCGTAGCCCGAGAACACCATCCTGACGACCCAGAAGAATATGATGTCGTAGCCCGTGACAAGCACGCTGTTCGGATAGAAGTAATCGAGGTCAGGCGTCTTGTCCGGCCAGCCGAGCGTCGAAAACGGCCACAGAGCCGAGCTGAACCAGGTATCCAGCACGTCCTCATCCTGCGTGAAGTGCCTGCATCCGCACTTCGGGCAGACCTCAGGCATGTGATCCGCTACGACGATCTCGCCGCACTCATCGCAGTAATAGGCCGGGATCCTGTGCCCCCACCAGAGCTGGCGGCTGATGCACCAGTCTCTTATCTCGTACAGCCATCTCAGATATACCTTGCCGAACCTCTCAGGCACGAACTTCATGCGTCCCGTCTCGACAGCGGCGATGGCAGGCTTTGCCAGCTCGTCCATCTTTACGAACCACTGATCAGACATCATAGGCTCGACGGCGCTGTGGCATCTGTAGCACTTCCCGACAGGGATCTCCATGTCCTCTGTCTTCACGAGGAAGCCGCCCTCTTCGAGGTCCCTGACCCATGCCTTTCTGCACTCGTATCTGTCCATGCCCTCGTACTTGCCGGCCCACTCGTTCATGGTAGCGTCGTCGTTCATGCACGAGATGATCTCAAGGCCGTGCCTCTGCCCGACCTCGAAGTCGTTAGGGTCGTGTGCAGGTGTGATCTTGACGGCGCCTGTTCCCTTTTCAGGATCAGGATATTCGTCCGCGATGACAGGGATCTCCCTGCCTACTACAGGCAGGATGACCTTCTTGCCCACGAGGTCCTTATATCTTTCATCGCTCGGATGGACCGCGATCGCGATATCTCCGAACATGGTCTCAGGTCTAGAAGTCGCGACGGTGATGCCCTCTCCTCCGTCGACAGCCGGATATCTGAAATACCAGTACTTGCCGTGCTCGTCCTCGTGCTCGACCTCAGCGTCCGAAAGCGATGTCTTGCAGTCCGGGCACCAGTTGATCAGGCGGTTGCCCTTGTATATCCAGCCTTTTTCGTATAAGTCGATGAAGAATCTTACGACAGCCCTGTTGCACTGTTCGTCCATGGTAAAGCGCTCGCGCTTCCAGTCGCAGGAGTCACCGAGCTTGCGGCACTGCTTCGTGATGCGCCCGCCGTATTCCTCCTTCCACGCCCATGCGTGTTCCAGGAATTCCTCTCTGGTAAAGTCTCTCTTGTCGCGTCCCGTCTTTTCGCGGAGCTCGTTCGCCACCTTTACCTCGGTCGCGATACTCGCATGGTCGGAGCCCGGAAGCCACAGCGCGCTGTATCCCTGCATCCTCTTCCATCTCGTAAGCACGTCCTGCAGTGTCTGGTCGAGGGCGTGTCCCATGTGCAGCTGCCCCGTGATGTTCGGAGGAGGCATCACGATGGTGAAAGGTTTCCTGTCCGGATCGATTTCCGCGTCAAAAGCTCCCTCGGACTCCCACATCCCGTAGATGCGGTCCTCAAAGTCCTTCGGATTGTAAGTCTTGGCCAGATTCTTCATGTTTACTCCTTTATCTTCATCCGCGCCTGCGCGCGTCTTTTATATCTCGCTGTATTCGTTGCCGTCGTCGAGCACCTCGTGGCGCACCCGCGACATCTCCTCGTCTATGCGGTGCAGATCCTCGGCGCAGGCCTTCAGCGTGTCCACGATCTCCTGCGACAGCTCGCCCTTGTTTTTGTAGCGGAGCTCGTGCTCGAGGCTTGCCCACGCGTTCATCACGATGCTCTGGAACTGTATCTCGACAGGCACCATCTTTTTTCTGTTGACGAGGTATACGGGTACGGCGACGACCACGTGCAGGCTGCGGTATCCGCTCTCCTTAGGCTTGTCGCAGTAGTCCTTTACCCTGATCATCTCGATGTCCTCCTGCGACAGCAGCAGCTTTGACATCGTGCTTATGTCTTCCTCATAATTGCAGACCACCCTTATGCCGGCGATGTCCAGTATCTCGCGCTTTACGGTGTCAAGGTTGTTTATAGGGTCCTCGATCCCGTACCTGAACGCCTTTTCCATCAGGCTGTCAAAGCTCTTGAGCCTCGACTGCACATGGTGTATCGGCATGTATGAATGCTGCTTGTCAAAGTCGTCCGAGATGTTCCCGAGCCTCGTCTCGAGCTCCCTTATCGCCGAATTGTATGAAAGGCTTATATCGTCTATCGACTTCTGAAGTTCTTCGTCAGTGCCCTTGAATTCGGGCATCTTCTCGCGGATCCTGTCCGCGTAATAATATCTGAATGACATCTACATCATCTCCTGTAAGCTTATTATCCCTGTCCACCTGCCCTGCTGTTCTCTCTTTGCGGCCTTTATGATATTGCGAAGCAGTATCGAAGTCGTGACTCTTCCTATCCCGCCCGGTACAGGCGTGTAATAAAGGTCTTTGATCTCTCCGCTCGCCATGATCTCTTCTGTGTCGAGATCGCCGTGCATCTTTCCGTCCCGGCCCATGCCTGTCCCCACGTCGAGCACTATCTGCCCGTCGCGGAAGTATCTGCTGCCGAAATGCTGGGTGAGTCCCGTCGCCAGCACCACTATGTCGGCCTCGCGGCAGTACTTTACAGTATCTTCTGCAGGGGTTCCCGAATGGCATATGGTCACCGTCGCGTTTTCCCTGAGCATCATCATGGCGACAGGCTTTCCGACCGTGATGCTGCGTCCGAGCACGGCTACTTTACGACCCTCGAGCTTTATGCGATGATGATGGAGTATCTCCATCACTGCCTCAGCCGTACAGGGTTGTATCGTGTCTTCGACTCCGACGAAGAGCTCGGCCATGGACTTGTCAGTGATAGCGTCCACGTCCTTTGCCGGGTTCAGCATCGTCCTGAGCTTCTCGCCGTCCACACCCTCCGGGAACGGCCTCAGCAGGATGATGCCGTGCACGCTCTCGTCCTCGTTGACAGCCTGCAGCGAAACCTCCAGAAGCGCCTGACTGGTGTCAGCCGAGAAATTGATGGCCTGTGTCTCGATGCCGTATATCCTGCTCTGGCGGAGTATGGCGTTCTCATAATACTTCTGTCCGTCGTTGTCTCCGACTCTGATCACGGCAAGCTTCGGGACTATGTCCTGCTCCGCGAACTGCCTGACAGATTCCCTGATGTATGTCTCTATTTCCTTTTTTACTCCGTCTCCGTGGATCTTACGGATCATCCGGTGTTTTTCCCTTCCTAAAAAGCTGCTTCGACCGCATTCAGCCTGTCAGCGCGGTCCTGCCTGATGTTTACGATAAGCAGCACCACCAGCGCCACGACGAATATGATCGTCGAGAGCGCAAAAAGGCTCGGCCTTATGCCGATCTTCACTTCGCTGTATATGAGCGTCGATATGGTGTTGATGCCGGCCCCTCTCGTGAAATACGTGATGATGAAATCATCGACCGACATCGTGAAGCTCAGCAGAAAGCCCGACATGATGCCCGGCTTCAGCTCAGGCAGCACGATCTTCCTGAAGGCATATTTTTCAGAAGCTCCGAGGTCGAGCGCCGCCTCGAAGAGCCTCTCGGTGTTCTTGTTCACGCGCGGTCTTACCGACAGTATAACGTACGGTATGCAGAATGTCGCGTGGCTGAAGAGTATCGTCATGTAGCCTCGCGGCGCTCCTATCATCAGGAAGAATAGCATCAGCGCGATTCCTGTGACTATATCCGCATTCAGCATCGGTATGTTGTTCAGGCCGAGCAGCACGTTCTGGGTCCTCGGCTTCATCGCCGCCATGCCGAGCACTGCGAGCGTGCCCACGACAGTCGCGATCAGGGCCGCGAGTATGGCTATCGAAAACGTATTTACGATCGCTCCCATCATGAGCCTGCTGTGGAAGAGCTCGTCATACCAGTGCAGGCTGAACCCGCCCCATACCGACATCGATTTCGTTTCGTTGAACGAAAGCACGATAAGCGTCAGTATCGGCAGATACAGAAAGAGCATCACTATTACGATGTAGATACGTCCTAAAGTTTTTTTCATCAGTTTTTTCCGGCGGTACTCGGGCTTCCGACGCGAACGTTGCGGAGAAGCCGCCGGAATGTCCGAGAGAGACCGCAGGCGATTGGCCCGGAACGAGTCTCGCAAGCGAAGCGTCAGAGCCGTTCCCCAAGAGGCAAGGTTGAACGAGCAGACATTCCCGGCGACGGAGCACAGTGAGCAGAGGAACTCCGAGCACCGCTCTGATAATTTATATGAGGTTGGCGCCTCCCGTTTTGTCGAATCTCTGCAGAAGCAGCATGCTGAATATTATGAATACCATCATTACCAGCGAAAGCCCCGACCCGAGGTACCAGTTCGAGTTTATGGTGAACTCCTGCTCGATGATGTTTCCGATCAGGTTTATCTTGCCGCCGCCCAGCATGTTCGAGATAACGAAGGTGGTAAGAGCCGGTATGAAGACCATCGTGATGCCCGATACGATGCCCGGCACCGAAAGAGGCAGTATGACCTTCGAATATACCATGCTCTTCTTCGCTCCGAGGTCGTACGCCGCCTCGATGAGGTGGTTGTCGATCTTGGAGACAGTGTTGTATATAGGGAGTATCATGAACGGCAGGAAGTCGTACACCATGCCGAGCACGATGGCTCCGGGGGTGTTCATCATCTCCTGTCTCGGCAGGCCGAATGCCGCGATGACGGCGTTGATCACGCCCTGTCTTTCCAGCAGCACCTGCCACGCCATGGTGCGCAGCAGGAAGTTCATCCACATCGGAAGTATGATCACGAAGATGAGGAATCCCTGCTTTCCGTACCTGCTCTCCCTCAGTATCATCGCCATGGGGAAGGCGATGATCAGGCATATTACCGTGCTAATGAGCGCGAGCAGAAGCGAAAGCAGCAGGGCCTGTATGTGATCGTGGCGGAATATGGCCAGGACGTTGTCAAGCGTGAAGCCCCCTTCCCTGCTCGTGAAGCCGTAATACGCGATCGAAGCGAGCGGGATAACGGTGCCCGCTATGATCCATATGATGAACGGTATGCTGTATTCTTTTTTCGCTATGAGATTGCTGCTCATCTATATGTCGAGTTCTATCGATTTCTCCGCTTCGCTCTTCGGCTTGTGCATTATCTGTATGTTCTCCGGATCGACCTTCATGCCGATCTTTTCCCCGACATCGTGCTGGTCGTAGTTCTGGAGCAGCCACTCCACCTTGCCGTGCTCGCTCTGGACCAGCATCTCGTAATGGACGCCGATGAAGAGCTTGGATGTGATGGTGCCGTTCCACTGGCCCTTTCCGTACGGCACGATATCGATATCCTCGGGCCGTATGACCACATCGACCCTGCGGCGCGGCGGGAAGCCTTCGTCTGTACCGTCGATGCACGGGAAATCCGTGCCGTCTATCCTGACGACCTTCTCATCCGTCATCTGTCCCGAGAGTATGTTGCTGTCTCCTATGAAGTCCGCGACGAATGCGTTGACCGGCTCGTCGTAGATCTCCTGAGGAGTCCCCTCCTGCTGGATATAGCCCTCGTTCATTACGACGACCTTGTCGGACATCGTCAGAGCCTCCTCCTGATCGTGCGTGATGTATATGAAGGTGATGCCGAGCTCCTTCTTGAGCCTGACGAGCTCGTACTCCATTTCCTGCCTGAGCTTGAGATCGAGCGCGCCGAGCGGCTCGTCAAGCAGCAGTACCCTTGGCTCGTTCACTATGGCCCTTGCCATGGCTATCCTCTGCTGCTGGCCGCCGGAGAGCTGGTCGATCCTTCTGTTCTCAAAGCCACTGAGGTTCACCAGTTTAAGTGCCTCCGCGACCTTTTTGCTTATCTCCTTTTCGCTTTTGTTCTTCACCCTGAGGCTGAAGGCGATATTCTCGCCCACGCTCATGTGCGGGAAGAGCGCGTAGTTCTGGAATACCGTGTTGACCGGACGCTGATTGGCCGGCATGCCGGTGATATCCTTTCCCTCGAAGAGGACCCTGCCCTCATCAGGCTTCTCAAAGCCGGCGATAATGCGCAGTGTCGTCGTTTTGCCGCAGCCCGAAGGACCCAGCAGAGTCACGAATTCGTTCTCGTCCACGCTGAGGTCGATGCCGTTCAGAACGATGGTATCGTCAAAGCTCTTGACTATTCCCTCAAGTCTTATAAGTTCGCTCAATAGAGTATCCCTTTCCTACTTTTTCTTTAGTCCCAGATCGTCGAGCACTCCGAGTATGGATTCCATCTGCGTGCCCTCGTTGAATTCGATCTTTCCTGCGTCCGCCTCCTGCGAAAGCACAGGGTCGATCGGCAGCTGCTCGAGCAGCTTTATGCCGTAAGCCGCTGCTACTGCCTCGGCTGAGCTCTCGCCGAACATGTGGATCTTTTCTCCGCAGTGCGGGCATGTCATGTAGCTCATGTTCTCCACAAGACCGAGCACAGGGATGTTCAGAAGCTCCGCCATCTTTACAGCCTTGGCGACTATCATGGAGACGAGGTCCTGAGGCGAGGTCACCACGATGATCCCGTCCACAGGCAGCGACTGGAATACGGTCAGAGGCACATCGCCCGTCCCCGGAGGCATGTCGATGAAGAGGACATCGAGATCTCCCCAGCATACATCCGTCCAGAACTGCTCTACCACTCCGCCGATGACCGGACCTCTCCATACTACAGGGTCGGTCTCGTTCTCGACGAGAAGGTTGATGGACATCAGCTTTATCTCGGTAGGAGTCACCTCAGGCATGATGCCGAACTCGCTTCCGTACGCCTTTGTGTGAACGCCGAACATCTTCGGGATCGAAGGACCGGTGATGTCCGCATCCATGATGCCCGTCTTATATCCGTTCCTTGTTGCCGCGAGAGCCGAAAGAGCCGTCACCATCGACTTTCCGACTCCGCCCTTTCCGGATACGATGCCGATGACTTTCTTTATGGAGCTGTTCTCGTTGAGAACGGCTTTAGGGATGCCTCCCTCTCTGGACGGGCAGTCGCTCCCGCATGTGCTGCAGTCATGAGTGCAGTCCTCAGGCGCCTGGCCGCCTTCGTGGCCTCCCTGATGCATCATTACGTGCTTGAGATTGTAGATCATTTCATTTCCTCCGTGTATATATGTGTTGGTTATTGTCTTATTCATCCGCGAGAGCCTTCATCTCGCTTATCATGCCTCCGAAAAGAGCGTCCTGCAGCTTTTCGTTGGTCTGGATGTATGTGGTCCAGCTGCCGTCTTCAGCCTCCGTCGCCTTTACATCCACATAGCTGACATGGCTCCTTTTTTTGAGCCCGGCCAGCCTTGAGAAAAGCTCTTTATAGAATTCGCCGCCTTCTGCGTCCTCTGCAGATGCGTCCTTATGCGTCTTCAGATAATCCTTCCACGTCGCGAGGTACTCCCTGCCGAAGTCATAGCTGGTGATCTTTACGGTCACGAGAGTGTATGCTCCGTCCCCGTCATTTTTGACCTCGCTTCCGAGTATCTTGTAATCGAAGTCCCTCACCTTTGCGAGGAAGGCGTCGAAGTCCTTTCCCGAGTCCTCAGGAAGATCCTCCTTTACCTCAGCAAGGCTGGAGGCCGCGGTCGCAGAAGTCCTCAGCGCGTCAAGCTCATCCTCTACCTGGCTCTTCGCGCCGCCTCCCGAGCAGGCCGCGAGCATCACCGCGAGGATCGCAGCGCATATTGTCATGATCGCAGTTTTCCCTGTCACCTGATGACCTTTCTAGATTCCTTATCGAATATGGTTATGCCCGCCTTGTCCATCGCAGGCAGCAGTTCCGAGGCATACTTTCTGGAAGTGCCGAGCCTGTCCCTGTACTCGGCAAGCGTGAAGCTGCCTTCGAACGACCTCGCGACCCCGACGGCCTGATCCCAGGCGTCCGACGCGATGTAGTAGGACGGGCTTACCTTGACGATCCTTCCTTCTTCTTCGAGGTCGTCCTGGATCGCTCTTACTATCCTTCCGTCCCCGGAAAGCGCGAGGATCTCGTCGTTCCTTATCATCTCTATGCCGGCAGCATCGTACTTCGAGGCGATCTCATCCTTCAGCGCGAGCTGTTCGTCCGTGTATTCGATGGCAAATCCGCTCAGTGCGATCGACTTGCCCCTGTCTTCGATGACTCCGGCATCGAGCATGTGCTTCACGACGGCCTGGACGAGCCTGCTGTCTTCGGTGAACCAGATCTTCCCGAGCCTGGACATGAGTTCCTGACGCGGGATGCCGTCCGCAAGCGTATTGTCCCTGTGATAGGCGTCTATCATCTGAGCGATGTCCGATCTCAGTCTCTCGAGTTTTGCATCGCTGACAAGCGTATCATCCGTCAGTCTGACGACTGAGCCTTCAGCAGACAGTTTCCGGATCAGTTCATCCATCTCGGAGTGGAGAAGTCCCAGCTCATCCGCCAGCTCATGCTGCCTGACGAATCTCCTCTCGCCCGCCTTGGCGTGTACGATCTCTTCGATGCTGCCGTTTGCGAGTATGTCCATGCCCGCGAGGACCTCCCCGCGGTTCCTCTTGTGCTTTGCCGGCAGCGCGTCGATTATCTGCCCGCCTCCTATGGTTATGACCGGCGAATAGAACCTTATGATGAACCTGTCGCCCCTTCTTACGGCCGCAGGCTCCTCGAGCCTGAGCTGGGCATAGCATTCCTCGCCCGCCCCGAGCGCATCCCTGTCAAGGAGTATGACCTTGCAGAGGACCTCATCGGATCCGCAGTAGAAGTGGACCCTGCTGTTGTTCATCACGACCCTGTCCGACGAGCTGAACACGGAAAGCTTCACGTCCAGCATGTTCGTGACAGTCACCGCACCCGGATATGAGAGCACATCGCCTCTGTCGATATCGTCCTTTGTCACTCCGGAGAGGTTGATCGCGGTCCTCTGACCCGCGATCGCTGTCTCTGTCTCTTTGCCGTAGGTCTGTATTCCCCTGACCTTTGCTTTCTTTCCTTCCGGATTTATCACTATATCCTGTCCGGTCTTCACAGTGCCGTCCATCAGCGTGCCGGTTATGACGGTGCCGAAGCCCTGCATCGAGAATACTCTGTCGACCGGGAGCCTGAAGAGTTCCTTCTCTTCTCTCCTCTTGTTCTCCCTGTCGCACTTTTCGATTATCGCTTCTTTCAGGACATCGATATTCTCTCCCGTCGCTGCGCTGACCGGTATCACCGGCTTTCCATCAAGGAATGAGCCTCTGAAGTACTCATCGACTTCCTCGAGCAGCATCTCGAGCCAGTCCTCCTCTACCATGTCGGTCTTGGTGACTGCGATTATGCCGTCGTCGATGCCGAGCGCCTGCAGTATCTCGAAGTGCTCTCTCGTCTGCGGCATTATGCCCTCATCGGCGGCAACTACAAAAAGTACGAAGTCTATGCCTCCGATGCCTGCGAGCATGTGCTTGATGAATTTCTCATGTCCCGGCACATCGATGACCCCGATGTTGTATCCGGCATCGTTCGGGATATGAGCAAATCCGAGTTCTATCGTGATGCCGCGCTTTTTCTCTTCTTCAAGCCTGTCTGTATCGATCCCGGAAAGAGCTTTTATGAGCGTGGTCTTTCCGTGGTCTACATGACCGGCCGTACCTATAATGATGTTTTTCATATTATTACACTTATCAGATGAATGCGCGGGCGACGGTATCCAGTTCATTGTCCGCTATCGTCCGTACGCACAGAAGAAGTCTGTCCTCGTTGATGCGCGCGATCACAGGGACATCTGCCTTTCTGAGTTTTCTTTCCGTCCTGTCAGCCGACTTCATGCCGTCCTTTACGGATACGGCCCAGCCGGGAAGCCTCACCATCGGAGCCGAGCCGCCTCCGATCTGATCCTCTACCGGGACGATCTCCAGCTTCAGATCAGGCGCGACTCTCGTTATGGCGGTCGCGAGTTCTTCGGCTTTCTGTCTCAGATCATCCGGTGATGTCGAGATCATTCTGAGTACAGGTATGTCTCTGAGAGCCAGCTTCGGATCCCTGTATTTCATGAGCGTTGCCTCGAGCGCGGCGAAGGTCATCTTGTCGACCCTCATCGCCCTCGCGAGCGGATGCTTCTTCATGGCCTTGATATATTTCTTTTTGCCCACGATTATGCCGGCCTGAGGTCCGCCGAGCAGCTTGTCTCCCGAAAAGAGCATGACGTCTATTCCCGTCGCGAGCGACGCCGGGACGTTAGGCTCTCTGAGGCCGTATTCCGACATGTCCAGCATGAGG
Organism: Mogibacterium sp.; assembly: GCA_017512365.1. Lineage (GTDB taxonomy): Bacteria > Bacillota > Clostridia > Peptostreptococcales > Anaerovoracaceae > Crickella. The sequence goes on from JAFWGQ010000004.1 coordinate 85,064, forward strand.
CCGTTTCCCATATCGAAGATGACCGGAAGATCATGCTTTTTGCCTATCTCCACCAGTTCTTCGAGTGAAGCTTCTTCGGTGAATCCGACTATGTCGTAGTTGGACTTGTGGACCTTCATCAGAGCGCCGGTCTCGAATCTCTCGCCGTGGCGCGGATCCTTGTCGTACCAGTCACCCTCTTCGATATCTTCTTCAGTCATGATGGCGTTTTCATAGTCAGACGCCTTGGTCTTGTTGCTGGTGCCGACCTCGGTCAGGTAGGCGCCCGACTGCATCATGATGTCAGGGATGCGGAAAGCCCCTCCGATCTCGACCAGCTCTCCTCTTGAGACTATTATCTCTTTGCCGGCTCCGAGGGTCGCCAGGACTATCATGGTCGCGGCGGCGTTGTTGTTCACCACCATCGCATCCTCCGCGCCCGTGAGCTCTGCTATGAGATCTCCCACGATGTCATGTCTAGAGCCCCTCTTGCCCTTCGGCACGTTATATTCAAGGTCGGAATAGCCTATGGAAACCCTGCTCACATTGGTCACGGCATCATCGCACAGCGGCGCTCTTCCGAGATTTGTGTGCAGTATCGTGCCGGTAGCGTTGATCAGCGGGAAGAGCTTGAGTTCCTCATCCTCGGCCAGCCTTGCGATCGCAGCCTCCGCTACAGCCGAGATCTCAAGAGCGGACGCGTCGAACCTGTCCGCCTCTTTTTCTTTGAGATCCAGTATCGACTGCCTGAGATCCGCGATGACGGCGCGCACCGCTTCGGTCACGAGCAGGTCTCCCTTCTCTTCTGACAAAACAACAAGAGACTCCTGCCTCATCACTTCATCGATCTTAGGGAGTCCTCTCAGCAATTCTTTCTTTTCCATGGCATCGACCTCCGTTTACAAAGTGGCGGGAGTACGTGGGAATCGAACCCACCCGAGAGGCTCTTAACCCCTTACAACGGTTTTGAAGACCGCGAGGCACACCAGCACCTGTCTACTCCCAGGTCGTAGCGTCAGGCACACAAAGAACCGCGCTTGACGCACTTAGGAGATTTTATCAAAAATGCCATTAAGTATCAACAATTACATGCACATAAAAACAGGCAGCCGGTCAGACTGCCTGTTCGCATCGTCAGGTATCACTCTGTCTGCTATATGTACCACTCGATCTTTCCTTCGAGTTCTTCCCTGTTTGTGGAAAGCTCCTGGCCGCACGGCTTTGTGGTGATGGTCTCGCCGTCGTTTAGGGAGTGGGTAAGCCATACGTTTCCTCCGACCACGCAGCCATCTCCTATGCGCGTATCTCCTCCGAGTATCGTCGCTCCGGCATATATCACCACGTTGTCTCCGATGTCAGGATGACGCTTAATGCCCTTGACAGGGGTGCCGTCCTCCGAGAGGGCAAAGCTCTTTGCTCCGAGCGTCACATGCTGATACAGCTTTACATGATCGCCTATCGTGGTCGTCTCTCCTATTACCACGCCCGTACCGTGGTCGATGAAGAAGTAGCTGCCGATCTTTGCACCGGGGTGTATGTCTATGCCGGTGTACTGATGCGCCTGCTCGGTCATGACCCGGGGTATCATCGGAACGTCCATTTCGTAAAGCTTGTGGGCTATCCTGTATATCGCTATCGCGTAAAAGGCCGGATATGTGATGATCACTTCGTCCGTGCTCTTCGCCGCCGGGTCTCCCTCATAGCCCGCCTGTATGTCGGTCTTGAGGATCTCGAGTATGTCAGGCAGAGAGTTGATCAGCTCATCCGCTTTTTCGGCCGCCTCAAGAGGATCCCTGAACACGAGCTCGAGAGTCTGCACCAGTGCGTCGTAGGCTCTCATCAGCTCATATGTCCTTTTTTCCGTCTCGACGAATCTCGCCCTGGACTTGCCGAAATGATACGGGAACATGGCTCTGAGAAGATAATCGATCGCTTCATCCACCTTTTCCTTCATTCCGAGCATGTGCCCGTCGTTAGGCCTCGTATCTATCTCGGTCATCCTGACCGCAAGGGATTCGAGATGCCCCGCTCCCGCGCCTTTGTTCTGTATCGTCATTTATACCCTCCGGTTGTTTCTTACTGGTCCAGTCTTATGCGTCCCGTCTGAAGTCTTTCTTCAGGCTTTGCCTCCGAAAGTGCCTGCCTCAGAGCCCTGCTCAGCTGGTCGGGACAGGATGTGGGATTAGGCCCGCACGTCGTGCCTTCGAGTCTTTCTATCACATCTTCGGCCTGCATTCCCCTGATCAGTTTTGAGATGCCGCTCAGGTTGCCGTTGCAGCCGCCGGTGAATGCGACGTCCTCTATGACGTCCCCGTCAAGCTCTATCTCGATCATCACAGAGCATGTGCCCTGCGGATAGTATGTAAACTTTCTCACGGCGACACCTACAGTCCGATCTGATCGGCGATCTCAGTCATGGACTCGAGCGCGATGTCGATGAACTCGTCCCAGGAGATGCCCGTCTTTTCGATGAGGCTCATGTACTGCCTGTTTGCTCCGGCAGCGAATCTGGTCTCCTTGAATCTCTTGTTGACGGATTTGTGCTTTACGCTGGCTACCTTCTTGTCCGGGTATATCTGGGCGATGGCCTTTATGAAACCGGACATCGGATCCGCCGCGATCAGGGCATATTCGAGGGTCGTCTCAGGCTGCTTGCCGCAGGCTGGGTTGTGAGCCATGATTGCGTTTTCCATGACAGGATCGCCGTAGCCCTCTTCCTGAAGGATTTTTGCGGAAGTAGGCCCGTGAGTCCCGAAGTCGTCTCTCCAAGGAGCCGTCTCCTCATCGAGGTCATGCAGGAGTCCGCAGATGCCCCAGTATTCGACATCGTCCGGGGCGAGCCTCTTCGCGAGGCCTCTCATGATGGCCTCGACCGCGTAACTGTGAGTGATGTAGTTCTCCCCCTTCACATACTTGTGAAGAAGATCATTTGCCTGTTCTCTTGTAAGTTTTGCTTCCATTTGTTTTAAGTACTCCGATTTCTTTATATATTTGATTTCAACCGCTATATTCTATATTTTCTATATCCCGATTGCAAGGTCGAGGACCTTCGCGAACGTATCCTTTATCTCTTCGGCGGCCTCCGTCACCTCTTCGCCTGTGACAGCCTGGTCAAGCATTCCCGCCGCCATGTTCGACAGGAACGATATCCCGATGATCTCGCGTCCCGCGTGGTTTGCTATTATCGCTTCAGGCACCGTAGACATCCCGACAGCGTCGGCGCCAATGACCCTTGCGAATCTTATCTCTGCAGGCGTCTCGAAGGACGGCCCGGTGAACATCATGTATACGCCCTCGCAGAGCTCTATTCCCTCAGCCGCCGCTTTCTCCTTCAGGGCGTTCCTGAGCTCCCTGTTGTATGTGTACGTCATGTCAGGGAACCTCGGTCCGTATTCGTCCAGATTCGGCCCCAACAGCGGGTTGTCTCCGGAGTAATTGATGTGATCGCTTATGAGCATGAGCTTTCCCTTGCCGAAATCAGTGTTGACGCAGCCGGCGGCGTTTGTGAGTATGAACCTCTTCACGCCGAGCGCCACCATGACCCTGGCAGGATAAGATGCCTTTTCCATGTCCCGGCTCTCATAGTAGTGGAAACGTCCCGCCATGATGAGGACTTTCTTTCCGAGATATGTGCCGAAGACCATCTGTCCCCTGTGGTCGGACACCTTGCCCGCCTGCATGTTCGGGATGTCGTCGTAGCTGAATACCACAGGGTCCTCTATCCTGTCGGCGTAATCGTTGAGGCCCGAGCCGAGTATTATGCCGACATCAGGGTCCTTTATGCCTTTTCCGTTGAGAAATGCTGCAGTCTCACTGATCCTTGAGAGCATGTCCTCTGCCATTTTTTGCTTCTCCTTTTCTTTCCAGATATAGAATTATCGTTAAGTGTATCGGCCGTTCGGCATCAGTCCCCGATCAGCCCTTCAAGCTCGTTTCTGACATCTGAGATGCCCGTCCCGCGCTCTTTTGCTATCCTCGCGAGGTCCTCGTATTCGAACTTATGCCTCTTTGTCCCGTAGCCGCTCACGAACTTGCAGCGCACTTTTCCGTATGGTGTATCGATGAGCTTCTCTTCCCTTTCCAGTATGTATCTTTCGGATATGATCTCGCGAATCCCTATGGTCGTCGTGTATCTGAAGATGAGTCCGGCCATGCGCTCCTTTTCGTCTTCCTCATCCGGGAGCATGACCGTCATCATCGTCGCCGGCCTGCCCTTCTTCATCACGACCGGAGTCAGAGTCACGTCCTTCACTCCTTCTTCCATCAGGCGCTCCGCTGCAAAAGCCAGCTCCTCCGCCGTCATGTCGTCTATATTGCATTCGAATTCACATACTCTGTCTTTCATCATGATCCCTCTTATGACCGTATCAGTCTGTCACAAGGTATACAGTCACGCAGTTCGGCCTGTCGAAATCCTTGCGTCCCATCCCGCGTCCGATACTGATGTTCTGTTTCTCCCCGGTCTCTTTATAAGCCGTGCCGAACTCGGTGCCGAAGTATTTGAGGAGCGCTGCGCCCGTCGGTGTGCAGAGCTCTCCCTGTACTTCCCCTCCGTACACCGGAAGGCCCGCCAGTATGTTCGCAGTGGCAGGCGCCGGCACAGGAAGCACTCCGTGTGCGCATTTCACAAAGCCCGCACCGACATGGATGTCCGAAACGATGACGGCATCCGGAGCGATCTCATCCATCAGCATGCAGACGGCAGCTGCATCGGCGACCGCATCCATGCTTCCGACCTCGTGGAAGTGCACCTCATGTACGGGCTCATCGTGTGCCGTGCTCTCGGCTTCGGCTATGATCTCGTACACGCCGGTCACATCCTCTTTTATGCTTTCGGGGATCTTCAGGGAATGGATGATATCCTCGATATCTCCGAGAGTGTGATGTGCGTGGCTGCGGTCGTGGTCATGGACGTGGTCGTGAGTGTGCCCGTGTCCGTGAGCATATGCCTCTTCGCCGCTCACATCTTCGGTCACCTCCTCTTCACCGTTATATGTCACCGTGACATGCGTGCCACTGACGCCGCACTTCACGCTGTCTTCGGCCTCATATCTTATGCCGGGTATGCCTGCAGCGTTCAGCATCGCAAGCGCCTTTTCCCTGTCAGGCATGAGCTCGAGCAGAGCTCCGGTCAGCATGTCGCCGGCGGCTCCCATGCTGCAGTCGATATACAGTCTCTTCATTTCTGTGATCCCTCTTTAAGTCCTCAGTCCCTCTTTTTCATATGGTTGATCTGATGTGCCAGATAGCCGGCGCCGAATCCGTTGTCTATGTTGACTACGGCCACTCCGCTCGCGCATGAATTGAGCATGGAAAGAAGCGCCGCAAGGCCGTCGAACGCAGCACCGTATCCGACGCTCGTAGGCACTGCGATGACCGGGCAGTCCGCCATACCGCCGACCACGCTCGCAAGAGCGCCTTCCATGCCGGCGATCGCTATGATCACGCTGGCCTTCATTATCTCTTCCCTGCTGTCCATCAGCCTGTGTATGCCGGCCACTCCCACATCGTAGAGCCTCACGACCTCGTTGCCGAGGGCTTCGCATGTGATGGCCGCCTCTTCGGCTACCGGTATATCGCTCGTGCCTCCCGTTGCGATGACGACGCGGCCGAGCCCCGATGGCTCAGGCACATCGCCGGTCACGGCTATCCTCGCCTTTTCATGGTAGCTGTACTTCAGGCCGAGGTCGCTGATGCCGGCCTCCACCCCGGCGCTCTTGTCAGCGCTGAGCCTGGTGATGAGTATGCAGCTCTGTCCGGCGGCCGCCATGGATCGTACGATGCCTTCGATCTGCTCTGCAGTCTTGCTCTCGCCGTATATGACCTCAGCAACGCCCTGGCGCAGCTTTCTGTGCAGATCGACCTTCGCGTAGCCTATGTCTTCATACGGCTTGAGTCTCAGATGCGTCACGGCATCATCGGCGCTCATCGCACCGCTCTCGACAGCTTTGAGTATCTCATGTATGTCCATGTCTTTTGTCTTCATTTTCCGTATCCGTTACTGCTCATGTATCATCTTGGCGCCGGATCGATCCTGACATCTCCGTACAGGTCTCCGATCGCCGCCCTAAGCTCTTCGCTCCGCCTCACCGCATCAGCGTGCTGGTCAGCCGCGATCTGGACCAGAGCGTCATTCCCTCTCATCCTTACGCGGAAGTCCCTGAAGCCCATATCAAAGAGCCTCGACTCAGCCTCTTCGGTGATCCTCAGTTTTTCAGCTGTGATGCGTTCTCCTGCGCCTATCCTCGTGGCAAGGCAGGCATAGGCCGGCTTGTCCCAGACATCGAGCCCGAGTTCCCTGGCTCTCAGCCTTATCTCATCCTTGGTGATGCCGCACTCCCGAAGCGGCGATCTGACGCCCAGCTCTCCGAGAGCCCTGAATCCCGGCCTGTCGGATACATCATCCGAAGCGTTCGTTCCGTCACAGACTGTCTCATATCCGTCAGCTTTCGCGACCCTGAGTATCTCACCCATTATCAGCTGCTTGCAGTGATAGCATCTGTCAGGAGGATTCGAAGCGACCTTCTCACAGGAGAGCACATCGGCTTCGATCTCTGTAAGATCCGCTCCCACGGCCTTTGCAAGCCTCCGCGCGTCCTCCCTCTCGAACTCAGGCTGGAACTGCGACTTCACATAGTATGCTTTAACATCAGCTCCGCTTCCGACCGCCTCGGCCAGAAGATACGCCGAATCGACTCCGCCTGAGAAAGCTATGGCGATCTTACTTTTCTTTTCAAAGAAGTCCTTTGTTCCCATGAAGAGATATTATACTTTTTGCATCTTCTTTTCTACAGTATGCTCCATTTATGTTTCTATTGCCTCTTCCGGAAGACCGGAATACAAGCGGACATCACTTAAAACAGCCTGAAAAAGGAATGTGTCAGTATTGTGAACAAAAACAAAAAATCAAGAACTATTTTGTTTTCTTTTAATACATTAAGATTGCCCCAAAACTATTGCATTATTGTTTTTGTCGAAGTACAATGTGTACAACAAGAAAGCAAACCAAGAACGGAGGACAGACCAATGGGAACATTTGAGAAAGGGGCTGTCTCGGTATAGAAGCACTGCAAAGGCTGGCCTGCTTACAGGCACCCGGAGGTGAAGAAATACGGGACACCAGATAAAGATCAGCAGTTAGCTGACCGGTGACAGCCTCGAAACACACAGACAAAAGCAAATCTTCTATACAACTTAATAAAAGAAGTAACGAGGGACGGGCGCAAGGCCCGTCCCCATTTTGTTATTTTCATATGTGTCCCGCTTCCGGACGCCTGAACACCGCGCACGGCTTTGCAGACGTTTTATTTTATAAGAAGTTCCGCGATCTGGACCGCGTTGGTCGCCGCGCCCTTGCGCACCTGGTCGCCGCAGCACCAGAGATTGATGCCGTTGTCGTTCACGAGGTCGCGTCTTATCCTTCCGACAAATACGATGTCCTGATTTGAGGTCAGAAGAGGCATAGGATAGATCTTTTCGTCCGGTTCGTCATAAAGTCTTGCGCCGGGTGCCTCCGAGACCGCCTTCCTCACATCGTCCAGGCTGAGCCTTTCCTTCGTGATGACGTTTATCGACACCGCGTGCGATCTTTCGACAGGGACTCTTACACACGTGCAGCTCACCCTGAGTTCAGGCTGGTGCATTATCTTGCGTCCCTCGTTCTGCAGCTTCATCTCTTCTGATGAATAAAGGTTTTCGCCGAAGCCTCCGATCTGAGGGATCACGTTGTACGCGATCTGGTACTGGAAGACCTTCGGGTCGATGTCCGCTCCGTATGAGTTGCCCTTGCCGCCTTCTTCTCTTGCTTTCAGTATGGCCGCGGACTGATCGTACATCTCCTTCGGGCCGGCTGCTCCCGCGCCGCTTGTCGCCTGATATGACGAAGCGTAGATCCCTTCTATCTCAGACAGTCTGTTGATGGCATTGATCGCGACCAGTGAGATTATGGTAGTGCAGTTCGGGTTGCTGATGATGCCGCTGTTCCACTCCACATCCTCAGGATTGATCTCCGGCACCACGAGAGGCACCTCGGGATCGAGCCTGAATGCGGACGAGTTGTCCACGAAAACGGCTCCGGCTGCCTTGATGTGAGGAGCCATCGCTTCCGCTATGTCGTTTTCGGAAGCGCCGAGCACTATGTCGAGCCCGTCGAAAGCAGTCTCGCATGTCCTTGCCACTTTTACATCTCCGAACGGTGTCGAAAGGACTTTGCCCTCCGATCTTTCGCTCGCAAGGCATCTGAGTTCGCCTACAGGGAACTCCCTCTCGCCCAGCACCTTTATCATTTCCTGTCCGACCGCTCCGGTCGCGCCCATCACACCTATGTTATACTTTTTCATCGTTCTTCCCTTCTGTCATGTTCCTACTTCGCGAAGCTCTCATAGAGCACCCTCACTGCTCTTTCGAAGTCCTCGTTATACACTCCTATCATGATGTTGATCTCGTCAGCGCCCTGCTCTATCGTCCTGATATTGATCCTGTTGTCTCCAAGCGCCTTGAATATCTTGCCGGAAATGCCCGTCCTGTACGCCATCTGGCGCCCGACTATGGCTATCAGGCTGATCCCCTCGGTCAGGTCGCAGCTGTCGATCTCTTCGAATTCCTCAAGCTCGTGCATGAGCTCGTGCTTTCTCGTCTTTATGCTCTCGCTCGGGAACACCACTGAGAAGCTGTCCACGCCGCTCGGGATCTGCTCCACCGGTATGCCGTAGCGGTCAAAGAGCTCGAGCACCTGTCTCAGGAGTCCGATCTTGGCCTCCCCTATCCTGCTCTTATATACGTTTATGATCGAGAAGTTCCTCTTGCCGGCGATACCGGTAATGAACCTTTCGTTCTCCTCTTCGAGCTCGTCCTCAAAATTCTCCCTGATGATGGTTCCCGGATCCTCAGGATCGTTGGTGTTGCGGATATTGACAGGTATGTCCTTTCGCCTCACCGGGAACACGGTGTCCTCGTGGAGCACCGAGGCTCCCATGTAGCTGAGTTCCCTCAGTTCGTCATAAGTAACTCTTGCGATCGTCTTCGGGTCCTTTACTATCCTCGGATCGACCATGAGTATTCCCGACACGTCCGTCCAGTTCTCGTAAACATCGGCATCAAGATACGCCGCCGCGAGAGCTCCCGTGATGTCAGAGCCGCCTCTCGGGAACACGTGGACCTCGCCGTTCGGGAAGGTCCCGTAGAAGCCGGGCGTAACTATATGCCTGTAGATCCCCTTGAGTTCTTTCAGCTTTGCCTCGGATGCTTCGGCATCGACCCTTCCGTCATATCCGAAGCGGAGCCAGTCCGCAGCGTCAACGAATTCGTACCCGAGGTATTCGGCCATCAGCATCGCGCTGAAGCACTCTCCCCTCGATACGATGAAGTCGACAGAAGTGTTTTTATCGACCTTCGTGAAAGTCTCGTCTATGACCTTTGCTATGTCCGTACTGAGGCCGCACTCCTTCTGTATCTCCGTGAACCTGTCCCTGACCATTGTCAGTACAGTGTCATATGCCACTCCATAGCGTATGTGGGCGTGTATGAGATAGAGAAGGTCCGTGATCTTGTTGTCATCGCTCTTCCTCTTGCCGGGAGCAGACACCACGACCACTTCGCGGGCCCTGTCGTATTCGACTATCTCCTTTACCTTTGCGAACTGCGAACTGTCAGACAGGCTCGATCCGCCGAATTTCAAAACTTTAAGCATTGGTTTTTCCTTTTCTTTTATTCTGCAAGCGCCGCGAAGAACATGTCTTTGCCCTTCTCCTTGCGGTGATGTCCCATGGCGTGCATGTCTCCGACCTTTATCGGCTTCGAGATGCAGTAGTATATCCCGTCTCTTTCTTCGAATGTGTCGATCAGCGGCTCGATGTGTTCGCACATCCTGTCGTGCCTGATATAGTACCTTCTGACCGCTTCGCTGTTGTCGGCTCTCAGGCCGGAAGCCGCTGCCGGGATCTCCATCTCCTTTCCGTCGCGTATATCCAGCACATCCTGTATCACGGACTGTCCCGTCGGATACATGCCTGCGCCCTGTCCGTAGAAGCTCTGTGTGCCGATATTTTCAGCCGTCAGCGTGATCAGGTTGTTGTTGGTCTTTACATTGGCCTCAAGGGAATCCTTCCCGAACGCCGCGGGCTCGACGCTGACCTCGATCGCATCTCCCTTCTTCACGGCACTCATCATGAGCCTGCATACCAGGCCTTTCTCCTTAAGGTACGCGATATCGCAGGCCTTGATGGTATCTATGCCATAGCACGGGACTTCCTCCTCCGTGACAGCGGCATCGAATGCGAGGTTCGTGCTGATCACGGTCTTTCTCAGAGTGTCGGTGCCTTCGATATCCGATGAAGGATCGGCCTCGGCATAACCGAGCTCCTGCGCGTTCCTGAGCATATCTCCGAAATCCGCTCCCTTGTCATGCATCGCGTCGAGTATGTAATTGCATGTGCCGTTCACTATGCCCCTGACCGATGTGATGCTGTCAGCTCTCTTCGTCCTGAGGAGGTTGAACAGCCACGGTATGCCGCCTCCGACAGCCGATGTGAATCTCAGCCTGACTCCGTTTTTTTCGGCCTCTTCCATAAGCTCCTTATAGCATGCGCTTATGAGATTCTTGTTGGGAGTCACGACGTGCTTGCCGGCCCTGAGACATTTTAGGACATATTCTCTTGCAGGCTCGATGCCGCCCATCGACTCGATGACGAGTTCGATCTCGGGATCGCCTGTGATGTCATCGATATCCGCTGTGATGATATCGTTCAGATATTCATAGCCTTCCCTGCCGTGCCTTGCGAGTATCCTCTTTACTTCGATGCCGCCCGCTGTCTTCGCTTCTTCGCAGGCACCGCTCCCAACAGTGCCGAATCCCATTATTGCTATCTTCATTTTCCTTTTTCCTTTTTTCAGTTGGCATGCAGTTATATATGCCCGAGCTGGACTCTGCGGCAGCCGGTGCTTAACGATTGACGAGCGGGATCGTCAGAATTCCGCGAAGTCAGAGTTTAGCACCGCTGCGTTAAGCCGCAGGAGGCGCGAGCCGTGCCCGAGGGCAGATATAACTGCATGCCTCTTTGTGCGCGATATAAAAACACTTGTCTTTCAAACGCGATTAATGTATCATACAAAAGGCGTTTTTTCAACACTTAGCGCCAATTACGGGAAATTATAGCACAATAAAGGGCCATCAGAGGAACACAAAAGGAATAATTATGATCGACTATGTAAGCACCAGAAACACGGATATCAGAGTAAGATCGGGCAGGGCCGTCCTCGACGGACAGGCGTCCGGCGGGGGCCTGTATGTGCCTGAGAAGCTCGATGATATAAAGACAGATTACCACGATGCGATAAAGGGCGGCTTCCGCGACATGGCAAAGGCCGTGTGGAAGGTCTTCTTCGACGACTACGGCCCGGACAACATAGACAGGCTTGTCGAAAACAGTTACAGAGACAAGTTCTCGGCTCCGGAGATCACGCCGCTTGTAAAGGTAAAAGCCGCATCGGACGACGCTTACGTTCTCGAGCTTTACCACGGACCTACATCCGCATTCAAGGATGTGGCTCTCTCCGCCCTTCCCAATCTGCTTTCGGCGGCAAGGGAGATGAACGGCTTCACCGACGACATCATGATACTCACCGCCACATCCGGAGATACCGGCAGCGCAGCCATCGCCGGCTTTTCTGACGTGCCGGGAACGGGCATCACAGTATTCTACCCTCACGGCGGAGTGTCCGACACACAGAGACTCCAGATGGTCACAGCCGCGGGAGCCAATGTGACAGCCTGCGCTGTAAGAGGCAACTTCGACGACGCCCAGACCGGAGTCAAGAAGCTCTTCAGGGAGATACCGCGACCGGTCGAAGGCGTATCGCTTTCGAGCGCCAACTCCATAAATATCGGAAGGCTCGTGCCGCAGATCGTTTACTACTTCTCGGCGTACGCGCAGCTGCTCGAAAAGGGAGCGATAAAGGACGGTGACAAGGTTGATTTCGTGGTGCCTACCGGCAACTTCGGAGACATCATGGCCGGTTACTTCGCTCTTAAGATGGGCCTTCCTGTCGGCAGGCTCATATGCGCGTCGAACAAAAATGATGTGCTGACAGAGTTCCTGCAGACAGGGCATTATGACAGGAAGCGCGAGTTCTACAAGACGACATCGCCTTCCATGGACATACTCGTTTCGAGCAATCTCGAGAGGCTTCTCTACTATGTCTGCGGACCTGAGCATACACTCTCTTACATGAAACAGCTCGAGGAAAGCGGCGAATACAGCATCACCTCCTCAGAGCTCGATGAGATAAAAAGTATATTCGAGGGAGTCTGCGCTGACGATGACGAGGGGGCCGCGGCCATAAAGAGCGTGTTCGAAAGGGATCATTACCTCATGGACACCCATACATCCATCGCCTGGGCCTGCATGGAAAAGGCCGGCAGACCGGACGCTGCTGCGACTGTCGTTCTGTCGACAGCTTCGCCGTACAAGTTCTCTGCCGCAGTGCTCGATGCTCTTGGAGAGAAACTCACAGGCTCGGATGAAGGCAACATGAGCAAGGTCAGAGAGCTCACGGGCGCTGCTTTACCTGCAGGTCTTGCGGGCATTTTCAAAAAGCCTGTTATCCACAACGATGTCATCGACATCGCGGACATGAAGCCGTACGTTATTGAAAAATGCACCAAATGAAGGTAGAATCACATGGAAGGCAAATACCTGATCGTAGACAAGGCACTTCTGCCGTCATATTGTGAGAAGGTCTCCCTCGCCAAAGAACTGCTGGATGAGGGCAAGGCCGCCGATGTAAGCGAAGCCGTCAGGATGGTCGGCATATCCCGCAGTACTTTCTATAAGTACAGGGACATGGTGAGAGACATAAGCACAGTCTCGATGGGCCGCCACGCCATCATCTCCATGATGATGAGGCACAGCGTCGGTACCCTTTCTTCTGTACTGAGCATCATCTCGCGCTACGGATTCAGTGTATGGACCATAACCCAGAATCCTCCCGTAGACTCCAGGGCCAACGTGGTCATCACGCTTGAGCTTGGAGAGGATCCTAAAAAGCTTGACCAGATGCTTAGAGAAATAACAGACGCGCCGGGACTGTCCAGAGTGCAGCTTCTCGGCATGGATTAGGAGGATCAATGGATTTCAAACAGATAGAGGCTTTTGTAAATGTGGTAAGGTACAAGAGTTTCAGCAAGGCCGCTGACGCGACCTTTTTCACGCAGCCCACCATCAGCACCCACATCAGAAATCTCGAAAAGGAAATGGGCGTCAGACTTCTCGACAGAAAGAGAAGGGTCGTTGAAATGACTCCGCAGGGCGCCAAGTTCTATAAATACGCCGTCGAGATGATAAATGCCAGGGCCCAGGCCTTTGAGGCGCTGAGCGAGATGGATGAGAACATCGGCGGTATCCTGGAGATCCAGACCTCATCCATCCCGGGCGTCACCTTCCTTCCTGATCTTCTTGCAGGTTTCAGGAGCGAACATCCGGGCATACAGTACTACGTGTCGATGTCCGACACCCAGACCGTCGTGGACAATATTTCCGACCGCATAGGCGAGATCGGTTTCACAGGCGAAGATGTCTCGAGCGGATCGATAGAATGCGTGAAAGTCGCGACGGACAGCTCGGTCATGATAGCTCCGGCGTCATTCAGCGTAAAAGGCAGCATAAGCCTTTCAGACGCCATCTCATATCCTTTCATCTGGAGGGAGACCGGGTCGGCCACAAGGAAGACCTTCGAAGCGGCAGCTCTCGCGTGCGGATTCGAAAAGGATGAGTTCGAGGTCGCAGCGCTCGTCGACGACATGGACGCGATAATCCGCTCTGTAGAAGCAGGACTCGGTGTATCGATAATATCCGAAAAGATAGCGTCCACCCTGGGCGGCAGAGTCAGTGTCGTGGACATAAAGGACTTCAACGAGGACCGGAGCTTCTACATGATAAAGCTCAAGAGCATCTCGCTTTCTCCTGCCGCGGAGGCATTCTCGCAGTACGTAAAAGAAAAACTGGATCGGGATCAATAGGCCCCGATCCGGTCGATCAGATCTCATATCCGCAGCTTTCGTCTCACAGACTGAAGCTGTTTTTTATTTCACCTGTTTCGAGATCCTTCCAGAGGAAGGTTCCGTCCTCAAACAGCATGTATCCGTGCCACGACTCCTCTTTCGGTATTGACACCGAGCCCGGGTTCATGTACATGAAGCTGCCGTGGTCCTCGCAGGCAGGCACATGGGTATGTCCGTAAAGCAGGATGTCGCCCTCGTGCAGCGCCGGCGGATTCCCGGTGTTGAATACATGGCCGTGCGTCGCGAATATCATGCGGCCTCCGAGATCGACGAAGGCATTGTCCGCTTCTATCGAAAAATCGAGCATCATCCGGTCCACGTCCGCCTCGCAGTTGCCGCGGACGCACAAAATATCGCCCTTGTACGCGTTCAGGAGCTCTGCGGTCTTCTTCGTATCGTAATCTTTCGGCAGATCGTTTCTCGGTCCGTGATAGAGCAGATCTCCGAGCAGGAGCAGCCGGTCCGCCCCTTCCTTCTCAAATGCTTCCAGCAGCCTTGCGCACCAGTGCGCCGAGCCGTGTATGTCAGATGCGATCATGTACTTCATGCTGTCGTTCCTCAGTCGTGTATCTCTATGGTGAATCTCCCCTTTTTCGGCTTGAAGCATCCTATGACGGCTGTCTCGCAGCCCTTTTCTCCGAGCTGTTCGGTCAGCCTCGGCAGTTCTCCTTCCTTTACCGCGATCAGCAGGCCTCCCGACGACTGAGGATCGTAGAGGCAGTCTGTCAGAGCCATCGTATCAGGATCGCGTACAGGATCCTTCGACAGGAATTCCATTACTTCGCTTCCAGTGTACTCTCTGTTGCGGTATGCTCCGGCGGGTATGATACCCATCTTTGCCATCTCCAGCGCTTTAGGGAAGACCGGCACCTTGTGGCTGTACAGCTCGAGCGTGACTCCTCCGGCCCTCGCCATCTCGGCAGCATGACCGATCAGCCCGAACCCGGTGATGTCCGTGCATCCGTCCACTTTCACTCCCTGCATCGCCTCCCAGGCGTATCTGTTGAGGAATGCCATGGCCGCCTCGATCTCGTCGTTCTCCTCTTTTGTGAGAAGATCCACCTTGGCTGCTGTCGTGAGTATGCCCGTTCCGATCTTTTTGGTGATCACGAGCATGTCTCCGGCTTCGGCGCTGTTGCTGAGTATATCATCAGGATGAGCGAATCCCGTGACGGAAAGCCCGTACTTGGGCTCGACGTCATCTATGCTGTGACCTCCCACTATCGTGGCTCCCGCCTCGCAGACCTTGTCGTTTCCGCCCTCGAGTATGCCCTTTACGGCATCGAGAGGAAGTGTCGGGTTAGGGAAAGTGAGCAGGTTCATCGCAAGCTTGGGCTGGCCGCCCATCGCGAACACGTCGCTCAGAGCGTTGGCTGCCGCGATCTGCCCGAACATGTACGGATCATCAACGATCGGCGGGAAGAAGTCAACTGTATTGATGAGAGCGATGTCGTCAGTGACCCTGAAGACGCAGGCGTCATCGCTGCTCTCGAATCCGACCATTATGCGCGGATCGCTTATCTTAGGCAGGCCGGATAAAATGTCAGACAGGACTCCCGGTCCTATTTTGGCGCCTCATCCGCCCGCGCTCGTCATCCTTGTCAGCAGCACGTTGCCGTTCTCGTCGATGAAATCCGCCTGCGCTCCGGGACCGCCGCACGATGAGGCGGCCTGCGGGCCACTGCTCTCAGCATTTTTCTTTGGAGGCTCGATATGGCACGCGAGCTTTTCTTTCGCTTCTTTCAGTTTTTTTTCATCTATCTCGTTATTCATAATATCCTTAACTTCCCTTCTTTCGGAATCATTCTATCATATCGATGCTACATTATCAGCAATTTCTCCCTGCACAGCTCCCCGCAGCGGTTCCGCTCAGATTTGACAGTATTGTATGGATAACTTTTTTTAATACAATATATGGTGCTTTTTCTATTGTTATGATCTTCCTCCATCAGTATAATATCCACAATGATTTTGAAGAGGCCCGGTATGTCCGGGCATTTTTGAGAAAGAAGGTAAACATGGCAAAACAGCGACAGATCATTCAGATCCAGGAGAAGGTGCCTCTGGCTAAAGGGATACCTCTCTCCATCCAGCACACATTCGCAATGTTCAGCGCTTCGGTACTCGTACCGTACATTCTCGGGATAAGTCCTTCCATAGCCCTACTTATGAACGGCATCGGAACACTTATCTTTATTTTTGTCACCAAAGGCAAGGCTCCGGCCTACCTCGGCTCGTCATTCGCGTTCATCTCGCCGGCTCTTCTGGTAATATCCCAGCCGGGTCTCGGCTACAGATACGCTCTGGGCGGATTCGTGGTCACCGGACTTCTGATGTGCTGTGTCGCGCTGCTGATAAAATTCGTCGGCACCAGCTGGATTGATGCCGTCCTGCCGCCTGCCGCGATGGGGCCTGTAGTAGCCCTGATCGGACTTGAGCTCGCCGGGAGCGCGGCCCAGACAGCGGGCATACTCGATGATACCGGCGCCATGGCGCATGACCTCGATCCGAAAGTAGTCATCGTCTTCCTCGTAACGCTGCTGCTCGCGGTGTTCGGAGGAGTTCTCTACAGGGGCTTCGCCAGCGCTATCGCCATTCTGATATCTATCATCGCAGGTTATGTTCTGGCTCTCGTGTTCGGGCTCGTCGACTTCTCGTCGCTGTCGTCCGCAAGCGTATTCGAGCTTCCGGCGTTCCAGTCTCCTAAGTTCAACATCCAGGCCATACTCATCATAATCCCGGCCACGCTGGTAGTCGTATCCGAGCACATCGGACATCAGGTCGTGACATCCGAGGTAGTCGGCAAGGATCTTCTGAAGGATCCGGGACTCCACAGGTCGATGTTCGCCGACGGCTTCTCGACGGCCCTCTCAGGCTTCTGCGGCTCATGCCCTACCACGACATACGGCGAGAACATCGGCGTAATGGCCATCACAAAGGTATACAGCGTATGGGTCATCGGCGGAGCTGCGGTCTTCTCGATCTGCCTCTCCTTCATCGGCAAGGCTTCCGCCCTCATCCAGACCATCCCGGGACCTGTAATGGGCGGCGTGAGCTTCCTTCTCTACGGAATGATCGGAGCATCCGGCATACGCCTGATGGTCGACTCCAGGATCGACTACTCCAAGGCGCGCAACCTCGCTCTTACATCGGTAGTATTCGTTGTAGGTCTTTCGGGCATCGCAATCAACCTTGGCGATGTGCAGCTCAAGGGAATGAGCCTCGCAGCCGTTGTCGGCATGCTGCTCGGACTCGTAATGTACCTGCTCGACAAGTACAGACTCACCAACGAATACGAGGATTCAGACAACAACGATGAGGTGCTGAAGAGCTTCTCCTCTTCCAGATAAAGAATTGCAAAACTGCAGGTGAGCGCTTGGGTTCTTCTCAAAGTGCTCACTTTTTTTCATTTCATTATGTTAGAATTTATAGGTAAACAAAAAATCAAAAGCGGAGGTAAACAGAAATGGGAAAAGAAAGGATACTCGTCATGAACCTCGGCTCGACTTCGAGCAAGATCGCGGTATATGACGATGAAAAGGAATTATTCAACGACACTCTGCGCCACAGCACCGAAGAGCTCGCGCCGTTCGGAGACGTGGTGGAGCAGTTCGGTTTCAGAAAGGAAAAGATATTCGAGTCTCTTGAGAGGAACGGCGTATCGGTCGATTCACTGACCGCCGCAGTTTCGAGGGGCGGCAATATCATCGCCTGCCCTCACGGAGCTATAAGTATCGATCAGGCCATGATCGACTATCTGACAAGGCCTGAGGACCTGGCAAAGCATCCGTCGATCATCGGAAGCATGATAGCGTTCGATCTCCATAAGGAGAAAGGCATCCCTGTATGCATCTACGATGCCATCGGCACCGATGAGAAGATCCCTCTCTGCAGGGTCAGCGGCGTGCCTGAGCTCCCGCACTTCACTGTCGGCCACACACTCAACACAAGAGCCATGGCGATCAGGTGCGCAGAAGAAAAGCTCGGAAAGAAGTTCGATGAATGCACGTTCATCGTGGCCCACCTCGGAGGAGGAAGCTCGATCAGGCTGTATAAGGACGGGATCAACATCGACAGCGTGAATGACGACGAGGGCAACTTCACGCCTGAGAGAGGCGGCGGAGTGAGCAGCAAAGGTCTTGTGGATCTCTGCTACAGCGGCAAGTACTCTCACAAAGAGGCCATGAAGCTCTTCCATGGCAAGGGAGGTCTCATCGCCCATCTCGGGACCGCTGACGCGCTCGAGGTCGAGAAGATGATCGACGGCGGCGACGGCTACGCGAAGATCGTGTATGAAGCCATGTGCCTCAACGTTGCCAAGGATATCGCAAAACTCGCCGCCACCGTATGCGGAAAGGTGGACCGTATCATCCTGACAGGAGGCATCTCCTACTCGAAATACGTTTCGGATTACATCACGGAACATGTAGGCTTCATCTGCCCTGTCGAGGTCATGCCGGGCGAATACGAGATGGAAGCGCTGGCAGCGGGATGTCTGAGGGTCCTCAGAGGCGAAGAGAAGCTCCAGGATTTCGGAGAGATCGCGGCGGCGGCAAAAGACCGCATCCGCATATATCCGGGCGTCGAACCGTATACTGCGCCTGAATACTAAACAATCACATGTAAGTCATGCATAAGAGTAAAACCTGCCGATGTCATATAACGGCAGGTTTTTTAAGTCCTTAACTTCTGATCAATGACCCGGTATCATATCATCTTTCTCTTATGCGTTTTCCGACGATCATCATGATGCCCGCTGCAGAAAGAACGGCAAACATCACCCACAGCCCGAGCCGGCCTTCGTCGCCCGTTTTCGCAGAATGATTCCTGTCATTTTCTGATCTGTTGCTGTCATTCCTTTTATTCTGTCTATATGAATTGATTATTGTATAGCCTGTGACTGCATCTCCTGCTACTGTTTTTTCATATCCTGCAGCATCTGTGATCTCTTCCACCGTATAGTTCACTGTATTCCCTGAGTTCATCTCAGGCAGCTCATCCCATATATAGACCCACGAGTTATCATCGCTGAGAGTTACAGGCTCACCGTATTTTTCTCCATCTGCCAGAAGCTGCACTTCAATGGATTTCGGTCTTGAACCTGCCGAATCGTGATCATCCTTCCATACCTTCGAAACAGTCAGGCTTGTCTTGCCCGGAGTGTAGTAGTTTTTTACTTCAAAGCTTTTTTCATCGATTATCGTTGAATACTCAGGGACTGCATCTTCCGTAACTGTATACAGGATCTCTTCATCTGATTCATATTTTGGCAGGTCATCAAATGAATACGCCCACTCTTCTGATTCGGATATGATCCTGCTGTCTATTTCCGTACCATTGGCATGCAGTCTGATCGTAACGTTCTCAGGCCTTTTGCCGTCTTTATTATCGTTGTCATCCCAGGTTTTCTTTCCTTTTATCGTGACTGTTTCAGGTTCTGTTTTTTTATAGTCATTCGTTATTTCCAGATATGAGACGCTGCCGTTGATGACATCGACCGCTGCATCTTTTGGATCGGCATGTTCTGTGCCGTCATCTCCGGCCTTATAAGCAGCAGTAAGAGCAGAGCCGGTGACCTGAGCACCGTTTTCTTCTACATAGTATTCACCGGGTACAAGATCATCAAATGCCATCACCCCGTCTTTCATGTCATCATATGTAAAACTGCACTCCGCTTTCCATATGCCAAGGACCCTGCGATACAAAGTGTACGTGATATCTTGCTGCTTTGCCGTACTCACGACTTCTTTGTCACCGCTCCATTCTTTGCGGACTATCAGAGAAGCCTTCATTTTGTTAGTGACGGTCACTCCTCCGAACTCTGCAGCTGTTGTTGTCTGATAAGCATCATTGAAAGCTCCGCTTTCGATCCAGTCTGATGCCCTGGCAGGATTGCCGCCCTGCTTCAATTCTTTGACTGTATATGAGACTTCCTGTCCGCCCTTCCACTTGCGCAGACCGGTGATTTTGCCTTTCCAGGAAGATGCGGTGCTTCCGCCGGTCAGCACCGTGTAACCGGCCAGCTTGCCGTCTTCTCCAAACGCTCCGACAGTTACGCTGCCGGGACGGATGGTTCCGCTGTTGCCGTTGTCCTCCCATTTCTTGGTCACATTCATTTCTGTTGTGAATAACTGTACGACCGGTCTGTCGTAGTCTTCCCTGATATTTGGAGTGTCATCGTACGTAAAGGTGACATACGCCTTGTCATTCCGGTTTGACCAGAAGCCTTTTTCCCCCGCACTAGTCGGGCCGGTTCCGTCATCACCGGTCGCAGGATATCCATTCGCTTTGTAATCGGCATACGCCTGCCCGGTCGGTTCGATGCGCATCGTCGCTTCTATTCTGTAATCCGGGTTCAGGCAGTATGTTGGATCGCTGAACGTGACCAGTATATTATTCCCGGTCCTCGTAAGCAGTGCGGTAACACTCTTTCCCTGATCTGGAAACGTACAGCTTACCTCGTTCGCGTCTGCCGCTGCATTGCTCTTTGCGATCAGTTGATTTGTGCTTATCTTCATGAGCCGCAGGCGCAGCTCGGTCAGCTCGTTGCCGTCCTTGTCCGTGACAAATTCCACGCGGGAATTCAGTGTATCGTGGATCTTCAGGTCTAAAACATTAGAGACGGAGACGATCGACTTTTCGATAGTACTAAAGCAGTCATTCAATGCGTCTTCCGATGGCGCCCGATAATTTCTTTTGCTCTCCGCATTGACCGCGTCCGAGACCGCCTTCAGATTATTCAGGGTTTCATACATTGTCCCTTCGTACTGAGGTCCGACTGCGATCGTATGGAACTGGTTGACACTTATGCCCTGCGCCATTAACACAGCATAATACAGACAGACCTTGACATTGTTGTTTTCGTAACGGCCGTTTCCGCCGGCTCCGTATACTTTTCCGTTTCTGTAGACTGTATACCTTGTCGGCGCGCCATCGGAAAGGAAGATCACGACTGTCGGTGCTTCGGCACGCGCTTTTTCCAGCTGCCTTGCCGCTACGAACAGACCATGAGTATAATTTGTCCCATGAAGATCATCATTTGCGACGGCCGATGTCGTAAAGCCGTTTTTTGCTGTATCCGCACTGGAGGTCCAGTCCACCCAGACTTTTGCATCCTGATAGGTCTGGTCATAATAATATGAGTCAAATGAAACGATGCTGTACCTGGGGTCCAGTTCGGGGTGTCTGCTGATATGATCCACCAGCGTATTCTTTGCATTGACCAGATGGTAAATCCGGCTTTGGGGGCTGGTGGGATCTACGGCAGTCTCATCGGTCATTCTATTGCGCATGGAACTGGACGTGTCCACGACAAACAGAACATCCACCGGCTCCCTGCCGGTATCGTTAACGTCCTGCACTGTCAGCGTCAGGTCGTAAGTACCATCCTTCCGGTACGTGACATACTTATGCTTTGTACATATGTCGTGTATATCGTCATCGTCATCTTCCGGCTGGTACGGCTCGTCCAGTCGGTTCGTGATCACAAAGCCGTTACCGGTTTCTTCGATCCCGGGAGTATAACCGGGAAGCTCTTCCTCTTCCACAGTAACCCCGGTCCTGTTTTCGTCTGTATCCTGCTCCGGAAGACCGGTAAATGTATGCTCCCATCCTTCAGAAGCTTTCAGATCATATTCTGCAAGCACTTCGTCGCTTCCCGTCTTCGGCTTTACCCTTACAGTAACTTCCGAGGAGCGGAAGCCGTATGCATCATCATCATCATCCCAGTCTATCTTCACATGGATATCGGTGCTGTTCTTTTCTGCACCGGTGTTATCACCGCCCGCATCTTTTTCTGCACGGTCACCTGAAGCGGAAGTTCCTTTGTCTTTGAATATCTCAGTTCCGTTAGCGGGATCAGAAGCAGGCTGCTCTTCATTTGCGAGTACCACAGCGGGCAATGGTACTGCCAGCATCATGCTGATCATCATTATCAGAGCCATTCGTGCCATTTTTATCCATTTCCGCCGGCTTCTGTTCCGTCTTCCTTTTCTCTTGTTGTTCATACGGATAAAACTCATCTCACACCCCTCGTTGTATAGCGACACCGTGAGAATGCTCTATAATTGCAACTTCTCTATAACCAACTATAGCTGTTTTGTAACGGTTTGTAAATGCCGTTTCCTTTCAAACCCATAAAACACAAGCCTGTCATTCCGACCGGCTTGTGTTTTTTTGTTCAGTCTTTTAAGGCTTGTTTGTATTATTTATATTTAGCTCCGAGTCTCTTGAAGGCTTCTTCCGACCTGAGGATCATCTTGTGCGATCCGCAGAACGAAGCTCTTACCCAGCCGGGGCTTGCGAACGAAGATCCCGGCACGATGAGTATGCCCTCTTCCTTGGCGGCCTGCACGAATTCCTTTTCGTCAGGCACAGGTGACTTGAACCAGAGATAGAAAGCTCCCTGTGGCACGATGGCCTCGAATCCGGCCTCTGTCACAATCCTGTAGAGGTCCTTGGCGTTTCTGTAGTAGAAGCTGAGATCGATGGTCGAGTGGAGCGACCTTTCGACTATGAGCTCCGCGATCGTCGAAGCGTTGTTGGCTCCGAGCACTCTCTGAGCGATCTCGAGGGCGTGGGCAAGCTCGTCGGCTCCGTCCGCGCATTTCGGAACAGCCGCGTAACCGATTCGCACTCCCGGCATCGAAAGAGACTTCGACCACGAATAAGCGATGATCGTGTCGGCATAGATCTCAGGCAGGAATTCCACCTTCTTGTCTACGTATACGAGTTCTCTGTAAGGTTCGTCGGAAATGATATAGATAGGATGACCGTATTCCTTCTCTGCCTCTCTCAGTACTTCTGCGACTGCTTCGAGAGACTCTCTTGAATAGATAGCTCCGGTCGGGTTGTTAGGATTGTTTATGATGATGGCTTTTACGCCCGGTTCGAGGATCTCTTTGAGCTTCTTTGCGTCAGGCTCGAAACCTCCTGCGTAGTTAGGCGGGACTACCAGCGTGTCTGCAAAGAAGTTTTTTGCCCAGTTGGCGTATTCTACAAAGTACGGTGCGAACGCCACGACCTTGTCTCCCGGATCGAGTATGCACTTCATGATGATGTTGATGGCATAGCCCGCGCCGGCCGTCATGATGATGTTCTCCATCTTGAAGTAATCGCCGAATCTCTCGTTGAGATTGTCTGCTACAGCCTGACGCGTCGATTCAAAGCCGGCGTTGGACGGATACGAATAGACCAGATGAGGGTCCACTTTCGAATTGATATAGTCCAGAGCCTTATATACTTCGACAGGCGGATGCGGTGACGGATTGCCGACGCTGTAGTCGTATACGTTCTCAGCTCCGCGCTCCTTGGCCATTCTCTTACCTTCCTCAAACATTGCTCTGATAGCCGAGCTTCCCGCGAGGAAAGGTTCCATGCTTTTTGATAACATTCTTTTACCTCCTGAAGTAAAAAAATCATAAAAAAAGGTTTTGAGTGATAACGTTCTCTCAAGTCGGGAATATATACCCCCTTTTGAGATGATTGTATCACATTCAGCCTTGCATTATCTCGCTTTTTCGCCGATAATTATCACAGCGATTGTATGCTTTTAGTACAAGAGTAAAATAACGTTATAAGCAGGTTTTATCTTCTTACTTTTACGGAGGAATTAAAATGTCAACATACGACTGGGAAAAATTCGGATTCCATATTCCGGAGATCATGCTTCCAAAGGAAGGCACAGACTATTTCAAGTGGGCTGTAGTCGCATGCGACCAGTTCACTTCCGAGCCGGAATACTGGGAAAAAGTCGAAGAGATCGTCGGTGACGCGCCGTCGACTCTGAGACTCATGCTCCCTGAGCTTTATCTCGACAAGCCGGGCGAGGCCGAGAGGATCAAAGACGTACGCGCAACCATGGACAAGTACCTCGCAGACGGCACTCTGCGCAAGATGGAGCCGGGCTGCATGCTCGTTCAGAGAACAGCCGAGGGGCGTACGCGTCTTGGACTTGTGATCGCGACGGATCTTGAGGCTTACGACTTCAGCAAGGGCTCGAATTCGCTCACGAGAGCTACTGAGGGAACAGTAGTCGAGCGCATACCGCCTCGTCTGAGGATCAGAGGAGACGCTCCTATCGAGATGCCTCACATCCTCATCCTTATAGATGATCCTGACAAGACGGTCATCGAGCCTCTCGTCGATCAGCAGAGAGAAGTCATCTACGATACTGATCTCATGATGGACGGCGGCCACATCACAGGTTCCTTTATCAGAGAGAAAGATCTCGAGGGCGCAAAGGAAGCACTTTCGAAGCTTTACGACAAGGCCGAAGAGAAGTACGGCGCCGGACATGTCATCTTCCAGGCAATGGGTGACGGCAACCACTCGCTTGCTACCGCCAAGACCGCATGGGAGAACATCAAAAAGACACTCTCTCCTGAAGAGATCAAAAACCATCCTGCAAGATACGCTCTCTGCGAGATCGAGAACATCCACGATGAGGGCATCGTATTCGAACCGATCCACAGAGTCATCTTCGCAAGCAAGGGCCAGACCGGGATGCAGCTCGTTGAAAAGGTCGTCGATCTGCTCGGCAAGGCCAACGGCAAGGCATATCTGGCTGAGGAAGGCGCTGCTGTGCCTGCAGGTGCGTTCGGCATACCTTATGTAACAGGCGCGGGCAGAGGTCTGATCATAGTCGAGGATCCGTCAAACAAGCTCGAGGTCGGCTGCCTCCAGCACGTGCTCGACATCATGGTCATGGAAGACAAGGATTGCGACATCGACTACATCCACGGCACAGCCGCGGTCGAGAAGCTCTCCGCAAGAGACGGCAATGCAGGCTTCTTCCTTCCTCCTATGGACAAGTTCATGCTCTTCCCTGCCGTGGCGGCGGACGGAGCGCTCCCGAGGAAGACATTCTCGATGGGAGAAGCTAACGAGAAAAGATACTATATTGAATCAAGGTATATCGCAAAATAATGGATCAGCTTTCTGGACTCAACATTTCCAACGGCATACTCAGGGAATATACCGGGCAGGCCAGTGACATAATAATACCGGAAAAAGTGAAGGGCATATCAAGTGCTGTTTTCAAGGACTATCATGCCCTTCGCTCCATTATGCTGCCTGCCGGTCTTGAGGAGATAGATTCGCGCTGCTTTGAGGGATGTACCGGTCTCAAGACCGTAATGTTCCCGGCCAGTCTGTCCAGGATCGGCAAGTACGCATTCGCCGGATGCAGCAGTCTGGTCTTTTTCAGGATGCCCGCAGGTCTCAGCGTCATCGGTTCATATGCCTTCAGGGACTGTATATCACTTTCATCAATAGAGCTGCCTGAAGGCGTAGAAGAGATAGGCGTCGGCGCATTCATGGGATGCAGCGGACTCAGGACCATCCGGATCACGGGCAGACATACTACCATCAAGTCCGCATTCGGTACTCATCCGTTTGTGGGATGCGACAAACTGAAGATCTACACTCCTTCGGGAAGCGAGGCCGAGAGATTCGGACTCGACAACGGCATCCCTGTCATAAACATACACGCTGCGCAAAAAGACACAATGCCGGAGATTGAGAAGTCTGCAAAGACTTCGCATGTCAGCTCCGGGGCGGGCGAGAAGGCCGCGTTCACTTTCGCCGATACTCACCCTGCTGCTCCTGCTGCTTCTTCTCCTGCTCCTTCTGCAGCTGCAATTCCTGCAGCTGTTGCTGAAAAGCATGATACGGAGCCTGAGGATCACGATGCCGAAAAGAACCAGCAGATATATGATGAAGCAGTTTCCCTTTACAACAGCGGCACAGAAAGCGGCATGCAGAAGGCCATAGAAATGATGCGCAGCATCGGATCCTTCAGCGACGCGCGGCACAAAGCCAGAGAATTCGCCAAAGATCTGAAGAGGCAGCAAAAGGAATCCGCCAGAAGTCTGAAGGAACAGCAGAAGGAATCCGCCAGAAATCTGAAAATGAAGCAGAAGGAATCCGCCAGAAGTCTGAAGGAACAACAGAAGGAGTCCAGAAAGGAAGAAGCCGAAAAAGAAAGGCTGGCGCGAAAAAAAGCTGCCGGGCAGGAAAAGACCGCAAAGCCCGGACGTTCTGTCAGTCTAAAGGCCGCAGTGATCGTGCTGGCGCTGGTGCTGGCGGCCGGAGCCGGAGCAGCGGGAATATATTACGCAAAGACTCACCCCCTCTCCTCCGGGGACAGCAAAACAAGCAATACAAGCAATACGACAGATGACTACACTCTCACTCTGGAAGATTATATAAATAGCAACGATGCCGCAAAGAAACAGCTGATACAGTCTGTCGAAGATACTGACGTGATCATATCCGTTTCGAAGAACACACTTATCTACACCTACGACCTCAGCTCTTCCAACAGCGTAACGCCTGAACTGGCACAGAGTGAAGAACTGAAGGAATCTCTCGGTGAAACACTCGATTCCAGCGATGAGAAGTTCACGGAATTATGCACGGGCCTCGAAAAAGACACCGGCATAAGCGGTGTCTCTGTAGAAGTCATATTCAGATATGGGGATGAGGAGCTGCTCACAAGAACATACACCTCTGAGGGCCGGCAGTAAGCCAGCCCTTTTTTATTGCTCTTCGTCATCCACACTTACAGCGCCGGTCTTGAAAATGATCTTTGACTGACCTGTCGAGCCGGAGACCCTGCCGCCATAGAACACATCCACACGGTCCGCGGCACACAGCATATTGAACTTCTTTACCATTTCCGTGATTCCGCTTCCTTCAAGCGCTCCGACAAAGGCCTGTATGCCCTCCCTGTTGAATCTGCTCATGCCGTTCGCAAGCTGCCATGCTCCGACCTCGGCCTGAGCCGCACCGTCTGCAAGCTGATTCACTCCGGTCAGAAGATCTTTCGTTCCGTCGCTGAGCTTAGCAGTGCCGTCTGCAAGCTGCCCTGCACCGCCCTTCAGCTGGCCGGCGCCATCTCTGACAGCGCTCGCGCCTTTTGATAATTCGACCGTCCCGGCCTTCAGCTGATCAAGTCCTTCGCTGAGCCTGGCGGCTCCGTCATCGATCGCAGCAGCGCCGTCATCAAGTTCTGAAGCAGCCTGTGCCATTGTGGCTGTTCCTTCCTTGAACTGGTCTGTTCCATCCTTAAGCTCTCCTGCATAATAATCGACAGTCAGAGCACCTTCCCTGATCGCTTTTCCGCCTTCATCAAGAGCTTCCGTGCCTTCCTTGAGCTCGCCGACTCCTGTATCCAGCTTTGCTGCGCCAGCATCGATCTCTGCAACACCGTCATCTATCGCGTGTGCGAGGACAGCCATCACTCCCGTCGATATGAGCATCGCAGTCGCGGTCGCGTCTGCTGCCTCAGCCTGTTTCTTAACTGTCCCGGCTGTGCTGTTTGCCCTGTCTGCCTTATCCGCTATATCACTGACAGAACTCTTTCCTGAAGATTCCTTCTTTCCTGCGGCTGACAGCGACCCTTTAAGAGCATCCAGGTTGCTGCTGACCTCATCAGCGCTTGACGAGGCTGAATCGACACTGTCCACATAAGACTCCACTCCGGCAAGATACGAATCAAGTCCGTTCAGTTCGGAGATCGCGCTGTCGATCAGAGCCCTTTTGCCTTCATCTTTGACGAGTCCTCTTGCAGCCTGGAGCTGACCGCGGTATGAAGAGATAGCGCTTCTGTATCCGGATGCGCCACCGCTTATTCCCGTTCCCTCCGCCGAGAGGCCGTTGAGTATGCTGTTCATCTCATCAGCTGCGTCTACAGCAGAATCTGCACCTCTTTCTGCAGTTCCGATCTTCGATCTGACGCTCTGGTCTCCGGCAAGATCATGTATATCGTCAGCTACTTCCTGAGTCTGACCTTTGAGCTTTTTTGCGTTCTTTTCGAGCAGGAGAGTCTCTGCCTTCATCACAGCCGATTCCGCAAGCACCGCATCTGCAGCAACATGGAGCAGACCCGACGCAGAAGACAGTTTTCCTGTACCGTCCCTGAGCGCTATGGTGCCATCCCTGAGGGTACCGACGCCGTCATCCAGAACAGACAGCTGTTTGCTGAATTCTATCGTTCCTTCTCCCAGCACAGAGGTCCCGTCCTTCAGACTTGTTGCTCCTTCATTCAGTAATCCTGCGTTCTCATCAAGAGTCTCTGCGCCTTTCCTGAATTCGCCAGTCCCGGAATGCAGCTGACTGCTGCCTTCTGAAAGCTCCTTCGCTCCGTCCGCGAGCTGTCCGGCGCCTTCATCAAGAGTGTCGGTGCCTTTTTTGAGTTCATCAGTCCCGTCATACAGCTGCGCACTGCCTTTATACAGATCCGATGCTCCTTTTTTGAGAGTTTTCAATGCTCCCGCAAGCGTGCCGGATCCGTCCCTTAGCTGCTCAGTTCCGTCTGCGAGCTGTGTAACGCCGCTCGCGAGACTGCTGCTTCCGCTCACCAGCTGGTTTGCGGCTGACGAAAGCTGCGACAGACCTGCTTCAAGCTGATCCATCATTCCGGCGGCGTCATCGACCATTCCTTCTATGCCGCTCTCAGCCAGCATCCCCGTTGTTGCGATGCTGTATGTACCATCTATCCTGAACGAATCTGTATCGGCTTTGATCACGATATTTTCAGGTATCGCGAGAGAATCGTCTTTTATGCCGAGATTCTCTTTCATTCCTGGCAGTGCATAACCCATGCATACTGTAGAATCACCGTTGTGCAGGACCTTTCCGTTCTCCACGCTGATATTGCTGAAATGCTCGTTGCTGAGCATAAGGCCGCTCGCCACCATGTACGGATGTGTCATGACGCCGTCGCCGACGCTGACCGTGCTGCTTATATCATAGTCAAAGTGTATCTCGACCTTGCCAGACTTTCCGGCTATCTTATCTGCAGAGACCTTTTTGCCGTTGAGATAATACGATATGCTCATCTCGATCGGCAGGGCTCTGTCCGATGTCCCCTGATACCTTATGCTGTTGCCTTTGGCATCCCATACGAGATTCGCTCCGTCTCTTTTGAATTTCTCCGATCCGGATATGTTTTCTATATCGCTCAGATACGATACGTCTTCGATCTTTTCTTCGCCGTAGCTGTGCAGCAGCTCGTCTACCAGCACCTTTTCGGTAGATCCATCTGCAGACTTGATGACATATACAGTCTCTTCCTTGTCTATTTTTTCGAGGGTCGTCTCAGCGTATGAAGGGACACACAAAGACATTCCCGCCGTGGTGAATACCAGCACGAACGAGAGTGCGAGAGCGATCGTTCTTTTTGTAATGTCTGTTCCTGTCATGCGCTTTACTGAAACGGGCCTTATATCTGCCCATATACGGTATATATTATATCACAAAAACCACATGTGGTATAGAAGCGGGTTGTATTAAATAGCGTTCTTTTTTTCGCTTTTTTCAGATGGTCTGAGGCTGAACGAGCCCATGATGAACCTGTCGGACAGCATCAGGAATCCCGGGAGCACGAACAGCACCATAAAGAGCGAACAGATCGTTCCCCTTCCGAGCAGCAGTCCCACCTGAGCTATGATCCTCTGTGTCGAGAACAGCGACAGGAGAAACCCCATCACGGCTACCGCAGTCGCAGATGTCATTATGGATACAGCCGTATCCGATATCGTCTGAACGATGCACTCCTTCGGTTCCATTCCGGATGTCTTGCGGTTCTCCCTGTATCTCTGTGTGAACAGGATCGCATAATCGACAGTGGCTCCAAGCTGGACCGAGCTTACTATCAGATACGCTATATAGAACAGCGGGGACCCCGTGATCAGGGAGATGCTCATGTTCACCCAGATCGCCGTCTCTATGGTCAGTACTAGTATCACCGGGAGCAGAAGGTTCTTCATGGTCAGCAGCAGCACGATGAACACCGAAAGTATGGCAACGGTATTTACCCTGAGCATGTCGGAAGTGACCACATTCTTCAGGTCATATACGTTGACGCCCTGGCCGGCCATGTAATACCCGTCCGGATAGTACTTGTCCGCAGTGTCATATACCTTCTTTACAAAGTCAAAGGTCTCTTTGCTTTCCACCGGAAGGTCGACAGATATCAGTATCCTGTCGTAATTATCGGATCTGAGCTGTGTTGTCAGGCTTTCCGGAAGCATTTCGAACGGAATGGATTCTCCTATTACTCCGACCGGTGAAGTCACCGACAACACCTCAGGAAAGTCC
Source organism: Mogibacterium sp. (assembly GCA_017512365.1). Lineage (GTDB taxonomy): Bacteria > Bacillota > Clostridia > Peptostreptococcales > Anaerovoracaceae > Crickella. Next base: position 115,203 of record JAFWGQ010000004.1, read on the forward strand.
TTGAGTTCTCTGATCAGAGCATGCTCCTCGGATACCTTTCCCGTCGGCACCATCATCACATAGGAGTCATTATAGCCGAATATCTCTGTAATGCTTTTGGAATCCCTGCCGACCCGCGTATCAGTTCCGTATATCTGCGATGCACCGTAGAGATAGCTGTTTCTTGTGCTGCCGATGAAAGAAGGTATCACGATCAGTACGAACACTATCATCAGCGGGACGGTAACTCTTGTGACAAAGCTTCCGAATCTGCGGAAAGACGGCATGAAGTTCCTGTGTTCTGTCCTCACCAGCCATTTATATGTTTCGAGTATGAGACCAGGCATGAACACGAGCGAAGTGATCAGACTGATCGCAACGCCCTTCGACAGCGCGAGTCCGAGATCCGCGCCGAGAAGGAACCTCATCGTCGCAAGTGCAATGAAGCCTATGACCGTTGTAAGACCGCTCGACAGTATCGACGAGGTGGAAAGCACCAGCGCATCCTTCATGGCTTCTTCAGGCTCGGCGTCCTGACTGCATTCTCTGAACCGGTGTATGAGGAACACTGAATAGTCAAGCGAGACAGCCATCTGCAGAATGATGCCGGCCGAATTTGTAACAAACGATATCTTGCCGAACACCAGGTTCGTTCCGGCGTTGATCACTACCGCTATACCCAGGCCGATCATGACTATGGCAGGCTCGATCCATGACGTGGTCGTAATGGCAAGGATAAAGATCAGGAAGAGGATGGATATCACAGTTATGAGAGCCACTTCTTTTTCCGTATTGAGCGTAGCCACCACAGTCAGAACTGCAGTACCGGAAAACATATTGTCCTCGCCTATCAGATCATATATCGCAGGGACGGTCCTGAGCTGCTTTGCTTCATCTATCGTGACGATGAACATAGCGTTTCCGTCCTTGTAATATGTATTTCTTATACTTTCCGGGAACATATCCAGAGGCATGTCAAGCGGGATCATGCTGTCGAGCCAGTTCACTGCAAGCACGCCGTCTGTTTCTTCAAGTTTCCTCTTATACTCCAGCGCTTCTTTTCTGTCCACGTCCCTCACGACGACAAAGGCATTCGGCACATTTCCTCCGAACTCCTCTGCCATCACTTCAAGAGAGGTCGTCGACGGCGAATCCTGCGGCAGATAATGGAGTATATCATAGTCAACATACACCCTTGTCGCGAGAAATGCGCAGATGACGGCAGCGGCAATAAATGCCAGCATCACCGCTTTTCTGTATTTGATCACTTCGCTGTAGAATCGTTCCATTCCGTTCCCTGTTCAGCACTGCGCTAACGGCGTGCGCTGATATATTCAACTATATCGCTCACCGTGACAAACTTCATCAGATCTTCGTCCGGGACTTCGATGTCAAAAGCTTCCTCGAAATCCCCGACCATGGATACCACATCAAGAGATGTCAGTTCAAGATCATCGACGAGCAATGATTCCGGCCTGATCTCCTCAGCCGGCGAATATTTTCTGATTATCTCTTCTACCTGTTCAAACATCGTTACTCCCCCATCGCTCTGATTATGATATCTTCAAAACTGCAGCTGTCGTTCCTGATCCCTTCGGCCAGGATGTCCGGTATCTGTCTGATCATCTCAGCAGCCGCTTTATCAGGATATTTCACATTGTGTTCGAGCTGCAGCGTCAGTCTCTCGCTTCCCGTATCCGTGATGGACAGGGTCATTACGTTTCCGACTTCGGCGCAAGGATACCACATCGCCCTTGCTGACGGATCCGAAGATATCTTTGCAGTCTGATAGCTGAGCCACAGATCGTACGGAGCCTCTCCGAACGGGTACACGCCTGCCGCCGACTTGTGGTATCTGTATCCGCCGACGAGTTTCTCTCCCATCCTGCCGATGTTCTCCGCAAAGGATGCATCTTTATCGCATTCAAGCAAAAGCGGGATAGTAGTGGCAAACAGACCGGCAGTATTCTTCTCTCTTATCCCGGCGCGGTTCATCACCACTGATCCGACAAAGAAATCGTCCCTGCCAAGCTTTCTGCTCATCCAGGCGGCGACGGCTGTCACAAACAGGCTGTATACCGAAACGTTATGTAACGCTGCATAGGCCTTTATCTCATCGCTCAGCCCCTCTGACATTTCAGCAGTCGCCCAGTGTTTTGCCGGGCGCAGCGGTCTCCCGGGAGAAAGATATGTCTTTTCAGGCAGACGTTTTTTCTGCTCCTCAAAGAATTCCCTTCCTCTGGCAAATCTTTTGCTTTCCCTGAATCTCTTCTCGCTTTCCGTGAATTCTTCATACCTGAAGGCTTCCGGATGTCCGCCGTTGACGATGCTCAGGAACTGATCCGCCAGGAGCATGCAGGTCCAGCCATCGGATATTATGTGATGTATCCTTACAAGCGCTCCGTAGGCATCCGGCATCTGGACGATCTGCATCTCGACCAGCTCTTGATCCTCTCCCATGCGGAACGGCTTCTGGGCCCACTTCCCGCCCTTTTTGTCCAGTTCCCTGAGATCCCTGAATTTTACCACCTTGAATTCCCGCGGTTCAAATCCAGCGATAAACTGAGCAGGCTGCCCGTTTTCGTCAGTCACCACGCGGGTCCTCAGGACATCGTTGATGCGCAGCACTTCATTGGCAGCGTGCTGAAGCTTTTCGATATCGCACGTTCCCTTTACGATCAGGCTCCCTCCGAGCACACACGCCCTTCCAAAGCCCGCCTCCTGAGCTTTATATAAATAGTATTGCGGTCCTGTCAGTCCTGTCATTCTCTGTATACCCCCATTCCCCCTTTTATTGATCTGATGCGATGATATGCGAGCTGAAATACTCATGGACGTCCTGTGTATCGATGACTCGCAGGGCCTTCAGCTGGTTCGGAGATGTTCCGCCTGCTATCTGCATATCTCTGTATTTTCTGAAGGTCCCCTGTCCGACCCTGTAGATCACAGCCTTATCGACCACTCCGTTTTCTCTGAAATAGGCGTAGTCCCATCCGTATTTACGCAGGGCGGCGTCGAACACCTCTGAATAAACGCCGCAGTCTTCAGCCAGACCGGTGTCATCCGCTGCACTCATCTCCATGAAAAGCTCTATCCTGGGCTTGTTGTGGCCGGCGTCAGCATAGATGCAGTGATCGGCGATATGTATGCCGATATGTTTTTCAAGGTCGTTCACAGCCGCTGCAAGCTGTGCTCCGGTAAGGTGCACCGAACACATATTGGTGATTTTGTCTGCGCGATATGCAAATTCCAGATAAGGTATCTGTCCCTCGAATCCCGTCACCCTTACAACGTCGCGTATCTGGTAACGGTACAGACCCGCCTTGCTTGTCAGGATGATCTCGTAAAGCTTGCCTTCCTCAAGTTCATGCATGAACAGAGGCCTGTCCGACTCTTCCTCTACCGGAATGAATTCGAAGAAGCCAGCGTCAGGGAACAGAAGGACGCTTTCGTCCTCGAGTCCCATTACATTTCCGAAAAAGCATTCTGAAGAAGCATACTGCAGATTACAGAAGGAAACACCGTCATCACACATCGAGCGCATAGTATCGGAAAAAGGCTTGAAATCCTCGACCCCGATCGCAGCCACGACAGACAGATCCTTCCATATCCGGCTGAGCAGGTTGCCCCCTTCAGGATCAGCAAAGATCTCTCTCAGTTCAGCGGCCCGCTCAGGGTCAGGACTGATATCCCTTTCGATTATGCTGCGTACGCGGTCTGAGATATCCACTGAAGGATCTACAGTCCCCGTTTCTATGTCATGTATGAGCATATCCTGCTTTTCAATAATGAATGCAACGATGTCGGTGAGGCCGGTCATATAAACGCTGCCGAGGCATGTCAGATACCGGTCCTTAAGAGCGTACATAGCCCTGACATATCTGTTATCCCTGATCTCGCTGCTTCCTATGATCGCCCCCGGCTGATTGACCAGCGCCGGGATAAACGGTTTTATCCCGTTCGCCGAGAACCTTGATATCATGCCGGACTTCATACCGCCTCCGACATTTTCCTCACCCATTTCCGTGGTGATGAAACTCTTGCCATATCTCCTGTTCAGGCCTCTCCGCCTCATAGCTTCGTACATATCGTCTGCAGTCATGATGAGCGCCTTGAAATACGGCATGTATGAACGGAGGACCTGCGGCATCAGCTTTTTTTCGCTTATCGTACCTGTAGTCGTGGCAAAGAACAGAACCTTCTCTCCGGTGATCAGTCCCTGCTCGCCGTTATCGATCATCCGTCTGATATACGGCTTGTAATCCTCATACGTCGAAAGCGGCACCGCCTTCTGGTATTCAAGCGGCGTTTTTATATCCGAAAATCCGTACTTTCTGCCAAGTTCTGTATTTCGGCTCCTGCGGAGTATCCCTTTGAGAGTCCGTTCGCTTATGCGCTGCCCCCTCGGTCCTGCTGCGATATAATATTTCCTGCACAGCTTTCCGAGGATATGTCCCGACCAGAGAACAGCCGCGTTGAATGCAGCTTCCGCAGGTTTGTATGTTGTTTTTCTCAGCCTTTTTTTCATCGCTTGCTTTCACTTTCCTGTTTATTCAGCAGATACCTCTTGATCTTCATCGTAGTGGTCTTGTCGAACGGGATATCTCTGACTTTGATCCTTGCAATGTTCCTGCTCTTCGGAACACTGCTGTTGAACTTCCTTATATCGCCGTCTATCCTGTCACGAGCATCAGGGAACCTTTTCTCATCCATGTAGAATTCTGCCGTGATCTTTTTATCTTCCTCGTATACAGCCACATCTTCGACATATTCGATCCTCGAGAGTTTCTGCTCGAGCTCCTCCGGAGAAATATTTTCTCCATTCGCGAGGATTATCAGATTCTTTTTGCGGCCGGTGATATACAGAAACCCGTCTTCATCCAGCCTGCCGTAGTCGCCTGTCCTGAACCACTCACCGTCGAACGCTTCAGCAGTAGCCTCCGGATCCTTGTAATAACCCAGCATCACGTTCGAGCCCGAAACGAGTATCTCGCCGATGCCTTTCTCATCCGGCTCATCGATCCTCACACGGTTGCACGGCAGCGGCTTTCCGACACTTCCGTACCTGTGGTCATGGTTGCGGTTTACCGCCACAACAGGCGAACACTCGGTGATACCGTAGCCGCACAGCACCTCTATGCCCAGATCGCGCAGTCCTTTTTCGACCTCTTCGTCAAGATGAGCGCCTCCGCAGATTATGAGCTCAAGCTCTCCTCCGAAATTGTCATGCACGCTTCTGAAGATGCTCCTTCGCATGTCTATCCCGATCTTCATGAGAGCTCTGCTCAGGGCAAGGCCCCTTCTGAGCCTGTCTTCCTGCCCGCTGCTTCTGGCAGTGTTCCATATGCCTTTGTACAGCATCTCTGCCATCATCGGAACGGCAGCCACGTTCTGAGGATGATTGGTCTGAAAGTCCTTTACGATATGCCTGAGATTGCCGCTTATGTGAAGGTCCTTTATGTACAGGAATGCCGCCAGCATGGCGGACGCCCACGAGAAGGTGTGATGGAGAGGCAGCAGAAGCTGTGCGTGGTCTGCCTGTGCGCACATACAGGTAGCCACCACATCGCTGGTGATATTGCCGTGCGACAGCATGACTCCCTTCATTTTGCCCGATGTGCCCGATGTATAGACAATGCTTGCCGGAGTGTCCCTGTCTATTCTTTCCCCGGCCTCGCTGAAAGCTCTGTTCCCGTCATCTATGAGTTCTCTTCCCTCGTCCGCATATTCGTATACTTTCGAAAGCGGATAGTATGATATGTCGGAGTACCTGCCGCCGAGGCTCTTCAGATGGTCGATGACCGGTACGCTCCCGTCGGAATAAAAAACGGCCGAACATTCACTGTGCTCCGCAAGCTCAGCGATATCCTGAAGAGGGAGTGCTCTGTCAAAAGGTACCGCCACATTTCCGCTGCACGTAACAGCAAGAAAGCTGAGGACCCATTCAGTGGAGTTCTCACCTATGATAGCTAAATGGGCGGCTTCATGCCCCTGTGACAGAAGGAATGTCCCCAGCTGCTCGGTCAGGCTGCTGCATTCACCGAAAGTTACAGGTATATCATTATGACGGCCTCTGTAAAACACAGTAACATCGCGGCCCTTTTCTCTGCCGTTGTCCGTCAGTTCTCTGATCGTCCATAATTCAGGAATATCGTAATAAGGATATGGAGCATTCCTTACGCGTTTCATTCTGCTAAATATTCATCCTCTTCTGTTTATTTATACTGCTGTTATTCTTCAATGATCCTGGCCTGGAAAAACTGTTTTTTTTCAGCTGTATCCAGTATCCTTACAGGTTTTACCGTGGACTCAGGCGTCCCGTTTTTTACCTTCATGTCAGCCCATGCCTTCTGTGTGCCGCACTCAAGATTCCTGATCTGTATCTTTCCGACAGCATCCATATTGTAAAAGTAGTCATATCTAGGATTGACGGCCTTCAGTATCTCATGCGCATTGTCCGCATACCCGCTGAGGTCCTTGCCCTCTTTGTTCTCGAGCAGCAGCTCGTAATAATACGGATGTTCCTCGAGCCTGCTGACTACGGCCCAGTCTGTCACTGTGCACCCGCTTGCCTTGCCTATCTCCTTTACAACAGCGGCCATATGCTCCTCAGTCGTCTTTTCACCGCAGATATTCAGCAGCTGTCCCTTCCTGTATGAAAACTGTATGTACGGACAGTCATTCAAATGCCCGACGACTTTTATCACATCGCCGCATCTGTATCTGTACAGCCCCGACTGGTTGGTAATCACGATCTCATATTCCCTTCCTTCTTCGAGTTCATCGATCTCAAGCATCCTGTCTTCGGATCCGCCGTCTTCGTTCTGGGGGATGAACTCATAATAACAGCTGTCGACAAGCATCAGCTGAGCCGCAGTATCGAGCTCATCGACAGCAGCAAAGAGGCCCTCGCTTGCGCCGTATATCGAATAATCGAAAGGGACTCCGTCCGCATACCTGCGCACCTTCTTTGAGAACGGAGTGAATGTTGATGTCCCTATACCGCAGATGACCGACATGTTCGGCCACAGGCGTTGTATCAGAGTGCTGTCAAAGCCCTTTTCGAATTCCGTTCTCAGCTCAGCCGCCCTCTCAGGGTTTGGCTTAAGAACGCTCTTCAGCCTATCCATCGCTTCCGGAGTGGCCTTGGCGAGTTCACTGATACTGCCCTCTTCTATATCCTTCACTATGACCGGCCAGTTTTTTTCAAGAAAGTCGAATATACTGGATATCTCTCTGAAAAACACACTGAACATATAAATAATGTCTCTGTCTTCCAGAGCGAATCTTGAGATTATGTATTTGGTTTCGATCTCCTGGTCAGTCAAACGATTTTTGAGCGGATCGCTAAGTATATACGGATAAATGAAGCCAAGCTGTCTGGCAGCTACATCGGCTATATTGCTGCATATCGTTCCGTCCGGAAGGATATCGTTAAATGCCGGGCACGTAAACATGCCTCTCGCAGCTTTTAGCCCTCTACCGCGGTATTTCCGGCTGTAACGGTCCGCCAGTGCGAGCATCCTCGTTACCGTATACCTGGTATAGATATCCACCTCAGGCTGTGTCAGAGGAACGAATTTCCTTTTTCCTACGCTGCCTGAACTCTGTGCATATCCCACAAGAGGAAGTGAGGTCAGAAGGTTCTCTTCGCCTCCGTCCACCATCCTGACTATATACTCTTCGTAGTCGGAAAATTCCGAAACGGGTACCATACGTCTGAAGTCTTCGATGGTCTTTATCTCGTCAAAGTGGTATCTGCGTCCATATTCACTGTTTTTATTGACCTCAAGTATCCTGAAGAGCAGCTTCCTATTCTTCTCTCCCGCATCAACGGTGTTCCTGTGCATCATTTTCAGGTCATGATACCCTTTTTTTATCATCCCCTTTATTATGATCCTGGTAAGTATATCTCTTTTTTCCATTCTCTGTCCCTTCTGTTAATTATCTTCGTTTATCATTTGACTGTGACCTTCATTTTTTTGGACCATGACGATACATATGCCGTCGATCCGCTGCTCCTCACGTTTCGTACTCTTATATAATATGTGCTGCCTTTTTTCAGTCCCTTGAGTCTGTACGACCTCCTGGTCTTCTTAAGGGTTACTGTCTTAGCATTTTTGAAATTCCTGTATTTACTGTACTGCAGCTGTATACCGCTGATTTTTTTGAGCTTCTTTGCCGGCAGCTTTTTCCAGCTGACAGTAAAGTTCCTCCTGCCGCTCTTCGCTTTCACGCTATCCGCGGCCGGGACGGTCTTGCTGTATACCGTCGTTGTTTTTGCAGCTGCAGAGCCGGCCGTGCTGTTCTTTGTCGCAGGTGCTGTTTTGCCAGCCGTGTCATTCGATCCGGCGGAGCTTCCCTTTTCTTTTCTGCTCAGCGTATACACAGCGCTTGTCAGGTCGTATTTGCCGTCTCTGTATTCGGCTGCAGGCATATCGATCGTAAGAGTCTCTCCCCTCTTCGCATCAAGTCCTTTCCAGCTGCCGCTGTCATCGCCTGTGACAGCACGTTTGACGCTGCCGTCTGTAATGGAGTAATCATCCACTTCGAGGCTGACTGCCGCGTCTTTGCTGAACTGTATGTTCACCTTGCACGGCCGGTCGATCTGCAGTCTGAGCCAGTTGCCGCTGTCAGATGTAGTCATGCCTGTCCATTCGTCGTTTCTAGATGTGATCCCGCTTTCCGTGAACGAAGCGATCTGTCTTCCGCCGCTGTCGGTAACGGTCCCGCTGACGGATACCCCTTCCGGCTGACTGATCAGCACTCTTCTGTAGCCCGTGTTCTGCGCTTCTGTGCCCTTGCTGAAATCGGCATAATACGGAGAAGCCTCTCTGTACCAGCTGTAAACGGACATGTACATGTGCATGGATGCATATCTTGAGAAATTCCCCAAAAACGTCGCCATCTGGCAGAACTGCTCGTTGTCGAACTTCAGAGGCTCGATCTTACTGCTCTGCAGACTGTTTCCGAATATCAGACTTGCGAGGAACCACGCCACAGGTTCTCTGCTTTCTTCGGAAGTCAGCTTCTTTATGGTCTCTTCGTCCTTGCCCGCTGCTGTAAGAGCTTCTTTCATGCAGTCCGCATACAATACCCCCGTCAGTTTTTTGAGGTACTTCAAAAGAATACTTCTCTCGGAACCGCTGAGCGATATGTTGAGCCTGTATGCTTTTTCAGAATCATCGCCGCCCTTTGTGAAATACGTATCCCTGATATATTCATATGCGGTAAAGCGTTTGTATTCATTCCTGATGCTGCCGTCCTCATCCTCCATCTCCGAAGCAAGGCGGTTGAAGCTCTCCTCGATGAGTTTGTTGAGCTCCGCGCTGTTCCCGCTTATGCTCTTGTCAACAAGGAACGTTGTATACATGCAAAGCACCAGAGACATCGATTTCTTCGTGCCCGTCATCGCATTTATCATGATCTCGATGTTGCGGTAATTGATGCCGTCTTCAAAGAAGAATCCCACGAGATCCATCATCGGCTGCTGATAAACGTTATAAAAGCCCTTTCTGCTGTCGCCGTCTCCTTCCTGTGCGCATACCCTTTTGATGGTGTCCTCTAATGCACTCATGTAAACGGCCTGATCCCTCGGAATATATGAATCCGGATCAGGGACCATGACAAGTTCACCGCTTTTGAGGGCTTCCGTGTCAGGCTTCATCGGCATGAAATCATCCGGATCTTCCTCTCTTACATATGCCTCATATATCCAGGCATAGTCTTTTTTCATGAGATCGAGTACTCTGGCCTTGACCTCTTCATAGTCTTCCGACTCACGGTCTCTGATACCGTAGTCCGTTCCGTACCTGTCGAATTCATCAGACGTCGGCAAAATCGAAAGTATATCCGCGCCGTCAAATACATTGTGTATGTTGGCGTACATATCGTTCTTCGGATCCGAATACACGGACGCCGCTCTCATAGGAGAGAAATTATAGCAATACAGATCAGCCGGTTTGAAAGTCGGATTGCATACTACATACGCCGGATATCTGAGCAGTTCGGCAGCAAAGAGATTGCATACGCCTCCGCCTCCGCTGTATCCGGTCGTCCATACCTTGAGATCGCCCTTTATACCGTGATCCTGTATATACTTCCTTACAAAGGCGACTACCTTATCCTTGCACGCATCATAGCCGGCATGATCGCCCTTGTCACTGCCGCTGTTACTGAGTATGAGACTTCTTTCAAACTCCTTGCCGAAGGTGCCGCTCCTCGGGATCACGGCAAGCAGGGTATAGGTCTTTCCTCTGTCCGTGATGCTTTTGCGGGCGCATGCGACCGCCGATGATTCAAGAGATGCTTCCCCTTTGTAATCATCGTTGACCTCAAAATCCGTAAAACCGTTGTCAGTCAGCAATTCTCTGAGATTGCGGCTCTGTGTCTCAAGGGTCGATCGTCTTGTCTGGTAGGTGGAGTTGCATACGAAAAATGACAGTGCAGCAAGGCTGCTGTTGTACTGCATGGAATCGCCTCTGAAAAAATCGTCGCTGTAATAGACGACATCCGGCGTGTTGTACACGTGGTACGCCATTTCCTTCACAGCTGCAGTATCGCCGCTTTCTATCGCCGCATAAGACTGCGCCGGAAATGACAGCGCCGTCGGGACAACAAGAGCCGCGCTCAGTACTGCTGCAGTTACACGTCTTAATACCCTGGATCCTGATCTCATTTCATTTCTCCTATGCATCTGCCGCACCGGCAGATATATTCCGAGCATAGCAACTCATTGTCATTGTATCACTTTTCGTATCGATAATACATTGTTGCATTTTAATTGTTTTCTTTATTTATTATTTTTTTAGATACAAGACTCCAAATAAAAACCAGGGTGTGTCCAAACTGGACTGCACCCCGGCGCATATTTTATTATTCAGGTTTTGCAGGCGGTTCTCCGCCTTTTCCCGGACCGCCTTCCGGAGGTGTTCCTCCTGGGCCTCCCTGCCCTCCGTCCGGAGGAGCCTGGCCGTCTCCCGGCTTGCCTCCAGAGCCGCCTGAGCTCTCCGTCTTTATCTCAAAGGCTTCTCCGTCAGAAGCGGAACCAGCCTCATATTCCTTGCCGTCCACGTAGAGTTTGTGTCCGTTCAGATCTATAGCCGAACCCTTGCCGACATTGAGTTCAGATACATATGAGTCGGCTGTGAGCTTCCATGTGCTGCCTTCCTCTATCCCGACATAGACGTCGCCAGTCTGTCCTTCAGGATTTACCGCTCCTGTGAACTCCGAGCTGTCTTTCAGATACAGGTTGAGAGCAGACAGCTCGTCAACAAGGATGTTCCCGTCGATAGTCTGCTTTGATGCTGTCAGTTCGACTTTTCCGCCATTCGAGCCTTCACTGCCCCAGCCCGCAGCCGCAGCCCGGAGAAATACTCCGTCACCGTCCTCGTTCGTGATGGTATTGTCCGTCAGCGAGATCTTTGTCGCAGTATTGTTCACGAAGAACACGTCTCCGTTCCTGTTCGTGATCGTGCTGCCGCTTGCTGTGAACGACGAAGTCCCCTCGTCAGCGTCTCCCGACATCGACTGATAGATCATGACCGCCTGATAGTGATCGGACTTGTCGCTGTTCTTCTTTTTGTTGTCTGCGACCATGGTGACATCTTTGAGCGTAACCGAGTTTTTGCCTTCGACTACCACGCCCTGCGACGCTGTCGATTCCATGTACGCATCGCTCACGCTTATGTCGGCCGTCGAATATATCACAGGCGAACCTGTGCCTGTCGTTTTGTAATATCCTTTCGTCACGTTCACGGTTCCGCCGCCCCTGTCGGATCTTATGGCAGCCGATGACCTTCCGGAAGTATTGATCGTCAGATTGTCTGCATTTGTCGTGCCTCCTCCCGTTGTCATCAGACCTCCGGAGCAGTCTCCCTGCGTCTCTATGACCGAATCCGAGATATCGACCGTCGTCCCTTCTCCGTATGAGAACACGGCATTGGCGTGTTTGCCGCCGGTCTCGATAAGAGAATCCTTTATCGTAAGAGTGCCCTTTTCCGTTGCGAATACCGCTGAATTCTCACCGTAGAAGTCCGCTTCATCGCCGTCAGCATCGCCCGTCTTTGTCACCCCTGCGTTGGAATACTCCTTTGTCTCCCCGCTGACCTCTATCGCATGCTCCCCGTCCTGATCGTTCGAGATCTCCTCGCTGACAGTGATGTCTTCCTTTGAAAGATACTTCACCTCAGCTGCATCTGAAGAAGTATCAGCCGTGTCCTGAGATCTGCAGCCGCTCATGCAGATGATGAGCGTGGCGGCGCATGCAGCCGCCATCAGTTTTTTAAAAGTTTTTCCGTTTTTCATGCTGTCCTCCTTTTGTCAGTCATAGTATAGGTCCCGAAGCTAAAACCAACTTAAAAAGAGGAAGCGGTCAGCGGCCGCCTCCTCTGTGCAGGATCGCGCCTGCAGCACAAATTATCTGACAGTGAATTTTTTGTTGACAAGCGTCTTCGTCATGACTTTATCTGTCGCGATGACCTTGTAGCGGTAAGTTCCTCTGGATAGTTTTCTGAACTTGATCTTCGAATCGAGCCTGAGTACATTGTATGACTTCGATTTCGGAGATTCAGACGCTGAGTATTTCACCTTGCCGGATCCGTCGACGACTTTTACGCTTACCTTGGTGATGAGCCTGTCCGAAGACACCCTGCCCCAGATGAAGAAGCGGGATCCTTTTTTTATCGACTTCGGGTAGTTATATAAACTGATCTTCATTCTGGACTTCGCCACTACACTGAACTTACAGTTGATCAGCGTCTTTGAGACCGAACCGGCCTTTGCCTTGACGACATACCTGTACTTGCCGGCTTTGAGCTTTCCGAATTTCATCTTCGGATCGAGCTTCCTTAGATTGAAAGACTTGCTTTCCGGCTTTGCGGATGCGGACAGCTTTGTCTTGCCCGATGAATCGATGACCGATATCCTGACACTGCTGATATTCGTATTCGATTTTATCTTTCCTTTTATAAAGAACGAGTCTCCGATATTGATGCTTGACGGCTGGTTTTCTCCGCTTATGTCAAGAGTCGGTGCGTCCTTTGCTATCACCGTGAACGGCGAATTGACGAATGTCACGGATCTCTTCTCATCGGACGCTTTTATCCTGTATTTATAAGTTCCCGGGGAGAGTGTTCCGAACTTGAAATAGCGGTCCAGATCAGAGAGATCATAGCACCAGTCGTTCGGCGCGGCGGATTTCGAGATCACTTTTTTCCCGGACGAATCAATAATGGCCACCTCTACCTTCCTGATCCTGTAGTTCGAGTTGACATGGCCCTCCACAGGGTATCCGTTGCCCTCCCTGATCTCCGTCGGTATGGTCTCGTCATTGATGGAAAGCGTCGATGCAGTGCTGACGCTGTCTGCCGAAGCCGCGGCCAGAGGCTTTCCGGAGGCCGGAGCCTTGGCGCCCTTGGCGATCCCGACTTCCTTTATGTACCAGTACTGCGTGCACTGCTTCGGATTTTTCATGGACGAATCCGACCACTTGAGTATGCCGCTGTTCCACGACCCGACGTTATACGCCGAGTCCATGACATACGGCACGCCTTTTCTCACATCGACAAGCAACACGCCGTGCATGCCGAATCTGGAGGAATTGGTCCCCCATACAACGACGCCTTCCGGATGCTGCTTGATGAGTTTTTCAAACTGTTTTATCCTGGTCGCATCGTCATTTCCGCTGAACAGGCCCATGCCGATCTTGTACTGCAGGCCGTCCGCTTCAAACTTGAAATTATGAAGAAGCAGGCCGAGCACAGTCGCAGGACTTCTCAGCGTCTTGTTCGTTATGCTGCTCCACTTTTTGGATCCTCTGAGTATAGATGCGCGCCTTATCATGACCTTGCTCGCGGTCAGGATGCAGTCGCCGCTTTTATAGTCGTTTTGCGGCGTATAGCAGACATCCTTTGCATCGAGCTTCGGATTGGCGGCAGCCATCACAGTCGCCGGCATGGCAGTGATGACAAGGATCATCACCAGCAGCATCGTCACGAGACGTTTTCTCATAATTCTGTACCTTTTTTCTGTTTAACCTGTCCGGCTGTCTTCCCGCTTGCGGGGACAGCAAATTCCGAAGGACGGAGTCCCTCGCACGATACAGAATACTCCGGCCTTCCGGCAACGTAAACGAAGCTGAATATTTGTTATGTCCTGTCTTTATATTTTTTAAGACAGATAAAAGCGCGGACCGGAGTCCGCGCCGGGTGCATGATATTTTCGTCTGTGATCTTCAGATCAGTCTGCCAGAGCATCGCGCTCTCTCGACTTGTCGAATACAGCCCTTTCCTTGTCAAGAGTCGGTGTGACCTTGGCAACGATGAATCCTACGAGCATGCCGCAGATGAATCCAGGCAGCAGTTCGTATACGCCTGTCGAAGCGGAAAGTCCGCCGAAGAGCCAGCCGAGGTCGACCACGAATCCGGCAATGATACCGGCGATAGCTCCCTTATAGTTGAACTCTCTCCAGAAGAGCGACAGGATGATGACCGGTCCGAACGATGCGCCGAACGCGCCCCATGCGTTCTCTACCAGGTTCATGATAGCCTGGGCTCCCGCTCCCTTAGAGGAAGCGATCAGATAAGCGATGAGAGCGATGACAACTACTACGATACGTCCTACCATTACGGCTTCCTTCTCTGTTACGTCCTTCTTGAACTGCGCATACAGGTCAGATGTGAACGAGCTGGAAGCTACGAGCAGCTGAGAGTCCGCGGTCGATACCGATGCGGCGATGATAGCTGCGAGCAGCAGTCCCGAGAGTGCCGGCGGGAAGAACTTCCTTGCCATCGTGATGAAGACGAGTTTCTGCAGTCCCTGAGGGAGCAGCTCGTCAGCAACGAGCATCCTGCCCATGTAAGCGATGAGGCATGCACATCCGAGGGAGATCAGCACCCATACGATAGCGATAGTCGAAGACTTCTTTATCTCGGACGGCTTCTCGATCGACATGAACCTTACGATGATGTGAGGCATTCCGAAGTATCCGAGTCCCCATGCAAGGCCTGTCAGGATATCAGGCAGGCTCGCGCTCCAGAGGCCGGAACCGAAGTCGCATACTACTGTGGCGCCGTTGGCGTCCGTGTACTCATATACCTTGCTGAGAAGCGAGGTGTCGAGCGGCGTCTTCATAAGGATGACTGCGATAGGAACCGCCATTAGAGCGATCATCATCAGCATGCCCTGGAAGAAGTCCGTCCAGCATACAGCCGTGAAGCCTCCGAAGATCGTATAGAAGACGATCAGCAAAGCAAAGATGACCATCGCCAGTGTTGTCGAGATCCCAGGGAACAGTGTTCCGAATACTGTAGTGCCGGCAACGAATGCGGATGCTACATAGATGGTGTATGCAAACAGGAAGATAAGAGCGCAGATGACCTGCAGCGTCTTGCTGTCCGCATCGAATCTGTTCGCGAGGAACTGAGGGATAGTGATAGAATCGTTGGCTTCCTCTGAGAATACTCTGAGCCTTCTCGCGCAGAGGATCCAGTTTGCAGCAGTACCGAGAGCAAGTCCGATACCGATCCACATCTGTCCGAATCCGAATGCGAGGATCGATCCAGGAAGTCCCATCAGCAGCCAGGCAGACATGTCTGATGCCTGTGCCGAAAGAGCCGTTACCCAAGGGCCCATGGCACGCCCGCCGAGGAAGTAGTCCTCCTGGCTTCTCTGCTTGTCCTTGATATAGAAGTAGATTACTACTCCCATAAGAGCGACAAAGTACAGAATAAAGGTAATGATTTCAGAATTCATAAATACTCCTTTTCCATCGCTGTTCTTTCATTATTCAAAAAATTATAATAAAGCGATTATCAATATATGTATATATTATGGCCTTTTTGGGTATATAAGTCAAACTTATCCTGATATTAAGTTCACATATATAAGACGTTTTTAGAGCTGATTTTATGCTTTAATCCGATAAAACTCCAGCAATTTCAAGGGATATGCCGTTTTAAGAAATTCTAAAAGGACAAATTTATTGTTATTTATTTGTCAGAAATTTGCCCTTATTGATCATAACAGCTTCAATAATAATGCGTCCTGATGTATATTTACACGTCAAACGGGAGCAGCCGTTACGGCCGCTCCCGTTCCACTTCAGCAAATATGCTGTTCTGTTGATGCAGTCTTGTCAGCTGTTGTCACAGTCAGTTAACTGTCACCGTTACGGCCTTCCAGAGACCGTTTACAGTCTGTACATAGACCTTGCAGTATCCACTTCCGACTCCGTATACGGTGCCGTTAGCGTTGACCTTTGCTACTGCAGTGTTGGAAGAAATATACCTCAGAAGCGGCGAATGCCCGCTGTCTATGAGTGTCTTCTTCTTGTTGTACTTTGTGATGGTAGCCTTTATTGTGGCCTTTTCACCCTTTTTGAGCGTCATGGAACTGGTCTTGACCTTCAGAGCTTTTGCGTTGGTCAGCTTGCCGGATACGTTGCCGGCGATCATGTGTGCGCTCTCGCTCTGGCAGATGACCTTACCGTTCTTCAGTGCCTTCACATAGAACTTGTAGGATGTTCCCTTCTTGAGCTTGCTCTTGATGTAGGTGAGCTTTCCGCCCTTTACTGTAGCTGCCTTCTTGAATTTATACTTTTTCTTTCCTGTATCGCACTTAGCGAAGTATACGACATAGCTGTCTGCATCTGTCACGCTGTTCCAGGTAAGTTTTGCCTTTGAATTGCCCTGTGACGTTGCCTGCATGACCAGTACGCGCTCAGCATCATATACAGTCAGCTTACCGTTGCTGAAAGTGATGTCGTAATTGTTCGCCTTCACTCCGCCCGGTGTGATCGCGTACGTACCCGGCTTGCCGTTCTTAGCGTAGCTGTAGCTGTAAGTGAGCTTGCCGCTGAGAGCATTCTCTGCGTTGTCTCCGGCGACAAATCCGCTGTATCTTACGCCAGCAGCAGATGGTTCTGCTCCATAGCTGATCGAATTGTCGTTGGCTGTAACGCTCAGCTTTGCTTTGCTGATGCTCCACTTATACGATGCAGTAGGGACAGACTTATCTAAGCTGTAGTTTCCTGCATCCTTTCCGGAAAGTCCGGTAACAGTTGCGGTATAATCGCCCGCATCTCTGGCCGAAGCGCCGCTGACATCGACAGTGACCTGGTCTCCTTCCTTAAGATTGCTTACCGAAGCAGTAACGCCGTGCGTCTTGCCGTCGTAGCCATAAGATCCGGCAGCGTTCCATGTGAAGGATGCGACGTTGTCAGGAGCGATGCTGACCGTCAGTGTCTCAGGAGCAAGATCTTTGTGGTTCGCATCACCGACGACTCTGTAGGTGATCTCATAATCACCAGCATCCTTCTGATACAGGACGCTGTCGTCTGTGGAGTACTTGCCGTCTTCTCCCTTGAACTCGAGAGTGCCTCCGAGAACAGTCGTCTCTTTGATCAGCTTCTGTACTGACCCGTTGTAGACAAGACCCTTTTCAGGCACGATCTCAGCGCTGGCGTCAGCCTTGCCGACACTGAAGTCTGCATACGCTTCGCCGCCCTCATAGTTGCCTGTTTCGCTTACGGTCGCTCTGAGGACATAGTCTCCGGCGCCGATATTCCTGGCGTCATGTTTGTGGAACGGTTTGTAGCGGTCATCGTCTTTGGCCCTGTAATCGAATTTGACATCGGCAGTCTCCGGTGCGCCCTCAAGCTGCGGCGTCTCAGGTTCATCACCATACGTCCAGCTTCCGATCGACATTTCCGGATCTATCGGCTTCTTTGCGATGGTGATCGCGTACCTGTCCGGATCTGTTTCCGGAAGAGTCGGATCTGCTACCAGCTCTCTCGGCTCAGTATCTCCATAATTCGAAGTCTCCGGATAGTCAACGATATACCATACATTGTAGTCGTCTGCATCAGTGCCCGTCGGTATGACTGTCGTAAATGGTCCTGCCTCGCTTTTACTGTACTTTACAGTACCGTTCCACGACTCACCTATTATTATCAGGTACTGTGCTTTACCGTTATACACAAGGCCCTTTCTGGCGACCGGCATGATAGTCGGCTTGTCCGGAACCTTCTTTGAAATAACGAAGTCACAGGATGCTGTGCCGCCATTATAGTTTGCGGTCTCCGCGATCGTTGCAGTGACCGTATATTCGCCAGCAGCCGTAGGTGCATTGCTGCTCTTATACGTTTTGCCGGCAACAGTCTTTCCGGTATAAGAGAACGATTCCCCGCCCTCGCCGGTATTTCCTGTTACGACAGGAGTTTTGGCATCATCGCCATAGGTCCATCCGCCTTTGTCAATCGAGACAGTCGGATTGATATCCGCCTTTGTGATCCTGGCATCGAAACGCTTAGGCGCGGATGTGATATTGTTATCCGAACGTGTTACCACCCATACATAGTACGGTCCTGCATCTGTCGCTTTAGGCCATCCTTCGCTGAAGCTGGTGTATTTCGCAAAGATCGGGACTAAGCGCGACTCTGTGACAGTGAACAGCACATCGTCAGGATCGATCTCTGATGGCCAAGCCTCAGTATCGATCAGCTTATGCTCATTCCCGTCATATACTGCCGTTTGAGCAACGAAGTGCAGATCATCAGGATCTAGCGCTCCGGCTTTTCTCACTCTGAACGCAGTCGGCTCAGTCGTGAATCCAAAGTAATTTGTGTTTTCATTCGCCCTTGCCCTGACAGCGTAGCGGCCGGCATCAAGCTTCTCCAGTGTATCTCCGGAGATCGGTTTGAAGTCTTCATCTGCAAGGCTGGATACAGGCTGCAGTGCGCCTAGAGCTGCGATATCGTAAGCAACCACATTCGGGTTGATAGTGATCGAACTCACAAGCTTCGGAGCGTTTTTGCTCGGCTTGTAATTGCCGTACGTCCAGCCTTCTATCGAAACGGACGCATCGACGTTTGCCTTGCTGATAACGAATTTATCGATGACTGTCTGCTCAACGTAATTTGCCGTCGCTCCCACAGTTGCAATGACTTTGTAGTCTCCGGCATCCTCAGGCTTATTCACCTTATAATAGTTGCCGTCATCGCCTTTTTTCTTATAGTTGAACTCAACAGCTCCGTCTTCCAGATTTCCTTCAACTACCGGCTCGCTCGGCTCATCACCGTAAGCCCAGTCAGCGATCGTGACACTGAGGTCAGGACGCTGTGCCTTCGAGATGGTGAACCTTGCCGGTGCTGTGTAGGACAGCTTGTAATTCTTCGTCGCGCCCAGAGATGCGATCACAGCATAAGAGCCTGACTCCTCCGGAACGACCGGCGAATAGCTGTCGATATCCGGATCTTCTCCCTCGGCTGCAGCAGCATAGAGGAATGTCACCTCGCCGTCATAGTCAACAGGCACAGTACTCTTTACGAGTTTCGGTGTCTTAGGATCATTGCCGTATGTCCAGCTGCTGTCTATAGTAACTTGAGCGCCAGCTATCGCAGCTTTTTCGATCCTGACCGTAAAGTCTCCGTGGAGCAGCGAACTCGAAGGATTGTAGGAGTTGTAGTTGTTTCCTCCATTGACCCTGTACCATATATCGTATTGCCCCGCTTCTGTCGCAGTAGGGATCTCCTTGCTCCATGCGGAGAGAGGATTGGTCTTGAACTCGACAGACATCCCATCAGGGAGCTTCGGTTCATATGGATTCTCTCCACCGATACTGCCTATGAGGGCCCATTCAACAGGCTTGCCGTCATCACCGATCGTATAGACAAGTCCTGTTCTCGGCTCGACTTCGACCTCAAGATCAGCCTTTTTGATAGTAACGTTTATGCTCTGAGGCTCAGTGTCTCTGCCCTTGAACTCTCCAGTGCCTTCCACGTAATACCATACAGTATAATCTCCGGCATTATTTCCTGTTATGCCTCTGATTCCAGCTACATACGACTTTCCATCGAGGCTGTACTTCATTGTGCCGGTGCCTCTGGCATCACCTGTTGTTATCAGGATCTGATCCTCACCTGTATAAGTGAGATCCTTTGCACCAGGTGCACCAGGCGCTCCATAGATCGTGAAGCTGGAAGGAGCTGTTACCTTCTGATTGTAATTATCCGAGCTGCCAATGGTCGCAACGACTTCATAATCGCCCGGCTCTGTCGGCACTTCTTCAACGAGAGTCTTATCATCTGCTCCCTCCTTTTTATAGGAGTATGTGACTTCCGCATTTTCAGGATTATTGGACACCGAAGGCGTGCTCGGAGTCTCTCCTTCTCTCCAGTCGTCTATACTGACATTTGAATCGAAGTCAGCTTTAGCGATCTCGACAGTAAAGTCCGGTCCTATCAGGTGAATAATAACAGAATCGATGGAATTATAGTTTTTACCGCCGTTTACTCTGTAGCGGACTCTGTATGATCCCGCATCTGTACCCGTAGGAACATCAGTGCTGTAATCCGTCAGGGAATTGACGCTGTACTCGATAGTCACTCCTGTAGGGAGCTCAGGATCATACGGGCTCTTTCCGTTGACCTTGTCTATGAGATCCCATTCTTCAGGCTTACCGTCTTCACGCAGTGTATATACAAGACCCTTTCTCGGTGTAACTGTGATATCAAGATCTGCTTTGCCGACGGTCAGTTTGACCGGATCAGTAGTATCTCCTTCGTAGAGAGTCGTCGGTTTGACTATCGCTCTTATCGCATAGTCTCCGGCTTCCAGCTCTGAAAAATCTTTAAGCAGTATATCATGGTAATCACTGTCTCTGAGATTGTCCATGGTTATGCCATCGCCGAGGATCGCGCACTGATACCAGTAATCGTTGTCTCCGATTCCTTCAGGCAGATTTTTGAGCACAGGCTCGTTGAACCTTGCTTTATACTGGAGATAATTCCATCCTTCAATGCTTACATAAGGATCGATTTCGCCTTTAGCGACCACGAAATCTTCAGAAACTACTTCTTTACCGGCATAGTCCTGAGTCGCAGCAACACTCGCTATCACTCTGTATGTGCCTGGCTCAACAGGTTCGGATTCCGAATAACTACCATCGACATTCTTTTTCTCATATTTGAATGTGACTTCACCCTTTTCTAAATTACCTTCGACTACCGGCTCGTTTGGTTCCTCGCCGTATGTCCAGCCTTCCACTGATACGCTGAGATCCGTGAGAGGCGCCTTAGCTACAGTGAACTTTTTTGCTTCCGTAACTGTATCCTTATAATTGTCCGAACCAGCCAGGATGCCCTTCACAGCGTAATCACCAGCCTGCTCAGGAACAGCCTCGGTCCAGCTGTCCTCATCGATGTCTCCTTCATCATCGACATCAGCATAGTACCATGTCACGTCGCCGTCATAGTCAGCAGGCAGACCACCCTCTGCGACATTCGGAGCATTATGTTTCTTGCTATATTGCCCGTAGGTCCAAGGAGTGATTTCAACTTCCGGTTCACCGAGTTCTGCCTGTGCTATCGTGACAGTGAGATCCCCGTGGAACAGCGAACTCGAAGGATTGTAGGAGTTGTAGTTGTTTCCTCCATTGACCCTGTACCATATATCGTATGACCCCGCCTCTGTCGCGGTAGGGATCTCCTTGCTCCATGATGAGAGAGGATTGGTCTTGTACTCGACAGACATACCCTCAGGGAGCTTCGGTTCATATGGATTATCGCCATTGATACTGCCTATGAGCGCCCATTCAACAGGCTTGCCGTTGCGGAGCGTATAGACGAGTCCCTCGCGCGGCTCGACCTTCACTTCAAAGTCAGCCTTGCCGATGTTGAGGACCGTATCATCCTCATCAGCCAGATAATTGTCTGTCTGCGACACTTTGACTCTGAGGGTGTTTCTTCCGGCAGGGATAACGTTAGCCTGCTCAGGACTGGTGATCTGAACGAAGTCCTCGCCGTCTCTGGTCTTGTACCAATATGTGGTCTGCATACCGGACTCATCCAGGCCCTTGCCGCTAAGCTTAGGCCAGTTCGAAGGTCCGCCGTAAGTCCAGCCCTCGACAGCAGCTTCCAGATCGCGCTCGGCTCTTTCGATCGTGAAGTTTACAACGTTCGATTCGCCTCTGTCGTAATTGTCGGTTCCTTCAACTATCGCTACTGCAGAATAGCTTCCTGCCTTTTCAGGAGCTTTATCCCATGCCTCATATTTTTCTCCATCATTGGCTGTGCCGCCATAGTAGACTTCAGGGACCACTCCCTCAACGCTGCAGGTCAGCACCGGTGCAGGTGCATCCTCTCCGTAAGACCATTTCTCATCCAGCGAAAGAGTGACCTGGGTGCCGGTAGCCTTGGTGATGCTGAACCTTGCATATTTTGTCGTCTCGCTGTAGTTCGCTGATTCAGCTACAGTCGCATCGACTTCATAATAACCAACATCTGATGGGATCCCGTCCAGTTTTTCATAAACGAATGAACCACCACTCGGAGTCAGCCTGTAGTAAGTCCATGTTACATCAGACTTCTCAGGATTCCTTGTAAGTGTCGGGATCTTTGCCTCTTCTCCATAGACCCAGCTGTCTGCTATGATCTGAGTATCCAGCGCGACCTTTGTGATCCTGAATTCCTTGACATCCTCAGGATCAGGCGCGTAATTGCTGTTGCTGAGCTTTGTTACCTCTGCAGTATATGTGCCTGCGTTTACAGCAGCATCTACCTGCTTGCCATCCTTATATATGGTATAGCCATCCTCAGGAACCACGCAGGTGTCAACAGAATAGACCTGGCTGGCTGTTACACTGGCTGTCGGCTTATGTGCATCTCCATCGTACGGGAATCCATCCCCTTCCCACTCGATGTCTACAGTCTTCGGACTGATGGTGAACGCAGCGTATCTGCCGTCAGCAATACGATAGTTGCTGTTATTGAGCGTTGCGGTAGCTATATATACAAGCTCGAGCCATGAAGTCGGGACATCCCTTCTCTGGCCGCTGACCTCAACGATACCCGGGACTTCAGTATCACCATCCATGGCAACTGCCGAAGGGGCCTGCTCGCGGCTGTTATATTTAAGAACGCGCTCGCCCCATTCTATCGATACAGGCTTTGCGCCGATGCTTACAGGTACAGATTCCGGACCATATGGGTAATAGTTGTCTGTAGGTACTATTCTGAACCACACGGTACCCTCGCCTGCAGCGGTCCCTTCAGGGATGTCAGTGCCGTAGCCTTCATCCTCGCTGAGGCTGTACTGCATCTGTCCTATCTCAGGATCTACAGCGCCGGCCTGAAGCACTTCGTGCTTTGAACCATCGTAAACAAGATCATCGACAGCTTTCGGCGCAGTGAAGTCATCCTCAGTGATCGTCGCCTTGTCGATCGTCACATTGATCTCGCCCGATGTGATCATGTGCTCCGTATTCGGGGTATCATCTGTGAAGACGGCCCATACGACCTTATATTCGCCGGCGTTAACCCCTGATGGCACTTTTTCCTTGACCCATCCGCCACCATTCAGGGAATAATACATACTGCCGGTATCGGTGGATCCCGGAGCAACGAGTTCCTGCTCGTCTCCGTTGTATACCAGGCCGCTTTTGGCTACCGGCGCGTTCACGCCCGGCGGTGTGATGGTGACCTCAACACTGTCTTCCTCAGATTCAGTATAGCTGTCCTCATATTCTTCTTTCGGAACAGCTTTGAATCTTACAGTATACTTATCCGGTTCGAGTCCACTAGGTATCTCGTCATCAAAAGCTTCACCTTCCAGAGCATACACCATCTCGCAGTTCTCGCTTGCCTTTCCGGCAGTTACAAGCCCGCTGCTCTTTTTGTCATATACTCTGTTGATCGCTGCAGGAGCCTCGACGACCGCAGCTTTTGCCCTGGATATCTTAAACGTCGAACCCTCAGTAAACTTTATTTCATAGTTGCCATTGGCTGCGAGAGTTCCTTGATTTATATAATAGTCGCCTACCTTCTCTCCCGAATTTCTTGACAGACTGCCGCTGAGCACCTTCGCCTTGGTGTCGCCCTTTACGAAGCCTTCAGCCTTATATGTCAGTTCAGGATCCGCCTCACCGAAAGCCTTGCCCTGACCGCTGTCTGCCGTAACGGACAGATCTTTCTTTGTGATCTGGAAAGACTGTGTGAGCGATCCGAGCTTATCGTCTTTATCGTTTGTGAGGTAGAAGGTCACTCTGTAGCTGCCCGCTTTTTTAGGAGCTTCAGAAAGCGCCTTGCTTGTATCCGCATCGACATACTCCGGACCGAAGTTCGAGATCATCGAATCGGACGGGATGATAAGTCCATCCGGAAGCGGCTTGCGGTCATCTGTAGTGATCTTGGATTCATCATATGCCGTACCGTCATACTCCTTGTCAGGAGTCGCAAGCGTCAGATGTATAGTCTTTTGATTATACTCACATTCCGGGTCTTTGCAGTTTACATATAACTCATTGTTTCCGCCGTTATATGCATTCCAGTCGTGCACATGGACAACCTTCTGCCAGACAGCATAAAGCGCGACATCCTCGCTGGTTCTGAAGGAGTCATCCTTATCGTAGTATGTCGCTTCGGTCGCATTCTTGTCTGTGGACCAGCCGATGAACTCATATCCGGACCTCGTGAACTGGTTGGCATCGAGGGTAGAATACTTATTCTTTTTGACCATCTGCGGATCCATCGTGCCTGATGCATCCACGCTGTTCTTGTGGAAAGTAACAGTGCACTGCTCGCTTCCGGATATCACCGAGAACGTTGTGCCATCCTCAAACTCGGAGCCGCTCAGATCCAGATAGTAATTATATCCGGCGCGGTCTGACTGCCTGAGCGCCTGCTTTATAGTGCAGCTCTTTGCATTGTCTGAAACAGCGATGCTGTTCTCTGAATAGATCCTTTCGACCGAAACGAGCCCGGCGTGCCAAGGGCTTGCAGCATACTGATCTGCACCCAGAACTGTCTCGTAGTCCTCCGCTCCGTCCTTGGCGACCAGCTTTATCTCGCCGCCGGTCTTGTTATAGATGTACATGTTGACATTGCTCTGGGCAGTGGCCTTGGCTCCATTCAGGGCGAGCCTTGCCTTCCCAGCGCCGTTTTTTGCAGGCGCTGCTTCACCTGCCGCCGGCGTCTCTTCGCCTGCCGCCGGTGTCTCGTCACCTGCCGCCGGTGTCTCGTCACCTGCGGTTGGCGTCTCGTCACCTGCCGTAGGTGTCTCATCACCTGCCGTTGGCGTCTCTGCGCCTGTCACCGGCGTCTCTTCATCTGCGTTCGGCGTTTCCTCGCCTGCTGCAGGTGTCTCTTCGCCTGCCGGTGTCTCTTCGCCTGCTGCCGGTGTCTGTCCGCCTGTAACAGGTGTATCTCCACCCGTCGCAAATGCTACGAAACTCATCTGGCTCATCACCATGAGTACCGACAGGAGCAAAACTATGAACCGTTTACCTCTGTTCTTCATAACGCATTCCTTTCTTGAATGTTCCCGGTGTACCCCTTTTGTCGGAGCGGATGATACCGGCATACGGGATACACATATTTATACACATCTATTATATGACATCCGGCCCTGCAAACACAAAGAAAATTTAACTTTGTCATCAAAAATTGTATCCGTTGAACTATGCTGAATATTAAAATGCCTTATGATTTGATTTTTGGCAGTACTGTAAATAGTAGAATATGGTGATTTAAACTGTTTGATGGGGAGGTGTATCCATACATTTCAGGCACGAAAGTAAAAAGCCATTCCTTCTGAGGCTCATAGCGATCGAAGAGATCATCGGTGTGATACTGGCGTCCTATGTGATAGTCCTGATGTCCCACCGCAATGTTGTCGTGCGCAATTCAAAGGAGGTCTGGGGCATCATTACGGAGAGCATTTACGACCGCGTGGACGAGCCTGTGCACACCGTGCTCACAGATCACCTGGAAAGCATAGAAGAGGAAAAGTATGAATTCGTGTGGACCACCGAGGCTGTAAACTACAGGAAGGGACCCGGCAAATCTTACAAGTCCGCCGGCAAACTCGAAAAAGACAAGTTCATCAAAGTGACGGGCGTCACCTACGGAGGATGGGACCGCATATCCATAGACGGGAAGGATTACTATATCCCGGGCGGCAAAACGTCTTCGGCCGTCCCTGAAGACCTTCCTATCTGGGACGGCGAAAAGGGAGAATACCAGAAGTACGCCCTTTCTCTTCTGGCCGATTACGGCTGGGATGACTCCGAGCTTGTGCCTCTTATATATCTGTGGGACAGGGAATCCAGATGGAGTCCTACCGCTCATAACAGCAGCAGCGGCGCCCACGGGATACCGCAGTCTCTGCCTGCATCAAAAATGGCCTCCGAAGGAGATGACTATTACTACAATCCGGAGACCCAGATAAGATGGGGGCTGGGTTATATTTACAACAGATACGGATCGCCGAGCAACGCCTGGGCCCACTCCCAGTCGACCGGCTGGTACTGATGTCAGACGTTGTCGACTTCCGTGATGTCCGAGAAGCGCTTTCCCCACACGGTCGTTACCGGCATTATGGTCGCGAACGCCTGCGGATCTGTCTCTGCCACGAACTTCTTTATCTTCATACTCTCGGCAGGCGTGCATATGATCGTGAGCGTCCTTCTTTCCACCTTTGAATGCTCTCCTCTTGAGATATGCGAAGTGACCGCCCTGTCAACGACAGTCATCACGTACTCCGTGATGGCTTCTTCTTTTTCCCTGCCGCTGGCGATTATGTCGAACTGGACGAACTTGCCGCTGTATCCTACCGTGATCAGGGATATGACCTTTGCAGCGACCACCGCATTGATTATCGCGTACATCGCTACGTTGGTATCGAAGACAAACGCCGAGATGATGATTATAGTTACATCCATCGCCATCTGAATGTCTCCGGTATGCAGGTGATTGAGCAGTCTGAAGTGTATGACCCTCGCTATCGTGTCCGTACCGCCCGATGAATATCCGCCGATATACCCCACTCCCGTCGCGATACCGTAGAACACGCCGATCAGCAGCGAGGCGAGGAAGGGATCGGGCGAGTCGAGGAATTCATAGTCGATATGCTCGAATATGAAGAGCATTATCGGATAAGCGAATCCCAGCGCTATTATGCGCTTCACCTCGGCTTTCCCCATCGCCATGTACGCGATGATGATGACCACCATCGACAGAGCGTAATAGATCAGCGAATAGCTGAGATGGGGGAAAAAGTGCGTGATAAGACGGCAGATGCCAGGCATGCCCCCGGAGGTCATGCCGTTCGGTATCATGACGAATATCTGGACCGACGATCCGAAGAACGCCGAAGTCAGCACTATCAGCGCTTCTCTTATGAACTTTCCGGCCTTTGTTTTACTCATCTTCCTTCTTCTCTTCTGTAAGGCTGAGGAACTTTTCTATGTTCTCTTCCAGTCCGACGACCCACAGGTCGTCCCCCTCTTCTATAAGTGTATCCGCATCAGGCATCATGAAGGTCTTTCCGAGGGACTGCAGACCTATCACCATGCACTGCGTGTAGTCCGTGATGCCCGAGTACTTGAGCGGCTTGTTGCAGTACGGCGCGTCGGCAGTCACCTTTACGGTGCGGCAGATCAGAGGCACCTGGGCCTCGGTGGATCCCATTCCCATGAAATCCTTGAGGTTGCCGAGCGTATACTTGTTTCCGATGTACTGTCCGTCCCTGAACTTCAGTATGGACTTCTCGACGCCTACCGCGAATACGCGGTCGCCCTTATATACCCTGGTCTTCCCGTTAGGCAGGAAGAGCATCTCGGTGCCGTGTTCTATCTTTATGATGAATATGTTCTGGCTCTTGCCCCAGCCGAGCTCCATCAGCGTTTTGCCCGAATAGTCGGCCTCCTTAGGCACGACGAAGGACAGATACCTGTAGTCGTCCTCGAAGAACTCCGAGTAGTCCGGCAGCTCCACATCGTCCTGGGCAGCCATCATGCTGGCGAAAAGGAACGACGCCCTCTTCAGCTTCGAGTACTGTCTGCGCTGGCGGTAGTCGAGTATGAACAGCACGAGTCCGATGAACATCCATCCTCCGAACATCGCCGTCGCGAACCAGCCCATGTGGACCGGCTGGCCCGGTATGAGAAGCAGCGCCAGAAGAAGCGTCATGCATATCCCCGCGAACCACGCCGTCTTCTCTCCTCCAGGTATGCTGTACGGACGGTTCAGAGACGGTTCGCTGTGCCTGAGCTTGATCAGGCTGTACGCCGTGATCATCCAGCTCGTGACATAGCCGGCCGCCGAGAACGTAGTCAGCGATCCGATCAGTCCGCTTCCGAGGAAAGGCCCCGCGACCGACGCGATCAGGCATACCTTGAGAGCGTTGATCGGGGTCCTGTATACAGGGTGCTGTTTTGCGAGCACGTCCGGCACTATACTGACCCTTGCCATCGCCATAAGTATCTGCGACGACGCCATCATGAATCCGTTCCATGTCGTGATGAGGCCGCATATCGCTCCGATGAGGATGAATAGATACAGTCCCATGCCTACCGGCCCGCCGTACACATCGCGGAACAGGAGAGCCGCGGCCGGACTGTCGAACTTTATGAATTCCTTCCACGGCATGGCGCCTCCGAGAGTGATGAGAAGGAGCGCATAAAAGACGCACGAGAGAACTACTGTCAGCACGACCGTCTTTCCTACCGACTTCACGTCTCCCCCTGCGCTTTCTATCCCCTGCGGGATGGTCTCAAAGCCCGCGAGAAAGAAAGGCGCCGACGCGAGTATCACCATGGCTCCTCCGATAAAGGACCTGTGAGCGCCCTTTCCGATGTTCTCGTATACCGGCTCGAAGTTGGCGCTGTCGAATCTCATCGCCGCGAATATCATGGCCAGTATGCCCGCTCCGACAAGCACGAAGCAGAGTACCTTCTGCATGGTCGCCGAAGATGTAACGCCCTTCCTGTTTATCAGGAAAAGCACCACGGAGATGACTATCCCCACTATGATGTGGCCGAGGTATACGTCCGCCCCAGCAAGAGTATACAGCGGCGCTCCGGCCTTGAGGATCGGGAAGATAATGCTGAGTATGTCCACTACATAAATGGCCTCCCACGGTATGATCGTGACGAAGGCTCCGAAGGCGGCCCACCCCGATATGAAGGCCACGTTGTCGCCGAAAGCCCTGAAGGCATAGGCCATCCCTCCGCCGGATACCGGAAGCATCGAGCACAGCTCGCAGTAGCAGAGCGCGACAGGTATCATGATTATGAGCGCAAGCAAATAGCCGACAGCCGCAGGAAGCGGTCCGCCGCTTCCCGCCATCCAGCTGTTGATAGATACGGCCCAGCCTACTCCGACTATGGCGCCGAATCCGATAGCAAAGAAATCTATCGCGCTTACGCCCTTCTTTTCGTTCAATTCTATGCGTCCTTTCCCCCTGAAATCTACCAGATACTTATACAATAATCTTATACCGCCTTCAATCGGTATCGGTATTCCACTATAAAAAAAACATGAAAAAAGCCCTCATATTTTCATTCACATATATATCCATAAATTGAAATGGCTATTTATAAATGGTAAAATCCAATAGTACGGATAAATCCTTTCAACTGATCAAGAGGTAAACAGATGCAATACTATGAAAACATCGTAAAGAAAAGAAACTCATGCAGGGGATTCTCGACCAAAAAGGTCCCGGATGAAGTGATCGCCGATGTCAGAGCCTACTACGACAACGACGAGAGCGTCCTCGTGGAAGGAATCAGGACGGAACTGAAATTCTACGGTTCAGACATACATGAGCTGCTGAAACAGCACGTCGGTTACAACGGCATCTGCATCAAGGCCCCGGGATATTTTGTGCTTTATTCGGATAAGGCCGGTCACTTCCTTGAGAATGCCGGCTATATCGCCCAGGGCATCACGCTCAAGATGACCGAACACGGGCTCGCTTTATGCTGGATGACTATAAATGATGCGGCTGCGGTAAAGAAAGCCCTCGGCGAGGATAACGGCATGGAAGTCGCCTGCGTAGTGGCATTCGGCTATCGCGACCCTAAGAATGACGAAAAGAAGGCTCCGAAGCTTACCATAGACGAGCTGTGCCTCGGCAAGGACTACAGGACCGATATCGATGTCAGCCACTTCGACCATGAACTCGAGGACAGCCTCAGGGCCGCAGCTCACTCTCAGTCTTTCCTTAATCTCCAGCCGTACAGACTGCTGGTCGACAACAACAACGTCTGTCTCGTCGGACTTCCGAGCGAGATGACGAACGAGTACGACACATATCTCAATTACGGCATCGTGATGTTCAACTTCTACGCGGTCATGTGGTCGCTAAGGCCGTCCGCTCCGAGGTGGAGCTTCGATCCGCCTGAAACGGACCTCAGGCTCCCTGAGGACGTGAAATATGTCGCGAAGATCAGATTCTAGAAAAGAAGCATGACACATAATAAGAGCAGTCCCGCGGACCAATGTCATTAAGTTAATGACAGAAAACACGAACTGGGAATTGCACAATTTGCGACTCCCAGTTTTTCTTTATCTAAAAAGAACGTATACTGAGGAGCAACGAACGAATTTGTCGAGTGGATCCATGTCATCTTCAAAAGCGGCGCACTTTAAACCCACCCAATCCTGAACCCACCCCAGGATGTGCGCCATTTTATATTTCATATGTGTTGCATAAATCTCAACTATGCTA
>JAFWGQ010000029.1 GCA_017512365.1 Mogibacterium sp.
CCTGCGTCTTCTGCTTACATTGACACAGACGCTTGATAAATGGTAAAATTTACGGCGGCCACCGAGGTTTGACAGGTGGCTTTTACCATTTTTTTTATACGCAAAACCAGGATGGTCCTTCGCGGCAGAAGCCTCGCAGGGCAGAGAGGAAATAATAAAATTGACTAATTACAAGGAAGTTATCGCAAAGTATCGGGACGCAGACCTCGACAGTCTGACAGAAGGGGAATACAAAGAGTTAAAGGCGGCCGAACTGGCCGATATGCAATATTACGTAGACCGCATCACCGAAAGCAAGGTGCCTGAGGTGATGTACCGCATCGGCAGACCGATCACCGATCTCAAGATGATGATGGAGTCCGGCGTCGAGGCTTTCGGCGACAAGGTGCTCTACCATCAGATAATGCCGGGCGATGATTACTTCACCGAGTTCACCTACGGCGGAGTAAGGGACGATGTCAGAGGACTCGGAACGGCTCTTCTCGGACTCGGACTGAAGGGCTCGCACATCGGCATCATCGGAGCCAACTGCTACGAGTGGGCGGAGTCATACTTCGCAGTCACAGGCGGGACCGGTGTGGTCGTTCCGCTCGACAAGGAGCTTTCGAAAGAAGAACTCATCACACTCTGCGGCATGGGCGAACTCGACGCTGTCATCTGCTGCCAGGAAAAGTTCTACAAGCTTTTCAAGGAGATAAAGGAAGAGGGCAATACCGGTCTCAGGATGGTGATCGGAGTCAACAGGGAAGCTCACGAGGACCCGGCAAACGGACTGTACTCGTGGAACCTCCTCAGAGAGGAAGGCAAGGCGAAAGTCGCAGCAGGCGACAGGAGCTACCTCGATGCAAGAGTCAGGGCTTCCGACATGGTAGCCATTATCTTCACATCCGGCACTACCGGAGTGAGCAAGGGAGTAATGCTCTCGCACAGGAACCTCTGCACCGACGTTCTCATCGCGCAGACATACCTCGAAGTGGTCCCGAGCGACATCTTCTTCAGCGTGCTTCCTATACACCATACATACGAGTGCACCTGCACCATGATCGAAGGTCTCTTCATGGGAGCCTCGATGGCATTCTGCAGGGGCCTTAAATACATAACAAAGGACATGCAGATGGTGCATCCGACATTCCTGCTCGCGGTGCCGCTCATCTACGAGAAGTTCTACAACACGATCCAGAAGACCCTCAAGAAGCAGGGTCAGGACAAGCTGGTCAACACGCTGTTCGCCGCAAACAACTTCACGAGCAAGTTCGGCCTCAACATCGCGAAGCCGATCGCCAACAAGATCATGGCTCAGTTCGGCGGCAACATCGACATGTTCATCGCAGGCGGCGCGAGAGTAGACCCTAAGGTCCTCGCATTCTTCCGCAGCATGGGCATACCGTGCCTCCAGGGTTACGGCCTCACAGAGACCTCCCCTATGGTGGCGCTCAACCCTGACCAGTGGAAATACATGAGAAACGATTCGGCCGGCAAGCTGTTCCAGTTCACCGAGTGCAAGATCATCGACAAGGATGAGGACGGCAACGGAGAGATCTGCTTCCGCGGACCGATGGTGATGATGGGCTACTACAAGAACCCTGAAGCCACGGCAGCAAGCATGGAGAACGGCTGGTTCCATACCGGCGATATCGGGCATCTCGACGCAGACAATTATGTCTACATCACAGGGCGCAAAAAGAACGTCATCATAGCCGCTAACGGCAAGAACGTCTTCCCTGAGGAGCTCGAGGAGCTCATCGCCAGAAGCCCGTATATAGAGGAATGCATGGTCTGGGCCGACGAGAACAACGAAGACAGGATGAAGAGGGGCATCTATGTGACCCTGCGTCCTGACAGAGAGAATGTGAAAGAGGCTCTCGGAGACAGAGCAGCCGATGAAAGCGCAGTCATGTCGCTCGTCAGCAGCGAGATCGACAGGCTCAACGCAAACTGGCCGGACTGGAAGAGAGTAAAGCATATCGTCATCAAGAAGGGCGAATTCAATAAGACGACCGGAATGAAGATCAGAAGGTTCGTCGAAGAAAACAAGCTCGCGGATTAGTTTCACAGTTTCGCTTAGCATTCGGCATTTGCATATGCTGAAGCGAGCGTTGCGCAGTAGCCGTCAGGAATGCCATATGGATTGCAGCTGCGGGAAGATTCCTGCAGCGAGATGGTCCGAGGCGGAACTGAAGCACACCGCGGCAGCGCTCTGACGGCGAAAGGAACCCGGGAACTCATTCCCGGGGCCAGTGGAGGAGCGATGAAGCGGCTTGTGCTTCGAGACAACGAGGCACGAGCGAAAGGAATACTTACCGCAGCTGCTTACGGGAAATGAACGAGAAAGGCACGATCATGGCTAAGAAGAGACCTACTTTAATAGTCAATCACGAGAATCTGCGCCACAACATGAGCACGGTGGTCGGCTGGTGCCGCGATGCAGGCATAGACGTTGCAGGAGTCATCAAGGTGACGACCGGCATGGCCTCGGCGGCGCTCGACTACGAGAGCTGCGGCGCAAAGTGGATCGCTTCATCGAGGATCGAGCAGCTTGAAAGGGCCAGGGAAGCCGGAGTAAAGATACCGCTTCTCATGATAAGAGTCCCGATGCTTTCCGAGCTCGACGAGGTAGTAAAGATCTGCGACTACAGCCTGCAGAGCAGCGTCGACACGCTCAAGGCGATAAACGAGGCGGCCGCCCGGAACGGCAGGGTGCATAATGTCATCCTGATGGCAGACCTCGGGGACCTCAGAGAGGGATTCTTCGAAAAGGAAGAGCTGGCAGATGTAGCTGTATATGTAGAAAAGAATCTCGACAGTCTCCATCTTGCAGGCATAGGCACAAACCTCGGCTGCGTTGGCTCCGTAAAGCCTACGAAGGAGAAGATGGACATGCTGGCTGACTGGGCAGAAGCTGTCGAGGAAGCCATCGGCAGGCCGCTCGAGATAGTGTCGGGCGGAGCCACATCGAGCCTGATGCCGCTGTTCGACGGCGTGATGAATCCTAAGGTCAACATGCTGAGGATAGGCGCGGTCGCGTACATCGGGCCGCTCGAAGACCTCCGTACCTGCTATGGCAGAAAGGAAGTGGAGGTGCTGAGCGATGAGTGCTTCATACTCGAGGCTGAGGTGATCGAGACCAACACCAAGCCGACTCATCCTATAGGCGAGCTCGGTGTAGACGCTTCGGGCAAGGTAGTGAAGTATGTCGACAGAGGCCGCCGCAGACGTGCAATACTGGCGGTTGGCAGAGCCGATTACGGAGACATAGACGATATCGTTCCGGTGCTTGAGGGAGCAGAGGTGGCGATGGCCTCGGGCGATCACACCATACTCGACATCGAGGACTGCAAGGAGCAGCTCCGCGTCGGAGACATAGTGAGGCTCAAGGTGAAGTATTCCGCTCTGATGAGACTAACGGCAAGCGAAAATATAACTATTGAAGAGATCAACAGGCAGTAAGGTCTGGGGGAAATAAAGAAAGGGAAGGAAGACAAAATGGCAGCTTTAAAGTCAAATGAAATGACCAGAGAAGGTTATGACAGCCTTAATGCGGAGCTGGAACATCTTATTACCGTAGTACGTAAAGAGAACGCTGAAAGGCTCAAGGAAGCCATCTCGCTCGGAGATATCAGTGAGAACGCCGAGTACGATGCTGCGAAGGACGCGCAGGCTGAGACCGAAGAGAGGATCAGCACCATCGAGGAGATCCTCCGCACAGCCGTCATCGTAGAAGAGACAGACGAGAGCGACGACTCGGTCCAGACAGGCCGTACAGTCACTATCCTGGATCTGAACACAAACGAAGAAATGACATATAAGATCGTAGGTACCACAGAGGCGGATCCGCTCAACGGAAAGCTCTCGAACGTATCACTCGTAGGACAGCACCTGCTTGGCACGAAGGCCGGCGACAAGGTGGAGTTCCTGGTTCCGGACGGCATGGCAAGATACAAAGTCGTGGAGGTCAAGAGATAATGGCTGACATCAAAAGTGAGATCAAGTCTGCTGTTGAAGCCGTTGAGCGCGAGCTCACCGAAAAGGAGATCGGCGAACAGAGACAGATAAAGAGAAAGAAACTCGAAGAGCTTCGCGCTATGGGAAGAGACCCGTATCTCGAAGAGACTTTCGATGTGACCGCGTGGTCGAAGGATATCAGGGATAACTTCGAAGCCATGGAAGATCAGGAGGTCAGAGTGGCAGGCCGTATCATGGCGTTCCGCCGCATGGGCAAGGTCGCTTTCGTCGACATGCAGGACAAGCAGGGCCGTATCCAGATCTTCGTAGCAAGGGACAACATCGGTCAGGACGAGTACAACATCTTCAAGACATATGACACAGGCGACATCCTCGGCATCAAGGGTGAAGTGTTCAAGACAAAGACCGGCGAGGTCAGCATCAGGGCGCAGGAAGTAAAGCTTCTGTGCAAGTCTCTGCAGGTGCTGCCTAATAAGTGGCACGGCCTCAAGGATACGGACCTCAGATACCGCCAGAGATACGTCGACCTCATCATGAACGAGGACGTAAGAGAAACCTTCAGGAAGAGGGCAAAGGTCATCAGCACCATGAGAAAGGTCCTCGAAGAGGATTATGATCTCATCGAGGTCGAGACTCCGGTTCTCGGCAACATCGCGGGCGGCGCGGCTGCAAGACCGTTCATGACCCACCACAACACCCTCGACATCGACATGACTCTCCGCATCTCGCTCGAGCTTCACCTCAAGAGGCTCATCGTCGGCGGACTCGACGGAGTCTACGAGATCGGCAAGGTGTTCAGAAACGAGGGAATGGACAAGAACCACAGCCCTGAGTTCACATCGATGGAGGCATATAAGGCGTCCGTTAACCTCGAGACCATGATGGACCTCATGGAGCAGGTGACATACAAGTGCGCGATGGCCGTCAACGGCACGCCTATCATCAAGTACGGCGACAAGGAGTTCGACGTGACCCCGCCATGGAGAAAGATCGACATGACAGAGGCCGTCATCAAGACGACAGGCATCCCGTTCGACAAGATCGACAGTGATGAAGAGGCTATCGAGGCTGCCAAGAATTACGGCATGACATTTGAGGATGAGTCGGAGTGGTCGAGAGGAAAGATCATCGCCGAGATGTTCGAGGACTACTGCGAAGACATCCCTGGATTCCTGGACGGACCGTGCTTCGTATGCGGACATCCGCTCGAGGTTTCGCCGCTGGCAAAGAAGGATCCTAAGGACCCTCGCATCACAAGAAGATTCGAATCGTACATCAACGGCTGGGAGATGTCGAACGCATTCAGCGAACTGAACGACCCTATCGACCAGTATGAGAGATTCGCTGAGCAGCAGAGACAGCTCGACCTGGGTATCGACGACGAGGCCCATCCTATGGATACCGACTTCGTCAATGCTCTTGAAGTCGGAATGCCGCCGACAGGCGGTATCGGCATCGGCGTCGACAGACTCGTGATGCTGCTCACAGACAGCGCGACTATCAGAGACGTCCAGCTCTTCCCGACAATGAAGCCGGAAGGAAAGGGCGCAGGCGCCAAAAAGGAGCGCGTAGAGATCGATTTCAGCAAGGTAAAAGTAGAGCCGCTGTTCGAAGAAGAGGTCGATTTCGACACCTTCAGCAAGTCGGATTTCAGGGTCGTAAAGATCAAATCCTGCGAGGAAGTGAAGAAGTCAGACAAGCTTCTGAAGTTCGTTCTTAACGACGGATCGGGTGAAGACAGAGTCATCCTGAGCGGAATCAAGATGTACTACGATCCGGCTGAACTCGTTGGAAAGACTGCGATCGCGATCACAAACCTCCCGCCGAGAAAGATGATGGGAGAGTACTCAAACGGCATGCTGATCAGCGCAGTAAACGAGTATGACGGAGAGGAAATGCTCAACCTCCTGCTCGTAAACGATAGGATCCCGGCAGGCGCGAAGCTGTACTAAAATAGCGATGGGAGAGGGACTAATAAGAGACCATCCGAAGCATCAGAAAACGATCTGAGAAGACATGATCGGGAGCCGATTTACTACCCCATTTCGGCGGTTACTACCCCATTTATACCCCATTGCGATAACAAGATATAGAGACTTATGAAAGGGTTAGGGATCTTCATCAAGTTGAGATAACAACTTATGAAGACTTATGACTACCCCACTTAAGTGAAAAGCCA
>JAFWGQ010000030.1 GCA_017512365.1 Mogibacterium sp.
AATTTTCGAGGACTAACAAGTTTTGCTTGTTTGTCTTTGTTTCAAAGTCTTTCTATTTTCGGGGCCGCAGCCCCTTAAATTTCAAGACCTGTTCTGCACTATGAAGTTTTCAAGGTTCCGCTGTGCTTTTCAGCGACAGCTCCATTATTTTATGCAAACTATCCCCTTGTGTCAACACTTTTTTTGAACTTTTTTAAAAAAATTTTTCCCGGTCTTTATTTGAACAGTTGTTCTCTTTTTTATCTGTTTATGGTATCCTTTTGATGCCGGCAAGATCCGGCAAAAGAAGGAGAGAACCAGGGCGGTGAAATCCAGCCTCCGGTACCGCTGATGCGGTCAAAGGAGGTGGTCATTATGAGCAACTATGAATTGTTCATGGCCATTCTGGCCGTAGCAGGGATAGTTATTGATCTCGTAATAAGAAAGTAACCGCTTGAGCTGGCACTCATGCGGTCAGTATAAAGAATTTTCTTTTGAAAACCCGGAGGTCACCGTTCAATGGTTCTCTCCTTGTTTACATTCTTGCATATCGCACACTCGTTTGCAAGTGCAAATTTCAGCTACTCTTCCATCTCGCGCTCGGCGGCTCTCTCCTGTCTGGTCACCGCAGCGCTCATCAGTACGTCCTGTTCGGCTGCGATATCCTCCTTGATCTTGCTGATGCGTCTCTGAGCGTTCTTCTGTTCGCGTATCCCTTCCTTGGCTTTTGCAAGAGCCCGCTTTTCGTCCTCTTCGGCCTCCCTGAGCCTTTCCTCGTTGCCGGTGACAAAGCCCGGCCTGATGTATTCTATGCGGAAGGACTGGGCAAACCTTCTCAGCCCGAGGACGATCATGCATATACCGACAAGGAGCGTGACCGGGATGTGCAGCAGCGCCGTGTTGAAGAACATGTAGATGCCGAGCAGCATCATGAGCAGATTGAGGCCGATGCCGACCCTCTGATCTCTCGACGTGCTCATGATGTCCAGGGAGTCTTCTCTGAACGACAGCACGCCCTCTATCATGAGGAGCACCGCGAACATGGTCTGGGCCGACAGGTCGTCGGCGATCTGTCCGGTTATGACCGCAGCGCCCAGAAGCAGCATTATGACTCCGTCCTTGGTGATGCTTACGCCGACCTCGTTTTCGTCGAAGTCCGCCCTGCTGCTGACCAGCAGCTCGACCGCTCCGAGCACCAGAAACACCAGGCCTATGATGAAAGCGACTGTCAGGAACGCAGCCGTGCCGTTTGCTATGCAGAATATGCCCGAGCCTATCATCGCGACGCTCGCGAGCATCATCAGTGTCCTCATCTTGTCCTCCTTGACTACCGCATTATACTACCACGCTCAACCTGCATATTCAAGAAAAAAGGCCCGCTCATGCGAGCAGGCCCGTGCATGCGTAATGCTTATCCGAGGTCGTATCCTGCGTGGAACGCCTTCTTGTTGAGGTCGATGAACTTTGCCTTTACGTTGGCTTCGATCTCTGCATCCCAGTCGATGTCGTCGAGACCGCCCATGGCCTTGACCAGCGCTCCGAGCAGAACGATGTTCATGGCTTTAGGGTTGCCGAGCTCCGTGGCTACTTCGGCCGCCTTGAACGCCTTTACATCGCATATGCCCTTAAGGTGTTCGATGATGCCTTCAGGATATTCGGCGTTGCCCAGATTCACCGGTACCGGCTGGATCTGGAAATCGTTGATGACCATCGTTCCGCCGATCCTGAGGTGATCGAGCCATCTGAGGGCTTCCATCTCCTCGAACGCCACGATAACGTCCGCGGATCCCTTTCCCACGACAGGGCTGTATACCTTGTCGCCGAATCTTACCTGAGTGGATACGGAACCGCCCCTCTGGGACATGCCGTGGATCTCGCTCATCTTTACATCGTAACCGGCCTTCATGAGTCCGGATGTGAGTATCTTACTTGCCAGGATGGTTCCCTGTCCGCCTACTCCTACCAGGAGGATATTCTTTACTTCACTCATTACCTTGTCACCTCCTCAATAGCTCCGAATGGGCAGACCTGCTTGCAGACTGTGCATCCGTTGCAGCTCGTGTAGTCCACGACCACCTTCTCCTTTGTGGAGATCAGCGCCGGGCATCCGGTCTTTACGCACATCTTGCAGTTCTTGCACTTTTCCTGATCGATCCTGCACTGCGTCTTGTGCAGCGTCGGGAATTCGTCGAGATCCTGCTGGCTGAACTTCTTGAGCACGCACGGCCATCTCGTGATGAGCACTGTAGGCTCGTCCTTAGGCAGCAGCTTGTCGAGCGCGGCATTGACCTCATCGAGGTGGTTAGGATTGACTGTGATGATGTTCTCTTCCTTAACGCCGATAGCCTTGCAGAGCGCAGGGATATCCACCTCAGGAGCTTCCTTGCCCATCAGTGTGTAGCCCGTTCCAGGGTTCTGCTGGTGGCCGGTCATTCCCGTGATACGGTTGTCGAGGATGATCGACAGGTTATGGCCGCTGTTGTAAACGGCATCCATCAGCGAGTTGACGCCTGTGTGGAAGAACGTGGAGTCTCCGATAACGGATACGACCTTGGTGTCCTTGCCGGCATCCCTGAGAGCGATCGATGCACCGTGCCCCTGCGAGAGCGAAGCGCCCATGCAGATGCAGGAGTGCAGTGCGTTCAGCGGAGGAGCCATTCCGAGTGTATAGCATCCGATGTCGCCTGTGATCATGAGACCTTTTCTCTTCGACAGAGCGTAGAAGAGTCCTCTGTGAGGGCAGCCTGCGCAGAGTGCAGGAGGTCTAACGACCGTCTTCATGTCCGATTTATATGTCTCAGGCTCCACGCCGAGGAAGGCCTTCCTTACGATATCCGTATTGAGCTCGTCATATCTTGGAACGACGTCCTTGCCCGTGCACTCGATGCCGAGCACCCTGAGGTGCTCTTCGAGATAAGGATCCATTTCCTCGACGACGTATACCTTGTCCACCTTGCTGCAGAAGTCCTTCATCAGCTCGTCAGGCAGAGGGAATGTCAGGCCGAGCTTCAGGTAGGAAGCATCATCGCCGAATGTCTCTCTGGCGTACTGATACGAAACGCCGGATGTGACAACGCCGATCTTGGTGCTGTGCATCTCGACTTTGTTGAACTCGCAGTTATTGGAGAATTCCCTGGCTGCCGCGACTCTCTCTTCGAGCGTGGCCCTCAGCACCTTGGCGTTTGCCGGCGCTGTTACATACTTTTTGATCTTAGGCTCGTAATCCGGTACGGAAGCCTCTTCTCTGTCGCCCAGCTCTACGATGCCCTTGGAGTGGCATGTTCTTGTCGTTACATGGAACATCACAGGCATGTCGAACTTCTCCGAGAGTGCGAAAGCCTTCTTCATGAAGTCCTTAGACTCCTGGGAGTCTGAAGGCTCAAGCATCAGGAGCCTTGCCGACTTAGCTGTGTTTCTGTTGTCCTGCTCGTTCTGCGAGCTGTGCTGACCCGGATCATCGGCGACCACCATGACAAAGCCGCCTGTGACGCCTGTGTAAGCAAATGTGAAAATAGGGTCTGCAGCTACGTTCATTCCCACGTGCTTCATCGCACAGAAGGATCTTACGCCTGCGATCGAAGCACCGATCGCCGCCTCTGTTGCAACCTTTTCGTTAGGTGCCCACTCGGAGTATACGTCTTCTCCGTACTGAGGCATGTTCTCGAGGATCTCGGTGCTTGGTGTTCCCGGATATGCCGATGCGAATCTCGCGCCGCCTTCCCAGGCTCCGCGGGCTGTCGCCTCGTTACCGGACATGATCACTTTCATAAATCATTCCCTCCTAAACAGTAATTTATGCCCTTACGCCATCATGTCTTCTATTTTATATAGAAGAGAAATAATTGACCGCAGATATTCTATCACTCTGTCCAATGGCGTTCAATGAACGGCCTGTGAAAAATGGCGTCATGTTCCTTTTTAAAACATGACGCTCTTATGTTATTTGGACTGGTAGTCGACGCATTGCTGGCGGTCGAGGAAGAAATGTATGCCGGGCGACGAGTCCTTCCAGCGGTCCTCCTGAAAGCCGTTGGCCGGTTCCAGCCATTTGCCCACTTCGTAGTAGAAGTCCGGGTCGACCGTCGACTGGGCCCAGGTGTAGTTCTCGGTCTCGTCTATGCTGGTTATCTTCAGGACCTTGACCTTCGACACCCTGCCCGTCTCCATCGTCGCCATGCAGCGCTTGGCATCACGCGGCACGAGCATCATCACGACCCTGAGATCCGTGCAGCACTTCCACGCGATGAAGGCCTCCCCCTCTTCAGGGCAGCGCATCCTGTACCACTTAGTGTCGTCATCCGTGATCACCTTGTCCTGATTGATCGCGTCTTCGAGGACCGATGAATAGATATTGGCGCCGCGAAGGTCGATGTCTGTCATGTCCTGAAAGCGGAAGCTGCATCCCCTGGCGAGGCAGCCCCTGAGCTTCATTCCCGTGAGCTTATTATCATAGAAAGCTATATTGTCCATCTTTGAGCCGGAAAAATCCGCGCCCCTCAGATCGCAGCTCTCGAAAGTCGAGCGCGACAGATCCAGGCCGGTCATGTCGCGGCCTGACAGATCGAGGCCTTTCATGACGCTGTGCTTCATGTTGAGCCTGCCGTCGATGCGGCCGGCTTCACCGCCGTCCGGATCATCTCTGAACGCCAAGAGGCGGTCGAGCTCACCGATCGACTCTATGTGTCTCTTCTCGCTGTCCGCCACCGGCACATACGCCTCGTTGTCTTTTACGAAATCGATTTCTGATGATGTAAAGTTCATGTTTCTCCTTTTTAAGTCCAGTTCCCCTGTCAGTATGAGTATACTACCTTTTTATATTTATGTTTAGAAAAAACGAACAGATGAAAGCCCCGCAACGGGTATGAAATATCCGTCACGGGGCTTCGTAAAAGCTGTTGTCCGATTGCGCTGGCCAGGGGGACAGACCCCTTGGCCGCCTTGCCGCCTTTATGTGGCCAAGGGGTCTGTCCCCCTGGCCAGCGGCAGCAGTCGTTAGTTTGCTGCGGCATTGTTTCTGTTTGCGCTCTCAGGCACTTTGTACGATCCTTCTCTGCTGCGGAAATAGAACAGAGTTCCGATCAGCAGCACGACTCCGACGATCAGCGGGATCACAGGGCTCTTCAGGAATCCTGCGAGCACATATGCGATGGCGGATATCACAGCGACCGTTGTCGCATAAGGCAGCTGCGTCGCTACGTGCGAGACGTGGTTGCAGTTCGCGCCGGCAGAAGCCATGATCGTCGTATCCGAGATCGGCGAGCAGTGGTCGCCGTATACGGCGCCCGCCATGCAGGCTGCGATGATCGGCGTAGCCAGTTCAGGATGCGTCTCCGTGATGGCAAGCCCGAGCGGGATCAGGATACCGAATGTTCCCCAGGATGTTCCGGATGCGAATGCGAGCACGCACGCGATCAGGAAGAGGGCTGCAGGGATGACGCCTACAGCGGCTCCGCCCATGCCCTTGACAAGTCCGCTTACGAAATCCGCAAGTCCGAGGCTGTCTGTCATGGCCTTGAGGGACCATGCGAGCGTCAGCACGAGTATAGGCGATACCATCGCTTTCATTCCTTCAGGGATGCAGCTCATGCACTGATTGAAGCTTATGGTGCGTCTGCATGTGTAGTAGATGATTATGATGACCAGCGCTACGAGAGCTCCCATCGAGAGTCCTACGGATGCGTCGGAATCCGAGAATGCAGTAACGAAGTTCGT
Source organism: Mogibacterium sp. (assembly GCA_017512365.1). Lineage (GTDB taxonomy): Bacteria > Bacillota > Clostridia > Peptostreptococcales > Anaerovoracaceae > Crickella. Next base: position 5,692 of record JAFWGQ010000030.1, read on the forward strand.
TCCGCTGAAGAATCCGCCTGTGTATACCATGCCGAGCACGCAGGAAATCACGAGTACGACTACAGGGAACACGAGGTCGAGGACTATGCCCTTGTCGCTTCCTTCTTCTGCAGCATCTGCGTTTGCAGCGTTGTCATCAACGATCGTGAAGAGATCGCCGTTCTCGATGGCATTTCTCTCAAATTCGGCCATCTTCAGATAGTCGAACTTCATGAGGATGATCGAGAATATCATGACGAGAGTGAAGAGTGCATAGAAGTTGTACGGGATGCACTGGATGAACAGGTGGATGCCGTTCTGTCCTTCGCCGGCGAAGCTCGATACTGCAGCAGCCCATGAAGATACAGGAGCGATGATGCAGACCGGAGCGGCCGTCGCATCGATGATGTAGGCGAGTTTCGCTCTCGAGACCCTGAACTCATCGGTCACAGGCTTCATTACCGAGCCGACTGTCAGGCAGTTGAAGTAGTCATCAACGAAGATGATTATGCCGAGGAGCACTGTCGCGATCTCGGCGGCTACACGGGTCCTTACCTTTCTGAGGGCCCATCCGCCGAAGGCCTTTGAGCCTCCGGAGAGGTTCATCAGCGCCACGATGATGCCGAGGATGACGAGAAAGATGAGTATTCCCACGTTCCATCCGTCGCTCAGCGAAGCGATGAGTCCGTCCTTGAGAACATGGTTTACGATGCCGTCAAAGTCAGCTCCGGCGTAAAGGATCGCGCCGGTGAGAACTCCGAGGAACAGCGAACTGTATACCTCTTTTGTGATCAGCGCCAGACCGATGGCAATGAGCGGGGGCAGTACAGCCCATGCGGTTGCGTAAAGAGCAGGTGCGTTTTCCATAAGTTTACCTCCAAATTTCTTTCATACCTGTCAATAAAGAAAAATCCATGAATAACGCTTGAAACGTTCATGGATGAGGTAATCGATATTAATTCCTATACCATGATAGCGCTCCACTTACGTGACAGTACGATGCATCTTATTACATCGTCCCAGCAAATCAGTCCGGGTCTGCTGATATGCTTCGGCGGATCACCCTTTCACGGCAGCGTTCCCGCGCTTTTCTTGCCGTTACTCTTGATCTCCGCGACCTCTATCGGGTCAGGTGTTATTCATTTGATGCCCCTATAATAAGTACAAGGCAGTACAATGTCAACAGTTTTTGTGAAATTCCCCAAAATATTTTTCAGAAGAGCATCGCATTTGACGAAATTATACAAAACTGCTGTATCCGTCTCAGTATATGAACACAGGAGTACCCTCTGCGACCATGTCATACAAAGCCGCCGCCTGTGATTCAGGCATGTTGATGCATCCGTGAGAGCCGTCGCCCCTGTAAATACCGCCTCCGAAGTCGGATCTCCAGCTTGCGTCATGCATGCCGTATTCGCTCCCGATGAACGCCATCCAGTACTTCACGAAAGATTCGTACTCATCGCCGTTGTCCTCCAGACCCTTGAGCGTGACGTTGCGGGCTTTGTATATCACGCTGTACTGGCCTGTAGGCGTATCGTGATTTCCGGCATTGCCCGTGACGACAGGAGAGCTCAGAGCGACGCTGTCGTCCACGAAGTATGTAAGCTGCTGATCGGCTATGCTGACCCATATATATGTGCCGTGCATGCCGTAGTGCGGATTCTCAACAGTCACGGTCGCCTCCGCCTCGGCCTTGTTTCCGCTCGGATCTTCCGCGACAGCCTTTACTGTATATTCGCCGGCTGTATAGTAATCGACATCCATGTCACTGACGCTCAGCTTTACATCGCCGCTGTTGTCGGTCACTACGAACATGGACTCCAGCTCCTCCTCGCTGAGGACAGTTCCCGTATATGTGGTCAGGTCATTCGTCTCGGTGAATTCAGGCGGATCGTTGTCGACTATGTCTATGTTGTATTTCCGGTACTGGTGGCCCTTGTACATGATCGTCAGCGTGTGCTCGCCGGCGCTGTCGAAGATCTGTCCCTTTACAGGCTCTCCGTCATAGAGTATCTCGGTGTTTTCGAGTATGAACTGACGGTCTTCGTCGGACGCATCAGAAAGATCGACATATTCTTCTATGTCGGCAGGCACCGTTTCGCCCAGTTCGAGCCCGAAGCTGGTATACGAATATTTGGGATTGAGATGGAGCACCGGATCGCACGACGCCAGAACAAAGCACGCCCCCAGCAGAAGCATGAGCGCCGCGATCTTCCTTATTGTCATTTTGCGCCTAGTACTCTTCCTCACTGTACACCGGTCCTATCGCGTTGATGACTCTGGCTGCTATCGGAGCAGCTACCTCCGAGCCGTAGCCTCCGTCCTTTACCCATACCACGAACGCGTACGGCGCGTTGTCGTCGCCTGTGAATCCGACGAACCACGCATCCGGCGTGTCGGTGCCGTTTTCGGCGGTACCGGACTTTGCGTACATGTCATAGCCGTAGAAATTGTCTTCGCCGTAGCTCTCCACTACGTTGTTCTTCATCATGCTCTTCAGCTCTGCAGCCGTGTCTTTGTCGATGTATCGCCCGAGGCTCTTGCCTCCCATTTTCTCCTTGATGAAGGTGGCGCTCTTGAACAGCGACGGCTGTACAGGCTCTCCGCCGTTCGCGATCGCTCCCATGTATACCATCATCGCGCACGGGTTGACCAGATCGCCCGCCTGGCCTATTCCCGCCCAGCTGAGCCTGACATCATTGTCGTCCGGGAAGTCGAACGAACCGGCTGCGGTCTGTACGCCGTTCACATCAACAGGCTCCGTCAGACCCGCCTTCTTTACATACTTTTTCATGGTGTCCGCGCCGACTTCTCTTGTCAGGGCGCCGAAGGCTCCGTTGCAGGACTCCGCAAGGGCTTCCCTGAAGTCCACCGTCCCGTGTTCCCTGACGCAGACAAGCTGGCTGTCTTCTCTGTCATCGATCAGCTGGTTGACTCCGTCGCATTCGAATTCGAACTGATCCCTGTCGGGCATCGTATCTATGACGGCAGCTGATGTGACGAGCTTGAACGTGGATCCCGGCGCCATGGTGGCGTCAAGGAAGTTGTTGAAGTAGATCGACTCCTCCTCTTCATCCTCTTCATCCTCATCGCTCTGTTCATCATAGTACAGATAATCCTGAGGATCGAAAGACGGATTGCTCACCATGCAGACTATCTCGCCTGTCTTCCAGTTGTATACTCCGACGGCGCCCGTCCTGCCGTCAAGCGCGTAGTACGCCTCCCTGTTGGCGTTGGCGTCTATGGTAAGAGAGATGCTCTTGCCGTTTGCCGTCGTATCATAGGTGCCGTTCATGAGGTCATAGCCTATGAGCTGGCTTCTGAACATATTGATGGCTCCGGCGGGTATGTTCCCTGCCGGGTCTCCGACAGCATGCACCGTCGCGAGCCTCGTCACCCTGTCCGGGCTGTAGAACACGCCCTCAGGAGTGGCCGTCAGCAGTTCTTCGCCGTTCCTGTCCTTGACGGTGCCGCGGTTGATGTATCCGTCCGTATAGATCTGCGTGTTGCCGTAAAAGGACGCCCACTTGCCTCCGTTCTTTACCAGTCTGTATCCGAAAACGCCGATCCCTGCCACGAGGACCATCGCAAGCATGAGGCATATCCATGCTCTTCTTTCCTGTTTGCGCATCTAGTCCTCCTTCCTCACCGCAAGGCTGGCGTCCCGCCTCATGTCCGCCGCCTTGAAATACGCAAGCATCGCCCATGAGGTCAGAAGGCTCGTGCCTCCGGTGGATACGAACGGGAAGGTGACTCCCGTCAGAGGGAAGAGGTCTATGGCGCCGAACACGTTCAGCATCGTCTGCACGAGGAACATTGTTGCGGCGCTGCACGCCAGCAGTGTATAGAACGTGGATCTTCCCGCGACTATGCTCATCACCGCGAACACCGACAGCGTCGCTATGCAGAGCACCAGGAGGACCGCGATCACGAAGCCCCATTCCTCCATCACAAAGCCGAATACGAGGTCGGTGTTGGAAGCGCCCACATACTTGAGCGAACCGTTGCCTGCGCCCAGGCCGAGCATGCCTCCGCCGGCGCCGAACGACATCGTCCTGGTCTGCTGGAAGCCCAGATCGTTCATGAATTCAGGCTCCCATACATGGCCCCAGGCACTGAATCTCGAGGCTATGTACGGCTTGAATTTCAAAACCATCAGGCCCATGGCGAGCGCCGCCACGCCCGTCAGGGTCATTCTCGAAAAGTCGCCGCTCCTCAGGAAGGAGACGACCAGATATGTCGCAAAGAATATGAGAGCCGTACCGAAGTCGCTCATCAGAGCCAGACATGCGAGGCAGAAGAACGAGAATGCCGCGTAGACTATAGTGTTCCTCCTGTTATAGAGTTCCTCGAGCGTGCCCGCTCCGATCAGTATGAAGGCCAGCTTTACAAGCTCGGACGGCTGCATCGAAACACCGCCTATCCTGATCCAGTTGGTGGCTCCGAACTTGGCCTCTCCGAATATGAGGTTTATGAGCATGGCCGCGACGCCGAGACCGATGAGTACCGGCTTGAGCTTTTTGGTCCTGTCAAGATCTCTCAGTACCAGGCACATGAATATCATCAGCGCGACGCCGAGCACTATGGCTATGAATTCCTTCACCACTATGCCCGGGTCGGACGAAGCCGTGACCGCAAGGCTCACCGTCGACATGAAGAATGCTATCATCTCCATCTCAAAGCCCTTGCTTCCCATCGCCTTGAAGAACATGACATACGCCCACATCAGGATCGAGAGAAGCAGTATCGAGAGCAGGGCTCCCGCGGTGATCTCCGTGCCCATGGACAGCACCAGCTGCACTATCGTCATCAGCTGGAAGAACGTGATCGCTATGAGTATCTTCCACGGCGCGACAGGCTCCTTGTCAAGGCGCCTCATGTATTTGTTGTTGCGTGACTCCTCAAGGCTCGGCGGCGTGACCGTGGATATGACCCCGCCCGTGCCTATGTCATCGCCGGTCTCAACGAGGTACCTCTTTTCAGGATCGAGCCGGTAGCCGTTTATCTCGGACCCGGCGGCCGAATCGAGGTCCCTGAATACCCACTGCTCCTCGCCTTTTCTTATCAGCAGAGCGTGGTTGTTGGAGACTGTCTGCAGAGGTATCATGATGTCCGCCGTCTTTGACCTGCCTATGACATTCTCCCAGTGTGTTATCGGGAAGCTTCCTCCGCCCTCGACGATGAAGTACCCCCAGATCTCGGGGGTCGCCCTGGTCGACAGCAGCGAGACTATGGAGATGAGGAGTATGTAAGCTGCCAACACAACAAAGACCCACCGGAACACGGTGGTTATCTCTGTTGCCAGCATCGGATGATTCTCCGAAAATGAAAGAATGCTGTCGACTAACGCCTGTATCTCAGCTTCCTCCTTTTCATTGTCCCTGTTTTATTGCGGCTTCCAGCTGCTCTTCAGCCCGACTATGCTGTTGAAGACCTTCTCGTCTTCGGTCGTGAGCTTTTCGTCCGCGATGTAGTAGCCCTTGCGGAAGAACTGAAATCTCTCGCCCGGCTTCACGCCTGCAGCCGACGGTTCAGCGTATCCCCAGGTCTCGACCAGCGATGCGGGATCGAATTCCTGCTCTCCCGTCTCTTCGTTTTCCTTCATGAGGTAGCCGTATTCTCTGATCTTTATCTTTACAGCCGAATCTGCTTCGACGAAGTGGATGGTGCCCTTGACCTTGCGGCCCTCGAAGCCCTCTCCGCTCTTCGTCTCCGGATCGTATGTGCAGTGCAGGCAGACGATGTTGCCGTCCGCGTCCTTTTCGACCTCGTTGCACGTGATGAAATACGCGCCCTTGAACCTGACCTCGTTGCCCGGGAAGAGTCTGAAGTACTTCTTTGCCGGGACCTCCATGAAGTCATCTCCGTCGACCCAGAGCTCTCTGCCGAACGGGATCTCGCGCGTGCCCATCTCAGGCACCTTGGAGTTGTTCTCGACGGTGCACATCTCGGTCTGTCCCTCCGGATAGTTGTCGATGATGACCCTGATCGGGTTCTTTACGACGTTGATCGCAGGCACCTTGAGCTGGAGGTCTTCCCTGACGCACTGCTCGAGCTGCGCGATGTCTATCATCGTATCGGCCTTCGTGACTCCGATGTCGTTGCAGAACTTCCTGAGCGCCTCAGGAGTATATCCCCTGCGGCGTATGCCGGCGAGGGTGCACAGTCTCGGATCGTCCCAGCCCTCGACCTTGCCTTCTTCGACGAGCTTTCTGATGAAGCGCTTGCTCATCAGCATGGTCGTGATGTTCAGCGGCGCGAACTCGATCTGTCTCGGCGGATTAGGCCACCAGCCGACCTCGCGGACCACCCAGTCGTACAGAGGTCTGTGGTCCTCGAACTCGAGCGTGCAGATGGAATGCGTGATCCCCTCGATCGCGTCCTCTATAGGATGGGCGAAGTCGTACATAGGATAGATGCACCACTTGTCCCCCGTGTTGTGATGCGACTCATGGACCACTCTGTAGATGACAGGGTCTCTCATGTTGATGTTAGGGCTCGCCATGTCGATCTTGGCCCTGAGGCAGATCTCGCCGTCGGCGAATTCGCCGGCTCTCATCTTCTCAAAGAGCTCGAGATTCTCCTCTACAGGCCTGTTCCTGTACGGGCTCTCCTTGCCCGGCTTTGTGAGCGTACCCCTGTATTCTCTTATCTGATCAGGAGTGAGCTCGCATACGAAGGCCTTGCCCTGCTTTATCAGCTCGACCGCGGCCTCGTACATGGTGTCGAAGTAGTCGGAAGCCCAGAGCTTCTCGTCCCACTGGAACCCAAGCCAGTTGACGTCGTTCTCGATGGACTTGACGAACTCGATGTCCTCCTTCGTAGGGTTCGTGTCGTCATATCTCAGGTTGCACCTGCCGCCGTATTTCAGAGCGGTACCGAAATTCAGGCACAGCGACTTGGCGTGTCCGATGTGAAGGTATCCGTTCGGCTCAGGCGGGAACCTCGTAACTATCTCCGTATGCTTTCCTGTGGCCAGATCCTCGTCGATTATGTCGTGGATGAAATTGCCGGCCATGTTTTTGTATTCTTCTGCTGTTGCGAATGCCATTATCTTACCTCCGGTTCTGCGACCTGCTTATACCACTAAAGTATAACATAAATACCGCGGAATTATTCTTTATTTCTATATAGAAGCACGACATCATGCATGCTATCATATGTTCTAAGAGGCAATGCGGCCAGGGGGTCTGACCCCCTGGCCAAAAACGCAGACCCCTTTGGAGGTAAAAAGTGAAAAGAGAACCTATCTATACGCAGATAAACAACTGCCGCGACTGCTACAGATGCGTCAGGCACTGCCCTGTCAAGGCGATACGTATCAAGGACGCGCACGCCGTCATAATCCACGAACGCTGCACGTTCTGCGGCACCTGCGTCAACGAGTGCCCGAACTCGGTAAAGACCATCAGGAACGATGTCGACAAGGTCACCATGGCCTTCCTGTCAAAGCGCAAGGTCATAGTGTCGCTGGCGCCGTCGTACGTGTCGGAGTTCAAGGGCTATGAGGACAATTTCGTGAGGGCCCTGTACAGGCTCGGCTTCCACGCCGTTTCCGAGACCGCCATAGGAGCTGCCCTCGTATCGCAGGCTCTCGACATGTATTACGAGAAGCACGGATCGGTGCCTTTCATCTCGACCGCCTGCCCTTCCGTCGTTGAGCTGGTAAGGAAATACTTCCCTCAGGACATAGAGCACCTCGCTCCTGTGCCGTCTCCTCTTCAGACGCACAGCGCGTATCTCAGAAGGCTCTACGGCGATGACATCGTCATAGTCTTCATCGGGCCGTGCATCGCCAAGAAGGTCGAGGCCGACGATCATCCGGGCTATCCGGACATAGCTCTCACCTTCAGAGAAGTCAGGGAATGGCTCGAGGAGGAGAACATCGATCTCGCCAACATGGACACCGGCGTCGCCGTGGACTTCGTGCCGATGAAGGCCGGCAAGGCCACGGCCTACCCTATAGAGAACGGTCAGATCGAGACATCGAAGATCTGGCAGAACCACTTCATCGAGCAGGAGGCCCTCTCGGTATCCGGCATCACGCGGGTGATGTCGTCCCTGAAGGGCACGCACACAGACGACTTCCTCGAAGCTCTTAACTGCGACGGAGGCTGCATCAACGGGCCGGGGACCTCGCACGAGGATTCGGCCATAATCCGCAAGAAGGCCGTTGCCACGCACGTTCTGTCGAGGCTGAACGATCCTGAAGTATTCGAGGGCGATGAGGAATTCGCCAGAGAGGTAATGGAAAAAGGCTACGGCATACTCGGCGCGGGCTCGCCTGCTCCTACCGGGCTCTCGCTCTCTCCTCATTCAGAGGACGAGATCACCGCGGCTCTCAGGAGCCTCGGAAAGACCAGGCCTGAGGATGAGCTGAACTGCGGCGGATGCGGATACCCGTCGTGCCGCGACATGGCGCGGGCCATGCTCGACGGACTGGCGGAGACAGAGATGTGCGTGACCAAGATGAGGAAGGACGCGGAGAGCAAGGTCGACATACTGCTCTCGACCATCCCTCACGGCGTCGTCATCGTGGACAACGAGCTCAACATAGCGGACTGCAACAAACGCTTCATAGACATATTCGAGGATTATCCGGAAGGCTTCCTCGACGCCGACGGGCTGCGCTCCTTCAGGGGCACTCCTGTATCGGTGTTTGTTCCGTTCGCGGAGAAGTTCCGCGAGCAGTTCTACATGAACAAGCCTTCGCAGTACAGGTTCAGGCACGAGGGCAAGGTCATGAGGGTGACCTTCTTCCTTGTAGAGAGCAAGATGCTGCTCGGAGCCATGTTCGAGGACATCACCACGCCTTCCGTCAGGCGCGAGGCCGTGATCGAGAAGGCCGAAGAGGTCATCATGAACTCTATGAAGACGGTCCAGCAGATAGCGTCACTGCTCGGAGACAACGCGGCGGAGACCGAGATCGTGCTGAATTCCATCATCGAGGAGTTCAACGTGCACGGCGAGGGAACGGCCGACGACGGCCTCATGATCGAAAGCGAGGGTGGTTCGGATGAATGACCTCTGCATAGATATCGATTATTCACAGCTTTACAAGCACGGGCAGAAAATAGGCGGAGACGTTTTCTTCCTGGACAGGGCCACAGGCAGCAATGTCATCACCGCCATCCTTTCGGACGGTCTGGGAAGCGGCGTCAGGGCCAATGTGCTGGCATCCCTTACATCGCACATGGCAAGCAAGCTGTCTCTGTCTCCGATGGAGCTCAGGCGTTCAGCCGAGGTCATCATGGACACCCTGCCGGTCGACAGCGTCAAGGGCATCAGCTATTCGACCTTTACGATCGCGAGGATCATCTTCTCGGACACCAAGTCCTTTATCAGGGTGGAGCTGGTCGAATACGACAATCCGGACAGCCTGAGATTCTCGGGCGCCGGTCCTGTAGAATGGAAAAAGGAGTCGGTCAGGCTCAGGCGAAAGGCCGCTATCAAGGAAGAGATAGTCTATTCATCGACTTTTGAGATGAAGGAAGGCGACAGGCTCATATTCTTCAGCGACGGAGTAGCCCAGGCCGGAGTGTCACTGGGACAGGCTTCCGAACAGAGGAGAGACGCCGCCTACACTTCGTTCGATCACATGCCTCACCGTCAGAAAAAGGCTCAGCCTGTGACAGCCAAGGGCTGGGGCCTCGATAATGTCACGGAGTACATCAGCGGCTCTCTGAAGAAAGAACCCGACATATCCTCGCGCCAGCTGGCCCGCGACATAGTGACGCAGGCGTATAAGTACGACGGCTATAAGCCCAACGACGACATAACCTGCTGCGTCATCAGCGTGAGAAAGCCGAGGCGCACCCTTATCATCACGGGAGCTCCGAGGAACCGCGAGTCGGACAAAAAGCTCGGCGAGATAATCAGGAATTTCGAAGGACAGATCATAGTATGCGGAGGAACTACCGCAAAGATAGTTGCAAGGGAGCTCGGCAGGGACATCACAGCCGACAAGTCACCGGCAGGAGGTCTGCCGCCTTCAAGCGTGATCGAAGGCATCGATCTTGTGACGGAAGGCATGATCACCCTCTCAGCCGTCGCGGACAGGCTGAGCAAAAAAGTGCTGCTGAAGGAAATGAATGAGGACGCCGCCAAGCGCATGATAAAGCTTCTCAGGGAGACCGACCAGATCGAGATCATCGCCGGCACCAAGATCAACGACGAGCTCGACGATCCTGCGACCGCTGCCAAGATAGGTCTCAGGTTCCCGGTCATAGACTCGATCTCCCGCTCCCTCCGCAATAATTACTTCAAGGAGTGCGAGGTAAGGTATCTCTGATCCGGATATCAGGAATCAAAAAAGAAACAACTTTACAGCGATCCGTATTTCCGGATGTACTGTAAAGTTGTTTTTTATGCTGATGAGCCATACTCTCAGTCTATGCGATACACAGCCTTCATCATATGTCGGTACGCGCGAGTATCTGCGCCGGGGTCTTTCTCATGGTCGTATAGACCGGGATCAGGCCCGCCATCAGGTTGAACACTACGATCAGGCCCAGCGTCGCCGCCGCGACCATCGGATTGATTATGTACAGCCCCTGCAGATAGTAGGTTATCTTTACTACCTGCTTGAGCACGAAGTACATGATCGCTATGCCCGGAATGGCCGTGATGAAAGTTATCACGAGTATCTCGCCGGTAAACATCCTGTAGATGTCCTTCTTCTTCAGACCTATCGCCCTCAGAGTACCTACTTCCTTTATCCTCGAGAGGAACGAGGATCTCAGCATCAGGAACATCTCTATGAGCGAGATGAACATTATGATGGCAGCCACGATGATGGCCGATGTCAGCTGGTCCTTTCTCTGGTGGATGTACGCCTTCCTGTCGCGCACGTCGTTGATCTTCGAAGGCAGGTTCTCGCTGTCGAGTATGGACTTGAGCTGCTCCGGGTTCTCCGCGTACGCCGAGAAGTTCTTCTGCTTGCCTATGTAGTCCGCCCTTATGGTGTCGGCATGGACATAATATGTGTCGTCATCGGATGCATCCGATGTGTAGAATCCGACCACCTTGAGCTTGTGTCCGGCGACCTTTACGCTCAGCGTCTTTCCGATCGCGATCTCCTCCTCGTGATCGGCGTTTATGATCGTCTCGTAGATTTTCTCAGGCTTCTTTCCCTTCTTAATCTTGATCTTGTTGGTCGCCAGATCGAGGTCCTTGACCTTTCCGGCCTTGATTATGTCCTCGCTCTCTCCGTCCTCGGTATCGAATGCGAAATCATCCGCTACCACATTGGCATTGGAAAGGATGTACATCATCTGGCTCTCATCGATAAAGAGCGACGGCGACTCTGTATCCGAGATGCCGACTATCCTGTAGTCATCAAGGTTCGGGACCTTGAGCTTGCGGCCGATGAATTCCCCCATCGTATCGAGGCCGACAGCTTTTCCGCTGCCATCCCGGAGGAAAGTATCTATGATGCTCTTGTCGATCACCACATCATGCGGGTCGGACGGCATTTTTCCGGCAACCATGTCTTCCTTTGTGAGCACTTTCGTAAGGACCAGAGATACCATGAGGTCCTCCGAGGCGTAACTTGTCTGGAGATAATCATCCATAGGAAGAGTCATGCTTATCCTGGTCTCGCCCGGCATCACATAGGTCACGCTGTCCAGGCCCCCGACCACATTCAGCAGGGCATCCGTCTTGTCCGGATTCGAGATCGTCAGGTAATGCCCGTTGGTATTTCTGTAGTCCACCGGCTTGACGTCCAGTATTCCGAGCACATTGCTTACTGCCAGGAACGCGAACATCGCCGCGAACACGAAGCCTATCATCAGGAATTTCCTGACCTTCTTGAAGCTCTTCACCGTCTTCCATCCATTGCTGAGCATGTTGCTCAGCTTGTAGATGGAGGTGTATTTCGCCTTGTACTTGGCCGGCAGGTAGGCCGTATAGTTGAAGTCATTGTCCTCGAAGTAGGTCTCGTCCATGGCCGTGTAGTGGCCGTCGACCATCTCGATGTTGGCCGTCTCATCAACGACATTCAGTCTGCCTCCGGTGTCGATATAGAGGTTGTTGCCTCTTATCACCACCTTTATGTCCGCCTGGCGCTCCTCGTCGCTGTAGACGCTGACTCTGAGATCGTCCTCCGCGAACTCTCTCCGGACAGGCATGTCCCTGAGATAGATCTTGTTCTCGAGCTGGTAATCGAGATATCTCGAGGAATCGTTGTTGTACGCCTTGACGATCCTGCCGTCCTTCATCTCCGCCACGTGGTCGGAATAGAATTCAGCGATGTTCCTCTCGTGGGTTACGAGTATGACCAGCCTCTCCCTGGAGATGGTCTTGATGATGTTCATTATCTCGAGGGTGTTGGCGCTGTCGAGGTTTCCTGTCGGCTCATCGGCGATGATGATGCGCGGGTTCTTGACTATGGCTCTCGCGATCGCGACCCTCTGTCTCTGTCCTCCCGACAAAGACCCCGCAAGCTTGTTGCGGTACTGGTCGATGCCGACCTTTTCAAGGCAGTACCTGACTCGGTTGTTGATGACCGATTTGTCCTTGATGCCTATCATGCGGAGGGCTATGGCTACATTGTCGAAAACCGTTCTGTCATCGAGCAGATTGAAGTTCTGGAAGATATAGCCGATGCGGGCATTGCGGATCGTATCGATCTTGCTCGACGAGAATCTCGTGATCAGCTGATTGTCTATCCAGATCTTGCCCGAATTGACCTTGTCCAGACCTCCGATGCAGTTCAGCAGTGTCGTCTTGCCGCAGCCCGAAGGTCCGAGCAGACATACTATGCCCTTGTCCGGCAGTGTCATCGATGTGTTGTCGATGACGTGTATCTGATTGGCCTTGCCCTTGTAAAAGTATTTGTTTACTCTGTCCAGTTTTATCATCAGCTACGCCCCCTCTCTGAATGCCTTCATGGCGCTCCTGGTGAAGATGTTCCTGGAGTACCTGTTGGCTATGAGAAGCGACATGAGCAGCAGAAGACCGAACAGGATCCCGTAGTCAAGCGGCGTCAGATAGTAGAGCAGCTTTGAGACTTCCTTGATCCTGATGTATCCCAGTTTTACGAGGGCCACGAATGCCATGTCGACGGCGTACGCAATGATCATCATGAGGACAAGCTCTACCTTCAGGATGTTGTCGGTGTTCTTTTTGGTCGCGCCGAGTATCCTCAGGGTCGAGTAGTACTGGTTCCTCGATCTCATGATGAGCTTTATTACGGCGTAAGCTATGAAGAAGAGTATGATGAACTCAAGCAGGAGTCTGCCGTACGTCATCAGGGATATGACTACGTTGAATCCGCCCGTGGAATCCGTAAGCGAGTCCTTGATGGCGAGCGTGGTGAAGCCCTGATCGTTGAGCGCCTTGAGAGTATCCTCCGAGTCCTGCTCGTTCTCCATGTACGCACTTATCTGATAGTATCCTTTGTCGAACAGTTTCCTGAAGTCCTTGTCGTTGATGAACACGCAGTTGTAATACATGTCATATTCATCCCTCGGAATGTTCAGGAGGCTCTCACAGTTTTTTTCCGTGATCATCTGAGCGACCTTGTAGTCCCCTTTAGACTCGAAGAATCTGTTCGTTACCTTGAGGCTGAAGTCCTTGCCTACGGCCTCCTGGTCCTTGTAGTAATAAGACTGATCCTCCAGGATATATACCTTGCCCTCAGGTATGTCAGGAGCCGAGTATACAGCTCTCTCGTTTTCGCTCATTACCTTGGTCCCGTTGAAGTTCAGTTCGGCCTTGGACATCGACGCCATCATGGAGATCATCAGCTCGTTGCTGACAGTATCACTCGCGTAGATGGTCGAATAGCCGTACAGAGAGTAATCGGAATCCTCGTCGATATTGTCGTCGATAATGATGCCCGCGATAGTTATAGGCTCCTTGAAGCTGTACGTCTGCATCTGGCTCATGTCCTGCATCTTTATGCTCTGTTCGATGTATGCATCGCTGTTGTTCGAGACGCTTACCAGGGCATCGCTCGTAGGATCGAGCTTGATCACGACCTCGTAATCGTTCTCAGGCATGTGCCCGTATGTGATGTCTTTCTCGCTGATCTGGTCTGTCGGCATTACCGGCCCCTCTATGTAGAAGTCGCCCATGGTAAAGCTGACTCCGCTGTCCACAGCGAGATCGTTTTTTACTATGCTCTTGATGTTCGGCGTATTTCTGACCTTCTCAAAATCAGCTTCGCCAAAGCTGCTCTCATCGTCCTTCTTTACTATGATCCTGTCCGAGCTGGCATTGATGAAATACTCGTTGGATCCAAGAAGATCGCTCTCGTGCATACTGTTCTTGGTCGTCGCATACTGGCTCAGCACCGCGGTCGACACGAAGAAATACACTATGAAAAGGAGGATGAACTTCGTCGGCAGATTGAAGGTGTTGCGGATCCCGAGCAGCAGCTCGGAGGTCCAGCGCATCTTCTTCGGCTTTTCGATGCTGGCCCTCGAGGCTCTTCCGCCCGCTCTCGCCGCCCTGCCCGGTCTCTCCTCTCCTCCGAGCTCGGTCCCGGTAGTGTCAGTCAGATACTCCTCTTCGGTCAGACGGGGCTCCGCTATCCTCTTGTCTTCGATGATCTTGCCGTCGTGCATCGTCAGCTTTCGCGTGACGTACGGCTCAGCCTGCTCGTAGTTGTGGGTAACTATGACCACGAGCTTGTCTTTCGACACCTTGCAGAGCGTTTCCATTACGATATCCGCAGACGCGCTGTCCAGATTGCCCGTAGGCTCGTCCGCAACGATAATAGGCGCGTCCTTTGCAAGGGCGCGCGCTATGGCTACTCTCTGCTTCTGGCCGCCGGAAAGTTTGGAGACCTTGGTGCGCCTGTACTCGCCAAGTCCGACCAGATCGATCAGCTCGAGTATGCGGGACCTGCACTCGCTCCTCTTCTTTCCGTTCAGCAGCATCACGACCTCGATATTCTGGTAGACCGTGTAGCTGTTGATCAGGTTGAAGTCCTGGAATATATTTCCGATGTACGTTTTCCGGTAGACTTCGTAGTCTTCGGTGGTGTAGGCGGTCGTGTCCTCTCCGCATACGAACATCTCACCTTCTTCGTAGGTGTCAAGTCCGCTTATTACGTTGAGGAGTGTCGATTTACCGCTTCCGCTCTCACCGGTGATCGCTACGAATTCACCGATATCCAGATCAAGATCTATCCTTGAAAAACCCATGCTGACGGAATCTTCGCCGGCATAGTACTTGGATACTTTTCTGAGTTCTATTGTGTGTGGCAACTGATATATCTCCTTTGTGGCCAGGGGGACAGACCCCCTGGCCGGTTTTGTCTTTAGATCTTATTATCCGATCCGAGCACGTTCACGATCTTGTGCGCTACCATGTCCTTTACGGCCTGTCTTGCCGGCTTGAGGTACTGGCGCGGATCGAAGTGATCAGGATGCTCTGCGAAGTACTTGCGGATGTTTCCTGTCATCGCAAGGCGGATGTCCGAATCGATGTTGATCTTGCATACCGCGGATCTTGCCGCCTGACGGAGCTGTTCCTCAGGGATACCGATGGCGTTAGGCATGTTGCCGCCGTAGGTATTGACCATCTCGACGAATTCCTGCGGCACCGATGAAGAACCGTGCAGCACGATAGGGAATCCAGGCAGTCTCTTTACGACCTCATCGAGCACATCGAAGCGGAGCGGCGGCGGTACAAGCACGCCCTTCTCGTTTCTCGTGCACTGCTCAGGTCTGAACTTATACGCTCCGTGCGAAGTTCCGATCGCGATCGCGAGCGAGTCGCAGCCTGTCCTCGTGACGAATTCCTCTACCTCTTCAGGCCTTGTATACGAAGCCTGTCCCGCCTCTACGACGACCTCGTCCTCGACTCCCTCGAGGGTACCGAGCTCGGCCTCTACAACGACGCCATGCGCGTGAGCGTATTCGACGACCTGCTTTGTGACCGCGATATTCTCCTCGAACGGCTTCGAGCTCATGTCGATCATGACAGATGTGAAGCCTCCGTCGATGCAGCTCTTGCAGAGCTCGAAGGAATCGCCGTGGTCAAGATGAAGCACGATAGGGATATCCGGGTTCTCGATGATCGCAGCCTCTACGAGCTTGACCAGATAGGTGTGGTTCGCATAGGCCCTTGCACCCTTGGATACCTGCAGGATAACAGGGCTGCGGAGCTCTCCGGCTGCCTCTGTGATGCCCTGAACGATCTCCATATTGTTTACGTTGAAAGCTCCGATGGCATATCCGCCGTCATACGCTTTTTTGAACATTTCTGTTGAAGTTACGAGTGGCATATATGGTACCTCCTTTACATTCTCATACAGAATATATTATATGTTGTATAGTCAGCACTTTCAACCTTCCTTAAGCAATGTGAAGGGATTTTCACACATGCAAAGAGCCGGCCATAAGGCCGGCCCGCTGTGAGTGTCTGCATCTGGGACTTATGTTCAGGCTGTCAGTTTGACTTTCTTTCCGGCGTTCTTCTTCGTGAAGATGGTCTTGTACTTCTTCACATAAGTCTTATTGACCTTTTTGCTCCCGACTGCGACCTTGATCTTTGTGATCTTCGAGCCCTTGAGCGAATTCTTTACGGATGCCTTCTTCAGTTTCTTTGTTTTGACCGTGAGCGTGCCGGCTTTTTTGTACTTCATGAAAGCGCCGCTGCTGATCTTTTTGACCTTCCTGCCGAGGACGATCCTGGTAACGTACTTCTCGGAACCTCCGGCCTGTTTGACGGCATTGTCTACAGCCTTTGCGTTCACTGTGGCGGCATTGACAGTCACGGTACTGACCTTCTGTGCCCTGGCTTCAGCTTCTGCCGCTCTGTCTGCAGCTTCTCTTTCTGCAGCCGCTCTTTCAGCTGCCTCCCTGTCGGTTGCCGCTTTGTCTGCCTTCTCTTTGTCTTCTTTGGCCTTTTCTGCAGTGCTTGCGGCATTCTTTGCATCCGTCACAGCCGTAGCAGCTGCGGCCGCAGCTGCTGCGGCATCACTTGCTGCCTGTTTGGCATCTTTTGTTTCCTGTGCATCTGTTCCGTAGGCTTTTTCTGCTGCCGCCGCATATGCGTCTGCTGCCTCTTTATATGCGTCTGCCGCCAGTTTTGCCGCTGATGCATCAAACTGAGCTTTCTTTGCAGCATCTATCGCCGCCTGGCCTGGTGTCTTTGCAGCTTCCTCAGCAGCAACTTTGCTTTCATCTGCTTTCTGCTTTGCAGCATCTGCGACTGTCTTCGCAGAATCAGCCGCTTTCTTTGCAGCATCTGCAGCTATCACATCTGCGCTGGAGACATATTCTTTCTTAGTCTGGGTCTCAAAAGCATCCTTTTGGAATACCGCTGTATAAGTTCTCTCGCCGGGGGCCTCATCGGTTGGAGGTGTCGTAATTTCGGACGTTGAGTTCACAGTCTCCGTATCCTTTCCAGTGCAGCCTTCATGGCCGCAGGTTCTGGTTGCTGTACAGGTGCTGTTGTCATCTGCCCAGGAGTAGCTTGCAGGGCCCCATGCATGACCAAGAGGATTTACATCTTCTATTTCTTTTGTACCCGTCGCTATGCCTTCTTTTGTGAATGTTGCCGTATATGTCGTTTTTCCTTTTGCATCGCAGGTCGGTTGCTGAGTGACATCTGATGTTATGGTCCCGTCCTCGGAATCCGTTGCATTACAGCCATTCCTTGTGCAGTTCCTCGCTGCTGTGCACGCGCTGCCGTCATCTGCCCAGGAATAACTGACAGTGCCCCATGCATGACCGGCTGCAGGATCGACATTACCATTTTCAATTACTGTCTTACAGTCGTTGCAATACCTGTCTCCTGTATATCCGTCATTCTCACAATCCGGAGTGACTTTGTTTTTGATCTCTACAGAAGAGTCAGGGTGGAGGCATTCTTTACGGGTTATTTTGATTGTCTTAGTTTCATGGATGTAATTGCCTGCACCGTTTCCGGTGTATTTTGCATCAAACGAATTCACGCCGATATTGAGACTCTTTCCGATATCATTCGAATCGAACGCCCATCCCTCTGCAGCTGCAAGGATCTTGTTATCAAGTGTTTTAGTCAGATATGGAACAGTATAAGCATCATCAGGCACTGCCGGCGGATATTCTGCCTTATGTATTACGAATGCAGGAGATACACTCCCGGCAAAGTTACCCTGTCCGGTAATGTTCAGACTATATGTGCCGGCATTGACAGCTTCATCACATGTGACTGTATAGTCAGTTCCCAGGACCAGATCGTTATTGCCGTATCTGCCCGCGACCTCAGGAGTCTGAGCTTTTCCGTTATATACAAGCCCGGAATCATCGACAGTGAACATGTCTGCAGCTAACTGCAGCGGACTTATTTCAAAGTTCGCTTTACACGAACCGGCATAGTTGCCCTTGCCGGTGATGTTTGCGGCCGCAGTACCTGCTTCAGTATTCTTCTCGTATGCAACTGTATAGTCAGTATTGGCCGTCAGAGTCTTTCCTTTCTTTGTGACAGTTACATCAGGCCTTTTGGCCGTTCCGTCATAAGTGAAAGAACCACTCACTGTCGCAGTTGCATCATCTATGGATACTGGTTTGACTGTCAGCGAAACACTCTTTGAAACAGAGTTGTCAAGATCAGAAGTCACTGTCACAGCAGTTGTTCCGGCTTTCTTCGCCGTAATATTCTTTCCCGAAACAGATGCTATACTGCTATCGGTGATATCTATTGAATAGCCTCCTCCCACTGTCACATAATATGGACCTTTTGAAACAGCACCGTCAGTCCAGCTAAGATTGAACTCTTTCGGCCATGTTTCACCAAGTCTGATAACTGAACTCGCTCCGCTGAATGCTTGTGTGTCTCCATAAACCATTTCGAATGAATCAGCATCAGTTTCAATGCCTACATGCTCGATCTTGCTGCTGAGTACATCTATCGGCAATGTAGTCTCGCTGTCATCCGCCTCTGTCTGAGTAAGTCCGTATGTATCATTTCTGTATCCGAATTCCTGTACCCAGTAATGGATCTGAGTCTTGTAAGGGTAGTCTCTGTCGCCTTCAGTCAGATTGCCTGAATAGTTAACTACTACATGCGCGATCCCTATACGGTTATATCCACGCCCGAGCATATTGCGGCGATGCCCCTGTCCGCCATAAGGATAGCCGGTTTCGCTCCATGAATTAAATGCTTTCAGTGCAGTGTTGGTTCTATCTCCATATCCGGCAGCTATATTTTCTCCCATGGCAGAGTAGCCATTGGGAAAAATCGAATAACAAGACTGTCCGTCCGGCCTCTGATGGTCGAACTGTAATATGAGCTCCATTGCACGCTTTTTTGCCACTTTCTCGAGCTCGTAATCATACTGCAGTTCGCTCAAATTGGCATATGACGCAGTATCGATATTCCCCTGAGAATCATAAGCCCACACTGTGCTCTGCCCACCGTCAGTGATCCTTCCGGTTCTGAAATCATTTACAAGGCTCAGCATGCTTCTTGCCTCAGTTTGTCCATAAGTACCCGTAACATCAACACTGACTGTATCAGCCGCAGATGCTGTTCCTGTCATTGCTATTACAAGCAGGGCAGCTATAATCACTGCCGTCAGGCCGCTTTTTCTCGAAGTGCACTTCATCATATTCCTGCCATGGCTCCTTTCTTTGTTCTTTTGTGTATTTCCTGTCCCGCAAGTCAGCCATCGTCAGTAGTTTAAACTGCAGTTCATCGGCCGATGTGTAACCGTTCTGTAACTGTTTAAAGCATATCAGAAAACCGCCGGACTTGCAACGCACGGGCGAAGAAAACTACCATACAAAGAGCCGGCCCGAAGGCCGGCTCTAGTGCTGCATTGTGCAATGTTTTGACTTCCGGTCAGGGGGTCTGTCCCCCTGGCCACAGCAAAACGGAGGCCTTGCGGCCTCCGTCGTGTTGTGAGTCTGTATTACTGCGGCTTACTCTGCAGGTGCGTAGAAGTCCACGAACTTGACGAGCTTGTCGTAACGTGCCATTGCGGCTGCCTCGTTCTCCGCGAAGAGCTTCTCGGCTCTTTCCGGATTCTCTCTGGTCAGTCTGTTGTATCTTGCCTCGTTCATCAGGAACTCCTGATATCCGCCTGCAGGTACCTTGCTGTCCAGTGTGAACGGGTTCTTGCCCTCTGCCTTGGCTGCAGGGTTGTATCTGAAGAGGTTCCAGTAACCGCACTCAACAGCCTTCTTCATCTCCATCTGGCAGTTCATCATGCCGCCCTTGATGGAGTGCATCTCGCATGGGGAGTATCCGATGATCAGGGATGGTCCGTCATATGCGATAGCCTCGTTCATTGCCTTCAGAGTCTGGGCCGGGTTAGCGCCCATAGCTACCTGAGCTACGTATACATAACCGTAAGCCATAGCGATCTGAGACAGCGACTTCTTCTCGATGGACTTGCCGGCAGCAGCGAACTGAGCGACCTGTCCGATGTTGGAAGCCTTCGAAGCCTGTCCGCCTGTGTTGGAGTAGACCTCTGTATCGAATACCATGACGTTTACGTTCTCGCCGCTTGCGAGTACGTGATCAAGTCCGCCGTAACCGATATCGTAAGCCCAGCCGTCTCCGCCGAAGATCCATACGGTCTTCTCGCCGAGGAGGTCTTTGCGCTCAACGATCTCCTTGCCGATGCCTGCCTTCTCGAGTGCTGCAGCGAGCTCGTCGCCCTTTGCTCTCGACTCAACAGGATCGTTGAATACTGCGTACCATGCCTCTGCGGCAGCCTTTACGTCTGCAGGCACTCCGGCAGCAACGAGTTCTTCAACGTCTGCCTTGATCTTGGCTCTTCTGGCCTTGACAGCCATTCTCATTCCGAGACCGTGCTCAGCGTTGTCCTCGAAGAGGGAGTTGTTCCATGCAGGGCCGTGTCCGCATGCGTCAGTTGTATAAGGTGCTGTAGCTCCAGGGCCGCCCCAGATGGACGAGCATCCTGTAGCGTTGGAGATGTAAGTGTGATCTCCGCAGAGCTGTGTGATCAGCCTTGCGTACGAGGTCTCAGCACATCCTGCGCAGGAGCCCGAGAACTCGAGGAGAGGAGTCTTGAACTGCGAGCCCTTTGTCGTCTTTGTCTCGGCAACGTCGGCCTTGACTGTGACGTTCTTGACTGCGTAGTTGAAGTTCTCCTGCTCAGGAAGCTGCTCTTCGAGCGGCTTCATCGTCAGAGCCTGTACCTTGTCCGGGCAGACTGTTACGCAGACGCCGCATCCCATGCAGTCGAGCGGGGATACTGCCATCGCGAACTTGTATGTGCCCTTGCCTGCGCCGGCCTTTACATCGGCCATCTTGAAGCCTGCAGGTGCTGCAGCTGCTTCCTTGTCGTCAAGCATGTAAGGTCTGATAGTAGCGTGCGGGCAGACGAATGCGCAGCTGTTGCACTGTATGCACTTCGCAGGATCCCACTCAGGAACCATGACTGCAACGCCTCTCTTCTCGTAAGCGGATGCTCCGAGCTCCCACTCGCCGTCGACGTGAGGCATGAATGCCGATACAGGCAGGCTGTCTCCGTCCATGTTGTCGATAGGGAGAAGGATGTTCTTGACCTGTGTTACGAGAGCCTCCGGTCCTTCGAGAGCCGGCTTGGCAGGATCTGCGTCAGGGTTCTTCCACTCGGCAGGAACGTCGATCTTGACGAGAGCGTCAGCGCCGGCGTCGATAGCCTTGTGGTTCATGTCTACGATATCCTGTCCCTTCTTGAGGTAGGACTTCGTGGCAGCATCCTTCATGTACTTGATCGCGTCTGCCTTAGGCAGTACTTCTGCGAGTGAGAAGAACGCGGACTGCAGAGTCGTGTTCGTTCTCTTGCCCATTCCGATCTTCGCACAGAGGTCGATAGCGTCGATGATGTACAGCTTGATGTCGTTCTCGGCGATGTACTTCTTTGCAGCAGCGTCGAGGTGGTGTCCGACTTCCTCAGGCTTCCACTGGCAGTTGATCAGGAAGATGCCGCCCGGCTTTACATCCTGAACGATCTTGAATCCCTTGTCAATGTAGCTTGGGTTGTGGCATGCAACGAAGTCTGCCTTGTTGATGTAGTACGAAGACTTGATCGGGGAGTCGCCGAATCTCAGGTGGGAGATCGTTACGCCGCCTGTCTTCTTGGAGTCATACTGGAAGTAAGCCTGAACGTA
The DNA here is from genome assembly GCA_017512365.1 of Mogibacterium sp. Lineage (GTDB taxonomy): Bacteria > Bacillota > Clostridia > Peptostreptococcales > Anaerovoracaceae > Crickella. The sequence goes on from JAFWGQ010000030.1 coordinate 27,741, forward strand.
CTTGTCAGTGTGGTCTCCGATGATCTTGATGGAGTTCTTGTTGGCTCCGACTGTTCCGTCGCCGCCGAGACCCCAGAACTTGCACTCGATCGTGCCCTTTGCAGCTGTGATAGGAGCAGGCTTTTCCTCGAGCGAAAGGTTCGTGACGTCATCTACGATACCGATCGTGAATCTCTTCTTAGGGTCAGCCTTTGCGAGCTCGTCATAAACTGCGAATACCGATGCCGGAGGTGTATCCTTCGAACCGAGTCCGTAACGTCCGCCGATGACCTTCACATCGCTCATTCCCGCTTCTGCGAATGCGGTCATGACGTCGAGGTAGAGAGGCTCGCCGAGGGAGCCAGGCTCTTTGGTCCTGTCAAGAACAGCGACCTTCTTGCATGTCTTAGGAAGTGCTGCGATCAGCTTGTCTGCTCTGAAAGGTCTGTAGAGTCTGACCTTGATCAGTCCGACCTTCTCGCCCTTGGCTGTGAGGTAGTCGATGACTTCCTCTGCAACGTCGCAGATCGATCCCATGGCGATGATGACTCTGTCAGCGTCGGCAGCGCCGTAGTAGTTGAACAGCTGATAGTCAGTGCCCAGCTTGGCGTTGATCTTGCCCATGTACTTCTCAACAACTTCAGGAACTGCATCGTAGTACTTGTTGCAGGCCTCTCTGTGCTGGAAGAATACGTCGCCGTTCTCGTGGGATCCTCTGAGGTGAGGGTGATCCGGGTTGAGGCATGCGTCGCGGAACTTCTTTACAGCGTCCATGTCGCACATTTCCTTGAGGTCCTCATAATCCCAGACTGCTACCTTCTGGATCTCGTGAGAAGTTCTGAATCCGTCGAAGAAGTTGAGGAAAGGAACTCTGCCTTCGATAGCTGCGAGGTGAGCTACAGGAGCGAGGTCCATGACTTCCTGAACGTTGCCTTCTGCGAGCATCGCGAAGCCTGTCTGACGGCAGGCATATACATCGGAGTGGTCTCCGAAGATGTTCAGCGCGTGAGTCGAAACCGTACGTGCCGATACATGGAATACTGCCGGCAGAAGCTCTCCTGCGATCTTGTACATGTTAGGGATCATCAGGAGGAGTCCCTGGGAAGCAGTGTATGTGGTCGTCAGAGCGCCTGCTCCGAGTGAACCGTGTACTGCGCCTGCAGCGCCTGCCTCAGACTCCATCTCGACTACCTGTACAGTAGATCCGAAGATGTTCTTGCGTCCGGCAGCTGCCCACTGGTCTACATAGTCAGCCATAGGCGAAGACGGAGTGATCGGATAGATTCCGGATACCTCTGTGAACGCATAGGAGACATGTGCAGCAGCGTTGTTGCCGTCCATAGTCTTGAATTGTCTTTTCATTCTTTCATCTCCCTTTAAAAAAGTTGTTTAGAATAAGAATTAAGTTAAAAGTACTTTTAAAATAATTATATGGTGAAATAATTATTTCCGTAAGTCATGATGCGAATGCTGTGATCGCGACGCGTGCGTTGCGCAGGAACCGCTAAGAGCGTCCTGAGGTGACTGCAGACGATTGGCTAAGAACCAGCTGAGCAAGCGCAGCGCGTCGAAGTGGTTCTCCAAGAGGCAAAGTCGCCGAAGATGACGTTCTCGGTGACGGAGCACAGCGAGCAGAGTGATCTCCAGCATTCGCAGCATTGCTGCCGTCCATAGTCCTGAAAGACTACAGTGCTTCGACGATAGCCTTCGTGTCACGCGCGATCATCAGCTCTTCCTGCGTAGGAATGATGAAGACTCTTACCTTGGAGTCCTTGCCGGTGATCTCGACTTCCTCGCCTCTGCAGTTGTTCTTCTCTTTGTCGATGGTGACGCCCATGAATCCGAGATAGTCGGTGACCTTCTCTCTCAGGTCGATGTCGTTCTCGCCGATGCCGGCTGTGAATACCATCGCGTCGACGCGTCCGAGCTCAGCAGCGTAAGCGCCGATGAATCTCCTGACGGATCTGAGCAGCATCTCTCTTGCGATGTGAGCCTTCTTGTTGCCCTTTGCCTCAGCTTCGCAGATGTCTCTGCAGTCTCCCGAGATCTCGGAGACAGCGAGGAGTCCGGACTTCTTTGTCATCATGTCCGTGATCTCTTTTACAGGCATGCCTGTCTGTTCATAGATGAAGCTCACGACTGTCGGGTCGATGGATCCGCAGCGCGTTCCCATCACGAGGCCTTCAAGCGGCGTCAGGCCCATCGATGTGTCGTAGCACTTGCCGCCTTTGACGGCGCTGATGGAAGATCCGTTGCCGAGGTGGCACGTGATGATGTTGAGCTTCTCAGGGTCGCCGCCCATGAGCTCGGCGCATCTTTCAGCAACGTATCTGTGGCTGGTGCCGTGAGCGCCGTATCTCTGTACATGATACTTCTCAGCGTATTCCCAAGGGATTGCGTAATATTTGCACTCGTCAGCCATGGTCCTGTGGAATGTAGTATCGAATACCACTACTCCAGGAGTGTTCGGAAGCACCTTCTTGCAGGCTCTGATACCTACCAGAGCAGGCGGATTGTGGAGAGGTCCGAGCGTGCAGAGCTCTTCGATGCCTGCCTCGACCTCATCAGTGATGAGCTCGGACTTGTCGAAGATGTATCCGCCCTGTACGATCCTGTGTCCTACAGCGCCGATCTCGTCCATACTCGAGATGACTCCGTGCTCCTTGTCAGTAAGAGCGTCAATGACCAGCTGCATCGCTACTCCGTGATCCGGAAGAGCTATATCCTTGTCGAATACAGTGCCCTTGTCGGTCTTGTAGTTCATGTGGCCGTCTTCGCCGATCCTCTCGCACAGTCCCTTTGCAAGTACGGACTCGTTGTCCATGTCGATCAGCTGATACTTGAGTGAAGAACTTCCTGTGTTGACTACCAGAATGATCATTTTACATTATCCTTTCATTCATTTTTTATCTTTCATAGATGTTCGGCACAGCCGAAAAAAACCTTGTATAGTATATCACAACGGTCTGTATAAATCTTGACTGTTTTGTGTACTTTTTAACGAAACCGCTGACAAAAAAAGACCGGGAAGGAATCTCAGATATGCTCCCTCCCGGCCGGCTGCTTTTCCTATCCGTCCGAGTCTTCCTCGATCTTTTTCCGTTCGGCTTCCGCCTTTGCGAGTTCTCTCCTGAAAATGTTGGCGCTGTAGCGCTTGGTGTCGAATTTGCCCTCGCCGTTCGGCCCCCATGCAGGCGTCTCTATGTCGGTCCCGGCCACAGGCAGCGATATCCTGAATTCAGTGCCCTTGCCCGGTTCGCTGTCCACGTATATCCTGCCTCCGTGGGTCTCGACGATCTGCGCTACTATCGCCAGCCCGAGTCCCGTGCCCTTGCCTGACTCCTTGGTGGTATAGAACGGATCGAATATCTTGGTCACGGTCTCCGCGTCCATGCCGCATCCGGTATCTTTGAACCTCATTATGATCTCGTCCCCGGCTTTTCTGGTGGAGACCATTATGGAGCCTCCGTTTTCTCTCAGGGCGTCGTAGGCGTTGAGCACTATGTTCATCACGAGCTGGGATATCTGCGTGCGGTCTGCTCTGATCAGGGTCCCGTCCGCTCCGAAGTGAGCCTTGACCTCTACGTTCTCAGGCTTCGCCGGGAGCGTCACCTTGAGCGCGCTCTGTATCGTCTCGTCGATGTCCACCTCGCTGTAGTTTTCTTCACTGCCCTTCTTGCTCAGTTCGGAGAGCCTCGTGACTATGTCCTTGGCCTTGACCGAGGCGTTGTATACCTCCATAAGGTTCTCCTGCAGATCGGTCGCGTCAGCCGGCAGCATCTCCATGGTCATGATGCTGTAGCCCATTATAGGCGTCAGCAGATTGTTGAAGTCGTGAGCGATACTGGCCGTCATCGTTCCGATGGTCTCGAGCCTCTGGTGGTGGGTCAGCGCCTGCATCTTGCGGTTGATCTCCTCGAGCGCTTCGTTCTTCTTCTTGAGCACGTTCAGTTCCGCCGAAGTGCTCGCATTGGCGCGGCTCATGAAAACGAGCAGGAAGAGAAGTCCGAGCACGCCTATGACCGCAAGTCCGCCGTATATGAGTATCTCCCTTGCCGCCGCTCTCGACGGGGCGACCGCTTCCTCGTAATTGATTATCACGCCAAGGGCGAACTCGCCGTTGACAGTGCCTCCGCTTGGCTGCGCCACGACCCTGGCTGTGTAGGTCTTTCCGTCCGCGTCCTTAAGCTCCATCGATGTCCCTCCGGCCGCTCCCGACTGCTGGCATCTGAGAAGGTAGTCCCTGCATGCCGCCGCCGTCTCGTCGACCTCGTCACCGGTCGTCCTGACCCTGACTCCTTCGTCATCCGGCGTGATCATCACGTTCGTAGTGCTGTCGACCAGCATGACCCATTTTTCCGGGTTGGTGCCGATGGCAGTCGCGTACAGCTGTTCAAGGTCGATCAGCGCCTCATAGCTGACGCCGCCCGAACCGTCGTGCTCATACGCGAGATAATACCTGCCGTCCTCATCGCGGCATAGCCTTATGCTTTTGGCATCCTTTGTCGTTATGAATTCATATGACTTTTTGCCTGTAGCCGAAAGTACGATCCTGTCGCCCTTCATCACGACCAGATCGGCGTAGATCGGGTTGGTCTGAAGAGTGTTTTCGCTTATGAAATCCCTGAGATCGGAAGTGTCATCCTGACTGTTCCAGACCCTCAGCGCCTCTTTGAGCATCTGGCGGCTCAGAAAGGTCTCGGTCTCGCGCTCGAAGGCGTTTATGGAATTCTCGATGTTTATATCATCGGACCGCATGAGGCTGTAGATCTGGTCGTCTTTTTCCGTCATTATGGTCTCATCGAAGCGGGCGAACGCGCGCCAGACGCCGAATATGCCGACCGCGATGAGCGCCACTGCCACGATGATGGCTGTTATGTAAAGATTCCTGTTGCTGAAGACTTTGTCTTTCAATATGTTCCCTCCGACGGGCAGTGTCTGCATGCGCCCGTTCACCTTCAACATTCTATCACGAAGAACGACAAAAACCTACATATTGTGTTTTAAGTGTGATAATATATGTATGTATTGGGTTCGGAGGAAGTCCGGCGGATAACGAGGAGGAAGAAATGGCAGACAAAGTCCTGGTAGTGGATGACGATAAAGCGATACTGACGATGCTCCACAAAGCGCTCAAGAACAACGGTATCGAGAACGATCTCGCCATCAGCGGCGAGGCGGCCCTCGAGCTGCTTGAGGTCAACGAATACGACCTTATCCTGCTGGATATCAACATGAGAGGCATAAACGGCTTCGAGGTCATACAGCGCATAAGAGCAAAGGGCCTCACCACGCCGGTCATGGTCGTAAGCGGACGCAAGGAGGATCAGGACGCTCTGTACGGTCTCGAGATCGGCGCCGACGACTACATCATCAAGCCTTTCAATCCGGTCACTCTGGTCGCGAAGGCCAAGGCCCTCATCAGGAGGAGCCGCGAAGCCTCGCCTCAGAGCAGGAGCAACATCATCGAGGCCGGACCGTTCACCTACAACACATCGACTCTGAGGTTCTACAAGAACGACGTCGAGATCCCTCTGTCGGCCAAGGAGAATTCCATGATCAAGCTCTTTATCGACAACGTGGACCACATCTTCTCCAAGGACATGATATACAGCGTCATCTGGGGAGAGACCATCATCGACGAGAACGCCATCATGGTATATGTCAACAGGCTCCGCCAGAAGATCGAGGACGATCCGTCGAATCCTAAGTACCTGATCACGGTACGCGGACTCGGATACAGATTCACAGTCCAGTAGACGACCTTTCAATACAGTTCAAAAGCAAAGATGCATGAAAGCCTGTCACGGCATCCATGCATCTTTTGATTTCTGTAAGCTCCTGCTCAGACGGCTGTACTATTCCTCTGTCTCTTCCGTCTTGGATGTATCGGACTCTCCGCCTCCTTCAGCGGCTTTCTTCTGGGCGTCCTTGACGTACTTCTTTGCGTCGCGGTATGACATTTTGACATAGCCCAGCTTCTCGTCGCCCTGCTTTGCGAGGACCCTGGCCTCCGCACTGAAGCCTCTGACCTCAGGCTTCATCGATGTCAGGAAGTACGCCCCGATATCCTTGAGGTTGTCTTCGCCGTCCTTGCCCTTGTACTCCCTGACAGCGTCCTCAGGCGCGTCTTCCGCTACCTTGAGCACGACCTTTACGGTATTGCCCTCGGCCTTTACGGCTGCTGTGGTGTAGTCGTCCACCATGAAGCTCTTATAGACCTCGGTCATGCCTGTCTCTTCCATGTACTTTTCGATAGATTCGGACTTCTGGTAGTAATTGTACCCCCAGATGAACGCGAACATGCCTATCATCACGCCGAAGATCAGCATAGCGATGAGCGCGTTGTTAGGTCTCCTCTTCTTCTCCTCGACCTTGTTGGCTTCCTTGCGTGCCGCCTTGGCCTCCCTGCGCTCGGCTTTCTTTCGTCTGTTGTTTTCTGTCGAAGTAAGAAGTTCCTTCTCTTCCGAGGCTTTCTCTTTGGCTTCCTCTTTGACTTCTTCTTTTACTTCGTCCTTTGCATCCTTCTTTGCTTTTTCCGAAGTCTTTTTTTCTTTGGAAGTCTCTTTGCCCTTGCTTTCAGCCTCAGGCTTCGCCGCCTTCTTTTCCTTCGTTTCCTCAGTCGCTTTTTTCTCTTTGACTTCCTTTGCTTCTTTTACTTCTTTCTTTTCTTTTGTTTCTTTCTTCTCTGCCATTTTTATACTCTTTCCTGTTGATCGTATTTGCGGCCGCACCGCGGTATATAACGGAGTTATTCTAACTCAGAACCGCACTCGAGGCAATAAGGAGTTCCTTTCGGATTCAGCATGCCGCATTCCGGGCACACGCTCATGTCCGCTTCATCGACAGCGTCGGTGACCCTGATCCTGACTCCGGCGTCCAGCTTTTCCGCTATCGACCAGGCATAACTGTTGATCTTCAGGTCCTGCCTGTATATCTTCCCGCCTGCTGTGCTCCCGATCTTCCGGCACCCTTCCTCGTAATCCGTCTCCTCTTTCCAGAAGACAGCGATGACATCGTGCACGCCCTGCCTGTCGGTCACCATCATCAGCAGCTTCACTTCGCCGCAGCTCATCATCGCATATACGGAATCATCCAGAGGCAGGACTCCGAAGTCGATCGGTCTTCCCCGGTCATTCAGGAAGACCGCTGTCCTCCCGGCGATCTTCATCCCGCTGAACACGCGCGCCTTCTTATTGATAATGAGATAGTTGTTCCTGAGCATGCTCTCCTCCGGTCATTATTCCACGAAAGCTCTGATCGCCTCCGCATCCTCATAGCCTTTATGATACAGCGCGGCGATCCTCTCAGGATCTCTTGTGAGCGTCTTCATGCCGTTTATGCTGTCCGGCGCCACGATAAGGACCTTGCCTTTTTTCTCATACTGCTTTGCCAGCCAGAGCTCTGTGTTGTACCTTATCGCCCTCCTGCTCAGCGCTTCGGCCGCCTTCGGATATCTGCGCCTGATAAGAGCCGCAGCCGGAAGGTCCTTCTTCGGATCCCGTTCGAAATCCTTCGGCCTCGTAAGTATCACAACGACCTTGTCGCAGCCCGCCTCAAAGCAGTGCTCCAGGGGGATGGGATCCGCGATGCCTCCGTCGTAATACCTCGTGCCGTCGACGTAATACGGCCTGTTCACGGCAGGGACGCAGCTGGATGCCTTTATGGCTCCGTAATCGTCCTGCTTCATGTCCGTCTTGTCGAAATAGTGCGGCTTTCCCGTGAGTGCGCTTGTCGCGACGATCTTGAATTCAGCGGGGTTCTCAAGCGACGACCTGAAGTCGAGCGGGTACTCGCCGCCTTCGTTCGACAGTTCCCCGTACGCGTACTCCAGATCCACGAAATTGCCCGTCCTGACGTAATTGCCGAAGCTCATGCACTCATCGCGCATGTCGTATTCGGTATAGAAGACATAATTGCGCCCGCGCTGCCCGGCCAGGTAGGACACGACATTCGCGCTGCCAGCCGAAACGCCCGCGCAGTAGTCGAAATGTACGCCGTTGTCCATGCACCAGTCGAATACGCCGGCTCCGTACGAGGCTCTCATGCCGCCTCCGACATCTATAACTCCGATCTTCATTCTTATTGCTGTTTCCTTTTCCTTTTTATGTTCCGAATCTCTCTCAGACCTGCAGGGTGATGCCCATGAGATCGATCAGGCTGCCCCAGAATACGCCGAGCGCGAAAAGCACCGCGAGTATCGCGAGGTTCTCCCTGTGATGAGCGTTTGTCCTGAAGAGCACAAGCAGTCCTACTCCGGCTCCGGTGAGGAGCCCCGCCATCAGCTGGCCCGTAGTCAGTATGCCTCCAAGATACATCTGCGTGACAGCCACCGATGCCGCGCAGTTGGGGATCAGCCCTATGAGCGCGGCTATTACCGTGCCCGCCAGAGGAGCTCCGCTGAACAGGGACGCCATCGCGTCTTCACCCAGGAAGCCCACCAGGAGGCTCAGGATAAGCGATATGATAAAGATGAACAGCGTGATCTTCAGGGTGTGCACGAGAGCCGAGCGGAATATGCCGCCCTCTTCATCTCCGCAGCCGCAGTGCTCCCTCTCGCACAGATCGTGTATGTGCTTGTCGGCGTGGACCCATCTGCGCGCCGCCCTCGAGCCCGCGTCTATCGCGATCCCGCTCACAAGCGCGATCACGAACTTGGCAAGAAGTATCCTTCCGATGGTGCCTGCCGGGACGGCCGAGGAGAGGAATATAGGGACCATCTCGTCAGAAGTCGAAAGGAACACCGCGATCAGCGTTCCCGCAGTGATGACGCCGCCCGAGTACAGGCTCGCCGCTGCAGCCGAAAAGCCGCACTGCGGCACGAGTCCGATGCCCGCAGCGATCACGTGCCTGAATCTCCCCATACGCGAAAGCAAGGCGACAGACTGCTCTTCCGTCCTTCGTTCGAGCCATTCCATCGCCAGGTATGTTATAAAGAGAAACGGTATCAGCGTTGCCGTATCCTTTATCGTATCCAGTAATGAGTCAGTTATTATTTCCTGCATCGGTCATTTGTTCCCGTTCTGATTTGCAGGAGGCCTGATAGTAACGATAGCGGTCGTCTTTCTGCCCGGCGAACTGGTTATCGTCAGCTCTCCTCCGACCTCGAGGCGTATCCTCTCACGCACGTTTGCCAGGCCTTCGTGTGTTACGTCCATGTCCCTGAGCTGCTTTACATCGAAGCCGACGCCGTCGTCTATGATCCGTATCTGCGATCCTCCGTCGGAGAGCCACCTGGATACTATCCTGACGGTGCCGCCTTCCTCCTTAGGCGCGATGCCGTGCTTGACGGCGTTTTCGACGAGCGGCTGTATCGACAGAGGCGGCACGAGGAAGTCCTCGGCCTCGATATCGTATTCCACAGTCAGTCTTTTGCCGAAGCGCAGCTTTTCCAGTTCGAGATAATGTCTTATCTCGCCGAGCTCCCACGAGAAGTTCACGAGTTCCTGCTTTTCCATGGTCTCGAGAGTGCTCCTCAGGTACTCGGAGAAGGTTCCTATCGCCCTCTGGGCCTTCTGCGGATCGCTCTCGCAGAGATAATATATGGTCGTCAGCACATTGTAAAGGTAATGCGGCTTCATCCTGCCCGTCGCGAGAGCGAGCCTCGCCCTGGTATCCGCCATTTCATCGTGTTCGGCCTGCATTGCCACATCCAGGTAATGCTGGGTGTAGATGATGCAGAACTCGATGACGATCAGAGGATAATACAGATCTACGCCGTACGCATATGGTTCCGCGAATGTCGCGATGAGCATCAGCAGCGGCATGGCGCTCAGTATGAGCGTGTGGCGTATGCCGATAGTTCTGTAGTACTTTATCAGGATAGCAAGAGTGATCAGTATGAGTATGAGTCCGCCAATCTGTCCTATCCTGAACGAGACTCCGAGCCTGAGCGTGGAATCGCTTATCCTTTCAAAATCCTCATCTACCGTGGAAATGACCCAGAGCGTGGAGCCGATGACGCATACCACAAGCGAGATATACACTACCGCCCTGTTCACCGGATGCGCGGGGTCGAGCTCTTCTATCTGCGCTCTGAGGTACTCAATATATAAATAGAAAACAATATAAACGCCTACATGCGACAGCGAAAGGAGCACCACATTCAGCGGGTCTCTCAGTTCCATGCCGCGCATGCAGCAGCCCACATGGCAGAGCATGCAGACCGTCGCGACCGCGATCTTCGAAAAGAACAGCCGCTGTGAGCGGTTGCTGAGCATGTCACTGCGGAAGCTCGTCATCATCGCGATCGCCACCAGGCTGCTGTAGCCCATGAGCGCTATATTAACAGATCTGACTAATATCTCACTGGCCATTGCTTTCCCTTGACTCCAGACTTCCGTGCGTGACTTCGGACCAGCTGTACTGCTGCATGTACTCGCCGTGATATGAATTGATGCCCTTCGCGTCTCCCGCAAGGTAGTCGAAGAAGTCGCACTTGACCTTGGCAGGGATGACTCCGATGCCGCCGCGCATGATGACTATGGCATCCTCCGCGCCGACTCCCTTCAGGGTATCCACGAGGTCCTTCCTGAGCTGCTTGATGTAGCTGGTGCGGTCCTCGTCATCGTCCCAGAGGATAGCCCTGATCTCGCCTATGTCCACTACCGCGCAGTTGCGGTCGATGAGGTATGCCAGCAGTTCCTTGGTCTTGGCATACTTGAAGTGCAGAGGCTTGCCGTCGAAGAAGACCTCGAAATTGCCGAAGGCCTGTACCCGGAGTCCCCTGTCATCGTTCTCGACCGGATGCCTCAGATCATCTATCTCTGTCATGACCTTTTCGCGGTTGAGAGGCTTAGTTATGTATCCGCTGGCGTGCAGGCTGAAAGCATCGCCGGCATACTGAGGATAAGCCGTCGAGAAAATAATATTGGTGTCAGGCGCGATCTTCTTGATCTTCTTGGCAAGCTCGACTCCGTTCATGCCCGGCATCTCTATGTCGAGGAAGGCTATGTCGAAGTGTCTTTTTTCGACCTCTTCAAGAGCCTCGGACGGAGTGCCGCATACCACCATGTCCGAGTTAGGGATGCAATCCGCGATGACTTTCGCGGCTCCGTCTCTGATGACCTGTTCGTCGTCTACTACAAGTACTCTGATCATGTCTCCACTCTTTCGTTATAAAACAGTTACATTTATGCTTATTATATTTGCAACTCCTGCAGTATTTCAAGGAAGCAGGGGGTTTTTTTGAAAAAAACGGGGATTTTTAATACTTTTTTGCGGTCTGTAACCCTTCTGTCTCCCTATCCTAACCGTCGTGTGTCTGTGCCGTTGCTATACTGCAGCCATAAGCTAAGACTTATCCATCCCCCCGGATATATCACCAGCGAAAAGAGGTACAGATATGAAGACTATCAGAAGACTGGCGGTCGTGCTCACAGCCATACTGATCATTGCTCTCGCGGCGGTGACGGCAAGCGCGGCCGATTCTCATGTTACTTCCGTAGACATAAACAAAGACAGCGTTTCGATGAAAGCCGGCGCAAAGACAGGCCTCAGGATATCCTACAGCTATCAGGGCGAAAAGCCGGACACGAACGACATCCACTGGAGCAGCTCCAACGACGCCGTAGTCACAGTCAGCAACGGCACAGTCACAGCAAAAAAAGCAGGCACCGCAGAAGTGACCGTTGAATTCGAAGGCGAGACCGATTCCTGCACGATAAGCGTCAGCGCCCAGAAGCCGGCAGTCGTGAATACATCGCAGGCATACAGGCAGCTCAACAACTACCGCAGCCAGTACAACCAGCACGTGAAAAAGAGCTCCGGCAAGCTCGTGCCGCTCAAAAGAGACAGGAAGCTCGAAAAGATAGCTCTGATCCGCGCAAAGGAAATGGCTGAGACAGGAAAGTTCTCGCACACACGTCCGAACGGCAGGAGGGGCATCACCCTCGTCAAGGGCAACAAGGCCAAGGGCGAAAACATCGCCAGAGGACAGGAAACATGCGCTCAGGTCTCCGAAGCGTGGTACGCTTCCACAGGACACAGAGCAAACATGCTGAGAAAAAACTTCAGAAAGGTCGGCATCGCAGGGTACACCTACAACGGAACGACCTACTGGGCACAGATATACTCCTCTTAACAGAGGTGATATATAGGGGGATATGGCCATATGACCATAACAAAACAGGAGGTTTCAAAGCCTCCTGTTTTGTTTGGTTGGGGGATATAGTCTGCCGACTTCACTTTCGCTATGCCGGTCTGACTCTTTCTTACTGCAGATCGCGTCTGCGTCTTGCTGCCATGATGATCAGCGAAAGAATGATAGCTGCAATCATGATCCCGATATATGCGATGAGCCTTGTCTCATCTCCTGTCTTTACTCCACTGGATGCTGCCGGCTGCGAAGTTTCAGCTGTCCTGACGATGTCGGCGGAGCCTGCTTCGTTATCGTCCGTTCCGTCATCCTCGTAGTCTCCGAGTACATCGCTGTCTGCTGTATCCGTCGGAGCCACGATCCCGTTCTTTACCTCAGGCAGTTCTTCCCATACAGCGTAGAGGTCGTTTTCCCACCTGCCCGCCGCCGCGAGCTCATCCGGGAAGAAGTAGTCGCGTCCGGCCGATCTGACGTAGAGCCTCTCTCCTCCTGCACTGGTCCAGCAGACGAACTTATATGTCCTGCCGTCAAAGGCATATGTGTCGCTCCAGCCTGTATCCTTTATCGCCAGCACCCTGAACCATTGGTTTACCTCCAGAGGCTCCGTTTCGAAGGTCCTGTTTTCTTCTCCTGCCGGATAATTCGTATGGTAGACTACAGTCGTATTCTGCTTATACGTTTCATATTTCGCTACGAGCGTGATCACATTGTCGCTTTTGCCGTCCGCACTGTCATTAACGTCGCTGACCCTGAAGGTGGAGCCTGTTATGAGCTTATCCTTTTCGGTTCCGACAGCCCAGCCGATGAAGCGGCTGTTTTTGCCTTCTCCAGGCTTTGCGCTGCCGACCGTCTTCGCGTCAGAGTCTCTGCGGTAGGCCTTCGGATCCATGCCATCCACAAGGCCCTCAGGCAGAGTGCCGCCGTTCGCGTCATAGCGCACCTTATAGATATCTGTCGGCTCCCATACGGCTTTCAGGCGGTAGTTTTTCATTATCCTGGTGCTGAAGTCGAACCTGCTGACCGGCTTTCCCTCGTCATCACATTCATACCAGCCCCTGAATTCAAGTTCTTCGTTTTTAAGTTCCTCTGCACCCGGAAGGTTTTCGTACCCCTTCGTTCTTCCGTTTGCAGGGATGTCTGAGTCTGTAAGCACCGGATCTCCGTTGTCCGGATCATAGTCGACCCTGAATTTTTCCGGCGTCCACCTGTAATAGACTATCAGATCGCTGCTCGGCATTTTTTCCGGCATAGATCTAAGCTTTTTGCCCGACTTCGTATTATATATCTCGATACCGTCGAAATCATAGCGGATGCCGTTTTTATCCTTGATCACATTCCACTTGCCTCCGGAAGGCTGCACTTCTGCGGCAGCATCAGTAGATTCTCCGAAGAGGACTTTGTGCTGCTGATCGGCTTCTTTGCAATCGTCGGCTATGTCCACCGCGCCGGCCTTCACCTGCACGTAAGTGATCGTGTATTCCGCAGGATACCAGTGGCATATCATCGGGAGCGGCTCGCCATCTTCGTACAGATATGCGAACTTTGTCTGTCCGTTTGACTGGAGTTCAGCATCAAGTTTCTTATAACTGCCTGAGCTTTCATCGAACGGTCCCGTGACCTCTTTCAGCTCATATCCGCCCACGACCGAGCCGATCCTGAATTCGTGCTTTCGAGGCGACCGGTAATTGATCGTGATCGGAGGATCATTTTCATCCACCTTTTTCCCGGCAGCATCATAGTAGATGTCTTTGATCTGGTGCGCCTTTTGACTGGAATTGTATTTGACCAGTATCAGGCAGTCCGTCCCGTCAGCTGTGTCTTCTGCCGGGCGGAACGGATTATACATGTTGGACGCGTTGAACACCACCTGCTGTCCGGATGATCCGCGATACACCGCGTCGAACCACCAGTGAGTTCCCTCATCCAGCAGCTTCCGGATCCTCGGATTGTTGCCATAGGCCTTCGCATACATCCACTCGCCGTACTTCAGCACCTGATCGCTCTGACCTGTGATCCAGTCTGTACCCATGAGAGTCCTGTAGTCATTATAGGCTGTCCGGTTCCTTTCCTTTGACAGCTGCGTGCCGCCGTTATATCCGTTTACCGGCATATTGTCCTTAGACAACTCCGGATCGAAGCGGAAGAACAGCTGGTAGCTGTCCAGGCTGTAGTAGACCTTTACAACGGTATCCCTGTCCGCTATCACAGCCTTCGTGGAGTCGCCTTCGATGCATTCCCCGTTGTGATCGAATGCCGCGGCCTTTTTCCCTCCGTGATACACCTCGATGGCAGGGCAGCTGTCCTTGAATCCCGGTTTATCCTGTTTCGCGCCGGTCCCGTTCAGATGATAGTGATCGCTGCTGTACTTGTTCTTTCCATACTGAGCGAGTATAGCGCTGACCGGGATCGGGTTGCCTGTCTTAAGGGCGATCCCGTTGTTCGATGTCCACACGCTGTGCTCTTTTTCCGTATAGCTGTCGTTCTGCGCGTTCTCACGCATCACGCTGAGGATGAAAGAGTTCTCCGCCTCTTCCCATCCGGCGTAGAGGACAAGTTCGTTCTCCACGACATCGTTCTCAAGCCATTTCTGCGAGTCATCATCCGCCGCTTCATCGCGGTACCACCCGGTGAAGCTATATCCCGCCCTGACAGGAACGTCGCTGAAATCGATCTTATCTCCATACCGGACGCTGAGCGTAAGCGCTTCGCTTCCGGCAGCCTCGCCATTCTCATCCGCTGTTTTGAACTCTCCGCCGTTGGCATCGAGTGTCACTTTGAGATCATCCCTGAAGACAGGCACGAGGTGGATGTCTGCGCCATTCACTTCGACGGCTGCTCCGGCGATGATATCTGTATCTGTCTTATCTTTCTCTCTCCATCCGATAAAGCTCTGTCCCTCCGGAACGAGGCCCATATTTTCGAATTCTTCTTTTGTGATCAGCTCAACGACTCCTTTGTCAGCCGCTCTGGTCATGCAGACGGTCCCGGCATCACTGCTGGTATAGAAGATCCCATGCCAGCAGTCGAACGCCTTTACTACGTCGATAGTCTTATCCTCTGTCGCATCCTCAGGGACCATCGTGTCATTCGTGACCTCATCGCCGGTAGCTTTATCCACCCATCTGAATTTCTCACTGTCTTCCACTTCAGGAAGTATGACCTTTTCTCCCTGCTTTACGATCTGAGTGCTTACAGGTTTTTCTTCATCATAGAATACATATGTATAGCGTACGTTCCTGCTGATATCATCTGCATATTCCGTGCCGGTTATGCCGTAAACAGTGAAGTGATCCGTCCTGAATGATGCGGAGCTCGCCGAAGCATCGGACATGACGGAAACGCTGCCGCCGTCGCTGACCGTGACTGCCTCATGGCTGTCTCCCGCAAGCGCGCGCTTCGCGGAAAGCTTCACACTGACGCTGCGCTTCGGCTGTATCTCCTTGCCTTCATTCCAGAAGGTGATGTCGGCAGCAGCGGCATCGACTACCTCGGTGCCCTCATCTGCCATCTTCTGCGCAGCTTCCTTTACTTCCTCTGCAGAAGCTCCGCGCACCTTCATCTGCGTTCCATCAGGGAACACTCCCTTCCCGGCGCTGACACTTATATCCAGTTCGGAAGTCGATCCGCTGAAATCCTGAGCAGGATATTTCTCCTCCTCGTCCTTCCTGTCCTTATCTGCATCTTCGGTGTCCGCGTCCTTTTCCGTGTCTGCCGCCTTGTCCGCTGACGTGACTGCAGGGTCCGCGTCCACATCCGACGGAGAAGGAGCTTCTTCATTATTGACCGTCTGCGTATCCGACGGGCTCGCAGACTCAGGCTCAGGTTCCGGTTCAGGCTCCGGCGCCGGCTCAGGCTCCGCTGCGGCCGGTTCAGGAGAGGATACCTCTTCCGCACTATCTTCTTCAGCTGCCGGAGCTGCCGCTTCCTCTGTACTGAAAGCAGCATCCTCGGCTGCGTCTTCCGCAAAAGCATAAAAAGAAGGAGCTATGCCCGACAATATCATCATGAATGAAAGCATCATGACCATGATCACCTTAGGCATTCTGCCCCCTGAAGCCGCACGGCTCAGCCAGTCGCTCTTTTTCTTCACTGATCCATCCCCCCTGTTCAGTTCAAGATATGAAATTGTAACCTTGTTGTAACTTTTCTGTAACCGTTTTGTAACTTACCATATTCGCAGATCATTGTCAATACGATGTCAGTATTTTGTTCAGCCGCCCTATGTTTTTTTCTGTATTCCAAAAACAAAGAAAAACAGGAGGCCTGGACCTCCTGTTCTCCGAGGGATATTCATAGTTACGGAAAGCTGCTACCTCCCGTTCCTTCTTCTGATAACGATGATCGAGATACCGGCCGCTGCCATGATCATCAGAGCCGCGAGGTATGTGATCACCGCCTGATCTCCTGTAGCGATCCCGCCGGATCCGGCTTTTACACCTTTTTTGACTTCCGCGGCTTTATTTTTGCTGCCCTCGTCATAATCTCCGAGGACATCAGAGCTGCCGTCGTCCGTATCCGGTACAAGCTCTTCAGTGACTGCGCGAGGCACTATCTTCAGCCAGCCGTCGGTGACAGTATCGATGACCGCTTCCTTTATCCTGCCGCTCTGCGAGTCTTCTATCACGCAGGTGAAGTGCTCTTTTGTCAGGTCCATCGGATATCCCGCCTCATTCACCTCCGTTCCCCTCGCAACGGCCTGCCTGCCGTCCGCAAGAGCGACCGTGACACCGTCAGGCGCGTTGCTCTTAAAGCCGCTGACGCTCTTCTCGGTGCCGTCATATGTCTCTGTCGCAGTATTTCCGCTTATGCTCACCTTGAGCCTCCACATCGCGTAAAGGTGGTTTTCGCCCTGCATGTTCGCGGCGGCCTTCTCTCCCGCATTGAAGTACTCGCCCGATCCGTTCCTCCAGCAGATGAACTCATAGCCGGCATGCTCCTGGTCGAGTTTTGTCAGCCTCTGATACTCCTCCACCCTGAATTCATCGTTGAACGTCACCGGTTCTTTCGATTCAGCCGCGTCGCCGGACGGAAGATTCGAATGATAGGTCACCTTCGTCGTGGCCTTCTGTTCATACTGCGCCGTCAGAACGAGAGTATATCGCCCTTTTGTATTGTTTTCCGCATACCTCCCGTTCACAGGGAATATCCCTGTGTGTACGAGGCGCTCGCTCGTCCCGATCTTCCAGCCCTTGAAGTACCAGCCGTCCTTCAGATCCTTTTCATCAAGCGCCGGCATTCCGGCCACTCTTGCTTCCGCGCCGTCAACATATATCTTTTTGTCACTGCCTGCAAACTTTGCTCTGCTGCCGACTTCTCCGTTACTGTATTCATATCTGATGGTGATCTCCATCTCTGTCGACGGGCTCCACTTTGCCCTGAGAGCGGTGTCCTTCATGATAAGAGTATCGAAGCTGAAGAGGCTGCCGTCTTCCTTTACCCATCCCTCAAAGATGTGGCCGTCCATTTTCATCTCGCCTTCAGGCGCATCTATCTGTCTGCCGGATTCCACTTTGATGTCTGCAAGTGTCTTCTTCCCGCCGCAGCTGCCTCCGTCCAGATCGAAAGTTACTTTGTATTCAGGCGCGACCCATTTTGCGAACAGCTGCAGATTGTTGGCCGGCATCGTCGTGCTCGGGTCGAACGGGATCTGGAATCCGTCATCCAGGTACCAGCCGCCGAACGTGTATCGTGTGCCGTCACTCATCATGTATGCCGGAGGCTCCAGTCCCTTTCCGTCCATAGGAATATCTTTGGTGCCGATCGTCTCCTTGAACTTTCTGCTGAAAGACCTGCTTTCGGATATGTTTGAAAGCGTGACCGAATAGTCCCGGCGCTTGTAGTAGATCGAAATGCCCTTAGGCTGGATCCTTACGGAACCGGAAGGAATGTCGATCATGTCGCCTCCTCCGTCCGCGTCATTCCTGTAACCGGCGAGTTTATAGCCATTGAATTTTTCCGAAAAATTCCAGTTGACATTCGCTGAATTAGCGTTGGTTTCCAGCACTGACTGATACCCGCCTTCGGAATCCTCCAGCCACAGAACTATCCTGTAGCCCGCCGGAGTTCCGGCCTTCTTCAGACTGTACAGATTGCCCGCATACGGGAAGATGAACGCGTCCAGGAAGGTCTGGAATGTGTTGGTTCCGTCCGTGTGCTGCCAAACTATCCCCGTAGGCCACTCATAGCCATTGTGTCTCAGAGAAGATCCGTACAGTCCGGTAAACTCCCTGGCTAGAATCTCGTTTTCATAGAATTGCAGCGTCATCAGCTCGCGGTCATAATACACGTTGTAAACGGTACTGCCGTCAGCCTTTACTTTGACGTCCTTGTTCGCTGCGTCGGTCTTCAGGGTGTTTTTTATAAAGTACGGATACGACTTGTCTTCGAACGTCCCCGTCGAGCCTGCTTCTCCGGTCAGCGTTACCGACTCCGCGAAGTCGTATGTCCTGTCAGCCGGCACAGCATTCTTGGCATCCGTCACCCTCTGCCTCCAGTACACTACGGTATAGCTTGCCGATCTGTCCGGGATCCAGCCCGCATAGAGCCTGATGTCATCATCTATGGCCTTTTCGAAACTGAACTTCTTCGTACGCTCTTCATCAGTGTACCACGCGTCGAATCCATAACCGTATCTCGTCGGTTCCTCAGGCGCTGAGGCCTTGTGACCGGTCTTTACGACTATCGGATCCACCGGTGTGCCGCCGCCGGATTCAAAGGTGATCCAGCTTGCGGATTCGATCACAGGCTGCAGATCGATGTCTGCGCCGTCAACCCTGACATGATCGCTTTCCAGAAGCTTTCCGTTATGTTTCCAGCCGGTGATCCCCATCCCGTCTCCGAGGTAACGGTTCACATCTTTCGTACTCACGATGTCTCCGTTCACGACCTTCTTAGTGCGCAGGACGACAGTCATCGCTTCATCCTTGTAGAAGGTTACATAATATGTATTTGTGAACTCGGCATAAACAGCGAGCTCCCTGCCGTCTGTTCCCTCATCAACGCCGACCGGTTCTCCGAACGCGATTTTTTTGCCATCCAGAAACCACCCGTCGAACACCTTGCCATTGGTCGAAGCCGGTGCCGCCGGCTCAACGAGAGTATCGCCGTCCGAGACTGTCTGAGTGTCGACAAGTCTGTTCCCTCCGTTCTCCCTGACATAGAACCTGTATGTATTACGTGCTTTCTGTTCCACATCGTTTCCGTATTCTTCTCCGATTATGCCGTAGACGGAGAAATGGCCTGCGCTGAAGCTTGCCGCTTTCGCGGACGCGTCGCCTATGATCTCCGCTCTGCCTCCCGAAGCAATATGGACCACCTCGTGTTCGTCTCCGGCAAGCGCCTTGTCCGAGCTCAGTCTGACGCTTACGCCGCCCTGCGCGGGCTGTATCTCTTTGCCTTCATGATGGAAGGTGATGTCAGCAGCGACAGCATCGACCACGGATAGATCATCCCCTGTAGCCGCGTCGGCCGCAGATATGACATACGAAGAAGAGACCTGGCTGACGCTCATCTCTGTGCCTTCCGGGAAAACGCCCTTACCGGCGGATGCTTTTACATTGAGTCCGCCTGCGCTCCCGCTGAAGCTCTGAGCAGGATAATCATCCTTCTCGTCATCTTTGTTTTTATCTTCATCTTCCGTGTCCGCGTCCTTTTCCGCAGCTGACGCTTTGTCCGTTGATATGAATGCAGGATCTGCATCCGCATCCGACGGAGAAGGATCGTCTTCATTATTATTATTGACCGTCTGCGTATCTGCCGGACTCTCGGCCTCAGGCGTCGGTTCCGG